>JAKFCN010000067.1:0-50700 GCA_036676625.1 Lysobacter sp. | reverse complement strand
CATCCGCTCGCGCAGCTTGCGCTCGACGATGAAGCATTCCGGCGCCTTGATGTCCTCGAGGTTGATGCCGCCGAAGGTCGGCTCCATCGCGGCGATGATCTCGACCAGCTTGTCGGGATCGCGCTCGTCCAGTTCGATGTCGAACACGTCGACGCCGGCGAACTTCTGGAACAGGATGCCCTTGCCTTCCATCACCGGCTTGCCGGCGAGCGGGCCGATGTCGCCCAGGCCGAGCACGGCGGTGCCGTTGGTGATCACCGCCACCAGGTTGGCGCGCGCGGTGAGCTGGCTGGCGGCATCCGGGTTGGCGACGATCGCCTCGCAGGCGTAGGCGACGCCCGGCGAATACGCCAGGGCGAGGTCGCGCTGGGTGACCATCGGCTTGGTCGCGACCACCTTGATCTTCCCGTGCGGCGGGAAACGGTGGTAGTCGAGCGCCGCCCGCTGCAGGTTCTCGCTCGCGTTGGCCGGGCTCTCGGGGGTGCCGGCAAGGGAGGCGGGATCAGGGGGAAGCGTTTCGGTGGACATCTCGGCTCTTTTTGCCGTTGCGGGACATTCGATTCTAGTCGTAGCGTCAGTCCAGCGACAGCATCGGCGCCTCGGCCACCGCGTCCAGCCGGATCCGGTTGGCGAACAGCGAAAACGCCAGCATGCCGGCCAGCCCGTTGGCCCGCGACAGCCAGCGCGGCAGCCAGCGCGGCGGCACCAGCACCGGTTCGGCACCGGCGCCGGCAGTGAACAGCGGCTCGAACCGCACCGCGTCGCCCAGCGTCATCTTGCCGGCGAACAACTGCCGGCACAGCCGCAACTTGCGCTGCTTCAGCGCCCAGCGGAAAAACGTGTGCACGCCGATCAGCCCGCGCAGGTACACCGTGTCCTTGGTGAAAGCGGCGCCGCCGGTCACCGGCACGCCGCGGAACACGCGCTGCGCCGAGGAGAAACTCTCGATCTCGTCCTGTCCGGCGGCGAGGAAATAGCGGAACACCTGCACGAAGTCCGCGCCCTCCATCGCCATCGCCACCGCTTCGATCCGCAGCGACACCCGCTTCATGCGCTCGATGTCGATCGCGCCGGTGATCTGCTCGGCCAGCGTGGCCAGGCCTTCCTGGGTGGCGGTGGTGCGCGGCGAGGACAGCGCCAGGCTCTGCAGCACCGGCTGCTCGCGGCCGTTGAGGGCGGTCAGCGAGTGCACGAACGCCTCGTGCTGCAGCAGCTGGTGGCGATCGTAGTCGCTGAAGGCGGCACCGGCGCGAAGACGGATGCGGGTGGCGCCGGCCGCGGCCTTGGAGATCAACTCCGGATCGAGCACCACCTCTATCACGCGCTGGTCGAAGAAATCGTCGAGGTCGGACTGCAGCTGCAACCGCAGCGCGGTCGCCGAGATCGCCACCTGTTCCTCCGGCGCGAGCAGTTCGCGATCGAGTTCGCCGGCAATGTCGATGAAGTGGCGCGCCGCTTCGCGCGTGGTCGGGCCGTTGCCCGGCAGCGGTTCGTCGGGCCGCCCGAACAGGCGCTGCGAATGCACGCCGACCTCGGGCGTGCCCAGCGATTCCAGCAGTTCGGCGGCGATGCCCCAGGCCTGCGCGGACTCCAGCAAGTAGCGCCCCAGCGGATGCTGCGGGTCGACGGCGCCGGCAATCGCATCCAGCTCGCGCCGCGTGCCGGAGAAATCGTGCTTCGGATATTCATGCCGCGGCAGCGCCGCGTTCCCCGCACGCCACTGCCCCAGGAACGCCTGCTGCACCGACACCGGCCAGCTCACCATTCCCAACAACCTGATCCCGCGTACCGCCCGTACCATCCGCGCATCCAGCGCCGCGTGGTGGGCTACGTCAGCGGCGGCCATTCTTCTGGGCCATGCGGGTGGCGAGCTTGGTGGCGGCGCCGGCGACTTCGTCGCGCAGCTTGACGTAGTTGGCGTAGCGCGCGGCGTCGAGGGTGCCGGCCTCGATCGCGGCGCGCACGGCGCAGCCGGGTTCGCGTTCGTGGCGGCAGTCGCGGAACTTGCACTGCTCGGCCAGCGCTTCGATGTCGGTGAAGTTCTCGGCGACGTCTTCCTCGCCGGTCGGCTTCAGCTCGCGCATGCCCGGCGTGTCGATCAGGCACGCGCCCGACGGCAGCGGCACCAGCGCGCGGTGGGTGGTGGTGTGGCGACCGCGCGCGTCGCTTTCGCGCACCTCGGCGGTCTTCATCCGCTCGCTGCCGAGCAGGGTGTTGGTGAGGGTGGACTTGCCGGCGCCCGACGAACCGACCAGCACGATGCTGCGCCCGGGTTGCAGCCAGGGTGCCAGCACTTCGAGCGTTGCTGGGTCCTTGGCATTGACCGCGACCACGGCGGCGCCTTGCGCGGCCGTCTCGGCCAGCGCCTTCAGCGCCACGGCGACCGCGTCGGGATCTTCCGCGAGCGCCTTGTCGGCCTTGGTCAGCACCACCACCGCACCGGCACCGCTGCCCTGCACCAGCAGCAGGTAGCGCTCGATCCGGCGCGGGTTGAAGTCGGCGTCCAGGCCGCAGACCACGAACACGGTGTCGATGTTGGCGGCGATCAGCTGCTGCTTGTAGTGCTCGCCGGCGGCACCGCGCTTGATCGCCGAATGCCGCGGCAGCAGGGCCACGATCTTGCCAGGCACGCCCTTGCCGGCCTGCACCAGCACCCAGTCGCCGACCGCGGCGCGATCCTCGGGCGCCGCCTGGCCCTTGCGATAGCCGGACGGGCGCTGCCATTCAGGCAACGATTCCACCGAGATTGCCTCGCCCGGCGCCTCGGCGACCAGGTAACCGCTGCGGTGCTGCTCCATCACCCGCGCGGGATGCGCCTCCGGGTGGACCGCCATGCAAGCAGCCCAGTCCGGGTCGGTGACGGCGGCGGGGAAAGGCCAGCCGATGGCGCGCAGTGAAGTCATGACCGGCATATTGCCGGTTTTTTTCGCTAGGCTGGCGGTCCCCGCCCGCCGTCCTGCATGGAAGCCCGTGTCCAGCCTCAAGACCCGCGAACGCCTGTCCGAAGTCCGTTACGAGATCCGCGGGGAACTCGCCCGCCGCGCCCGCGAGCTGGAAGCCGAAGGCCGCAGCCTGATCAAGCTCAACATCGGCAACCCCGGCGCGTTCGGATTCCGCGCCCCGGAGCACCTGCAGCGCGCGATCGCCGACCACATCGCCGGTACCGATCCCTATACCCACCAGCAGGGCCTGCCGGCCGCGCGCGAGTCGATCGCCAGCTTCTATCGAGCACGCGACCACCGGCAGCGCGGCACGCCCAATGCTTCCCCTGAGCGCGTGTTCATCGGCAACGGCGTCAGCGAGCTGATCGACCTGTCGCTGCGCGCCCTGCTCAACCCCGGCGACGAAGTGCTGCTGCCCTCGCCCGACTATCCGCTGTGGAGCGCCGCGACCATCCTCAACGACGGCCGCCCGGTGTACTACCGCTGCGATCCCGGCAACGGCTTTCTGCCGGATCCCGACGAGATCGCCGCGCTGGTGACGCCGCGCACGCGCGCGATCGTGCTGATCAATCCCAACAACCCGACCGGTGCGGCGTATCCGCGCGCGCTGCTCGAGCGCATCGTCGCGATCGCGGCCCGGCACCGGCTGCTGCTGATGGCCGACGAAATCTACGACGGCATCCTGTACGACGGTGCGAAGTTCGAGCCCTTGGCGCCGCTCGCCGACGACCTGCCCTGCCTGTCGTTCGGCGGCCTGTCCAAGGTGCACCGCGCCTGCGGCTGGCGCGTGGGCTGGGCGGTGCTCAGCGGCGACCCGATGGCCAGCGGCGACTTCCACCACGCGATGGACCTGCTCGGCGCGCTGCGCCTGTGCGCCAACGTGCCCGGGCAGTTCGCGATCGAGCAGGCGCTGCACGGCGAGGACACGATCAGCGCGCTCACCGCGCACGGCGGCCGCCTGCATGAGACACGCCGCGCCTTGATCGAGGTCTGCGCGGCGAGCGAGCACCTGGACCTGGTGGCGCCGCAGGGGGCGCTGTACGGCTTCCCCGCCGTGACCGGCGACGCCGCGCGCGGCTTCGACGACCACGCCTTCGCGCTGCAGCTGATGGAAGAGGAAGACGTGCTGATCGTCCCCGGCTCCAGCTTCAACGTGCCGTACCGCAACCACTTCCGCGTCACCCTGCTGCCCGAAGCCGGCGTCCTGCGCGAAGTCTTCGCCCGCATCGACCGCGTCCTCGCCCGCCGCGCCGCCGCGCCTTCGGCTGCGGTCGCGTAAGAGCATTTTTGCCACGGATCAAATCTGATGAACACGGATAAGAGCAGGTAAGCTTTTTGAATGGAAAGCTTTATCCGTGTTGATCAGATGTGATCAGATTTTTATCTGTGGCAAAAGCTTTTTTCAGGAGTGCGCGATGGGCTTGCGGTACCTGGCGCTAGGGGACAGCTATACGGTTGGCGAGGGCGTCGCCGGGGACGGGCGGTGGCCGGTGTTGCTGGCGCGGGCGCTGCGGGCGGAGGGGATTGCGCTGGAGGATCCGCGGATCATCGCCACCACGGGCTGGACCACCGACGAGCTTTCCGGGGCGATCGATGCGGCCGGGGCCTTGGGCGAGTGGGACTTCGTGTCGCTGCTGATCGGCGTCAACAACCAGTACCGCGGGCGCGACCTCGACAACTATCGCGACGAGTTCACTGCGCTGCTGTTGCGCGCGATCGCGTTTGCCGGCGGGCGCACCGGACGGGTGCTGGTGCTGTCGATCCCGGACTGGGGCGCGACCCGCTTCGGTGCCGGTTGCGGCCGCGACCTGGCGCAGGTTTCGCGCGAGCTCGATGCGTTCAATGCCGCCGCGCGCGGGGTCTGCGCGACGCATGACGTTGCGTTCGTCGACATCGCCCCGGTCTCGCGCGACCTCGGTGCCGAGCCTGCGATGCTCGCCGATGATGGGCTGCACCCGTCGGCGGCGATGCATGCGCTGTGGGCCGCACGGGCGTTGCCGGTCGCGCGCCGGTTGCTGGCCGGCACATGAGCACGGCCCGCGCGCTCGATGCCCTGGCATCGCAACGGATTGCACGCGCCTTCCTGCCGGCGCACTGGTACGGCAGCCGCGTCCACTATTTCTATGCGCGCACCAAGTTGCGCAGCGATCCGCTGTATCCGGGCATCGTCGACGCGCTGCGCGGCAGCGAGGCGCCGTTGCTGGACCTGGGCTGCGGCATCGGCCTGCTCGCGCATGCCTTGCGCGACGCCGGGCTCGGACTTCCGTATCGCGGCGTGGACATCGACGCGCGCAAGGTGGCGCAGGCCGTGCGCGCGGCCGCGAATGCAGTCCTGCACGATGTCGCCTTCGAACACATCGACCTCGCCACGACGATGCCCGCACATCGCGGCAGCGTCGCCATCCTCGACGTGCTGCAGTTCGTGTCGCCGCGGGCGCAGGACGCGATCCTCGACGCCGCGGTCGCGATGCTGGTGCCCGGCGCGCGGCTGGTGCTGCGCACCGGCCTCGACGACGGCAGCGCGCGGGCGCGCACCACCCGCCGCATCGACACCCTGTCGCGCACGCTGCGCTGGATGAACGCCGGGCCGCAGCGCTATCCGGAGGCCGGAGCACTGGGCGCGCGTTTCGAAGCCGCCGGCCTGGCCTGCGAATTCACCCCGCTGTACGGCAGGACGCCGTTCAACAATTGGCGCGTGGTGGCCACGAAACCGTTGTAGAGCCGAGCCATGCTCGGCTCTACAGGGGCAGGTCTTCGGGCAATACGGTGCGATAGCCGCGCGCCTGCAACCGCTGCAACAACAGCGCCATCGCTTCCACGCTGCGGCCGTGCGCGGCGCCTTCGTGCATCAGGACGATCGCGCCGGGGGCGAGGTCGCGCTCGATCCGCGCCACCACTTTCGCCGGGTCGGCGGTCACTGTGTCGAAGCCGCGCGCGCTCCAGGCCACCCGCGCCAGTCCCATTCGCGCCAGCGACGCGGCCACGAACGGATTGGCCATGCCGACCACCGCACGGAACCAGCGCGGCGCCACGCCCGTGAGGTCGCGCAGCGTGGCCTGCGCGCCTTCGATCTCGCGCGCCATGCGCCGCGGTCCCAGCGCCCAGAACCACGCCGACGGATGGCTGGCGCTGTGGTTGCCGAGGCCATGGCCGCGGCGGACGATTTCGCGCACCAGGTCCGGCCGCGCCTGCGCGCGCGCGGCGACCACGAAGAAGGTCGCCCTTGCGCCATTCATGTCGAGCAGATCGAGCATCGCCGCGGTATCCGCGGACGGGCCGTCGTCGACCGTGATCCACGCCAGCGATTCGCGCACCGGCAACCGCGCCAGCACCGGCCCGAACAGCACCGAGCGCGGCCGCAGCGTGCCCCACACGAACACCAGGTGCGAACCCAGCAGCAACGGCAGGCCGACGCGCCAGCCCAGCCACCACCACGCCAACGCCACCAGCGCCTGCGACAGCAGCAGCGCCCAGCCCCAGGCGTGCGGGTGGCGCGGCAGGCGGTGCAGGGGGGTGGCCGGGTGCATGCACCGGAATCATGCACGACGGCGGCGTAGAATGCGCTTCCCCCTGTTCCGGAAGTTCGCCATGTCGCCGGTATCGCTCGACCCCGCCCTGCGCGCGCGCATCGATGCGCTGCTTGCCGCCAACCAGGTGGTGCTGTTCATGAAGGGCGAGCCGCGCGCGCCGCAATGCGGGTTCTCGGCCAAGGCCGTCGGGGCACTGGCCTCGATCGGGCTGGACGACTATGCCCACGTCGATGTGCTGTCGGATCCGGAGATCCGCGACGGCATCAAGGTCTACGGCGACTGGCCGACGATTCCGCAGCTGTACATCGATGGCGAACTCGTCGGCGGCAGCGACATCATCGAGCAGATGGCCGGCTCCGGCGAACTGCAGGCCGCGCTCGGTCTGCCGCCGCCGGACCGCACGCCCCCGTCGATCACGATCGCACCTGCTGCGGCCGACATGCTGCGCCAGGCCGTGGCCGACGCCGGCGACGGTTACGCGCTCAAGATCTCGGTCGATCCGCGGTTCAACGCGCAGCTGCAGGCCGAACCGGTCGCCGCGAATGCGATCGCGACCGAAGTCGCCGGCATCCGCGTGCAGTTCGACCTCGCCTCCGCGCGTCGCGCCGAGGGCCTGTCGATCGACTGGGTCGACGATGACCGCGGCCGCGGCCTGGTGATCGAGAACCCGAACGCGCCGCCGAAGGTGCGCGAACTGTCGCCGCTGGAAGCCTCGGGCAAGCTCGCCGCCGGCGCGCTGACCCTGGTCGACGTGCGTCCGCCGGCCGAGCGCGCGATCGCGCAGCTGAAGGGCGGCTTCGAGACCCTCGACGAGGGCAGCGCCGGACTGGAGGCGCTGGCGAAGGACACGCCGATCGCGTTTCTCTGCCACCACGGCGGGCGCAGCGCGCAGGCGGCCGAGCACTTCCGGCAGTTGGGGTTCCGCGAGGTCTACAACGTCACCGGCGGGATCGACGCCTGGGCGGATGCGGATCCGCAGATTCCGAAGTATTGAGGTTGATCACCAGCCGTTGCCGGCGTCGAGCCAGGCTTGTTCTTCGGGCGTATTGACGCGCCCGAGCGCGGCGTTGCGGTGCGGGAAGCGGCCGAAGCGCGCGACGACGTCCCGATGGGCGATGGCGTAGGGCGCATAGGTGTCGTCGCCCAGCGCCTGGAACAGCGCCACCGAGCGCGCCTGGTCGGCCAGGACCTCGGAGTGCTCGAGCGGCAGGTAGAAGAACGCGCGCAACGCCGGTTCGAAAGCGGCATCGTGGCCGGCTTCGATCGCGCGATCGGCGAAATGCCGCGCCAGTCCGTCGGTGGCATAGGCATGCGCACAGCCGCGGTAGACGTTGCGCGGGATCTGGTCCAGCAGCAGCACCAGCGCCAGCGCGCCCTCGGCATCGGCGGCCCAGCCGTCGAGCTCGCGCCGCGACGCCGCCATGTGCGCCTCGCCGAAACCTTCCCGGCACTGCGCGTCGAAGGCCGCGCCGCCCCCGAACCACTTGCCCAGCCCGGCCTCGCGCCAGAACGCAACGACTGCCTGCGCGGTGGTCTTCGCCATCGTCATCGACCTCTCTGGAAGAATCCGGGAGTGAAAGCAGGGGGTCAGGTTACTATTTCGCCATGCGCCTTGACGCGATCGACGCCGCACTCGCCAACCCGGTTCCGTACCCGGCGCTGGCGCGGTTGCCGCGCGGCCTGCTGGAACTGGCGTACTTCACCGCCAAGGAAGCGCGCGCCTGCCTGTTCGCGGGGCTGTTCTTCGCCGCGATCTTCCTGGTGCCGCGCACCGGCGTGGCCGGCCTGCCGCGCTACGACGTGCTGCTGGTCATCGCCCTGGCGATCCAGGCATGGATGGTGGCGACGAAGCTGGAGACGCTGGACGAACTGAAGGCGATCAGCCTGTTCCATGCCGTCGGCTTCGCGCTGGAAGTATTCAAGACCTCGCCGGCGATCGGATCCTGGTCCTACCCGGATTTCGCCTACACCAAGCTGTTCGGCGTGCCGTTGTTCTCCGGCTTCATGTACGCGGCGGTGGGCAGCTACATCATCCAGGCCTGGCGATTGCTGGACGTGCGCATCCGCCACCATCCGCCCTACTGGCTGGCCACCCTGGTCGCAATCGCCATCTACGCCAACTTCTTCACCCACCACTGGCTCGGCGACTACCGCTGGTACATCGCCGCCTGCGCGCTGGGCGTGTACGCGCGCACCACCGTGGTGTTCCGCCCGCTGGACCGCGACCGGCGCATGCCGATGCTGCTGGCCTTCGTGCTGATCGGCTTCTTCATCTGGCTGGCCGAGAACTTCGGCACCTTCTTCGGCATCTGGCGCTATCCGGACCAGCTCGGCGCCTGGTCGACGGTGCACGTGGGCAAGTGGAGTTCGTGGTCGCTGCTGGTGGTGATGACTTTCACCATCGTCGCCCACCTCAAGCACATCAAGGCCAGCATCCACGTGCCGGACTGACCGCCCATGACCAAGGTCATGGTTGGCAGAGCGTGCGGGGCGAGCTAAGTTTGGGACTCCACGGGGAGACTCTCATGCACAAGCCATTCGCTGCCGCGCTCGCGGCGGCTCTACTGGGCGCGCCTTTGCTCGCCGGCTGCGCCAGTACGGCCGCCACCCGCGGCACGTCGCCGGACGGCAGCACCGACGCCAAGGCCTCGAGCTTCGTCGACGATCCGTACCCGAGCACCTACCAGGCGATCGCCTCGCAGCCGGTGCTGATCGCCGGCGCCACGGTGCTGACCGGCACCGGCGAACGCATCGACGACGCCGACGTGCTGATGCGCGACGGGCGCATCGTCGCGGTCGGCCGCGGGCTGGACGCGGCCGATGCGGTCCGGGTCGACGGCCACGGCAAGTGGGTGACGCCGGGCATCATCGACGTGCACTCGCACCTGGGCGTCTACCCCAGCCCCGGCATGCGCGCGCTGTCGGACGGCAACGAGGCGACCTCGCCGGTGACGGCGAACGTGTGGGCCGAACATTCGGTGTGGCCGCAGGATCCGGGCTTCGATGCCGCGCGCGCGGGCGGCATCACCTCGCTGCAGGTGCTGCCGGGATCGGCCAACCTCATCGGCGGCCGCGGCGTGACCTTGAAGAACGTGCCCGCCACGAGCTACCAGGCGATGAAGTTCCCGGGGGCGCCCTGGGGCCTGAAGATGGCCTGCGGCGAGAATCCGAAACGCGTGTACGGCGAGAAGGGCGGACCCTCCACGCGCATGGGCAACGTCGCCGGTTACCGCGCCGCCTTCATCGACGCCGCCGACTACATCAGGAAGCACGAGAAGGACGCGAAGAAGAAGGACGACGACGGCAAGCGCGACCTCGAGCTCGACACCCTGGCCGGCGCGATCGAGGGCGACATCCTCGTCCACATCCATTGCTACCGCGCCGACGAGATGACCACGATGCTGGACCTCGCCAAGGAGTTCGGCTTCCACATCTCCGCGTTCCACCACGGCGTGGAGGCCTACAAGATCGCCGACCGGCTCGCTGCAGAAGGCGTGTGCGCAGCGCTGTGGGCCGACTGGTGGGGCTTCAAGATGGAGGCCTTCGACGGCATCCAGGAGAACATCGCGCTGGTCGACCGTCCCGCCAACAGCTGCGCGATCGTGCACTCGGATTCGGAGGAGGGCATCCAGCGCCTCAACCAGGAAGCCGCCAAGGTGATGGCGCACGCGCACAAGGCCGGGATCGACATCGCGCCCGAGCGCGCCATCCTGTGGCTGACGCACAACCCGGCCAAGGCGATGGGCATCCTCGACCGGACCGGCACCCTGGAGGCGGGCAAGATGGCCGACGTGGTGCTGTGGAACGGCAATCCCTTCAGCGTCTACGCGCAGGCCGAGCAGGTGTATGTCGACGGCGCGCGCGTGTACGACCGCCATGATCCGGCGCACCAGCACAAGTCCGACTTCATGCTCGGGCAATCGACCTTCGGGGGTGCACGATGAACCGCTTCGCCACGCTGATCGCGGGCGCGATCGCCACGGCGGGCCTGCTGGCTTTCGCCGGCACTTCCACGGCCCAGGACCTGCTGATCCACGACGCCACCGTGCACACCGCGACTGCCGCGGGAACGCTGCACAACGCCGACGTGCTGGTGCGCAACGGCCGCATCGCCGCGGTCGGCAACGGCCTGTCGGCGCCCGGCGTGCAGGTGGTCGAAGCCGGAGGGCGGGCGCTGACGCCGGCGCTGTTCGGCGGCATCACCGGAATCGGCATCGAGGAAGTCTCGGGCGAGCGGCCGACCGTGGACGCGACCCTGGCGCTGGGCGCCGGGGCGCAGCCGCAGATGGTGGTGCGACCCGAGTTCGACGTCACCCTCGCCTACAACCCGGCCTCGGTGCTGTTGCCGGTGGCGCGGGTCGAGGGCATCGGCTTCACCCTGCTGCATGCCGGCAGCGCGCGCGGCGGCTCGATCGTCGGCGGCCAGGGCGGCGTGCTGCGCCTGGACGGCGGCATCGACCCGATCGGGCCGCGGGTGCTGTTCGTGTCGCTGGGCGCCGGCACCGCGGACCTCACCGGCAACTCGCGCGCAGCGCAGTGGATGCTGCTCGACCAGCTGATCGACGAAGCCCGCGGCCGCATCGCGCCGGAGTCCCGGCACTCGCTGCTGACGCCTGCCGGGCGCGCCGCACTGGCGAAGTTCCTCGACGGCAAGGGCCTGGTGATGGTCGAGGTCGACCGCGCCGCCGACATCGTACAGTTGCTGCGCTGGAGCGCACGCCATCATGTGCGGGTGGCGATCGCCGGCGGTGCCGAGGCCTGGGAAGTCGCTTCCGCGCTGGCCGCTGCGAAGGTGCCGGTGTTCGTCGATCCGCTGGCGAACCTGCCGGCCGACTTCGATCGCATCGGTGCAAGCATGGAGAACGCGGCGCGGCTGCGCGCGGCGGGCGTGGCGGTCGGCTTCACCCAGGCCGGCGATGCCTCGCACAACGCGCGCAAGGTGCGCCAGCTTGCCGGCAACGCGGTCGCCAACGGCCTGCCGTGGGACGACGGCCTCGCCGGCCTGACCAGCGTCCCGGCGCAGGCATTGGGCGTGGCCGACCAGATCGGCAGCATCGCCGCCGGGCGCCGCGCCGACCTGGTGCTGTGGAGCGGCGATCCGCTGGAACTGTCCAGCCTGCCGGACCAGGTGTGGCTGGACGGCAAGGCGCAGCCGATGCGCTCGCGCCAGACCGAGCTGCGCGACAGATACATGAAGTAGAGCCGAGCCATGCCCGTGGAGCGGAGCATGGCTCCGCTCCACGGGGACGGGGTTACTCGTCGAAGCGCAGGTGGCGCACGGACTTGCCGTGGCGGCGGATCAGCCGCAGCGCCTCGATGCCGACCTGGATGTGCGACTCGACGAACGACGCGCTGACCCTGGCGTCGCTCGCCTCGGTCTTGACGCCCTCGGGCACCATCGGCTGGTCGCTCACCAGCAGCAGCGCGCCGCACGGGATGCGGTTGGCGAAACCGGCGGCGAAGATGGTCGCGGTCTCCATGTCCACCGCCATGCAGCGCATCACCCGCAGGCGTTCCTTGAACGCCTCGTCGTGCTCCCAGACCCGGCGGTTGGTGGTGTAGACGGTGCCGGTCCAGTAGTCCAGGCCCATGTCGCGGATCATGGTCGAGACCGCGCGCTGCAGTGCGAACGCCGGTAGCGCCGGCACCTGCGGCGGCAGGTAGTCGTCGCTGGTGCCCTCGCCGCGGATCGCCGCGATCGGCAGCACCAGGTCGCCGAGCTGGTTCTTGCGCTTGAGCCCACCGCACTTGCCCAGGAACAGCACCGCCTTGGGCGCGATCGCCGACAGCAGGTCCATCATGGTCGCGGCATTGGGGCTGCCCATGCCGAAATTGATCATGGTGATGCCGTCGGCGGTGGCACTGGGCATCGGCCGGTCGGCACCGACGATTCCGGCGCCGGTGAGCCGGGCGAAGTGGCCCAGGTAGCCGCCGAAGTTGGTCAGCAGGATGTGCTCGCCGAAGCCGTCCAGGGGCACCCCGGTGTAGCGCGGCAGCCAGTTGTCGACGATCTGTTCTTTGTCCTTCATGGCGCCAGTGTCGGCCCGCGGTCCGGCCCGCCGCAAGCCCGGGTCACCCCGGGTGCAGTACGCCGGGGTTTGGGGTAGCGTGCCCCCAAGCTACAGGGGAACCCATCATGCGCATCGGACTCGTCGTCGACTCGGCCTGCGACCTGCCGGGCGACTATTTCAGGCAGCACCGCATCACTTTGCTCCCGGTCACCGTGCACATCGGCGAGGACACCCTCGTCGACATGCGCGACGAACAGGCGACGCTCGGTTTCCTGCATTCGCACATCGCCGAGCGCGGCGCCGACGCCGAGACCTCGCCGTTCACGGTGCAGCAGATCCAGGAACTGTTCCTGGGCTCGCTGGTGAAGGACTACGACTACGTGTTCTGCCTGACCACGACGAAGACCCGCAGCCCGATCCACGAGAATGCCACCCAGGCCAGTTTCGCGATCCTCAACGAGTACCGGCCGATCCGCGCGGCCGCGGGCCACGACACGCCGTTCGCGCTGCGCGTGATCGACTCGCAGAACGTGTTCGCCGGCCAGGGCGTCACCGCGGTCGAGGCGGTGCGCCTGATCGAGGGCGGCGAGGGCGCGGCCAAGATCCGCGCCCGGCTGGAGCACCTGGCGCTGCACACCCACGCCTACATGGTCGCCACCGACCTTCACTACCTGCGCGCGCGCACCCGCAAACGCGGCGACCGCAGCGTGAGCCTGATCAGCGCCACCCTCGGCAGCGCGCTGGACATCAAGCCGATCCTGCACTGCAACCGCGGCGAAACCGGGCCGGTGGCGAAGATCAAGGGCCTGGAGGCGGCCTGCGCGCGCCTGTTCGGGTTCGCCGGCGACCGCGTGCGCAAGGGCCTGATGACGCCGACGATGTGCCTGAGCTACGGCGGCGAACTGGCCGAGATGCGCGCCATGCCCGGTTACGAGGACCTGCGCGCGACCTGCGCGGCGTACAACATCGAGTTGTTCGAGACGGTGATGGGCCTGACCGGCATGGTCAACGTCGGCAAGGGCACGCTGGTGGTGGGCTTCGCCGCCGAACCGCACGAATTCGAGTGAAGCCCGGCATCAACTACGCCTTCGCCGGGCGCAGCTTCAAGCTGTGGCTGATCGACGGCGGCTATCACACGCTGCAGTTCGCCCTGTACGGCATGATCCTCGGTGCCTGGCACTGACAAGAGGAACCGCGATGCCGATCCGTTACCACATCAGCCTGCGCCATCCCGAAAGCGCGCGCGGCAGCGACGCCGCGTTCGCGTTCCGCGGCCATGGCGCCGAGGCGCTGGCGCGGGAGTTGCAGGACGCGCTGCGCAGCGACGCGCTGTTCCAGCGCTGGCGCGGCGCGCAGGACGACCCCGACGACGTCGACCCCGGCCTGGGCGCCCGGGATCCGGCGGCCACCGTGCAGGGCGAGCAGCACGACCTGCACATCGACCTGGTCGCGGTCACCACCATTCCCGGCGGCGTGCTCAGGCACCGCCTGCGCCTGCTGGCCGGCAACGGCTGGGAACTGCGCGACGTCTCGGCGACGTGACACCCGTCCTCCTGTCCTGGAGCGGCGGCAAGGATGCGGCCTGGGCCCTGCATGCATTGCGCCAGCGCGCCGGCGTCGAGGTCGTCGGCCTGCTGACCACGATCACCGAGGGCTACGAACGCATCGCGATGCAGGGCATCCGGGTGGAGGTGCTGCATGCGCAGGCCGCCGCGGCCGGCCTGCCGGTGATCGAGGCGCGGATGCCGCAGCGCGCCGACAACGCGGTCTACGAGGCGACGTTCGCAGCCGCGCTTGAAACGGCGCGCGAACGCTGGCCGGGCATCGCGACGATCGCCTTCGGCGACCTGTTCCTGGCCGACATCCGCGCCTGGCGCGAAGCGTTGTGCGCGCGGCTGGGCTGGACACCGTTGTTTCCGCTGTTCGGCAGCGACACCGTGCAGCTGGGGCGGGCGATGATCGCCGGTGGATTGCGGGCCTCGCTGTGCTGCGTCGACACCACCCAGCTGGACGCGCGTTTCGCCGGCCGCGATTTCGACGAGGCGCTGCTGACGGAGCTGCCTCCCGGGATCGACCCCTGCGGCGAGAACGGCGAGTTCCACACCTGCGTCGCCGACGGACCGATGTTCTCCGCGCCCTTGCGGCTGCAGCGCGGCGAGACCGTCCTCCGCGACGACCGCTTCGCCTACACCGATTACTCCGTGATGGGCCGGCGCGAGCATGGCCCTGTGAGCCGGGTCACGCCGTGAATACATCCATGTAGGCTCTGCTGCGGCATCCATGCCGCAGAAGGCCCCGTCTCACAGGACCGCGCTCACGCCGGCTACCCCAAGCGAGTCCATCCGCTTCGTGCGCAGAAGCTTGCGGCAGAAGCCAGGGGCTTCACGTTCGCGGCGGCCCCCTCACGAAGACGACGGCTTGTCGTGACGCGCCATCGCGGCGGCATGCCAGGCGATGTGCTCGCCGATGAACGTCGAGATGAAGTAGTAGCTGTGGTCATGGCCCGGCTGCATGCGCAGGGTCAGCGGATGGCCGGCGGCGGCACAGGCCTCGCGCAGCAGTTCCGGCCGCAGCTGGGTGGCCAGGAATTCGTCGGCATCGCCCTGGTCGACCAGCAGCGGCAGTCGCTCGCTGGCACTTGCGATCAATTCGCACGCGTCCCACTGCTTCCACGTCGCGCGATCCTTGCCGAGATAGGCGGTGAACGCCTGCTCGCCCCACGGCACCCGCGACGGCGCCACGATCGGCGAGAACGCGGACACGCTGCGATAGCGGCCGGGGTTGCGCAACGCGATCACCAGCGCGCCGTGGCCTCCCATCGAATGCCCGGCGATCGCGCGCACGCCGCTGGCCGCCGGATCCGACTCGACCCATGCCGGCAGCTCATGCGCGATGTAATCGTGCATCCGGTATTGCCGCGCCCACGGCTGTTGCGTGGCATCCAGGTAGAAGCCGGCGCCCTTGCCGAGGTCGTAGCGGTCTTCGTCCGCAACGTCCTCGCCGCGCGGGCTGGTGTCCGGCGCCACCAGGATGATCCCGTGCTCCGCCGCGTACCGCTGCGCGCCGGCCTTGGTGATGAAATTCTGCTCGGTGCAGGTGAGGCCCGACAGCCAGTACAGCACCGGGCACGGACCCTGCGCCGCCTGCGGCGGGAAGTACACGCCGACGGTCATGTCGCAATCCAGCGCTTCGGAACGGTGCCGGTAGACGTCCTGCCAGCCGCCGAAGCAGGCGCGATGCTCGAGGCGCTGCATGCCGGAAGCAGCCATGTCAGAAATGGATCACGGTGCGGATCGACTTGCCCGCGTGCATCAGCTCGAACGCCTCGTTGATGCGATCCAGCGGCAGGGTGTGGGTGACGAAGGGCGCAAGATCGATGTCGCCGCGCATCGCGTCCTCGACCATGCCCGGCAGCTGGCTGCGGCCCTTGACGCCACCGAAGGCGGTGCCTTTCCAGGTACGGCCGGTCACCAGCTGGAACGGGCGCGTGGAAATCTCCTGGCCCGCGCCGGCCACGCCGATGACCACCGACTGGCCCCAACCGCGGTGCGCGCATTCCAGCGCCGCGCGCATCACGTTGACGTTGCCGATGCACTCGAACGAATGGTCCACGCCCCAGCCGGTCATCCCGACGATGACCTGCTGGATGGGCTGGTCATGGTCCTTCGGGTTGACGCAGTCGGTCGCGCCCATCGAGCGCGCGAGTTCGAACTTGCCCGGGTTGGTGTCGATCGCGATGATGCGGCCGGCCTTCGCCTGGCGCGCGCCCTGGATCACCGCCAGGCCGATGCCGCCCAGCCCGAATACCGCGACCGAATCGCCCGCCTGCACCTTGGCCGTGTTGTGCACGGCGCCGATGCCGGTGGTGACGCCGCAGCCGAGCAGGCAGACCTGCTCGTGCGGCGCGTCCGGATTGATCTTCGCCAGCGACACCTCGGCCACGACCGTGTATTCGCTGAAGGTCGAGCAGCCCATGTAGTGGTACACCGGCGCGCCGCCGTACGAGAAGCGCGAGGTGCCGTCCGGCATCACGCCCTTGCCCTGGGTCGCGCGCACCGCGACGCACAGGTTGGTCTTTCCCGACTTGCAGAACAGGCACTCGCCGCATTCGGCGGTGTACAGCGGGATCACGTGGTCGCCGGGCTTGACGCTGGTGACGCCCGCGCCGACCTCGACCACCACGCCCGCGCCTTCGTGACCGAGCACCGCGGGGAAGATCCCTTCCGGGTCGTCGCCGCCGAGCGTGAACGCATCGGTGTGGCAGACGCCGGTGTGGCTGATCTTCACCAGCACCTCGCCGGCACGCGGCGGCGCGACATCGATCTCGACGACCTGCAGCGGTTGTCCTGGGGCGAAGGCGACGGCGGCACGGGATTTCATTTGTTGCATCCTCAATATGCGAATTCGCGGAACACCGGGTCGACGCTGCCGTTCCATTCGCCATGGAACAGCTCCAGCTTGCGCTCGGCAGGCGTCTGGTTGGCGTCCGCATACTCGATCAACGGAGCGAGGAAGATGCGTTCGTCGACCCCGTTGCGGTTGTTGCATGCGCGCCGCTGCAGGCCCGCGGACGAAATCTCCAGCGCACGGGCGGCGAGATCGCGCACGGTGCCGTTGCGGAAGGCCAGTTTCAATGCATGCTTCGGGACCCCGTCGCGCAGCGCATGGCGCTCGGTCATCGAGAAGTCCTTCACCAGGTCCCAGGCCGCGTCCAGCGCCGCATCGTCGTACAGCAGCCCGACCCAGAATGCCGGCAGCGCGCACAGCCGGTTCCAGGGGCCGCCGTCGGCGCCGCGCATCTCCAGGTATTTCTTCAGCCGCACTTCCGGGAACGCGGTGGTCATGTGGTCGGACCAGTCGCGCAGGGTCGGATGCACGCCGGGCAGTTCGTCGAGCTTGCCGTCCATGAATTTCCGGAACGACCTGCCGGCCAGGTCGATGTACTCCCCGTTGCGGTAGGAGAAGTACATCGGCACGTCGAGCAGGTAGTCGACATAGCGCTCGTAGCCGAAGCCGTCCTCGAACACGAAGTCGAGCATGCCGGTGCGGCCCGGATCGGTGTCGGTCCAGATGTGCGAGCGGTAGCTGAGGAAACCGTTCGGCTTGCCCTCGGTGAACGGCGAGTCGGCGAACAGCGCGGTGGCGATCGGCTGCAACGCCAGCGACACCCGGAACTTCTTCACCATGTCGGCCTCGCTGCCGACATCGAGGTTGACCTGCACCGTGCAGGTGCGGGTCATCATGTCCAGGCCGAGCGAACCGACCCTGGGCATGTAATCGCGCATGATCCTGTAGCGGCCCTTGGGCATCCACGGCATGTCCTCGCGCCGCCACTTGGGCTGGAAGCCCATGCCGAGGAAGCCGAGCCCGAGTTCGTCGGCCACGCCGCGCACTTCGTGCAGGTGGCATTCCACCTCGCAGCAGGTCTGGTGGATGGTTTCGAGCTGGCCGCCGGACAGTTCCAGCTGTCCCGCCGGTTCCAGCGTCACCGAGGCGTCGCCCTTGAGCAGCGCGATGGTCCTGCCATGCTCCTGCACCGGCGCCCAGCCGTAGCGCGTCAGCCCGTTCAGCAGCGCCTCGATCCCGCGCTCGCCGTCGAACGCCGGCGGCCGCAGGTCGTCGAGCCGGAAGCCGAACTTCTCGTGCTCGGTGCCGATCCGCCAGTCGGCGCGCGCGCGCGCGCCGCTGGCGAGATATTCCACCAGTTCGCGACGCTCGGTGACCGGTGACTCGGCGACGCTGCTGGGACTCGACATCGGGGCCTTTCGCTGTTGGATTGCAGGATGCAGATTATGATGCGCCTTCGACCGGGAAAACCGACATGCGCCGCTGGCACACGGAAACCCATCGCTCCGCCAACGCCAACTGGTTGCGCGCCGCCGTGCTCGGCGCCAACGACGGCATCGTCTCGATCGCGGGACTGGTGGTCGGCGTGGCCGCCAGCGGCGCCAGCCAGGCGGTGGTGCTGGCCAGCGGCATCGCCGGGCTGGTGGCCGGCGCGATCTCGATGGCCGCGGGCGAATATGTTTCGGTGCAGTCGCAGGCCGACACCGAGCGCGCCGACATCGCCAAGGAAACCCGCGAGCTGGCCCAGGATCCGGACAGCGAGCTGGCCGAACTCACCCGCATCTACGTCAAGCGCGGCCTGCAGCCGGACCTGGCGCGCCAGGTCGCGACCGGGCTGACCGAACACGACGCGCTGGGAGCGCACGCACGCGACGAACTCGGCATCACCGAAACCCTGCGCGCGCGGCCGGTGCAGGCGGCGCTCGCGTCGGCCGCCGCGTTCACCGCGGGCTCGCTGCTGCCGATCGCCACGATGTTGCTGGCGCCGGCCGCGCGGGTACAGACGGCGATGGTCGCGACCACGTTGCTGGCATTGCTGCTGTCGGGTGCGCTGGCGGCACGGATCGGTGGCGCCAACCCCTGGCGTGGCGCGCTGCGGGTCGCCTTCTGGGGTGCACTGGCGATGGCCGTCGCGGCGCTGGTCGGCCGCCTGTTCGAGCTGTAGAGCCGAGCATGGCTCGGCTCTACAGCTCCAGCCAGCCGTTGACCACCGCACGCGCCTCGTCGACGCCGAGCTTCGACTCGCCCGAGAACACCTGCACGCCGACGGTGTCGCCGAACGCCGACGACAGTTCCTTGCGCACCGCCTGCAGCGCGTTGCCCTGGGCGCCGCGGCCGAGCTTGTCGGCCTTGGTCAGCAGCGCGTGCGCCGGCAGCCCGCGCCGGACCGCGTAGCCGAGCATCTGCCGGTCGTAGTCCTTGAGCGGATGGCGGATGTCCATCACCACCACCAGCCCGCGCAAGGCCTGGCGGGTGGTGAAGTAGCCGTCGAGAAAGTGCTGCCAGTGCGCCTGCAGGTCCTGCGGCACCTTGGCGTAACCGTAGCCGGGCAGGTCGACCAGGTAATGGTCCTCGTGCGGCGGGATCGCGAAGAACACCAGCTGCTGGGTGCGGCCCGGGGTCTTGGAGACCCGCGCCAGCGCGTTCTGCCGGCACAGGGCATTGAGCGCGGTCGATTTGCCGGCGTTGGAGCGGCCGGAAAACGCGACCTCGAAGCCACCGTCGGGCGGCAGCTGGCGGGGGGTATGGGCGGCGAGCAGGTAGGTCGCGCGTTCGAGCGGATTGGGGACGGCCATGGGCATAGCTTCGCATGGCGCGAGGGCCGGTTTTACGAGTTTGTTTGACCGCCTTGGGCCCCGCGGCCGATAATTCGGGACTTGACGGCCGCCGCACGGCGCGCCATCCATCGTGTCCGGAGTTTTGCATGCGCCACGTCCGCGCCTACGGTATTGCTGCCCTCGCCACCTTCGCGGTCGCCGCGGCCGCCTACGCCCAGACCACCGGGTCCACCGTCACCCCGCTGCCGGAGAATCCGCCGGTGCAGGCCGCGCCGCTGGACGCCTCGGCAGTCGCAGCGCTGGCCACGACCCACTGGGGCGACGCCAAGGCCGGGGCCACCAAGGCCGGCGCCTGCGCCGCCTGCCACGGCCTGGACGGCAATCCGACCGATCCGCAGTACCCGCGCATCGCCGGCATGCCCGAGCGCTATACCGCGCACCAGCTGGCCCTGTTCAAGAGCGGCGAGCGCAACACCGGCATGGCTGCGGTGATGGCGCCGATGGCCGCCCCGCTGTCGGCGCAGGACATGCGCGATATCGGTGCCTTCTTCGCCCAGCAGAAGGCCGGCGCCGGCATCGCCGACGACACCCTGATCGCCGAGGGCGCCAACAAGGACCTGAAGTTCTACCAGGTCGGCGAGCGCCTGTTCCTCGGCGGCGACGCCACGCGTGGCATCCCCGCATGCATGGCCTGCCATGGTCCGAGCGGCGCCGGCAACCCCGGCCCGGCGTATCCGCACATCGGCGGCCAGCAGTCGGCCTACGTGGCCCGGCGCCTGGAGGAATACCGCGCCGGCACCACCCTCGAACGCGACGCGCACGCCTTCGGGATCATGGCCGCGGTCGCCCGCTCGCTGAGCGACGAGGAAATCCAGTCGCTGGCCAGCTACCTGCAAGGCCTGCACGCCAGCAGCGACGAGCCTTGAAGCCCAGGCGGATGAGGTCGATCCTGCTGGCGCGCTGCCTGCTGGTGCTGTCCTGCCTGCTGCTTCCGCTGGCCGCCGCCGCTGCCGAGCCCGCGCCGCCCGTCGAAGGCCGCGATTACCTGCTGATCGAGAACGGCACGCCCTACCGGCCGCTCGACGGCAGGATCGAGGTAGTCGAGGTTTTCGCGTACTGGTGCCCGCACTGCGCCGAGTTCCAGCCGCTGCTCGCGGCCTGGGTGCGCAAGCTGCCGGACGACGTGCGCTTCACCTACGTCCCCGCCGCCTTCGATCCCGGCGACGCCTTCGCCCGCGGCTTCTTCGCCGCCGAGCGCGCGGACGCGGTGGCCCGCACCCACGACGCCATGTTCCGGGCCGTCCATCACGACGGCTTGCTGGCCCGCAATGCCACCATCGACGAGATCGCCTGGTACTACGGCCAGCAGGGCCTGGATCCGGCGGCGATCAAGGCCGCCATGGTCGGGCCGCAGGTCGACGCGCTGATGCAGCGCGCGCGCGCGTTCGAAGTTGGCGTCAAGCTGCCGGGCACGCCCACGATGATCGTCGACGGCCGCTACCTGATCACGCCGCGCACCCACCAGGATGCGTTGCGCATCGCCGACCAGCTGGTGGCCCGGCTGCGTGCGGCACGCTGACCCCAAGGAGCCATCCATGATCCGTTCGATCCTGCCCAAGTCCGCCCTGCTGTTCTCGGTGCTGCTGCTGGCGGCCTGCAACCAGGCCCCTTCCGCAGGCGATGCCGCCGCCCCCGCGACGCCCGCGAGCTCGGCCGCGCCGAGCGCCGAGGCCCAGGCTGCCGCCGCTTCGGCCGCTGCCGCGGCCGGTGCCGAAGTGCCGGCGGCCGACGCCGTCGCGCCTGCTGCCGCGCCCGCCGGAACGACGGCGGCCTCGCCGGCCGCACAACCGGCTGCCGCGCTGGTCCCCGGCGTGGACTACGAAGTCATCCAGAACGGCCAGCCCTACCAGCCGCTCAACGGCAAGATCGAGGTGGTCGAGGTGTTCGGCTACGTCTGCCCCGCCTGTGCGCAGTTCGAACCGGTGTTCAGCGCGTGGAAGGCGAAGGCGCCCGCGGACGTGCGGGTGGCCTACGTGCCGGCGCCGTTCGGCCCGCAATGGACCCCGTATGCGCGCGCCTACTACGTCGCCGAGTCGATGGGGCTGGTGGACCGGACCCACACCGCGATGTTCCGTGCCATCCACCTGGAACAGAGCCTGCCGGGCGAAGGCAAGCAGCCGGACGAGGCCGCGGTGGCGGCGTTCTACGGCAAGCATGGCGCGGATGCGAAGCGCTTCCTGGCCGACATGCACAGCTTCTCGACCGAAGCCAAGGTCAACCGCGGCAAGCAGTTCATGCTCCGCACCGGCGTCGGTGGCACCCCGACCCTCGTCGTGGACGGCAAGTACCGCGTGCTCGGCCGCAGCTGGCAGGACATGCTGCGCATCACCGACCAGCTGGTTGCCATGGAGCGCGCCGGAATGGAGCCGGCCGCCCACTGACGGCGGACAGGATGGCGACCCGCCGGCTCAAGCTGCTCAGCGCCAACATCCAGGCCGGCTCCAGCACGCGCGGCTACAGCGACTATGTCTCGCGCAGCTGGTCGCACGTGCTGCCGGCGGGCAACAAGCGCGGCTCGCTCGACAAGATCGCGCGCCTGGCCGGCGAACACGACATCGTCGGCCTGCAGGAAAGCGATCCGGGCAGCCTGCGTTCCGGCTTCACCAACCAGACCCATTATCTCGCGCAGCGCGGCGGCTTCGACTACTGGAGCCACCAGCCCAACCGCAGCGTCGGCGGCTTCGCTTCCAGCGCCAACGGCCTGTTGAGCAAGCTCGAGCCGGTGGACGTGACCGATCATCCGTTGCCCGGGCGCATCGCCGGGCGTGGCGTGCTGCTGGCGCGCTTCGGCGACGGCGACGACGGACTGACCGTCGCGATCGCGCACCTGTCGCTGGGCGCGACTTCGCGCCGCACCCAGATCGCGTTCATCGCCGAGCTGCTGCACGGCCAGCGCAACGTGGTGCTGATGGGCGACTTCAACTGCCTGCCCGACCGCCCGGAAATGGAACTGCTGTACAGGCGCACCCAGCTGCAGCCGCCGGCCTCGTGCGTGCCGACCTTCCCCAGCTGGCGCCCGCACAAGGCGATCGACCACATCCTGGTCAGCAGCCCGCTCGTGCTGCGGGGCATGCGCGCGCTGCCCGCGGCGCTGTCCGACCATCTCGCGCTGTCGATCGAGATCGACGTCCCGGAACGGGCGCTGCGCGCTGCCTGAGCGCAAAAATCCCGTTCACCTTGGCCCGGCTATAGTCGGACGCATGACCCTGGGCCGACGGTTTCTGCGCAGCATGACCCCACGCAGCCTGCTCGTGCTGCTGCTCGCCCTGCCGATGGCGGGCGCGCAGGCGCGTCCGCAGACCGTCGACCCGCAACTGGCACAGGTGCACGCAGCGATCGAGGCCGCCGAACGCGGCCAGGCCGACGCCGCGCAGTACGCCGCGCTCGCCCGGCATCCGCTGTACGGCTGGATCGAATATGCGGCCCTGCGCCGCGACATGGACATCCTGCCGATCGCCGATGGCCAGGCCTTCCTCGCCCGCTACCAGGGCCAGGCAGTGGCGGAAGCCTTCCGCGAACTCTGGCTGGCGGCGCTGTCGCGGCGCGAGCAATGGGCCGCGTTCCGCGCCGCGTGGTCGCCCACGATCAAGTCCACCACGCTGCGTTGCGCCGAATTGAACGCGCGCGCGCAGACCGGCGCCGCCGATGCGCAATGGGTGACCGATGCGCAGGCGCTCTGGAACAGCACCGGCAACGCCCTGCCCGACGATTGCGACAAGCCGTTCGCGGTGCTCGCCGGCAAGGGCGGGCTGCCACCGGCCATCCGCTGGCAGCGCATCGACAAGGCCGCGGGCGAATGGAACAGCGCGGTCATGCGCGAGGCCGCGAACGGCCTGCCCGACGACCAGCGCGCGCTTGCCGAGGGCTATGCCGGCTTCGTCGACAACCCCGACGATCGCGCGCTGGGATGGCCGAAGACCGAACGCAGCCGCTGGATCGCATCGCAGGGCCTGGCGAAACTGGGCAAGTCGAACCCGGATGCGGCCGAAGCGCGCCTGCCGAAGTTCGCGCAGGCGCTCGGGTTCACCGAGGCCGACCGTGGCCGTGTGCTGTACCAGGTCGCGTTGTGGACGGTCGCCTCCTACGATCCCGGCTCGCAACGCCGGCTGGCGGCGGTGCCGGCATCGGCATACGACGAGCGCCTGCACGAATGGCGGGTCCGCGAAGCGCTGGCACGCTCCGACTGGCCGGCGGCGCTGGCGGCGATCCGCGCGATGGATGCGAAGCAGCGCGCCGACGCGCGCTGGACCTATTTCGAAGGCCGGCTGCTGGAGCTGACCGGCGACAAGGCAGGCGCGCAGGCGGCGTATGCGCGCGCCGCGCTGGAGCCGGAGTTCCATGGCTTCCTTGCCGCCGACCGCCTCGGTGCGCCGTACACGCTGTGCCCGTGGCTGCCGCACGACAGCGACGCGGCGAAGGCCGCGGTCGCCGCCGATCCGGCGATCGTGCGGGCGATGCAGCTGTTCCGGATCGAGCGCAAGCCGTGGGCGGAGCGCGAGTGGAACGACGCGCTGTCGCGCTTCGACGACAGCCGGCGCCGGCTCGCGGTGGAAGTCGCGCAGGACAACGGCTGGTTCGACCGCGCGGTGTTCGCGCTCGGGCGCAAGCCGGACGAGCGCCGCCTGTACGAGCTGCGCTTCCCGCTGCACCACGACGCCACGATCCGGCGCGAAGCCGCCAGGCAGGACCTCGATCCGTCCTGGGTCGCGGCCGAGATCCGCGCCGAGAGCGTGTTCGACCCGAACGCGCGCTCGGCCGCGAATGCACGCGGACTGATGCAGGTGGTGCCTGCGACGGGCGCCGCCGAGGCGCGGCGCCTGGGCCTGCCGTGGCGCGGCGCGGAGTCGCTGTACGACCCCGACACCAACATCGCGCTCGGCACCGCCTACCTGCGCAAGGTACTGGACAGGTACGGCGGCAAACCCTACTTCGCGATCGCCGGCTACAACGCCGGGCCGACCCCGCTGCAGCGCTGGCAGTCGCAGCGCCCGGGCATGGATCCGGACTTCTGGATCGAGACCATCAGCTACAAGGAAACCCGCGAGTACGTGGCACGGGTGCTGGCGTTCAGCACGATCTACGACTGGCGCCTCGACGGCAAGGCGTTGCCGCTCACCGCGCGCATGCAGGGCGACCGCAGCGCGGCCCGCAAGTCCTTCACCTGCCCCCTCGCGAAACCATAGCCCGTGGCATCATCGCGGCATGGATGCAATGGACGTCTACCTGGTCGGCGGCGCGGTGCGCGACCGCCTGCTCGGGCTGGCCGAAGGCGACCGCGACTACGTGGTGGTCGGCGACACCCCCGAGGCGATGCTCGCGCGCGGCTTCCGCGCGGTCGGGCGCGACTTCCCGGTATTCCTGCATCCGGACACGCATGAGGAGTACGCGCTGGCGCGCACCGAGCGCAAGTCCGGCCGCGGCCATCGCGGTTTCGTGGTCGACGCCGATCCGTCGGTGACGCTGGAAGAGGACCTCGGCCGCCGCGACTTCACCATCAACGCCATCGCCCAGCGCGCGGACGGCAGCCTGGTGGATCCGTTCGACGGCGAGCGCGACCTCGAGGCGCGCGTGTTGCGCCATGTGGGCCCGGCGTTCAGCGAAGATCCGCTGCGGGTGCTGCGCGCGGCACGCTTCATGGCACGTTTCGCGCCGCTGGGTTTCCGGGTCGCCGACGACACCATGGCGCTGATGCGCAACATGGTCGCATCCGGCGAGCTCGCGGAACTGGTACCGGAACGGGTGTGGCAGGAGCTGTCGCGCGCGCTCGCCAGTGCCGCGCCGGCGGCATTCGTGCGCACCCTGCACGATTGCGGCGCGCTGGCGGTGGTGCTGCCCGAGGTCGACGCGCTGTACGGCGTGCCGCAACGCGCCGAGTTCCACCCCGAGGTCGACACCGGCGTGCACGTCGAGCTGGTCTGCGACATGGCCGCCATGCTCGCGCCCGGCGACGCCGTGATCGGTTTCGCCGCGCTCGTCCACGACCTCGGCAAGGCGCGCACGCCCGCGCACGTGCTGCCGAAGCACATCGGCCACGAGCACGCCGGACTGCAGCCGCTGGTTGCGTTGTGCGAACGCCTGAAGGTGCCGCTGGCGCACCGGCGACTGGCGGAAATGGCCTGCCGCGAGCACCTCAACATCCACCGGCTCGCCGAATTGCGCGACGACACCGTGCACGACCTGCTGGCGCGCTGCGACGCGTTCCGGCAGCCCGAGCGGATCGCGCAACTGGCGCTGGTGTGCGAGGCGGACAAGCGCGGCCGCACCGGGCACCGGCACGACGCCTATCCGCAGGGTGCGGAACTGCAGCGCCTGCTCGCCGCCGCCCAGGCGGTGCGCGCCGCCGACCTCACCGGTTCGGGCCCGGAAGGCGCCAGGCTCGAAGGGCCGCAACTCGGCGAGGCATTGCGCCGCGCGCGCATCGCCGCGATCGCCTCCGCCCGCACCCTCAAGAACCCGTAGAGCGGAGCCATGCTCCGCTCGCTCGAGCCTGCTAGTCCGCCGTCGTCGGATCGATCCGCCCCACCACCCGGTTCACGGCATTGGCCGGGAACCCGCCCAGGCGCGCGTGTTCACGCACGCTGGCCTCGTCCGGGGCGATGTACTCGCAATAGATCTTGTCCGCGGTGACGTGGCTCTGCACCCATTGCACCTGCGGGCCCATGTCCCGCAGCACACCGCACGATTTCTGCGAGATGGCCTGCAGCTCCTGCGGCGACAGCGAGCCGGCACCCGGGATTTCACGCTCGATGATGAACCTTGGCATGTGATGCTCCATCTCGGCCGATGCCGCATGGCACATAACGCCGGCAGGGACTGCAGGCGGCCGCCGTTCGTCGGCGCGATTCCGCAGGGCCGGGCCATGCTCGGCTGAGCGGAGCCTGGCTCCGCTCTACATCACGTCCTGCGGTCGATGTGGAGGAGGGCGTCGCGCAGCGGCGTCCACGCCACCGCCATGCCGGCGCCGATGCCGATCGCGTCGGCAACCACGTCGGCCAGCTCCATCGCCCGGGTGCTGGTGAAGGCCGCCTGCGCGAACTCGATGCCGACCCCCAGCGCCAGCAATCCGGCGGCGATCGTGGCCAACGCGCGCCCGCGCACGAACAGCTGCACCGCGGACGAAGCCAGCAACGCGAACGCCAGCGCATGCTCGAACTTGTCGTTGACCGGCACCCGCGGCAGGTCCGGCCCCGGCAGCAGGCACACGACCACCAGGGCGACGATCCCCAGGCACCAGAGCGCCAGCCACATGCGCATGCGCCGCAACGGCTTGACCCAGGTCACGAGGGCATTCTCATAGCCGCCAACCCAGGTCGCCGGCGAGGAATGCTGCACCGAACTCGACGTCGCGCGCGAAACCCATCGCCTGGAAACGTTCGCCCATCGCTTCCGGCATCGTCAATTGCCTGGTCTCCTGGCGCAGGCGCTGGCGCGCGAGTTCGTCGCGCGCCTTCGCTTCCGCTTCCTCCAGCCGCTGCGCCAGGCCGTTGCCGAGCAGGAAGCTGGCCTGGGTGCAGTAACCGGCGAAATCGAAGCCGGCGCCGTCGCAGGCCTCCGCCAGCGCGGTGAAGTCGACCGAGGCGGTCAGGTCCTGCAGTCCCGGATGCGCATACAGATCGTCGACCAGGTGATGGCGGCGGAACGCGCGCAGGGTGCCGTCGCTGCGCTGCGGCAGGTAGTACTCGCGGCGTGGATGGCCGTAATCCACGAACAGCAGCGCGCCGCTGTCCATGCCGCCGATCACCGCCTGCAGCCAGTAAGGCAGCTGCGGCAGCAGCTCGGAACGATAACCGTCGGCGAACGGCGCCTCGAGCTGGCGCTCGACATGGCGCACCGCCGCGGCCAGCAACGCGTCGGCCGGCCGGTCCTCGCGGATGAAGCGGCCTTCGCCGTCGAGCGCGACATGTTCCTCGAACACTTCGCCGTCGCGCAGGGTGAAGCGCGGCGTCGGCAGCGCGTCGATCACCTCGTTAGCGAACAGCACCCCGCTCCAGGGTTCCTGCGGTGGCGTGTCCAGCCATTCCACCAGGTCCGCGAGCAGCGGATTGAGGCGCTCGCGCAGGCGCTGCTGCTGGCGTTCGCGCAGGTCCGCGCTGGGCTCGAGGATGGCGTAGCGCGACGGCAACGCATCCAGCGCCAGCAGCCGCTTGAGCGCGACTTCGGCGAAGGCGCCGCTGCCGCCGCCGAGTTCGACGAATTCCGCGCCCGGCCCGAGTTGCCGCAGCACCGGCGCGACTGCGTCGGCGGTACAGGCGGCGAACAACGGACCCAGTTCCGGCGCGGTGACGAAATCACCATCCGCACCGAACTTGGTCGCGCCCGCACTGTAGTAGCCGAGCCCAGGCGCATACAGGCACAACTCCATGAAGCGCGAGAACGGGATCGAACCCCTGCTGGCAAAGATCTGTTCCTGGATGACCTTGCGCAAGTGGCCGCTATGCGCCAGCGCGTCCGCGTCGGGTGGGGGCAATGTGGACATAATGACCAGCATAGCCGCAACCCCGGAGGCCTCGATGACCGCAGCCCAACCCGCAATGCCGGCCACGGGCACGTCGACCCCGGTCGCGCCGGCGCCTGTCGCGTTGATCACCGGCGCGGCGCGGCGCATCGGCGCGGCGATCGCGCGGCGCCTGCATGCGGACGGCTACGACCTCGCCCTGCACTACCACGCTTCCGCCGCGGACATGCGCGCGCTCGTCGCCGGATGCGAGGCCATCCGCCCCGGCAGCGTGTTGTCGTTGCAGGCCGACCTGGCCGCATTCGACCGCCTGCCCGAGCTGGTGGCGCAGGCAGTGGGGCGGTTCGGGCGGCTCGACGCACTGGTAAACAACGCCTCCGCGTTCTTTCCCACCCCGACCGGCAGCGCCACTCCGGAACAATGGGACGCGCTGTTCGCGATCAACGCACGGGCACCGTTCTTCCTCGCGCAGGCCGCGGCCCCGCACCTGGCCGCGAGCGGCGGCGCGATCGTCAACCTCGCCGATGTGTACGCGCTGCAGCCGCGCGCCGACCTGTCCGTCTATGCGGCATCCAAGGCGGCGCTGCTCGGGGTCACCCGCTCACTGGCGGTCTCGCTGGCACCACGGGTGCGGGTCAACGCGATCGCGCCCGGCGCGATCCTGTGGCCGGACACGGGCGTGGACGAGGACCTGCAGCAAGCCCTGCTGGCGAAGACGCCGCTTGGCCGCACCGGCACGCCGGACGAAATCGCCGGTGTCGTCGCCTGGTTGCTGCGCGACGCCGGTTACGTCACCGGCCAGGTGCTGTGCGTCGACGGCGGCCGCCACCTGGGCCTGTAGAGCCCAGCCATGCCCGGCTCGAGTCCGCCGGACCCGGTCGGGTCGCCGCCGTCCAGGCGGATCATCGCCGTGCCCACCAGTGCCGTGTTACAGCGCGAGATCGATTTGCGTCGGCGGCGTGGCGTGTTCCGGATGCACCGACCAGAGCTTGGCCAGGGTGATGCCGCGGATCGGGTCGACGAACTCGGGTGCGATGTCCGCCAGCGGCTTCAGCACGAACGCGTGGTGCAGTTCCGGACGCGGCAACTGGAAGTCGCCGGGGCCGTCGAGCACCAGCTCGCCGAAATAGATGATGTCGATGTCCAGCGGACGGTTGCTGTACGACGCATCGCGGCGGTCGCGGCCGTGCGCTTCTTCCAGCGCATGCAGCCACTCGTTGAGCGCGAAGGGATGGATGTCGCTGTCGATCGCGACGATCGCGTTGAGGAAGTCCGGTCCCTTGAAGCCGACCGATGCGGTGCGGTACACCGGCGACACCTCGACCTCGCCGAAGCGTTCGCGCAGCGCCGCCACCGCCGTGCGCAGGTTCTGTTCCGGCGACAGGTTGCTGCCCAGGCTGAGGTAGGCCCGGCTGCGCGGGCGCGGCTTGCGGTCCGAGGCGCGTCGACGCGGTGAGGCGCCGACCAGTGGTGGCGCCATCGCCGCTTCGGGCGCGACCACGGCACCGGCCCGTGCAGGCTTCGCCGACGCGGCCTCCTCGCGCGGCAGGTCCGCACGGCTGCGCTCGATCTCCACCCCCACCGCGCGCGCGCCGCGCACTGCGCCGGGCTTGCGCAGCTTCAGCCGCAGCGACTCGACCCCGAACTCGCGCAGCACCAGCAGCGCGCACTGCTCGGCCAGCGTTTCCACCAGTCCGTACGAGGATTCCGACACGAAGGCGATCAGGCGCTTGCTGACCGCCTTGTAGTCGAGCGTGTCTTCGATCGCGTCGCTCGCGGCCGGGCCGCGGTTGTCGAAGGCCATCTCCAGGTCGAAGGCGAGCGGCTGGCGGATCCGCCGCTCCCAATCGTAGATGCCGATCAGTGCCTCGATCTCGAGGCCTTCGATGAAAACCTTGTCCATGCGGCGAAGATTACATCGCCGGAAGGGTGGCCATGTCCCAGCGCGGGGTCACCTGCACCGCGGCGCCTTCGTGCTGGCCCGCCGCCAGCCGCAGTGCGCCGGCGAACGCGATCATGGCGCCGTTGTCGGTGCACAGCGCCGGCCGCGGGAAGCGCACCGGGCCGCCGCGGGCGGTGGCCATGGTGTCCAGTCGCGCGCGCAGGCGGCGGTTGGCGCCGACGCCACCGGCGACCACCAGGGTGTCGCAGCCGCTGGCGTCCAGCGCGCGTTCGCACTTGATCGCCAGGGTCTCGACCACCGCATCCTCGAAGCCGCGGGCGATGTCGGCACGGGTCTGCTCGCTCCTGTCGCTGGCCTGCCAGGCCAGCAGCACCTGGGTCTTGAGCCCGCTGAAGCTGAAATCCAGCCCGGGCCGGTCGGTCATCGGCCGCGAGAACCGGTACTGGCCCGGTTTGCCCTGCTCGGCCAGCCGCGCCAGCTCCGGACCACCCGGGTACGGCAGCCCCATCATCTTGGCGGTCTTGTCGAAGGCCTCCCCGGCGGCGTCGTCCAGGGTCTCGCCGAGCAACCGGTACTGGCCCATGGCCTCGACCGCCACCAGCTGGGTGTGGCCGCCGGAGACCAGCAGGGCCACGAACGGGGGCTTCAGGTCCGGATCCTCCAGCAGCGGCGCCAGCAGATGGCCTTCCATGTGGTGCACGGCCACGGCCGGCAGGTCCAGCGCCCAGGCCAGCGAGCGGGCCACCCCCGCGCCGACCAGCAGGGCGCCGACCAGCCCGGGGCCGGCGGTGTAGGCCACGCCGTCGAGGTCGGCGGGGGCGAGGCCGGCCTCGGCCAGGGTCTGCCGGATCAACGGCAGCAGCTTGCGCACGTGGTCGCGGCTGGCCAGCTCCGGTACCACCCCGCCGTACTCGGCATGCAGGGCGATCTGGCTGTAGAGGGCATGCGCCAGCAGCCCCTCGGGGCCGGGCCGGTCGGTGTCGTAGACCGCCACCCCGGTCTCGTCGCAGGAAGTTTCGATACCGAGGACTTTCACGTGAGGGGCGGCGTGGTTGCAGGGACGCGGAGGCAGCCGGTATCATACGCGGCTCGCCCGGTGCTCCGGGTACGTGTGCCACTCCAGAGAATTCCGCATGCCCAGCGTCAAAGTCCGCGAAAACGAGCCTTTCGAGTTTGCCCTGCGTCGCTTCAAGCGCACCTGCGAGAAGGCCGGCGTGCTGGCCGAGACCCGCAAGCGCGAGTTCTACGAGAAGCCGACCCAGGAACGCAAGCGCAAGGCCGCCGCCGCGGTGAAGCGCCAGGCCCGCCGCAGCTCGCGCGACGTCACCAAGCGCCAGCGCCTGTACTGAGGTCTCGCGGCCCGGCCGCGAACCCGCACGAAATCCCGAGGCCGGCACGCGCAAGCGTAGCCGGCCTTTCGTTTACGGAGAACCCCATGTCCCTCAAGACCCAGCTCACCGATGACATGAAGGCCGCCATGAAGGGCGGCGACAAGACCCGCCTCGGCGTGATCCGGCTGATCAACGCCGCGATCAAGCAGAAGGAAGTCGACGCGCCCCGGGTGGGGGACGAGCGTGCCGTGCTCGACGACGCCGAGGTGTTGTCCGTGCTGGAGAAGATGGTCAAGCAGCGCCGCGACTCGATCAGCCAGTTCGACGCCGCCGGTCGCGACGACCTGTCCGCGATCGAGCGCACCGAGATGGCGATCATCGAGCACTACCTGCCGGCCAAACTGGGCGAGGCCGGGATCCTCGACGCCATCGCCGCCGCCATCGCCGAGACTGGTGCGAGCGGCCCGGCCGACATGGGCAAGCTGATGTCCGTGCTCAAGCCGCGCCTCGCCGGCCAGGCCGACATGGGCGACGTCTCCAGGCTGGTCAAGCAGCGCCTGTCGGGGGCATAGGACCGCGCCTTGCGCGCGATACCCTAGGCGCCATGGCCCGCATCCCCGACGCCTTCATCGACGACCTGCTCGCCCGCACCGACATCGTCGAGGTGGTCGGCACGCGCGTGCCGCTGAAACGCCAGGGCAAGGAGTTCGCCGCACGCTGCCCGTTCCACGACGAGCGCTCGGCTTCGTTCACGGTGTCGCCGACCAAGCAGTTCTACCACTGCTTCGGCTGCGGCGCGCACGGCACCGCGATCTCGTTCCTGATGAACTTCGACCGCCTCGAATTCCTCGACGCGGTCGACGAGCTGGCCAAGCGCGTGGGCATGGAAGTACCGCGCGACACCCGCCAGAACAACGAGGACACCGGCGCGCGCGACCTCTATGCCGCGCTCGAGGCCGCGGCCCAGTTCTTCCGCAAGCAGCTGGTCGGCAGCGACAAGGCGCGCGCGTATGTGGCGCGCCGGGAGATCGACCCGGCGATCGTCGAGCGGTACGCGATCGGCTATGCGCCGGACGGCTTCAGCGGCCTGCGCGATGCGCTCGGCACCGACGAGCGGCGGATGCAACTGCTCGAGCGCGCCGGGTTGTTCTCGAAGAACGACAAGGGGTCGGTCTACGACAAGTTCCGCGACCGGCTGATGTTCCCGATCCACGACCGGCGCGGGCGCACGATCGCGTTCGGCGGGCGCGTGATCGATCCCGAGGATTCGCCCAAGTACCTCAACTCGCCCGAGACCGCGCTGTTCCACAAGGGCCGCGAGCTGTACGGCCTGTGGCAGGCGAAGCAGGCCAATCCGAAGCTCGAGCGGCTGGTGGTGGTCGAGGGCTACATGGACGTGGTCGCGCTGGCGCAGTACGGCGTCAGCCAGGCCGTGGCCACGCTCGGTACCGCGACCACGCCCGACCACGCAGAACTGCTGTTCCGCAGCGCGCCCGACGTGTTCTTCTGCTTCGACGGCGACCGCGCCGGCCGCGCCGCGGCGTGGAAAGCGCTCGAGTCGGTGCTGCCGCGGATGAAGGACGGCCGCCAGGCCTTCTTCCTGTTCCTGCCCGAGGGCGAGGACCCGGACACCATCGTGCGCAAGGACGGCGCCGCGGGTTTCGACGCGCGCCTGCGCGAGGCCACGCCGCTGTCGGAATTCTTCTACGCACAACTGACCCAGGACGTGAACCTCGGCACGCTCGACGGCAAGGCGCGCCTGGCCGAACGCTGCAAGCCGTTCCTGGCGCAGATTCCGGACGGGGCCTTCGGCGACCTGATGAAACAGCGGCTGACCGAGCTCACCGGACTCGGCGCGCGCGCCAGCACGGCGGAAACCCACGTGCCGGTGCAGCGTGCGCACGGCGGCGGGCGCGGGTCGCCCACGCCGAAGCGGAGCCTGGTGCGCGGCGCGATCGGCCTGCTGCTGCAGCATCCGGCGCTGGCATTGGCGCTGGAGCCGCCCTACACCTTCACCGCCCTGCGTCAGCCCGGGATCGAGCTGCTCGCCGAACTCGTGGTGCTGGTGCGCGAGCGCCCGGACATCAGTACCGGCGCGATCCTCGAACATTTCGGCGAACGCGACGAGGCGGCCGCGTTGCAGAAGCTGGCGATGCACTCGATGCCGGGCGAAGAGACCATGTGGCGCAGCGAGTTCCTCGATGCCATGGCGCAACTCGAGCGCCAGACGCTGCAGCAGCGCATCGACGAACTGCAGGCCAAGCGCGCCGAGTCAGGGCTGGAGGAACGCGACAAGGAAGAACTTCGCGCGCTGCTAGGCAACCTAGGCGCCGTCCGCGCCATGTAGAGCCGAGCCATGCCCGGCTGAGCGGAGCCTGGCGCCGCTCTACGAGGTGTAGCGCTTCAGCGTCTCGCGGATGCGGATATGCCGCCCGCCCTCGTGCGCGCCCTTCAGCCGGCGCCGATGCGCGGACAGGATGTCACCGCGGGTGAGGAGGCCCACCAGCGCGTGCGGCGCGTCCACACCGACCACGATCAACCGGCCGATGTTCTCCGCGACCATGTGGTCCGCGGCCTCGCGCAGCGAGTGGTGTTCGTGCACCACCACCGGCGCGCGCAGGCCCATGTCGCCGATGCGGCGGATGTTCGGCTCCGACGGGTCCAGCAGGCTGCGGCGGGTCACCACGCCACGCACGTGGCCCGCATCGTCGATCACCGGGAAGCCCTGGTGCTGGTATTCGCTGCGTCCCGAGTTGAGCCGCTGCCGCACTTCGCCCAGTTCGTCGGACGTCCGCAGCGACACCACCCCGCGGCTGCAGGCATCGCGCACCAGCACCTGTTCGAGGTAGTCGGCGGCGTACTCGGTCGGCACCCGCACGCCGCGGCGCGCGATCTTCTCGGTCATGATGGTGTTGCGCATGGTCAGCGCCGACACCAGGTAGGCCGCGGCGCAACCGCCGAGCAGCGGCAGCAGTCCATGCGGTTGCTGGGTGGTCTCGAATGCGAACACCACCGAGGTCAGCAGCGCGCGCGAGGCGCCGGCGAAGATCGCGGCCATGCCCACCAGCCCGGCGATGCGCGGGTCGATCCCGAGGTCCGGCGCGATCGCCACCAGGCCGAAACCCGCCAGCGCACCCAGTGCGCCGCCGATGGTGAACAACGGCGCCAGCGTACCGCCCGAGGTACCGCTGCCCAGCGCGATCGACCACGAGATGAACTTCATCACGCACAGGAACGCGAGCGCGCCCACCGCGAAGTGCCCGGCGACGATGTCCTCGATGTTGCTGTAGCCCACGCCCAGGGTCAGCGGCGCGAAATATCCGACCACGCCGACCACCACGCCGCCGATCGCCGGCCACCACATCCAGTGCACCGGCAGCTTCTCGAACGCATCCTCGATGCCGTACACGATGTGGGTCACGCCGACGCTCACCAGACCGATCAGCCCGCCGAGCGCGACATAGCAGGCCAGCGCCGCCATCCCCGGCTCGGCGACGTAGGGCATCGCGAACACCGGCTCGCTGCCGACCGTCGCATAGCGCACACCGGCCGCGGCCACCGTCGCCAGCGCCACCGGGATCAGCGAACGCGGGCGCAACTCGAACAGCAGCAGCTCGACCGCCAGGATCACCGCCGCCACCGGTGAGCCGAAGATCGCGGTCATGCCGCCAGCCGCGCCGGCGGCCAGCAATACCTTGCGTTCGTCGCCGGTGACGTGCAGCAGCTGGCCGAGGAAGGAACCGAGCGCGCCGCCGGTGGCGATGATCGGGCCCTCGGCGCCGAACGGCCCGCCGGTGCCGATCGCCACCGCCGACGACACCGGCTTGAGGAAGGTGATGCGCGGCGGGATCTTCGACTCGTTGAGCAGCACCTGCTCCATCGCTTCGGGGATGCCGTGGCCGCGGATCGCGCGCGAACCCCAGCGCGCCATCAACCCGACGATCACCCCGCCGATCACCGGCACCACGACCACCCACGGCCCGAGCCGGTGCCCGGCAGGCGACACTGCTTCCACCGACCAGCGTCCGTAGAACGCCGCGTTGGTCACCAATGCGATCAGCGAGACCAGCAATTGCGCGATGAAGGCCGCGCACACGCCCAGCACCACGGCCACCGCGCACAACAACAGCACCCGCGGCTCCACCAGGGTCGAGCGTCGCGGCATGCGCGCCGCGTCCAGGCTCACGCCGAGCGCCGGCGCTACCGGCAGGGCGCCGGTGATGGCTTCGTCGCGCAGGTGCGGATGCTCGGTATTGCCGGCGGTCATCGCGATCCCTGCTGCATTGCAACAGGGAGAATGCTACCGCGACCCGACGCGGATTTCAGGTACCGGCATCTCCATGTGCAGCCGCCGGTTCCGATGCCGAGAAGCGCGGCAGGATCATCCGGTAATCCCATGTCGCGCCGGGGTCGTTGCGTTCCAGCGACGGTTCGGCGATCGGCGGACGGCGCTGGATCACCGGGTGGCGGCCGCAGGTGTCCTGGCAGGCCCAGAAATCGCCCTGGATCGCACCGAAGTCGATGGACACCGGGTGCAGGTCGGCCAAGTGCCGCGCCATCGTCATCGGCAGCTTGTAGGGCTTGCCGTCGCTGAACATCTCCGGCGGCTCGCCGGTCATGGCATGCACGTTGCCCGTGAGCACCAGCACGCGTGCACCCGGATGCGCCGCGATAGCGCCGCGCAGCGATGCCGCCATGCGCGCGTTGCGCTCGCCGTCGCCGGACGCGTCGAACATCGCGATCGAGACATCAGCGCCGGCGGCGCGCAGCGCCCGCATGCGTTCGATGAGCATGGCCATCGCCACACTATCGCGGCCATCGTGCATCGGTTCGGTCCAGTGTTCGCCGGCGAGCAGGTCGGCACGGTCGGCGGCCGTACCACCCGACGCAAGATAATGGTCGACGCGCGCCTGGTCGGTGCTCGCGGCTTCGAGGCCCAGCAGCACCGGCTGCCGGTGCTCGCTGGCCCAGCGCCCAACCAGCTCGCCGGCGATCGCCGGGATTTCCGCGGTGCCATGCATTTCGCCGAGCATGACCAGGTGGCGGTCGCCGACATCGGCGTCGATCAGCGTCGCGGCTTCCGCCACGGTGTGGGCCCGGTCGCTCGCATCCTGCGCATTGACTGCGTGGAGGGCCGCAAGGCCGCACAGCAGTACGGCCCAGCCACGCAGCCTCACTTGCCATCCCAGCGCCACTTTGGCGGCTCACCCTTCAGCCAACAGACGCCGACCAGCAATAGCGTCAGGAAAATGAAACACCCCGCGAAGAGATCCGGCCTTGACGACGGCGGGAAGACCACGACGACAACCGCGCACAAGACCAGGAAGACGGCATAGACCACCCAGCCTTGCCAGACCATGGGCAGGCCCCAACCCCAGCCAAAACCCTTGGCGGAAAACCAGTACGGCTCGTTTTTTTTCCCAGGCATCGCCGGCGCCTCTTCCTACGGGAGCTTGAACTTCCGGGTGGTGCGCAGTGGCCAGAGCGACGTGAAGCGCGCACCACCGACCAAGCGGTAAGCAGCCGAGACTCCCTGCACGATGCCCCGGTCCTCCAGCACGGACTTGATGCGCCGGAACGTGTGCTTCGGGTTCGGCGTCATCACGAACAGGTTGATCTCCCTGGCATTCACGTCGTAGCCGTCCAGCGCCGCGGAATCCCCCAGCACTTCCTTCAACTCGGGTTGGAGCGTCGCGAGGAAATCCTGGTCTTCCAGCGACCTGCGCCAGAACTTGATGACGAGCTGGTAGTCCACCATCAGCGCGCCACCGGCACGAATTCCATCCCCGCCGCCGGCTGCAGCCACGGCAGCAGCCAGTGGTCGAGCAGCAGGAACGCGAACAGCGCCATCAGGTAGACGATGGAATAGTTGAACACGCGCATCGCGTAGAACTCGTCCGGCGGATCGAGCAGCCGGTACGCGTACCACAGGAACACCGCGCCCAGCACCAGCGCACCGCCGAGGTAGAACAGGCCGCTCATGCCGGTAACCCAGGGCAGCGCGGTCACGATCACCAGCAGCACGGTGTACAGCAGGATCTGCCAGCGCGTGTATTCGACGCCGTGGGTCACCGGCAGCATCGGCACCATGGCGCGCGCATAGTCGTCGCGGCGGAAGATCGCCAGCGCCCAGAAGTGCGGCGGCGTCCACACGAAGATGATCAGCACCAGCAGCAGCGCATGCGGGTCCAGCTGGCCGGTGACGGCGCACCAACCCAGGGCCGGCGGCGCGGCGCCGGCGACGCCGCCGATGACGATGTTCTGCGGCGTGGCGCGCTTGAGGAACACGGTGTAGACCACCGCGTAACCGATCAGCGAGGCGAAGGTCAGCAGCGCGGTCAGCAGGTTCACCCACAGCACCAGGATCGCCATCGACAGCGCCGCCAGCACCAGTGCGAACACCAGTGCCTGGCGCGGGGTGAGCGTGCCGGACACCAGCGGCCGCCACGAGGTGCGCGCCATCTGCGCGTCGATCCGCGAATCCATCAGCTGGTTGATTGCCGCGGCGCTCGACGCCGCCAGCCAGATGCCGAGGAAGCCCAGCACCGATTCGCGCAATGGCGGCAGCCCCGGCACGGCCAGGAACATGCCGATCGCCGCGGTGAACACGATCAGCGCCACCACCCGCGGCTTGGTCAGGCTCCAGTACTGGCGAACGACGGACATCTGCCTGGTCATGGCCCGATCATGCCTCGGGCGCGCGTACCCGCGCCAGCAGGCTGACCAGCACGAACAGCAGCAATGCGGCGCCGGCGTTGTGCATCACCGCCACCGGCAGCGGCAGCGCCAGCTTGACGTTGGCGATGCCCAGCGACACCTGCGCCAGCAGCAGCACCGCCAGCAGCACGCCATGGCCGCGCAGGCCCGGCGAGCGCATCAGCTTCACCGCCAGCCACAGCACGTACAGGAACAGCACGCCGGCCATGATCCGGTGCGACAGGTGGATCGCGATCCGCGAGGCGCCGTCGAGCACCCCGCCCTCGTAGTCCACGCCGACCCCGCGCCACAGCACGAAGCCTTCGCGGAAGTCGTGCGGCGGCCACCACTGGCCGACGCATTTCGGGAAGTCGGTGCCGCACGACAGCGCGGCGTAATTGGCGCTGGTCCAGCCGCCGAGCGCGACCTGCACCGCCAGCAGCAACAACGCCGCCACCAGCAGGCGGCGCAGCAGCCGCGCATCGGGCACCCGGATCGGGCGATCGGTGGCGCGCCATGCCAGCCACGCCAGCAATGCGAAGGTCGCCAGCCCGCCCAGCAGGTGCCCCATCACCACGATGGGCTTGAGCAGCCAGGTCACCGTCCACATGCCCAGCAGCGCCTGGAACACGATCACCGCCAGCAGCAGGGCCGCGATCGGCGGCAGCGAATGGGCGACACCATTGCCTTCCTCGCGCGACCAGCGCAGGGCCGCCACCAGCAGGATGAGTTCGCCCGCGCCCGCCAGCAGCGCGGCGGCGGCGTGCATGCCGCGCATGTACAACGGAATCGAGACCGCCACCAGCACCGCGGCCGCCAGCACCTGCACGATGCCATGGCGCTGGCGGCGCGCCGCCAGCAACGCGAGCGCGAGCACCAGTACGCCCAGGGTGCCGGCGAGCATGCGGTGCACCTGTTCGCGCCAGGCGCGACTGGCGTCCAGCGGCCGGATCGCACTGGCCGCATGGTCGGACACGTCGGCCGTCGCGCTCGGCCACGCTGCGCGCCCGTAGCAGGTCGGCCAGTCCGGGCAGCTGAGACCGGCATTGGACAGGCGCACGAACGCACCGAACACGATCACGCACAGGGCCAGCGCGCAGGCCAGCCAGGCGATGCGGTGGAAATGGCGATACACCGCGGGCTTCTGCCCGGGCAGCCGGAAAACGATGGGGCGTGGTTTCAGGGTCATCTCAGATCAGCTTCAGCAATTTGGACAGGTCCGCGCGCAACCCGCCGGGATCGGCGCCGGGGGCGTAGCGCAGGATCACGAAGCCGTTGGGGTCGATCACGTACATCGGCACGCCGGACGCATTCCCCGCCGGCGCATCGGCACCGGGGAACAAGGCGCGCAGCCCGGGATCCGGGCGCAGCACGCGCAGGGAGCGATCCTCGCGCAGCGGCGAAGGCACGCTGCAACCGGGCTCGCCGCACAGCCACAACACCTCGACCTGGTCGGCACGACGGCCCATCAGCTGCCAGACGATGTCGATGTCGCGCGCGGCGTCGCTGCACGCCTGCGCGCAATCGGCCGGTGGCAGCAACGCAATGCGCCAGATGCGCGCGCCGGGATTCCACGCATACTCGCCGCCGTCGGCCAGCAGCAGGGTACGGTCGCGCAGGTCCACCGGCGGCTGCAGCAGCTCACCGTTGTTCTTCGTCGTGGCCGGGCGCCAGCCGGAGAAGCGCAGCGCGCCGGCCACCAGCATGCTGCCCAGGAAGATCGCGACGATCAGCAGCAGCACCCCGCGGTTGCGGCGGCGATGTTCCGGCAGGCCGGGATCGGGAGTGTCGGTCATGGGCGTCGGAGAGCCTTGTGGAAGGTGACGACCAGCGCGGTGATGAACACCGCGATGGCCAGTCCGAACCATTGCACGGCGTAGCCGAGGTGGCGTTCGGGCGGCAGGGTATTGGGCAGGATGTCGAGGTCGCGGGCATAGGCCGGGCCGCCCGCGGGCAGCGCCTGCGCCGGGTCGAGCTTGAGCACGCGCGGTGCCAGCGCCGCCAGGTGCAACGGCTGTCGCAGTGCGGCGGGTTGCAGCGCCACCGCCAGCAGGGTGCCGCCGGGCTGCGCGATGGCGGCACCGTGCGCCAGGCCGGCCGAAGGCGGCGGCACCAGCAATCCCGCGACCCGGGTCACCGCACCAGGCCGCGGTACGGCCGGCAGCTGGCGGTCGCCCGGCAGGGGCAGCCAGCCCAGTTCCACCAGCAGCGGCATGCCCGCCTCGGGCTGGAATACGCGATAGGCCCGGACACCGGCGCGCTCGCCGCGGCCCCGGCTGTTGAACATCTGGTTGTCGAGCAGGATCGGCGGCAGGTCGGCGAAACGGCCGTCGCCCTCGCTCCAGTCGTAGCTGCCGCTGCGTGCAGGATCCGCCGCGATGGCCAGCGGCTGCGCCTGCCGGTGCTGCAGCACGCCGTGTACCGCGTCGAGCATCGCCTGCTTCTGGTGCATGCGCTCCAGCTGCCAGAACCCGAGGCGCGAGAACAGCACGATCGTCGCCAGGGCCAGCAGCCAGCCGAACACGATGTTTCCGCGGCGGCTCACGCCGATGCCGCCCACGCCTGCGATAATGGCGTCCTGGCGCCGATCCGGCCCGTCACCGCCGCCGCACCGATGAACGACTCGCTCAAGACGCTGCTGATCGTCGCTTTCCTGGGGGTCATCCTGTGGAACCTCGGCGCCGGGCTGTACTACATGCTGATCGACAAGGGTACGACCAAGCGCACCGTCAACGCGCTGACCAAGCGCATCGCGCTTTCCGTGGCCCTGATCCTGCTGGTCGCCCTGGCCATCTACATGGGCTGGATCACGCCCCACGGCGTGGGGCAGTAAAGGGTAAACGGCAAAGTCGCTCGCTACGCTCGCTGTAAAGGAAAGCAGCGCTTTCCCGTTTACAGCGCCGAAGGCGCGACCTCACCCTTTACAGCGCCCCCGCAGGGGCGCGACTTCACCGCCCTTAAAGGACGTAGACGAACAGGAACAGCCCCAGCCACACCACGTCGACGAAGTGCCAGTACCACGCGACCGCTTCGAACGCGAAGTGGTCGTCGGGCTTGAAGTGGCCCTTCAGGCAACGCAGCCACATGATCGCCAGCATCAGGGTGCCGAGGGTCACGTGCGCGCCATGGAAGCCGGTGAGCATGAAGAAGGTCGAACCGTAGATGCCCGAACCCAGGGTCAGGTTGAGCTCGGTATAGGCGTGGATGTATTCCTCGGCCTGGTAGAACAGGAACGTGCAGCCCAGCAGCACGGTCAGGCCCAGGAACACCAGCAGCTGCTTGCGGCGGCCGGCCTTCAGCGCGTGGTGGGCGATGGTGACGGTGACGCCCGAGGTCAGCAGGATCAGGGTGTTGATCAGCGGCAGGCCCCACGCCGGGATGATCTGGAAGGCGCCGCCGATCGCACCCGGGCCGTTGCTCGGCCAGCCGGCGGCGAAGCCGGTCCACAACAGGCTGTTGGTCATGACGCCGTCGCCTTCGCCGTTGAGCCACGGCATCGCGTACTGGCGCGCGTAGAACAACGCGCCGAAGAACGCGGCGAAGAACATCACCTCGGAGAAGATGAACCACACCATCCCCATCCGGAACGACGAGTCGACCTGCTTGTTGTAGTAGCCGCGCACCGACTCGGTGACGACGTCGGCGAACCACTTGAACAGGATGAACGCCAGGAACAGCACGCCGGCGAAGAACAGCGGGCGGCCCCAGCTGGCCTCGTTGAGCCAGCTGGCGAAGCCGACCATGGTGGTGAACAGCGCCACCGAGGCGATCACCGGCCAGCGGCTCCCGTGCGGAACGAAGTAGACGTTCGCGTCGTGGGCGTGTGTGTCGTGGGCTTGGGCCATGGTTCGTCTTCCGGTTCGGGTCAGGACGCGCCGAGCTTGTCGGTCTGCGCCTCGTTCTTGAAGAAGGTGTAGGACAGCGTGATGGTGTGGATGTCGGCCGGCAGGTCCGGGTCGACGATGAAGCGGACCGGCATGTCGCGCGACTCGCCGACCTGCAGGGTCTGCGCGGTGAAGCAGAAACACTCGGTCTTGCTGAAGTAGCCCGAGGCGCGCGCCGGCGCGACCGAGGGCACCGCGTTGCCGACGATCGTGCGTTCGCCGTCGTTGCGGGCGAAGTACAGGGCTTCGTACTGCTGGCCCGGCTGCACCCGCATCGTCAGCTGCTCGGGCTCGAAGGCCCACGGCAGCTTCGAATTGACGCCGCCGTCGAACTGCACGGTGATCCAGCGTTCGGCAACCGGCGTGCCCGCCTTCGCCGCGGCCTCGGACGGGCCCTGCTCCAGGCGCACGCCGAACACCTTTTCGCAGGCGATGCGGTACACCGGCACCAGCGCGAAGGTGAAGGCGAACGCGCCGAGTGCGACGCCCAGCATCTTGAGCGTACCGGAGGCGTTGCGACTGCTCATCGGCCCGCCGCCGCGCCCAGCACGCCGCTGAGGATGAAGGCCGCATACACCGCGACCGCGATCGCCGCCAGGATGAGCACGGTGCGACGCACGGCGCCGCGCCGTGCGGTTGCCTGCTGCCTGTCGGTCGGTGTCGGTGCCTGGTTCATTTGCCCGGTTACCGTCTCACTCGTAATCTTTCTGGACGAAGTCGCCGTGGGCGAGGTCGCCCTCGCGGATCACCGGCGGCACCGTGAAGGTGTGGTGCGGCGCCGGCGACGGCACCGTCCATTCCAGGCCAAGTGCGCCTTCCCAGGCGCGCGCCTCGGCCTTCGGGCCGCGCTTGAGCGACCAGTACAGGATCGCGAACATCAGGAACGGCGTGACGAACATGCCGAACGCGCCGATCGAGCTGACCAGGTTCCAGTCGGCGAACACCACGTTGTAGTCCGGGATGCGGCGCGGCATGCCGGCCAGCCCGAGGAAGTGCTGCGGGAAGAACAGCAGGTTGACGAACACCAGCGTCCACCAGAAGTGCACCTTGCCCCAGAACTCGTTGTACATGCGCCCGGTCCACTTCGGCCACCAGTAGTAGATGGCGGCGATGATCGCGAACAGCGCGCCGGTTACCAGCACGTAGTGGAAGTGCGCGACCACGAAGTAGGTGTCGTGGTACTGGAAGTCGGCCGGCACGATCGCCAGCATCAGCCCGGAGAAGCCGCCGATGGCGAACAGGATCACGAACGCGATCGACCACAGCATCGGCGTCTCGAACGTCATCGAGCCGCCCCACATCGTGCTCGCCCAGTTGAAGATCTTCACCCCGGTCGGGACCGAGATCAGCATGGTGGCGAACATGAAGTAGATCTCGCCGCCCAGCGGCATGCCCACCGTGAACATGTGGTGCGCCCACACGATGAACGACAGGAACGCGATCGCCGCGATCGCGTACACCATCGCCTGGTAGCCGAACAGCGGCTTGCGCGAGAACGTCGGGATGATCTCACTGACGATGCCGAACGCCGGCAGGATCATGATGTAGACCTCGGGATGCCCGAAGAACCAGAAGATGTGCTGGTACATCACCGGGTCGCCGCCGCCGGCCGCGTTGAAGAACGAGGTGGCGAAGAACTTGTCGGTCAGCAGCATGGTCACCGCGCCGGCCAGCACCGGCATCACCGCCAGCAGCAGGAACGCCGTGATCAGCCACGACCAGGTGAACAGCGGCATCTTCATCAGATCGACGCCGGGCGCGCGCATGTTGAGCACGGTGGCGATGATGTTGATCGCGCCCATGATCGAGCTGATGCCCATCATGTGCACCGCGAAGATGGTCATCGCGACGTTGGCGCCGCCCTGCAGGAACAGCGGCGGGTACATGGTCCAGCCGCCGGCCGGTGCGCCGCCGGGCATGAAGGCTGTGGACAGCAGCAGCAGGAAGGCGAACGGCAGGATCCAGAACGACCAGTTGTTCATGCGCGGCAGCGCCATGTCCGGCGCGCCGATCTGCAGCGGGATCATCCAGTTACCGAGGCCGACGAACGCCGGCATGATCGCGCCGAAGATCATCACCAGGCCGTGCATGGTCGTCAGCTGGTTGAAGACCTCCGGCTTGACGAACTGCAATCCGGGGATCGCGAGTTCGGAACGGATGGCGACCGAGATCGCGGCGCCCACGGTCACCATCAGGAAGCTGAACAGCAGGTACAGCGTGCCGATGTCCTTGTGGTTCGTGGAGAAGAACCAGCGGTCGACGAACCCTTGCTTGTGCTCGTGGCTATCGACAGTGGCTTCGTAATGCGTGGACATGGCCTACCTCGGCGGAATGCGTGTCGTAATGGGATTGCGGCGCGGGCTTACTGCGCCTTTTGCTGCGCCAGCCACTGCTTGAACTCGGCCTTCGGCACGGCCTTGACCACGATCGGCATGAAGCCGTGGTCCTTGCCGCACAGCTCCGCGCACTGGCCGCGGTAGATGCCGGGTTCCTTGATGTCGGTCCAGGCCTCGTTGACGATGCCCGGGATCGCGTCCTGCTTCCAGCCCAGCGCCGGCACCCACCACGAGTGGATGACGTCGTCGGCAGTGATCACGAAGCGGATCTTGGTGTCCACCGGCAGCACCAGCGGATTGTCGACGTCGCGCAGATAGCGCGGGATTTCCTCGAAGGTCGGCTGCTTGCCGCTCTGGCGCATGGCCTCGCTGGCGCGGTCCAGGCGGCTGGTGATGTCCACGTCCTCGCCCAGGTACTCGTACTTCCACAGCCACTGGTAGCCGGTGACCTTGACCGTCATCTCCGAGTTGCGGGTGTCGTACTGGGAGATCAGCTTGGTGGTGGCCGGCCACACCATCACGATCAGGATGATGATCGGGACGACGGTCCAGATCACCTCGGCGGTGGTGTTGTGGCTCCACTGCGCGGCGACCGCGCCCTTGGACTTGCGGAACTTGAACATGGCCACGGCCATGGCGCCGAATACCAGCACGCCGATCGCCACGCACACCCAGAGCGCGAACATGTGGGCGTCGTAGGCCATCTGCGCGGTGTGGGTGACGCCCGGGGTCATGTTCAGCTGCCAGGCCACCGGCTCGCTGGGCTCCACGTCCGGGGTGGCCTGGGCCCAGGCCAGCAACGGCGACGCCATCGCCGCTAGGGCGAACAAGACCTTGAAACGACCGGCTTTCATCAGTGCGAGCCCCACATTGCGTCAATGGTTGTCCGGACCGGCGCCCGCGGAGGGCCGGCACCAGCTTTGGTTGCGATCGGGCCGCGAACCGCGTCGCCGCAGTCGCGAAATCCCTCAAATGGTAGCCTCCGCCCCGCGCCGCGGCAAGCCGCGGCGGGTGCGGAACCGGGTCCGCAACCGCTAAAATGGAACTCTTTCCCCGCTTTCGGCACGGGTGATGACCCCCGATCCTTCCCCCTACGCGCGGTTGCGCGCCGCCATCACCGCCGCCTGGGCGCGCGATGAGTCCCTGCACGTGTCCGGACTGCTGGAGGTGGCGCGCCGGCCCCGGCCCGGCTGGAACGAGGCCGACCGTGCGGCGGTCCAGGCCACGGCTTCGGACCTGGTGCGCCGTGTCCGCGCCCGCGCCGCCGACCAGGGCGCGATCGAGGCCTTCATGCGCCAGTACGACCTCGGCAGCGAGGAAGGCGTGTTGCTGATGTGCGTGGCCGAAGCGCTGCTGCGGATCCCCGACCCGGGCACCGCGGACCGCCTGATCCGCGACAAGCTCGGCGAGGCCGACTGGAAGAAGCACGTCGGCCAGTCCGATTCGGTGCTGGTGAATGCCTCCACCTGGGGCCTGATGCTCACCGGTCACCTGGTGGACCTCGCCGACGACACCAAGCGCGACGTGCATGGCGCCTTCAAGCGCCTGGTCGGGCGGGTCGGCGAGCCGGTGATCCGGCTGGCCGTGCGCCAGGCGATGAAGATCATGGGCCATCAGTTCGTCATGGGCCGCACCATCGACGAGGCGCTGGCGCGCTCGCGCAAGGGCGGCAACGCGGCCTACCGCTATTCCTTCGACATGCTCGGCGAGGCCGCGCTGACCGCCGCCGACGCCCGCCGCTATCTCGACGCCTATCGCATGGCGATCGGTGCAATCGGCGGCAGCGGCGAGTTTGCCGATGTGTTCGCCGCGCCCTCGATCTCGGTGAAGCTGTCGGCGCTGCACCCCCGCTACGAGCACGCCAAGCGCGAACGGGTGCTGGGCGAGCTGGTGCCGCGGGTGCTGGAGCTGGCGCAACTGGCGAAGTCCCACGGCATCGGTTTCACCATCGACGCCGAGGAGGCCGACCGGCTGGAGTTGTCGCTGGACGTGATCGCCGCGGCCTATGCCGATCGGTCGCTGGACGGCTGGGAAGGCTACGGCCTCGCGATCCAGGCCTACCAGAAGCGCGCACCGTACGTGATCGACTTCATCGCCGCCCTCGCCCGCGCCCACGGCCGCCGGATCCCGGTGCGCCTGGTCAAGGGCGCCTACTGGGACAGCGAGGTCAAGCGCGCGCAGGTCGACGGCCTCGAGGGCTATCCGGTCTTCACCCGCAAGCCCAGCACCGACGTCAGCTATCTCGCCAATGCCGCGCGCATGCTCGATGCGTCCGACGCGATCTACCCGATGTTCGCGACCCACAATGCACAGACCATCGCCGCCGTGGATCGGATCGCCGACGGGCGGCCCTTCGAGTTCCAGAAGCTGCACGGCATGGGCGACGACCTCTACGCCGAAGTCATTCCCGCCGACCGTCTCGGCGTGCCCTGCCGCGTGTACGCGCCGGTCGGCTCGCACGAGGACCTGCTGCCGTACCTGGTACGGCGCCTGCTCGAGAACGGCGCCAATTCCAGCTTCGTCAATCGCATCACCGACGAATCCGTGGCCATTGACGACCTGATCCAGGATCCGGTGACCACCGTGTCGGCGTTCGAAAGCATTCCCCACCCACGCATTCCGCTGCCACGCGACCTCTATCGCTCGTACGGCCTCGATCGAGACAACTCCATGGGCATCAACCTCGCCAACGACGACCAGCTGCGCGCGCTTGCCGCGCAGATCGCCGCCACCGACACCGCGCGATGGCGCGCTGCGCCGCTGGTGCCGGGCGCGACCTCCGCAGCCGCGGACATCGCCGTCACCAATCCGGCCGACCGCCGCCAGGTCGTCGGCCACTGGCAGCCGGCCGACGCCGCTACCGTCGAACAGGCGCTGAAGAACGCCGCCGCCGCGCAGCCGGCATGGGATGCGCTGCCCGCGGCCTCGCGCGCGGTGATCCTGGAACGCGCCGCCGACCTGCTCGAGCAGCGCATGCCGCAGTTCATCGCGCTGTGTACCCGCGAAGCCGGCAAGACCATTCCCGACGGCATCGCCGAAGTGCGCGAAGCGGTCGACTTCCTGCGCTACTACGCCGGCCAGGCCCGCGCGCTGTTCGGCGCGCCGGAACAGATGCCGGGCCCGACCGGGGAGTCCAACACGCTGCAGATGGGCGGCCGCGGCGCGTTCGTGTGCATCAGCCCGTGGAACTTCCCGCTGGCGATCTTCAGCGGCCAGGTCGCCGCGGCGCTGGCCGCCGGCAACAGCGTGCTGGCCAAGCCGGCCGAGCAGACCAACCTCACCGGCTACTACGCGGTGACATTGCTGCACGAAGCCGGCGTGCCGGAAGCGGTGCTGCAGTTCCTGCCGGGCGACGGCGCCACCGTCGGCGCCGCGCTGACTTCCGACCCGCGCGTGGCCGGCGTCGCCTTCACCGGTTCCACCGACACCGCGCGCGCGATCAACCGCGCGCTGGCGTCGCGCGACAGCGGCCCGATCGGCATGCTGATCGCCGAGACCGGCGGCCAGAACGCGCTGATCGGCGATTCCTCGGCGCTGCCCGAGCAGCTGGTCAAGGACGCGCTGGCGTCTGCCTTCACCTCCGCCGGCCAGCGCTGCTCGGCCGCGCGCGTGCTGTTCGTGCAGGAGGACATCGCCGACAAGACCATCGCCATGCTCGCCGGCGCCATGGCCGAATTGCAGGTCGGCGACCCGGCACTGCTGGCCACCGACGTCGGCCCGGTGATCGACGGGGACGCCTTGTGCATGCTCGACGAACACGCCGGGCGCATGCAGCAGTCGGCGAAGTTCATCGCGCGCGCGCCGCTCGACCCGGACGCCACCGCGCACGGCACCTTCTTCGCGCCCAGCGCCTGGGAACTGCAGTCGCTGTCGCAGCTCACCCGCGAGAACTTCGGCCCCGCGCTGCACGTGATCCGCTGGAAGGCCGACCAGATCGACCAGGTGGTCGACGCGATCAACGCCACCGGCTATGGCCTCACCCTGGGCATCCACTCGCGCATCGACGAGACCATCGAGCGCATCGTGTCGCGCGCCAGGGTCGGCAACGCCTACGTCAACCGCAACCAGATCGGCGCGGTGGTCGGGGTACAGCCGTTCGGCGGCCAGGGCCTGTCCGGCACCGGGCCCAAGGCCGGCGGGCCGCACTACCTGCCGCGCTTCGCCACCGAGAAGACGGTGACCATCAACACCACTGCCGCAGGCGGCAACGCGTCGCTCCTCACCCTCGGCGAATAGACAGGATGGATGGATAAAAAAAGCCCCGCCGGAGCGGGGCTTTTTGCGTTCAGCAGCCGCAGGATCAGAAGCGGTACTGCGCCGAGAAGCCCAGCAGGTCGGCGTAGCCGTCGAAGTCGCCCACCAGGTGCGAGCCGCTGCTCGAGGTGGTGTTGACCGACGGGCTGTCGATCTGCACGCGCATGTAGGCGGCGTCCACGCTCAGCGCTTCGGACACGTTCCAGGTCATGCCCAGGGTGTAGACCATGCGGTCGTTGTCGGGCAGGCGCGGGGTGCGGTGCGCGTCGTTGGTCGGGGTTTCGTCGAAGCCGACGCCAGCGCGGAAGGTGAAGGCGTCGCTGAAGTCCCATTCGCCGCCGACCGAGTAGAACCAGGTGTCCTTCCACTCGAAGGCCTCGTTGCCCAGCGGCGCGCCGCCGGTGCGATGGATGTCCACCGACTGCAGCGAGCTCCATCCGGTGAACTGCACATCGGCGAGCAGGCGCATGCCCGGGCGCACGTCCCAGCGCGCGCTGACCGTGTCGGTGGCCGGCGTGTCCAGGTTGGCCCAGATCGGGCCGTCGTCGAAGGAATGCACGCCCAGGGCGCCGAAGGTCGCCTCCACGCTCGCCGGCTTGGTGAAGTCGGCAGTGCCCTGCAGGGTGTGGTGCACCTCGGAGCGGTGCGCGTAGCCCACGGTGACGTTGTCGGTGGCCTTGAACTGCGCGCCGACCACGAAGCCGATGTCGGTGTCGTCGCCCTTCACCTCGATCATGCCGTCCTGGGCCTGCGGGTGGAACGGGAATGCCGGGTTGAAGCAGTTCATCGGGTTCGGCGCCGCGCACAGCGCGGTGCCGAAGTCGATCGCCTTGGACAGGGTGACGTCGGCGTTCTGCAGGATGATGCCGGCGCCGATCGAGACACGGTCGCTGAAGGCGATCGCGGCGGAGAAGGTCAGGTCGACGATCTTCACGTCCGAGGTGACGGCGTCGTAGCGGCCCACCCAGGTCGGGTCGTACTCGGTCTTCAGGCCGAACGGCGCGCTGACGCTGGCGCCGAGGGTCACGCCCTCGAGCGCGCCGCCGAGCGGGAATACGGCCGCCATGGCCGGGACCGGCGTGGCTTCGCCCGGATCGCCGCCGTTGCCGCCGCTGAGCGGGGTGCCCAGCGCGGTGGTGCCGCTGCCCTCGAAGTCGGCGGTGAGGTCGATGACGGTGACGTCGGCCTGGAAGGTGGTCTGCTTGATGTTCGACATCGCGGCCGGGTTGTTCAGCACCACCGACGCGTCGCCCCAGGCGACCGTGGTGCCGGCGTTGGCGCGGCCCAGGTTCTTGACGCTGTTCTCGCGGATCTGGAAGCCCGACGCGTCGGCCTGGCCGGCGGCCAGCACGCCGAAGACGCCCAGCGCCAGGGCGGAAAGGGTGAGGCGGGAAGCGGTTTGCATTTTTGCAGATCTCCGGCTGGATGCCTGGGTTGTAGTGTCTGGTGGGTGCCCGGGGTACGCCTCGCGACGTACGACCCCGTATGCACTATAGCCATTCTTTAACCGAATGGTAACGTCCCATTCACCAGCGTATGTTGTTGTTTTTGCTGCGTTGCAGCAATCAGAACCCGCGCTCGCGCCGCATCCGCTGGGCGATTCCCGCGCGCACCGCCAGCGCGAACAGCACCCCGAATCCGAACCCCGCGATATGCGCCGCCCAGGCCACCGCGCCGAAGGCCGGGCCGATGTAGGCGAACACCACCTGCAGCAGCGCCCAGATCCCGATCAGCAGCGAGGCCGGCGCGCGCACGAATTGCAGGAACAGCCCCAGCGGGACCACGACCCCCAGCCTGGCCCGCGGGAACAGCGCCAGATACGCCCCGATCACCGCCGAGACCGCACCGCTGGACCCGATCACCAGCCGGTCCGGGCCGCCGATCAGCAGCACCGCCGCCAGGTTGGCCACCGCCCCGCCCAGCAGGAACAGCAGCAGGAACCGCCCCGCCCCCATCACCCGTTCGGCCGGCAGCCCGAAGATCAGCAGGAACACCAGGTTGCCCAGCAGATGCGCCCAGTCCGCGTGCAGGAACAACGCGCTGAGCAAGCGCATCCACTGCCCTTCGAACCACAGCGCATGCCAGGTGCCGGCGATCGCCTCGCCGCCGGTCAGCGCACCCCAGTCCAGCAGCCACAGCCGCCGCGCATCCTCCGGCCGGGTGCTGGCCCACAG
>JAKFCN010000066.1:0-46251 GCA_036676625.1 Lysobacter sp. | reverse complement strand
CACCCGCACCGTGCCGCTGGAGGCCGACGGCCGCCCGCTGCAGGGCGAGTTCCTGCGCTCGGCCAACATCGTCAACCGCATGATCGAGCAGATGGGCGAGTTCTCGTCCGAGGTCACGCGCGTGGCGCTGGAAGTCGGCACCGCCGGCCTGCTCGGCGGCCAGGCCAAGGTCAAGGGCGTGTCCGGCGTGTGGAAGGACCTGACCGACTCGGTCAACCAGATGGCCAACAACCTGACGGCGCAGGTGCGCAACATCGCCGACGTCACCATCGCGGTGGCCAACGGCGACCTGTCGCGCAAGATCACGGTGGACGTGCGCGGCGAGATCCTGCAGCTCAAGGAAGCCATCAACACGATGGTGGACCAGCTGCGCGGCTTCGCCTCGGAAGTGACGCGCGTGGCGCGCGAGGTCGGCACCGAGGGCAAGCTCGGTGGACAGGCGATCGTGCCCGGCGTCGCCGGCACCTGGAAGGACCTGACCGACTCGGTCAACGCGATGGCCTCCAACCTGACCTCGCAGGTGCGCAACATCGCCGAGGTCACCACCGCGGTCGCCAAGGGCGACCTGTCGCGCAAGATCACGGTGGACGTGCGCGGCGAGATCCTGCAGCTGAAGGAAACCGTCAACACGATGGTGGACCAGCTCAACGGCTTCGCCGCGGAAGTGACGCGCGTGGCGCGCGAAGTGGGCACCGAGGGCAAGCTCGGCGGCCAGGCCGCGGTGCCGGACGTCGCCGGCACCTGGAAGGACCTCACCGACCACGTCAACTCGATGGCCTCCAACCTGACGCTGCAGGTGCGCAACATCGCCGACGTGACCACCGCGGTGGCCAAGGGCGACCTCTCGCGCAAGATCACGGTGGACGTGCGCGGCGAGATCCTGGAGCTGAAGAACACCATCAACACGATGGTGGACCAGCTCAACGGCTTCGCCGCCGAGGTGACGCGCGTGGCCCGCGAGGTCGGCACCGAGGGCAAGCTCGGCGGACAGGCCCAGGTGCCCGGCGTCGCCGGCACCTGGAAGGACCTCACCGACAACGTCAACTCGCTCGCCTCCAACCTGACCTCGCAGGTACGCAACATCGCCGAGGTGACCACGGCGGTCGCGAAGGGCGACCTGTCGCGCAAGATCACGGTGGACGTGCGCGGCGAGATCCTGCAGCTGAAGGAAACCGTCAACACGATGGTGGACCAGCTCAACGGCTTCGCCGCCGAGGTGACGCGCGTGGCCCGCGAGGTCGGCACCGAGGGCAAGCTCGGCGGCCAGGCCCAGGTGCCCGGTGTCGCCGGCACCTGGAAGGACCTCACCGACAACGTCAACTCGATGGCGTCCAACCTCACCGCGCAGGTGCGCAACATCGCCGAGGTGACCACCGCGGTCGCCAGGGGCGACCTCTCGCGCAAGATCGGCGTCGACGTGAAGGGCGAGATCCTGGAACTCAAGGACACCATCAACACGATGGTGGACCAGCTCAACGGCTTCGCCGCCGAGGTGACGCGCGTGGCCCGCGAAGTGGGCACCGAGGGCAAGCTCGGCGGACAGGCCCAGGTGCCCGGCGTGGCCGGCACCTGGAAGGACCTCACCGACAACGTCAACTCGATGGCGTCCAACCTCACCACCCAGGTGCGCAACATCGCCGAGGTCGCGACCTCGGTGGCCAAGGGCGACCTCTCGCGCAAGATCGCGGTGGACGCGCAGGGCGAGATCGCGCAGCTGAAGGACACCCTCAACACGATGGTGGACCAGCTCAACGGCTTCGCCGCCGAGGTGACGCGCGTGGCGCGCGAAGTCGGCACCGAGGGCAAGCTCGGCGGCCAGGCCCAGGTGCCCGGCGTGGCCGGCACCTGGAAGGACCTCACCGACAACGTCAACTCGATGGCGACCAACCTCACCGCGCAGGTGCGCGGCATCGCCAAGGTCGTCACCGCGGTCGCCAACGGCGATCTGCACAAGAAGCTGACGGTGGAAGCCAAGGGCGAGATCGCCGAACTCGCGGACACCATCAACGCGATGACCGGCACCCTGGCGATCTTCGCCGACCAGGTGACCACGGTGGCGCGCGAGGTCGGCGTCGAGGGCCGCCTCGGCGGCCAGGCCAACGTGCCCGGCACCGCCGGCATCTGGAAGGACCTCACCGCGAACGTGAACCAGCTCGCGGCCAACCTCACCACCCAGGTGCGCGCGATCGCCGAAGTCGCGACCGCGGTGACCCAGGGCGACCTGACCCGCTCGATCACCGTCGACGTGCGCGGCGAACTGGCGGACCTCAAGGACAACATGAACTCGATGATCGGCACCCTGCGTGCCACCACCGAGTCCAACCGCGAACAGGACTGGCTGAAGACCAACCTGGCCAAGTTCAGCGACATGATGCAGGGCCAGCGCGACCTGCTCACGCTCGGCCGGATGCTGCTGTCGGAACTGGCGCCGCTGATGGATGCGCAGCAGGGACTGATGTACGTGGTCGAGGAACGCGCAGCCGATCACGGCAGCAGGGGCAAGGATGGCCGTCGCCTGCGCCAGCTCGCCGGCTATGCCAACGCCGACCGCTCGCCGGCCGCGCGCACGCTGCGCTTCGGCGAGGGCCTGGTCGGCCAGTGCGCCGAGCAGGCGCAGTTGATCCTGGTGGACGACGTGCCGCCGGGCACCGTGCAGATCGAGTCCGGCCTGCTGAACGCCGTACCGCGCAGCGTGATCGTGCTGCCGGTACTGTTCGAGGACCAGGTCAAGGCCGTGATCGAACTGGCCTCGCTGTCGGAATTCACCACCACCCAGCGTACCTTCCTCGAGCAGCTCTCCGGCTCCATCGGCATCGTGCTCAACACGATCGAGGCGACGATGCGCACCGAGCACCTGCTGTCGCAGTCGCAGCAGCTCGCAGGCGAGCTGCAGACGCAGCAGAACGAGCTCAAGCAGACCAACGAGGACATCGCGCTCAAGGCCGCGCTGCTGGCGGAGCAGAAGGCCGAGGTGGAGCAGAAGAACCAGCAGATCGAGCACGCACGCCGCGCGCTCGAGGAGAAGGCGGCCGAGCTGGCATTGACCTCGCGCTACAAGTCCGAGTTCCTGGCCAACATGTCGCACGAGCTGCGCACGCCGCTCAACTCGATCCTGATCCTCGGCCAGCAGCTGGCGGAGAACCCCGAAACCAACCTCAGCCCGCGCCAGGTCGAGTTCGCCAAGACCATCCACGCCGCCGGCACCGACCTGCTGCACCTGATCAGCGACATCCTGGACCTGTCGAAGATCGAGTCGGGCACGGTCACCGTCGACAGCGAGGACATCTCGTTCGCGCACCTGCGCGAGAACATGGAACGCAGCTTCCGCCACGAAGCCGAGCGCCGGCACCTGGATTTTTCCGTGGATTTCGCGCCCGAGCTCGGCAAGGTGCTCAGTTCCGACCCCAAGCGCCTGCAGCAGATCCTCAAGAACCTGCTGTCCAACGCCTTCAAGTTCACCGAGCAGGGCAGCGTCCGGCTGTCGGCGAGCGTCGCCAGGGGAGGCTGGTCGCCCGACCACCCGGTGCTGATCCAGGCGCCGACGGTGATCGCGTTCGAGGTCAGCGACACCGGCATCGGCATCTCGCAGGAAAAGCAGAGGATCGTCTTCGAGGCCTTCCAGCAGGCCGACGCCGGCACCTCGCGCAAGTACGGCGGCACCGGACTCGGCCTCGCGATCAGCCGCGAGATCGCCGGCCTGCTGGGCGGCGAGCTGCGGTTGCACAGCGCGCCCGGCAAGGGCAGCACCTTCACCCTGTACATGCCGCTGAACTACATGGGAGCGAACCAGGAGGCGGCCACCGAACGCAAGCTCCCGGCGCTGCCGCATGCGGCGGCCGAATCGCGCGTCGAGCCGGTGTTCGAGGTCGAGGACGACCGCGCCGCCATCGCCCCCGGGGAACCGTCGCTGCTGGTGGTCGAGGACGACCCGCGCTATGCCGCGGTGCTGCGCGACCAGGCGCGCGCGCACGGCTTCAAGGTGCTGGTGGCCGGCCGCGGCGCCGACGCGCTGCGGCTGGTACGCGAGTACAAGCCCAGCGCGATCACCCTCGACATCTTCCTGCCCGACATGCTCGGATGGACGGTGCTGGCGCGGCTGAAGCAGGACTCGGCCACCCGCCACATCCCGGTGCAGGTGGTGACCGTGGAGGAAGAGCGCCACCACAGCATCGAGCGCGGCGCCTTCTCCTACCTCGCCAAGCCCGCCAGCAACGAGAGCATCGGCGCGGCGCTGCAGCGGATCAAGGAATACACCCTGCCGCGGGTGAAGAAGCTGCTGGTGGTGGAGGACGACGCCGCCGAGCGGATGGGCATCGAGGAGCTGATCCGCCACGACGACGTCGCCATCGACACCGTCGGCAGCGGCGAAGAGGCGCTCGCGGCACTGCGCAACGGCAGCTACGACTGCGCGGTGCTCGACCTGCGGCTGCCGGACATGACCGGCTTCGACCTGCTCGACCGCATCCAGGAGATCCCGGAACTGCACGAACTGCCGATCGTGGTGTTCACCGGCAAGGAGCTCAGTGCCGCCGAGGACCAGCGGCTGAAGAAGGCCGCCAAGTCGGTGGTGATCAAGGGCGTCGAATCGCCGGAGCGCCTGCTGGACGAGACCGCGCTGTTCCTGCACCGGGTCATCGCCGACCTGCCGCCGGCCAAGCGGCGCATGGTGCAGCGCCTGCACGAATCGGACGAGGCGCTGCGCGACAAGCGGGTGCTGGTGGTGGACGACGACGTGCGCAACATCTTCGCGCTGTCCAGCGTGCTCGAGCGCCATGGCATGGACGTGCTCACCGCCGGCACCGGCCAGGAGGCGATCGAGAAGGTCACCGGCGAAATGGGGATCGACCTGGTGCTGATGGACATCATGATGCCGGGCATGGACGGCTACGACACCATGCGCGCGATCCGCGAGGATCCGGACTCGCGCGCACTGCCGATCGTGGCGCTCACCGCCAAGGCGATGAAGGGCGATCGCGAGAAGTGCCTCGAGGCGGGCGCATCGGACTACCTGGCCAAACCGGTGGTCACCGACCAGTTGCTGGGGGTATTGCGGCAATGGCTGCACCGTTGAGGCCCGCGATGGATCGTACGGGCGAAGGCGCGGCAGCGCCGGATCCCGTCAACATCCTGCTGGTCGACGACCAGCCGGGACGGTTGCTGACCTACCGCGCGATCCTGGAGCCGCTGGGCGAGCGCCTGGTCGAGGCGTCTTCCGGCGAGCAGGCGCTCCGGCGGTTGATGGACGACGAGTACGCGGTGATCCTGCTCGACGTCAACATGCCGGGCATGGACGGCTTCGAGACCGCGAGCCTGATCCACCAGCACCCGCGCTTCGAGAAGACCCCGATCATCTTCGTCACCGCGGTCAACGTCACCGACATGGACCGGCTGCGCGGCTACAAGCTCGGCGCGGTCGACTACGTGATGGTGCCGGTGATCCCGGAGATCCTGCGCAGCAAGGTGGTGGTGCTGGCCGAGCTGTTCCGCAAGCGGCGCGAGCTGCAGCAGGCCAATGCCGCGCTGAAGGCGGAGAAGACCCGCGAGCTCGAGCGCCTCAATGCCTCGCTGCGCGCCGCGAACGCCGAGCTGGAGGCGCGCAACCTGGAACTGCGCAACGAAGTCGGCGAGCGGGCGCGCGCCGAGCAGCGCCTGCGGTTCCTGGCCGACACCATCCCTTCGATCGTCTGGACCTGCGCGCCGGACGGCACCATCACCTACGCCAACCGCCATTGGTACGAGTACTACGGCAAGCCCGCCGAAGGCGCCCCGGAGGACCTCACCCGGCTGGTGCTGCATCCCGACGACAGCGAGGCGGCGCGCGCGCTGGTGGTCGCTTCGCTCGCCGCCGGCGAGAAGTTCGAGTTCGAAGCCCGCCATCGCGCGCACGACGGCGACTATTGCTGGCACATGACCCGGGCGGTGCCCTGGCGCGACGAGGCCGGCCGGGTCACCTCATGGTTCGGGATTTCCACCAGCGTGCACCAGATGAAGCAGCTCATGGAACAGCTGCAGGAAACGGACCGCCGCAAGGACCAGTTCCTGGCCACGCTCGCGCACGAACTGCGCAACCCGCTGGCGCCGCTGCTCAACGCGCTCAACGTGCGCAGGCTGTCCGGCCATGGCGTCGCCGACGATCCGTTGCAGGGATTGATGGAACGCCAGCTCGCGCTGCTGGTACGCCTGATCGACGACCTGCTGGACGTCGCCCGCATCACCCGCGGCAAGCTGGAATTGCGGCGGCAACCGACCACCTTGCAGGAAGTGCTCGAATCGGCGGTCGAGACCATCCGCCCGCAGGTCCAGCAGGGGCGCCATGAACTGCGCATCCAGCTGCCGCCGGCGGCGGTGCCGCTGCTTGGCGACGGCGTGCGCCTGTCGCAGGTGTTCGCCAACCTGCTCAACAACGCGTCCAAGTATTCCGATCCCGGCAGCCCGATCGACGTCGTCGCCCGCGCCGACGGCGACGACATCGAGGTGGCCGTGCGCGATCGCGGCATCGGCCTGAGCGAAGGCCAGTCGGACGAGGTCTTCGAATTGTTCATCCAGGCCGACACCGCGATCGAGCGTGCGCGCGGCGGGCTCGGGATCGGCCTGACGCTGGTGCGGCAGCTGGTGGAAATGCATGGCGGCACCGTCAGCGTGCACAGCGAGGGCCTGGGCCGCGGCAGCGAATTCCGCGTGCGCCTGCCGCGCGCGACCGGAACACTCGCCGCCACCCCGGTCGCGGCGGCAACGGACGGGGACTTCGCGCCGGTGAACGTGCGCGGCCGCCGGGCGATGGTGCTGGACGACAATCGCGATGCCGCCGACACCCTGGCGATGATGCTCGAGCTGCTCGGCTTCGAGGTGCGCACGCTGTACGACCCGACCGGGTTCGAGTCCGCGTTTGCGGAGTTCCCGGCGGATGCGATCTTCCTCGATGTCGGCATGCCCGGGCGCAGCGGCTACGAGGTGGCGGCCGCGGCGCGCGCGTCGCCGCGCGGCGCCGAGGTGCTGCTGGTCGCGGTCACCGGCTGGGGACAACCCGAGGATCGCCGCCGCTCGCGCGACGCCGGCTTCGACCGGCACCTGGTCAAGCCGCCGGAACTCGCCGCGATCCAGGCGATCTGCCGTGAGCTGGGCGAGGCGCCGCGCAAGGACGTGGCATGAACGCGGACGCGACCTGGCTCGACCGCCTCGCGCACGACCTGCGCAGCCCGCTCGCGCCGCTGCAGACTGCGAGCTACCTGCTGCAACGCGACGACCTCGATCCCGCACGGCGCCAGGAGCTGCTGGCGATGCTGGAGCGGCAGACACGCCGTCTCGCACTGATGCTGGACGAACTGGACGACTGGACCCGCGCCGGACGCGGCCGCCTGCTCGGGAAAAGCGAGCGCTGCGAGCTGGCATTGCTGCTGGACTACGCCCTGGTCGGCAGCGGCCTTGCAGGCACTCCGGTGGAGGACACCGGGGCAGGCGCGGAAGTAGAAGGCGACCAGCAACGGGTGACGCAACTGCTGCGCACCCTGCTCGACTACGCCATCGCGCGCGACGCGGCGCCGCGGTTGGCCCTGCGCAGTGGCGGTGGCCGCGCGCAAGTGGAAGTGCGCATGCCCGGACCGGTGCCCGGCGCCGAAGACCTCGCCGCGCTGCTCGAGCGCCCGCAGCCTGACCCGTTCGACCAGGGTCTCGGGCTGCGGCTGATGCTGGCGCGCGCGATCGCGCGCGCGCACGGCGGCGAACTCACCGCGGCGGTCGACGACGGCGCGCTGGTCTTGCGCGCGGAATTGCCGTTGGCGCAGCCGTAACGGCGCTTCTAAGGCGGATACAACGGTGGCAGCGGCGGTTCCGCCTCGGCGACCCGCTTGCGCCAGCGAGGTCCCCTGGCGAACGACTCGCGCAGCAGGACTCGCGCGGCGGTGCCGTCGCCATCGCCCCAGCGCGCGCGTTGCAACGCATCCACCGCCGCGCGTTGGCGCGGATCGTCCAGCGCTTCGCGCAGCGCATCCAGGTCCGGCGCGGGCGGCTGCATCGCGGCGCACAGGGCTTCGGCGACTTCGGACAGGTCGCCGGTCGCGAGCGCCTGGCGCAGCCGCGCCCTCACCTTCGCGGAGCGCGCCTGGCCGGGCTGTCCGGATGGCGCCTGCGCCGATTCCGGTGTCCGCGGATGCCGGTGCAGGCCCCACATGAACGTGATCAGCCACAGCAACGCGAATGCCACCGTGGCGAAGGCCCAGGGCCGCACCCTGCCCTGCACGCCGGGGACCTGCATCCAGTCGCCACCGCTGTCGCGCGCGACGGCGGGGCTTGCCGGCGTCGCATCCGGCGATGACGGCGACCCGGGCACGCCGCGTCCGGACGCGACCTCCAGCGTCAGCACGGGCAGGCTGGCGGTACGTGCGGTGCCCGCGCGCGCGTCCCACCAGTCCAGCCGCGGTCCGGCGACGCGCAGCGCGCCGGCCCGCGCCGGCACGATCGAGAAGCTGCGGGTGACCGTGACCCGCGGCCGTCCTTCCTCGAACACCTCGTCGACCTGCGCCGGGTCCGCGAATACCTGCGCGCCTGCGATCGCGGGCAATTGCAGATCGGGCAGCTGGGCCGCGGTGGCGCCGTCGGCGGTGGCTTCCACCACCAGTGCGGTGGCTGCGCCTGCCTGTGCCTGGCGTGGCGCGCTCGCCCAGCGCAGCGACAGCGAGCGCAACGGCAGCCACGGCTGCGGCGCATCGGCGGGGATGGCGCGCACGCCGAGCACCCGGGCAGCACCGGCGGCCTGCAGCGGGCGCTGGCCGTCGCCGAAGAATTCGTCGAACAGGCTGCCCACCCCGCGGCCACGGAACTGCGCGCCCGGGATCGTCAGCGGGCCGCTGCGCTCCGGGATCAGCAGGTAGCGGCGTTCGACCACGGTGTAACGCTTGCCGCCGAGCTCGCGCGAGTAGCGCACATCCTCGCCGACGCGCTGCAGCGAGGCACCCTCGGGCGCGGGCTGGTCGAGTTGCCCGGACACCAGCGGCACCGCGTAGTAAAGCCGCACCACGTAGCCGACGGCCTGCTGCACGTAGGGCGACTGCGCATCGGCCTCGGCCTCGATGAACACCGTGTCGCCGGCACGCGCCGGGACCGTGGAGGGCGCGGTCACGACCAGGGTCAACGGCGGGGTACGCCGGCTGCCCACCAGCAGCTCGGGAATGCCGATCACGCCTTCGCGCCGCGGCTGCAGGGCGATCGCGAACAGGGTCCGCGCATGGGTGCCTCCACTGCCGCTTTCGAAGCTGCGGCTGCTGGTGTTGCCGCTGATGCGGAATTCGCCCAGCAGCGGCGAGTAGTCCGGCGCCTGGTCGAAGGCGCCGTCGACCTCGATGTTGAGGGTGGCGGTCTCGCCCAGCGCGATGCGGTCGCGGTCGAGCCAGGCGCGCGGTTGCTGCGCCTGCGCCTGCGGCGCGAACAGCGGCAGCAATGCCAGCAACAGGACGATGCCATGACGCAGTAGCAGCCGCATCTACTCGCCCTCCTGCTGACGGCGCTCGTGCTCGAGCCGGAAGCGTTCGCGCAGCAAGCCGCCGGGATCGTCCGGCACGCGCCGCAGCCACGCCTGGTTGGCCAGCCTGCGTTCGCGCTGGGCGGCGGTTTCCGGCGCGCGCGCAACGGCCTCTGCCTGCGCGGACGCGTCCCGGCCGGCACGCGGCTGGCCATCGCTTCCCTTGTCGCTGTCCTTGTCGCCGTTCTCCTGCCGCGGGTCCTGCTTGTCGCCTTTGTCGCCTTTGTCGCCCTTGTCGCCCTGCTTCGGCCCGGGCGGCGGCCTGCGCTTCATCGCCGCCTCCACCGCCTTGCGGTTGGCGATCGCATCCGGCATGCCCGGCTGCAGGCGCAGCGCATCGTCGTAGGCCGCGATGGCCTCGCCGTAACGCCCCTGCCTGGCCAGCGCATTGCCACGGTTGTAGGCCGCGTCGGCGCCGGGCAGGCCGTGCCAGGCGCGCTCCGCCGCGGCGTAGTCCTTGCCGTGGTACGCGGCCGCACCCTGCTGCATGCGCGCATGCGCCTGCTGGTCCGCCCGCTGCCACCAGTCGATGCCGGCGGCCCGTGCGGGTGGTTGCCAGGGCAGGCACAGGCAAAGCGCCAGCGCGAACACGCCGTTGCGACGGAACCCGAATGGAACCAGCAGCAACAGCGGCAACAGCAACCAATAGCCCTGGTCGCGCCAGAGCGGGATCGCCTCGCCCTGCTTCGCGACGGCGCCCGGGCCGCCAGGATCGAGGACGCCGAGCGCGGCCAGATCGCCGCCGTCGCCGGCGATCGGCGCGTAGCCCCCCCTTCCCGCGGCGGCAAGCGCGCGCAGCGAAGCGGCGTCGAGGCGGGCGTGCACGATGTTGCCTCCGGCATCGCGCCAGGGCGCGCCGGCCGGGGTGCCGAGACCGAGCGTGGAGACGCGGTATCCCGCTGCCGCGGCCGCCTTCGCCGCTGCGACCGCCTCCGCACCGGCGTGGTCGCTGAGCACCAGGATGTCGCCGCGGTCGAAACCCGCCTGGCGCATCAATCGCACCGCGCGATCGATCGCGGGGCGGGCGTCGCTTGCCTGCGCGGCATCGCCGGGCATGATGTCGGGCGCGAGCGCGTCGAGGAACAGCGCGACATTCGCCGCGTCGTCGGTGAGCGGAGCCACCACGTACGCGTCCGCCGCATACACCAGCAGCCCGACCTGCCCGCCTTCGCGCTCGCGCAACAGGGTCGCCAGCCTGGCGCGCGCCTGCGCCAGGCGCGATGGCGGCAGGTCGCCGGCGAGCATCGCGCCCGACAGGTCGAGCGCCAGCACCAGCGGCGCACGCGCCTGCCACAGCGGTTGCGGTGCGCGCTGCCACGACGGCCCCGCCAGCGCGAGGATCGCAAGCGCCGCTGCCAGCAACGCCGGCCACCACGCCGCGCGTTCGCGCCGCGGCGGCTGCGCCTCGAGCAGGTGCGGAAGCAGGTGCGGATCCACCGCATCGCGCCAGGCGCTGCGTTGCCGCCGGCGCCTGCGCCACGCCCACGCCAGCGGCGGCAGCACCGCCAGCGCCCACAGCCAGTGCGGGCGCAGGAAATGCAGGTGTTGCAGGTTGACGAGCTGCAAGCTTGCGAGGATCGGGTTCACGACGACGATCCTCGCGCACCGCTGCGCGCAGGCAGCGCGAAGGCCAGCAGCGCGCACAACAGCGCCATCGCCAGTGGCCACGGATAGCGCTCGATCCGCGGCCGCACCGGCTGGGCAGCGCGGGCGACCGGTTCCAGCCGGTCGATCTCGGCATAGATGCCGGCGAGCTCGCCGGCGTCGCGGGCGCGGAACGATTTGCCGCCGGTGATCGCAGCGATCCGCCTCAAGGTGGTTTCGTCGACGTCCTCGCCGCCACCGGGCAAGCGGATCGGCAGCCCGAACACCGAGATCCCGCCGCCGCTGCCGCCGAAAGCGATCGCGTGGATGCGTACGCCGTTGTCGCGCGCCAGTTCCGCCGCCTTCAGCGGATCGAGCAGGCCGGCGGTGTTGACGCCATCGGTGAGCAGGATCAGCACGCGCTGGCCGGACGGTTGCCGGGCCAGGCGCTTCACCGCCAGGCCGATGGCATCGCCCATCGCGGTCTCGCGCCCGGCCAGGCCGACCACGCTGTCGTCCAGTTGCTGGCGCACCGAGTCGAGGTCGAGCGTCATCGGCGCCAATGCATAGGCGCGCTGGCCGAACACCACCAGCCCGATGCGGTCGCCGGCGCGGCGATCGAGGAAGTCGGCGATCACCGCCTTGGCCGCGGTGAGGCGGTCCACCAGGCGCCCGCCCAGTTCCATGTCCTCGTCACCCATGCTGCCGGACAGGTCGACCGCGAGCATCAGGTCGCGACCGGCCTGTGGCGGTGCGACCGGCGCACCCAACTGTTGCGGCCGCGCTGCGGCGGTGCAGAGCAATGCCCATGCCAGCCAGGCGAGCAACGGAACGCCCGGGCCACGGCCGCGGGCGGGCGCCCCGCGCGCAATGCCGTCGAGCCGCGAACCATAGGGAACCAGCAGCGCGGCGCCGGCATCGCGCGCGGGCGGCAGCAGCGTGCGGGCCAGCCACGGCAGCGGCAGCAGGAGCAACAGCCACGGCCACGCGAACGAGACTTCTAGCCAGGCGGGCAGCCAGGCGCTCATCGTGCGCCCATCCATTCGAGGAATCGCTGGCGCGCACGCAGTGCCAGGGCCGCGACCGCGGCCTCGTCGGCATCCGCGCGAAAGCCGCCATCGAGCAGCAGGCGTCCGCTCTCGCCGGCGAACAGCGGTTGCGGGTGGTCGGCATCGAGGAAGCGCAGCCAATCGTCGCCATGCAACGTGTCGGCGCGCGGATCGCGGTGACGTCCGGCGCGACGCAGCAGCTCCGACATCGCGGCAACCCGGGCCACCGGCGTCGGCGCCTCCCGCATCGCCTGGTCGAACAGGCCCGCGAGCGCACGCCGCCGGTGCGAGCGCCGCCAGGCGAACCAGGCCACGACCGCCGCCAACAGCAGCACCGCAACCGCCAGCAACCACCAGCCGGGTGCCGGCGGCCACCAAGGCGGCGACGGTGGCTGGTGGATGTCGCGCAGAAGCAACGTCGGATCCGTACCCGCGCGCAACATCATGGCTCGGCCTCGGTCGACAGGGACCGCACCCGCACGCCACGCGCCGGTAGTTGCGCCAGCGCGGCGTCGAGCGGCGCGACGAAAGCCTCGCGCCAGCGCTGTCGCTGCACCGCGGAACCGAGGTCGAGCTCGACCCGGTGGCCGCCGCTGCGGAAGGGCAAGGCAGCCCGCGGCGGCTCGCGTTCCAGCGGGTCGCTGAGCAGCAATACCGTGACCTCGCCGTGCAGCGCCAACGCGGCCCAGCGTTGCGCGGGGACCGCTGCGATGCTGGATGGATCGGCGAGCACCAGCAACCGCGACCCCGGCTTGAGCAGGCGCCGCGCATGCTCCAGTGCGACGTCGAGGCCGGCATCTTCGGCGGGCGGCGCGGCATACCAGCGCACCAGCGCATCGAGCACGCGCAGCGCACCACGCGCACCGCCCGCGGGCGCGACCGGCGGCTCGCGGATACTGCCGCGCAATGCCGCGACGCGGTCGCCATCGCGAATCGCGGCCCAGGCCGTCATCGCGCCGGCGCGCGCAGCCTGCACCGACTTGAAGCGCACCCGGGTGCCGAAGTAGAGCGCTGGCGCGGTGTCCGCCACCAGCAACGTCAGCCGCTCGCGCTCGGCCTGGAACAGCTTGGTATGCGCCTTGCCGCTGCGTGCGGTCAGGCGCCAGTCGATGTGGCGGGCGTCGTCGCCGATCGCGTACTCGCGCGACTCGGCGTATTCCATGCCACGCCCGCGCAGCGGCGACGGCGCCTGGCCGGAGATGCCATGGCGGCCGCGGCGCGCGGGCCGCCTGCCCTGCGCCGCCGCGCGCAGCGCGACCAGTTCGGCCAGCGAGGGCACGATGCCATCCAGGGACGCGGCGTCGCTCACGGCATCAGCGCCGCCGCATCAGGGCAGCGGCACCCGCGCGAGCAACTCGCCGACCAGCCGCTCGCCGTCCCAACCTTCGGCCGTGGCCTCGTAGCTGGGCAGCACGCGGTGGCGGAGCACGTCGGGCGCGACCGCGCGCACGTCGTCGGGCGTGACGAAGTCGCGACCGGCGAGCCAGGCATGGGCGCGCGCGCAGCGCTCCAGGGCGATCGAGCCGCGCGGACTGGCGCCCCAGGCGATGCGCCGGGCGAGGTCGCGGTCGTAGCGGCCGGCATCGCGCGACGCCAGCACCAGTTCCACCAGGTAGCGCTCGACCTGCGGCGCCACGTGCAGGTCGAGCACGGCGGCGCGGGCCGCGAACACGTCCGACAGCGGCATCCGCGCCGGCACGGGTGCCCGCGCCATCGCCGCGCGCGCGCGTTCGCGCGCCAGCCGCAGGATCTCGGCTTCCATCGCCGCCTCGGGATAGCCGACCCGCACATGCATCAGGAAGCGGTCGAGCTGCGCCTCGGGCAGCGGGAAAGTGCCTTCCTGTTCGATCGGATTCTGGGTCGCCATCACCAGGAACAGTTCCGGCAGCGGATAGGTGTGGCGACCGACGGTGACCTGGCGCTCGCCCATCGCCTCGAGCAGCGCCGACTGCACCTTGGCCGGCGCACGGTTGATCTCGTCGGCCAGCAACACCTGGTGGAAGACCGGGCCGGGCTGGAATTCGAACCGCCCGTCCTGCGGGCGCCACACCTCGGTGCCGGTGAGGTCGGCGGGCAGCAGGTCCGGGGTGAACTGCATCCGCGCGAAGCCGGCATCCAGGCGCGCGGCCAGCGCGCGCACCGCGGTGGTCTTGGCCAGTCCGGGCGCGCCCTCGACCAGCAGGTGTCCGTCGGCGAGCAGCGCGACCAGCAGCCGCTCGACCAGGTCCGACTGTCCCACGATCTCCGCGGACAGCGCATCGCGCAGCGCGCGGAAGGCGTCGTGCAGGTGCGGCAGTGCCTGGTCGCGGCCGGTGTCCATTGCCATGCGGGAACCATCCTGCGGAGCAGCGGCGCATATCGCGCCGGGGTGATTTTGACCCTTCGACCCGCGTTTGGTTCAGTGCCGGACAGCACGAAGGGGCCGGTCGGCCCCTTCGTGGATGGCGCCTGCGATGCGGTTCAGCCGCCCGGGCGCTGCGCCACCCGGATCACCCTCGGCGTGACCATGATCAGCAGCTCGGCCTTGCTCTTGGTGCGGCCGCGCTTCTTGAACAGGTTGCCGATCACCGGCAGGTCGGCCAGGAACGGCACCTTCGACAGGTCCTGCTGGTCCTTGAACTCGTACACGCCACCGATGACCACCGTCTGGCCGTCGTCCACCAGTACCGAGGTGGTGACCTGGCGGGTGGCGATCTGCGGCACCTGGCCGACGCCGGTGTTGACGAAGCCGGAAAGGTCGTCCTTCTGCACGTCCATGTTCAGGAACACGCGCCCGTCCGCGGTGATGGTCGGCGTCACCTTCAGCTGCAGGATCGCGTCCTTGAACTGCACGTTCGGCAGGTTGCCCTGCTGGCCGCCGGTGGTGGTCAGGTAACCGATCTGGTCGCCCTGCTTGATCAGCGCTTCCTTCTGGTTGCTGGTGACGATGCGCGGATTGGAGATGATCTCGCCGCGGCCCTCGGTCTGCATCGCCGACAGCTCGACGTCGAGCATGTGGCCCGCATTGAGGATCGACAGCGCCAGCGAGCCCGAACCGCCGGCCAGCGTGCTGGGCAGGTTGGTGATCAGGCCGCGGGTGACTTCGAAGGGCGGCGACAGGTCGGTGCCGGTATTGCCGATGATGGCATCGGCGCGCGACTGCGCGTTGGCCTGCGAGGCATCGAGATTGCCGCCGAAACCGACCGAGCTGCGGTCGCCCGGGTCGCCGGTGGCGCCGCTGATGCCGAAGCGCGCACCGAGCTCGCGTGCGAACGACTCGTTCGCGACCACGATGCGGGCCTCGATCACCACCTGGTCGACCGGCTTGTCGAGTTCGTTGACCAGCTGGCGGATGGACTCCACCCGCTGCGGGATGTCGATGACCAGCAGGGTGTTGGTGCGCTGGTCGAAGCTGATGCTGCCGCGCGGCGACAGGAAGCCGCGCGACTGGACCGCCGCGTTGGCGCCGCCACCGCCGCCGCCCTTGCTGTCCTCGGTCAACAGCTTGGCGATGTCCTGGGCGTTGCCGTAGCTGATCGGGATGTACTCCGTGATCATCTCGGCGTTGTTCTCGCTGGCCATGCGCGCGGCCTGCACGTCCTGCTCGTACTTGGCGATCTCCGCCTGCGGCGCGATCCAGACGACGTTGCCGTTGCGGCGCTTGTCCAGGCCCTTGGCGCGCAGCACGATGTCCAGCGCCTGGTCCCACGGCACGTTGATCAGGCGCAGGGTGACATTGCCGGTGACGGTGTCGGAGGCGACCAGGTTGAGGTTGGATTCCTCGGCGATCAGCTGCAGCACCGTGCGCACCGGCACGTCCTGGAAGTTGAACGTCGCCGGACGGCCGCCGTAGGTGCGGTCCTGGGCGGCGCCGCTCGCGGTGCGCCCGGCGGTCGTGCCGGCGGCGGCCGGGGCCGCGGCGCGCGGCATCACCTCGACGATGTAGTCGTTGCCGGTCTGGTAGGCCATGGCCTCGAACGCGCCGCGGTTGCTCAGCACGATACGGGCGCCGCTGCCGGCGCGGTTGGCGTCGATCCGCTGCACCGGGGTGGCGAAGTCGCTGACGTCGATGGGCCGTTGCAGCTGCGGCGGCAACGCGGCGTTGCCGACGTCCACCACCACGCTCGAACCGGCGGTGTGCATGTCGGGCACGGCGCCGTCGCCGTTGAAGCGCAGGATCAGCTGGCCGGCACCGCCGTCGCCGCGCTTGAAATCGATCCGCGACACCGAAAGCGCGCCCGGCACCTGCCGCGCAGGATCCACCGCGGTGGGTGCCGCACTCTGCGCGATCGCGGCCAGCGCCGGCCCGGCCGGCAGGGGCGCGGCCTGCACGCTGCCGAAGGCCGCCAGCAGTCCCGCCGCGAGGCCGGCCACGCCCGCCCGCGAAGGCAGGGCGCGGACGATCCGCAGGCGTTTGGCATTGGTCACGGTCATCGTCCTGTCCCCCAGATTCATTGATCGTCCAGCGTGATAGCCGCTGGTCGTTCCAGCCAACCGCCCGCGCCGTCCGGCACCAGCTCGACCAGGTCGATCCGGTCGCTCGCCACCACGGTCACACGGCCGTCGCTCTGGCCCATGTACATCCCGGGCCGCACGCGGTAAGTCACTTTGTCGGGCGCCATCACCAGCGCCACTTCGCCCGCGCCATTGCCGATCGTGCCGACCATGTCGAGGCTGTCGAGCGGGAACTGCTCCAGCACCTGCTTGCGGCGGTTCGGATCCGGGCGCGGCCCGCTGCCGTTGCTCTCTTCGCTGAAGGCGTTGCTGAACGGGTCGCGCAGCGACTGCGCGGCGTATTCGAAGGTCTCGAACTGCTGCATCACCGGCAGCGGCTCGAGCGCGGGCGCCGGGCGCTTCTTCACCTCGGCCACCCATTTCTGCAGGTTGGGCGCGTCGCCCGGCGTGCTGGTCACGCTGCGACCGCAGGCACCGAGCAGCGGCACCAGCACCAGCAACATCGCGATCCGGGTTGCGTGCATGTCAGCGCCCCCCCTTCGGCGACGGCTTGGCGGCGGCGACAGGCTCTTCCTCATCGAGGTAGCGGTAGGTCTTGACCGTGCCGGCGAGCTCCAGCGGCACGTCGCGGCGGATGCCGCCGCGCGTGTTCCCGCCCTTGGGCTTCAGCGAGATGTCGTGCATGGTCAGGATCACCACCCGCGGCAGCGAGGCAACACCGCTGACGAAGGCGCCGAACTGGTGGTAGGAGCCGACCATGCGCAGGGCGATCGGCTTCTCCGCGTAGAACTCCTTGGGCGTCTCGGGGCCCGGGCGGAACAGCTCGCTGGTGAGGCCGGTGGCGAGCGCAGTCTGCGAAATGTCGATGATCAGGTCCGGCATCTCGGTCTTGCTCGGCAGCTGACGCAGCATCTGCTGCAGCTGCTGTTCCATCTGCGCCAGCTGCAGCTTCAGCGGCTCGAGGTTGGCGGCGCGGCCCTGCTTGGTCTCGAACTCGGAGCGCAGTTCGCTCTCCTGCCGCTCGAGGTTGGACAGTTCGTCGGTCTTGTCGCGCACGAACAGCCACCACGCCAGGCCGACGATCAACAGCACCACGATCGCGCAGAAGCCCAGCTTGTACTCCCGCGGCCATGAACCGGTGTTCTGGAAGTTCAGGTCCTTGATGGCCATCTTGTTGCGGCTCACGAGGCGGTCCCTCCCTGCGCGGGCGCCGCCGTGGCGGGCGTGGCGGTGGCCGGTGCTGCGGTGGCCGGTTCGCCGGGAGCGGGCGCGTCGGGCACGCCGTCGCCGTCCTCGTCCTTGGGCGCGTTGGGATTCGCCAGCATCACCGTGAGGGTGAACGCATAGGGCAGGCCGGTATCGCCCGCCTTGGCCTCGATGATCGAAAGCTCGGGCTTGGTCATCCAGCCCGCGCCCTCGAGGTTGCGCATGTAGCTGCTGACCCGGGCGTTGGACTGCGAGCGGCCCTCGAGGGTGAGCTTGTCGCCCTCCTGCTTCACGGACGTCAGGATCACGCCATCGGGAATGGTGCGCACCAGCGAATCGAACAGGTGGACCATCTTCGAACGGTTGGCCTGCAACTGCTCGATCACTTCCTTGCGCGCCAGCAGCTTGCCCTTCTTCTCGTCCAGCGCCTTGATCTCGTCGATCTGCTTGTCGAGCTGGGCGATCTGGTCCTTGAGGAAGCCGTTGCGCGCGTTCTGGCCGCTGATCTGCGCGTTGTAGTAGCTGATGATGAGGAACGCCAGCACCACCGCGAGCACGGCCGAGAAGCCGAGCATGGTGGCGAATTCCTTCTGGCGCTGCCTGCGCCGCTCGACGCGCCACGGGAGCAGGTTGATCCGTGCCATCAGTCGAAATTCCTGAGCGCCAGCCCGGCGGCGATCATCAGCGACGGCGCGTCCTGGGCCAGGGTCGAGGCCTGCACGCGCGGGCCCAGGGTCATGTTCGCCAGCGGATTGGCTACCGCGGTGGGCACGCCGAGCTGCTCCTCGACCATCGGCGCGACGCCGGGGGTGGAGGCGGTGCCGCCGGCCAGCACGATGCGGTCGACTCGGTTGAATTCGCTGCCGGCGTAGAAGAACTGCAGCAGGCGGCTGACCTGCTGCACCAGCGCTTCGCGGAAGGGCTGCAGCACCTCGGCCTGGTAGGTGTCCGGCAGGCCGCCCTGGCGCTTGGCCAGGCGCGCTTCCTCGAGGTTGAGCCCGTAGCGGCGCATCACCTCGTCGTCGAGCTGCTTGCCGCCGAAGACCTGTTCGCGGCTGTACAGGCTGCGGCCGTTGCGCAGCACGTACAGGGTGGTCATGGTGGCGCCGATGTCGACCAGCGCGACCAGGCCGTCGGCCGGGGCCTGGGCCTCGCCCAGCAGGCCGAATGCGTTCTCGATGGCGAAGGTCTCCACGTCCATGACCCTTGCCGTCAACCCGCCGAGTTCCAGCGCGGAGGCGCGGGTCTCGACGTTTTCCGAGCGCGACGCCACCAGCAGCACCTGGACCATCTCGTCGTTGCCGGGCGCCGGCCCGACCACCTCGAAATCGAGGCTGACTTCCTCGATCGGATAGGGAATGTAGTTGACCGCCTCGAGCTCGACCTGCGACTCGAGGTCGTCCTCGGTCAGCTCCGCGGGCATCGGGATCAGCTTGGTGATCACCGCCGAGCCGGCGACCGCGCCGACGGCGTACTTCGCCTTGCTGCCGCAGCGGGCCATGCCGCGGCGGATGGCTTCGCCCACCGTCTCGGGCTCGACGATGTTCTTGTCGACCACCGCGTTCGGCGGGAGCGGCTCGATCGCGTAGTGCTCGACCCGATAGCGATCGCCCGCCTGCGACAACTGCAGGAGCTTGACCGCCGTCGAACTGATGTCGACCGCGATTTTGGGCGGCTGGCTTTTTGTGATCAGCCCCACAATTTTCCCCTATATTCACGGGCGCTTACGCGCACAACGTGTCCCGGGGCATTAAATAGCGGACTTTCCGCCCCGTGGCAACTACCTGCTACTCCGCTCCGGGACGGCCGTCTCATCGGGCATGCCGGGAAGTCCGCCGGCCGTCACGCCGGGCCCCACCGGACCCGCCTCTATACTGGACAGGCACAAAAGGGCCCCGTTTGCGCCTGTCGTTGAGGAAATCCCCCCGATGCCCCCGTTCCGCCGCCTGCTGCGCTGGGCCCTGGTCGCCTTCGCAGCCGCCTCCCTGCTGGGCCTGCTGGCCCTGGGTACCCTGTATTTCGTGGTCTCGTCCAGGCTCCCGGACGTGCAATCCCTGCGCAACGTCGAGTTGCAGGAGCCGATGTACGTGCATGCCCGCGATGGCCGTCTGATGGCCGTTTTCGGCGAGGCCCGGCGCTATCCGGTGGAGATCGCCAGGGTGCCGGAGCGGGTCAAGCAGGCCTTCATCGCGATCGAGGACAACCGCTTCTACCAGCACCACGGCGTCGACTACAAGGGCGTGGCGCGCGCCGTCTGGCTGCTGGCGACCACCGACGACAAGCGCGTCCCGGGCGGCTCGACCATCACCCAGCAGGTCGCCAAGCAGTTCTATCTCAGCTCCGAATACAGCTACACCCGCAAGTTCGTCGAGATGCTGCTGGCGATGAAGATGGAACGCGAGCTGTCCAAGGACGAGATCTTCCAGCTGTACCTCAACAAGAGCTTCTTCGGCAATCGTTCCTACGGCATCGGCGCGGCGGCGGAGTTCTACTACGGCAAGAAGGTCGACGAACTCGACCTGGACGAGATCGCCACCCTCGCCTCGATCCCCAAGTTCCCGTCCAGCGGCAATCCGGTCACCAACCCGGAACGCGCGCGCATCCGCCGCGACTACGTGCTGCAGCGCATGCGCGAGCTCGGCTTCATCGGCCGCGCCGAGGAGATCGCTGCGCAGGCGGTGCCGATGCATGCGACGCCGCACGACATCCCGATCGAGGTCGACGCACCGTACGTCGCCGAGATGGTCCGCCAGGAGATGGTCGCGCGGTACGGCGACGACGTCCTGATCCGCGGCTACCACGTCACCACCAGCATCGACCCGGTGCTGCAGGATGCGGCGCAGCGGGCGGTCCACGACGGCCTCATCAGCTACGACCACCGCCACGGCTGGCGCAAGCAACCCGAGCGGCACTTCGACCTGGCCGCGGGCGAGGATGCCGCCAGCGCAGGCGCGCGCCTGCGCGGCATCGCCGCCCAGGGCGGGCTGGCGCCGGCGATCGTGCTGCGCAGCGGCGACGGAACCGCCGAGGTCGCGTTTGCCGACGGCAGCACGGTCACGCTCGATGCGGCAAGCAGCAAGTGGACCGGGCGCAGCCCGGCCGCGCTGTTGAAGCGCGGGGACATGGTGCGGCTGCGGCGCATGCAGGACGGCACCGCGAAGGACGTTGCCGCGGCGGCGCCGCGCTGGCAGCTCGACCAGCTCCCGCAGGCGCAGGCCGCGCTGGTGTCGCTGGATCCGCAGGACGGCGCGTTGCGCGCACTGGTCGGCGGTTTCAGCTTCGCCGGCAACAAGTTCAACCGCGCGACCCAGGCGCGGCGCCAGCCCGGCTCCAGCTTCAAGCCGTTCCTGTATGCGGCGGCGATGGAGCGCGGCTTCAATCCCGCTTCGATCGTGCTCGATGCGCCGGTGGTGTTCAAGGACCGCGCCGGCCACGAATGGCGGCCGCAGAACGACAGCGGCGACTTCGCCGGGCCGATGCGGCTGCGCGAGGCGCTGGTGCAGTCGCGCAACCTGGTCTCGGTGCGCCTGCTGGATGCGATCGGGATCGACTATGCGCGCCGCTACATCGCCCACTTCGGCATCGACGAGGAGATGCTGCCGCCGAACCTGTCGATGTCGCTGGGCACCGCCTCGCTGCCGCCGCTGATGATCGCGCGCGGCTACGCCACTTTCCCCAATGGCGGCTTCCGGATCACGCCCTGGTTCATCGACGAGGTGCGCGACCGCGACGGCAACGTGCTGTTCAAGGAGAAGCCGGCCACCGCCTGCCCCGGCTGCGGGGTCGCGAACACCGGCGCCACCACCGTGCGCGCGGCCAATGTCGTGGCCGGCTTCGACCTCGGGCCCGGCGGGCCGGCACCGGCCGCGCGCCAGGTCTCGGGCAAGGACAAGCCCGCGGCGGTGGCCTCGCCGCTGCCGGCGGATACCGTGCTGGCGCCGCGCGCGATCGACGCGCGGGTCGCCTACCAGCTGGTGTCGATGATGCGCGACGTGGTCCAGCGCGGCACCGGCTTCGCCGCCAAGGTGCTCGGCCGCGAGGACGTGGCCGGCAAGACCGGCTCGACCAACGAACATCGCGACGCCTGGTTCTCCGGCTTCGGCGGCGACATCGTCACCACCGTCTGGGTCGGCCGCGACGACTTCAAGTCGCTGGGCTACCGCGAATACGGCGGCAAGGCCGCGCTGCCGATCTGGATCGAGTACATGCGGGTCGCATTGAAGGACCAGCCGATCGCCACCAACGACCCGCCCGAGGGCATGGTCAAGGTCGCGGTGGGGCCCGGCGGCCGCCTGTTGCCGTCCGGCAGCGCGGGGATCGTGGAATGGGTCAAGGCCGAGGATCTGGAACGGATGGAAGCCGACGCCTACACCGAGCCGGACCAGACCGCGCAGGACGAAGCCGCGTTCGACATCTTCTGATCCGTCCGTGCCGGCATCGGCTGGGGTACAGTCGGGCACGGGTCAGACCGGAGAGCGCGCCATGCCCCACGCCCACGCCCGCCGCCACGCGCACGAACACGCACTGGCCCGCACCCGCGAGCGTCGCCACCGATTGGCCCACGAGGCCGCGCGGCTGATGGCCGAGGGCGGTGTCCGCGACTACCACCAGGCCAAGCTCAAGGCCGCCGACCGGCTCGGCATCCACGACGATGCCTCGTTGCCGCGCAACCGCGAGATCGAAGATGCATTGCGCGAATATCAGCGGCTGTTCGTCGGCGAAGCCCACGCGGCCTCGCTGCGCACGCGCCGCGAGGCCGCGCTGCGGGCGCTCGAGTTCTTCGCGTCGTTCGAGCCGCGGCTGGTGGGCAGCGTGCTCGACGGCACCGCCGACGCCAATGCCCCGGTCGCCTTGCAGTTGCACAGCGACGATCCCGACGCAGTGCCGCGCTTCCTCGACGAACACGACATCCCTGCGGAGGCGCGTTCACGACGGCTGCGGCTCGATCCGCACCGCGAACTGGAGGCGCCGGTGTGGCTGTTCTCCGCCGAGGAACTGAGCTTCGACCTCACCGTGCTGCCGCACGACGTGCTGCGCCAGGCGCCGCTGTCGGGCGTGGACGAGAGGCCGATGAAGCGTGCTTCGCTGGCGCAACTGCGCCAGCTGCTGGCCGAGGACGAGATCTCGGCCTACGAGGCGGGAACGTAGAGCCGAGCGATATCAGCGCCTGGCGTAATCCCGCGGCGCGTAGCCGGTGTAGATCTGGCGCGGGCGGCCGATCTTGGCCTCCGGGTCCTCCTGCTGCTCCAGCCAGTGCGCGACCCAGCCGGCGGTGCGCGCGATCGCGAACATCACCGTGAACATCTCGGTCGGGATGCCCAGCGCCTTGTAGATGATGCCGGAGTAGAAGTCGACGTTCGGGTACAGCTTGCGCTGCACGAAGTACTCGTCCTTCAGCGCCGCCTCCTCGAGCCGCATCGCGACCTCCAGCATCGGGTCGTTGACGCCGAGCTCGGCCAGCACCTGGTGGCACATCTCGCGGATGATCTTGGCGCGCGGGTCGAAGTTCTTGTAGACGCGGTGGCCGAAGCCCATCAGGCGGAAGCCGGACTCCTTGTCCTTGGCCCTGTCGACCGCGGACTGCACGTGCTTCGCATCGCCGATCTCGGCCAGCATCTTCAGCACCGCCTCGTTGGCGCCGCCGTGCGCCGGGCCCCACAGCGCGGCGACGCCGGCGGCGACGCAGGCATACGGGTTGGCGCCGGTGGAACCGACCAGGCGCACGGTCGAGGTCGAGGCGTTCTGCTCGTGGTCGGCGTGCAGGATGAACAGCAGGTCGAGCGCGCGCGCGGCCACCGGTTTCAGCACCAGCGGCTCGCTCGGCACCTCGAACATCATGTGCAGGAAACGGTCGACGTAATCGAGGTTGTTGCGCGGGTACCTCAATGGCCAGCCGATCGAATGGCGATAGCAGGCCGCCGCGATCGTCGGCACCTTGGCGATCAGGCGGATCGCGGCCAGGCGGCGCTGCTCCGGGTCCTCGAGGTCGAGGGTGTTGTGGTAGAAGCTCGCCATCGAGCCGAGCATGCCGACCAGCATCGCCATCGGGTGCGCGTCGTGGCGGAAGCCGCCGAGGAAGCTCTTGAACGCCTCGTGCATCATCGTGTGATGCGTGACTTCGTTGTCGAACTTCGAGAAGTCGCCCGGCGACGGCAGCTCGCCGTGCATCAGCAGGTAGGCGACCTCGAGGAAGTTCGAATGCTTGGCGAGCTGCTCGATCGGGTAGCCGCGGTACAGCAGCACGCCGGCGTCGCCGTCGATGTAGGTGATCGCGGACTTGCAGGCCGCAGTGGCTGCGAAACCGGGATCGTAGGTGAAGCAGCCGGTTTCCTTCGGCAACCTGCCGATGTCGATGCACGGGTTGCCGAGGGTGCCGGACTGGACCGGCAGGATCACCGACTTGTCGGCGGCGGCCAGGGTGACCTGGTCGAAGGAAGGCTTCTGGGACACTGCGCTCGCTCCTCGATGCATGCGCACCGCGGCTTCATCGGCGGCGCTGAGTGGGGTTCATCGGAATTCCGCCATTATCGCATAGCGCACCAACGCAAACGGCCGCCCTGGGGCGGCCGTCGTGCGCGATGCGGGCATGCCTGCGTCAGGCTTGCTTGGTGTAGCGCTTCTTGAACTTGTCGATGCGGCCGCTGGTATCCATGATCTTGTTCTGGCCCGTGTAGAACGGGTGCGTGGCCGACGAGATGTCGACCTTGACCAGCGGATACTCGTTGCCGTCCTCCCACTTCACCGTCTCCTTGCTGGAGATGGTCGAGCGGGTGAGGAACCTGAAGTCCGAGGTCACGTCCTGGAACACGACTTCGCGGTATGCGGGATGGATATCGGCCTTCATGGCGGCACCGGGGCTTCTGCGGGATAAGCCGGGCATTTTAGCTGGCGCCGGGGACTGGGCGCAAGCCGGCCAGCGCCCCACGCACCAGCGCCTCGAAGGCCGCCTGGTCGTAGTCCATCAGGATCGCGGCGTTGTCCGGCCCCGCCAGCTGGCGGTTCCAGTCCACCACGGTGGCCCCGCGGGCCAGGCCCTGGGCCAGTTCCACCGCCAGCGGGCGCTCGACCAGGGCACCGGCGCCCTCCGGGGCCAGCGCCAGCGCCATCGCCAGGGCATCCGCGCAATGCCAGCGCTCGCCGCGCCCGCCGCGCGACCATTCCCGGGTATGCCGCGAGATCGCCTCGTAGAACGTGGCCTGCGGGGTGCCGATGCGCATCCAGCCGGCGGCCGCGTCGTGGTCCAGGCCGTGCCGCACCACCGCTTCCCAGTCGGCCAGCTCGATCCGCGGGAAGGCCGAGAACACGATGTCCGCGGCCTCGGGGTCGAACCAGATATTGAACTCGGCGGTCGGAGTCATGTTGCCGTGGGCGGTCACGGCGCCGCCCATCACCACGCAACGCGCGACCCGCTGCGGCAGGCCCGGATCGAGCTTCAGCGCCAGCGCCAGGTTGGTCAGCGGCCCCAGCGCCACCAGCAACAGCCTGCCGGCGTGCGCGTGCGAGAGCCGCAGGATCGCGAGTGCAGCATGCTCGGCATCGGCCTGGCGCACCGCCGGCACGTAGCCGGTGTCGCCGAAGCCGTCGCGGCCGTGCACGTAGGCGGCGTCGTCCGCCGGATGCAGCAGCGGGCCGTCGCAGCCGGCGAACACCGGGATGTCTTCGCGTCCAGCCACCTCGCACAGCTTCAATGCGTTGGCGACGGTGTGCTGCAGGCCGACATTGCCGGCGGCGACGGTCAGGCCGACGATCTCGTGGCGGTCGTCGGCGAAGGCCATCAGCAGCGCAAGGGCGTCGTCGACGCCGGGATCGGTGTCGATCAGCAGGGGAATCTTTTCCATCCGGCGATTCTACCGATGTGGGAACGGCGCAAGCCGCTCCCGCATGGAGGCTACGCGGCGGCGTAGCGGGACGCGCCGCCGATCCAGCGCGACACCAGGCGCTCCGCGATGGCCGGCGCTTCCACCAGCAGCCGCTCGCCCAGCGCATGCACCTGCGGCAGCAGGTCGGCATCGCGCGCGAGGTCCGCGAGGCGGAAACCGGCCAGTCCGGTCTGGCGGGTGCCCAGCAGTTCGCCCGGGCCGCGCAGCGCGAGATCCTTCTCGGCGATCTCGAAGCCGTCGCTGGTGGCGCGCATGGTTTCCAGCCGCTGCCGCGCCAATGCCGACAACGGCGGCTGGTACAGCAGCACGCAGCTGGACGCCGCGCTGCCCCGCCCCACCCGCCCGCGCAGCTGGTGCAGCTGCGCCAGGCCGAGGCGCTCGGCGTTCTCGACGATCATCAGCGAGGCGTTGGCGACGTCCACCCCGACCTCGATCACGGTGGTCGCCACCAGCAGGTCGAGCGCGCCTTCCTTGAACGCGCGCATCGCCGCCTGCTTCGCCGAGGCCTTCATGCGCCCGTGCACGAGACCGATGCGCAAGCCGGGCAAGGCCGCGGACAGCGCATCGAAGGTCGATTGCGCGGCCTGCGCGGACACTTCGTCGGAATCGTCGATCAGGGTGCACACCCAGTACGCCTGGCGGCCTTCGGCACAGGCCGCGCGGATGCGCTCGACCAGTTCCGGGCGCCGTTCCGCGCTCAGCGCCACGGTGTTGACGGGCGTGCGGCCCGGCGGCAACTCGTCGATCGCGGACACGTCGAGGTCGGCGTAGGCGGCCATCGCGAGGGTGCGCGGGATCGGGGTCGCGGTCATCACCAGCTGGTGCGGCACGCCCGTGCCGGACGCGCCCTTGTCGCGCAGGGCCAGGCGCTGGTGCACGCCGAAACGGTGCTGTTCGTCGACGATCGCCAGCGCGAGGTCGTGGAAGGCCACGCCTTCCTGCATCAGCGCATGGGTGCCGACCACCAGTTGCGCGGCACCGGAAGCGACGTCGGCCAGCACCGTCGCGCGCGCCTTGCCGGTGACCTTGCCCGCGAGCCAGGCGACGCGCACGCCCAGCGGTCCGAGCCAGGCACGCAGGTTGCCGAGGTGCTGTTCGGCCAGCAGCTCGGTCGGCGCCATCAGCGCAGCCTGGCGGCCGCTGCCGATCGCCAGCATCGCCGCCAGCGCTGCGACCACCGTCTTGCCGCTGCCGACGTCGCCCTGCACCAGCCGCAGCATCGGCCGCGGCTGCGCGAGATCGGCGCGGACTTGTGCGAACACGCGCTGCTGCGCGCCGGTCAGCGCGAACGGCAGCGCCGCGCACAGCCGCTCGGCGAGTCCATCGTCGCCGGCCAGCGCGGGCGCGGCATGGCGTTGCAGCGCGATGCGCTGGCGGCGCAGGCTGAGGTGGTGCGCCAGCAACTCTTCCAGCGCCAACCGTCGCTGCGCCGGATGCGTGCCCGCGAGCAGTGCCGCAACGTCGGCATCGCGCGGCGGCCGGTGCACGGTGAGCAGCGCTTCGCGCAGCGACGGCAGGCCGAGCCCGGCGAGCGCGTCGCCCGGCAGCAGTTCCAGCGAAGCGGCGTCGGGCAGGCGATCCAGCGCCAGCGCAATCAGCCTGCGCAGCGAGGCGGGGCCGATGCCCTCGATCGCCGGATAGACGGGCGCCAGGCGGTCGTCGAGCGCGTCCTCGCCGTCGCCCAGCACCCGATAGCTGGGATGCACGATTTCCAGGCCATGCTGGCCTGCGCGCGGAGTGCCGTAACAGCGCACGCGCGCACCGGGCACGAACTGCGCGACCTGCGCGGCGCGGAAATGGAAGAAACGCAGCACCAGGGTCGCACGCGAGTCGTCGACGATCGCCACCCGCAGCATCGGCCGGTAACGGAAGCCGCGTTCCACCGCCGCCACGACGCCTTCGGCCTGGGCCTCGGCGCCCGGCTGCAAGGCGCGGATCGGGGTGACCGCGGTGCGGTCCTCGTACTGCCGCGGCAGCTGCAGCCACAGATCCTGCAGGGTCAGCAGCCCGCGTGCGGCCAGCTTCTCCGCAACCCGCGGCCCGACCCCCGGCAGGGCCGACAGCGGCACCTCCCCGGCGGGAGCGAGGGACGGCGCAGCTGCCTTTTGGCCCGCGCGCGCCACCGTTGGCTCAGGCCAGCACCATCACCGCGTCGACCTCGAACGCCGCACCCCTGGGCAGCGCTGAAACCCCGATCGTCGAACGCGCGGGATACGGCGCCGAGAAATATTCCGCCATCACCGCGTTGACCTGCGCGAACTGGCCGAGGTCGGTGAGGTACAGGCCGACGCGGACGATGTCGTCGAAGGAGCCGCCAGCCGCCTCGCACACCGCCTTGAGGTTGTCGAAGGCGCGCCGCGCCTGCGCAGCGATGTCGCCGCCGACCAGCTCGCCGGTGGCGGGATCGATCGGCACCTGGCCGGAGAAGAACACGATGCTGGAAGCCGGCGTGTTGCCGGCGCGGGTGGCCTGGGAATAGGGGCCGATGGCCGCGGGCGCGCGGTCGCTGTGGATGGGTTGTCTTGGCATGGGCCGATCTTACAGCCGCTGCACGCCATAGACCACGGCAAGGCGGCGCACGCGCCGGATCACCCCGGCGATGTGCTTGCGGTCGCGCACCTCGATCGCGAAACGGATCGAGGCGATGTTGCTGTCGCGCTCCAGGTATTCCACGCCGTCGATGTTGGAATCGGCCTGCGCGATCGCGGCGGCGACCTGGGCCAGCACGCCGGGGCGGTTCTCCACTTCGACCATCAATGCGCTGTGGAAATCGCCGGAGACGTTGCGGTCCCAGCCGATCGCGATCCAGCGCTCCGGAGACTTGCGGTAGTCGGCGACGTTGGGGCAGTCCAGCCGGTGCACCACGATCCCCTTGCCGGTGGTGTGGTAGCCCATGATCTCGTCGCCAGGGATCGGCATGCAGCAGTTGGCGAAGGTGATGATCCCGCGCTCGTGCCCGGTGATCAGGATGCGGTCGCCCGGCACGCGCGCGCTGCCGGGCAGGCCTTCCTGCTGCGGCCGCTGCAGTGCCTCGAGCAGGTCGGGCGTCGTGGCTTGCTGCATCGCCAGCACCCGTGCCACTTGCGCCGGCATGCGGTTGCCCAGGGCAATGTCGGCGAGCAGCGCCTCCAGGCGCGGATAGCGGTTGTCGGCGAGGTAGGCCTCCAGGCGCGCCGGCGGCAGCCGGTCGAGCGAGGTTTCCAGCCGCTCCAGCGCGCGGTCGAGCATGCGATGCCCGAGCTGCACCGCGTCCTCGTGTTCCAGCTGCTTGAGCTGGTGACGGATGGAGGTACGCGCCTTGCCGGTGGCCACGAACTCCAGCCACTGCGGTTGCGGCGCCGCCGACTTCGCGGTGATCACCTCGACCTTCTGCCCGCTCACCAGCTTGGTGCGCAGCGGCACCAGCTTCTTGTCCACCCGCGCGGCGACGGCGTGGTTGCCGACGTCGGTGTGCACGGTGTAGGCGAAGTCGAGCGCGGTCGAGTTGCGCGGCAACGCCAGGATGTCCCCCTTCGGCGTGAACAGGTAGACCTCGTCCGGGAACAGGTCGACCTTGACGTTCTCGAGGAACTCCAGCGAGGAGCCGGTGCCGCGCTGGCTCTCCAGCAGCCCCGCGATCCAGGAATGGGCGCGGCTGTGCGCGCTGTTGCCGCTGCCGCCGTGCTTGTACATCCAGTGCGCGGCGATCCCGCGCTCGGCCACCAGGTCCATCTCGGTCGTGCGGATCTGGACTTCGATCGGCGATCCGTAGGGGCCGAACAGCACCGTGTGCAGCGACTGGTAGCCGTTGGCCTTGGGAATCGCGATGAAGTCGCGGAACCGCCCGTCCAGCGGCTTGAACGCCGAGTGCACCACGCCCAGCGCGTGGTAGCAGGCGGGAACCGAGTCGACCACGATGCGGAAGCCGAACACGTCCATCACCTGGTCGAAGCTCTTGCCCTCCGCGCGCATCTTCGAATAGATGCTCCACGGCGATTTCACCCGCCCGACCAGGCGGTATTCCAGGCCCTCGATGGTGAGCCGCTGCGCCAGTTGCGCCTCGATCTTGGCCAGCGCCTCGCGCCGCACCAGCGGCTGGGTGCGGATGCGCTTCTCGAGCACCGCGTGGCGCCAGGGAAACAATGCGCGGAAACCGAGGTTCTGCAGCTCGGCCTTGACCAGGTTCATGCCCAGTCGCTGGGCGATCGGCGCGTAGACCTCCAGGGTCTCGCGGGCGATGCGCTGGCGCGCCTCGGGCGGCTGCGCGCCCAGCGTGCGCATGTTGTGCAGGCGGTCGGCCAGCTTGATCATGATCACGCGCAGGTCGCGCGCCATCGCCAGCATCATCTTGCGGAAGCTCTCCGCGGCGGCCTCCTGGCGATCGGCGAACTGCAGCTTGTCCAGCTTGGTGACGCCGTCCACCAGTTCGGCCACGGTCTCGCCGAACTCGCCGGTGATGCTCTCGCGCGAAAGCGGCGTGTCCTCGAGGGTGTCGTGCAGGATCGCCGCGACCAGGGTCTCGACGTCGACGTGCTGTTCGGCCAGCGCGGTGGCGACCGCCACCGGATGGGTGATGTAGGGCTCGCCCGAGCGGCGGGTCTGGCCGGCGTGGGCGGCAGCGCCGATGGTCCAGGCGCGGCGCAGGATCTTGCGCTGGTCATCGGGCAGATAGTCGGCGGCCTGCTCCAGCACGCGCACGTAGTCGGGCACCGCATCGGGGGACGCGGGCGCGGACGAGGCAGGGGCCGGGTCGGCGGGGGTCATGCGGCCAGACTAAGGCGCAAAGCGGGAACAGGGAACAGGGAACGGGGAATGGCGGCGCCGCGCGACCGGCAGAAATGCGAACGGCCCCGTTTCCGGGGCCGCTTCAGGGGGCCGGGAACCTTCCATTCCCTGTTCCCTGTTCCCTGTTCCCGCTTTTCGAGCGGTCAGTCGTCGCCCTTCGACAGGTCATCGTCCGCGACCACCTCGGCGGCGGCCCACTCCAGCGCCTCGCGCTCCTTGCGCTCGCGCTCGGACTTGTCGACGGCGTCGATGTAGGGCTGGTCGATGCGGCGGGCGGCGATCTCGCGCAGCGCCAGCACGGTCGGCTTGTCGTTGGCTTCGCTGTTGTCCAGCTGCGGCTCGACGCCGTTGGCCAGCTGGCGCGCGCGCTTGGCGGCCATCATGACGAGCTCGAAACGGTTGCCGACCACTTCCAGGCAGTCTTCGACGGTGATGCGGGCCATGGGGCTCCCGGCGGCTCTTGGCCGTCCGTATCGGTAAGGGGACCGGGAATTCTACGGGCCGCCCCTCTGGATCGCAAGTACTTGCTTGAAAATCAGTGCCTTAGGGCTGCAACAGGGTCTCGATCAGCCCGGCATGGCGCTGCTGCTGCTGCGGCAGGCGCAGCCGGCTGGCGCGGAAGATCGCGCACATCTCCTCGACCGCGGTCTCGAACACCTCGTTCACGATCACGTAGTCGAACTCGCTGTAGTGCGACATCTCCTCGCGCGCGGCGGCCAGGCGGCGGGCGATGACTTCATCGCTGTCCTGGCCGCGGGCGCGCATGCGCTGCTCCAGCGCACCCCGCGAGGGCGGCAGGATGAACACGCTCACCGCGCCCGGCATCCTTTGCCGCACCTGGCGCGCACCCTGCCAGTCGATCTCGAGCAGCACGTCGCGGCCCTCGGCCAGTTGCGGTTCCACCGACTGCCGCGCCGTGCCCTTCCAGTCGCCGTGCACGCGCGCATGTTCGAAGAAATCGCCGGCCGCGACCATGCCCTCGAATTCCCGCGCGCTGACGAAGTTGTAGTGCTCGTGGTGCCGCTCGCCGGGCCGCGGGGCGCGCGACGTGAACGAGATCGACAGGCAGATGTTGCTGTCGCGCGCCAGGCAGGCGTTGACGATGCTGGATTTCCCGGCGCCCGAGGGCGCGGCGACGATGTAGAGGGTTCCTCGCATCATGTCACTCGATGTTCTGCACCTGTTCGCGGACCTGGTCGATCAGCACCTTCAGCTCGACCGCGGCCGCGGAGGTGCGCGCGTCGACCGACTTCGAGCCCAGGGTGTTGGCCTCGCGGTTGAACTCCTGCAGCAGGAAATCCAGGCGCCTGCCGACCGGGTCGCGCTGGCGCAGCACGCGGCGGATCTCGGCGACATGGCTGTCGAGCCGGTCCAGCTCCTCGTCGACGTCGAGCTTCTGCAGCCACAGCACCAGTTCCTGTTCCAGCCGGCCGGGATCGACCGGGTGCGGCAGCTCCGCGAGGCGGGTTTCCAGCTTCAGGCGCTGGCCGGCGCCGATCACCGGCATCAGCGTGCGCACTTCGGCGGCGATCCGTTCGATCGCATCGACCCGCTCGCCGATCACCTGCGCAAGCTTGGCGCCCTCGCGCTCGCGCGCGGCCACGAACTGGTCCAGCGCCTCGTCGAGCAGGGCCAGCGCCGCCGCCTGCAATGCCTGGGCGTCGTTGCCCCGGCCGCCGAGCACGCCGGGGAACTGCAGCAGCTCGGTCAGGCTGGTGCGCAACTGCGGAAACCGACCGTCCAGCTCCTTGGCCATGCCCGCGAGCTGGTCCAGCATGCGCGGATCCAGCTGCAGCGCGTCGCCACCCTCCGGCGCGCGCAGGCGCAGGGTGAGGTCGACCTTGCCGCGGCTGGTGCGGGCAGCAATGCGTTCGCGCAGCGCCGGCTCGAGCGCGCGCAGCTCGTCCGGCAGGCGCACCCCGACCTCGAGGAAACGATGGTTGACCGCGCGCACCTCGCACGCCAGGGTGCCGTCGGGCCCGCTGCGTTCGGCGGACGCGAATGCGGTCATGCTGCGGATGGGCATTGCTTCTCCAGGGACATCCCGTTGCCAAGCGTAGCGCACCGGGCCCCGGCCCGGATGCCGGCCGCAGCCTTGCCCGGGCTACACTGGCCGACCCCCGCATGCACAGCCAGCCATGACCGAACCCCTGCGTCCCAGCGGCCGTACGCCCGCGCAAATGCGCGACGTCGCCATCACCCGCGGCTATACCCGCCATGCCGAGGGCTCCGTGCTGGTGGCGTTCGGCGGCACCCGGGTGCTGTGCACCGCGAGCGTCGAGAACCGGGTGCCCGGCTTCCTGCGCGGCAAGGGCGAAGGCTGGGTCACCGCCGAATACGGCATGCTGCCGCGCGCCACCCATACCCGCAGCGACCGCGAGGCCGCGCGCGGCAAGCAGGGCGGGCGCACGCTGGAAATCCAGCGCCTGATCGGCCGCAGCCTGCGCGCCTGCGTGGATCGCGGCGCCCTGGGCGAACGCACCATCACCCTCGACTGCGACGTGCTGCAGGCGGACGGCGGCACCCGCACCGCCGCGATCACCGGCGCCTATGTCGCCCTGGTCGATGCCGTGCGCTGGCTGCAGGCGCGGCGCGAGCTGTCGCCGCCCAAGGGCGGCCGCGACCCGATCTTCGGCGCGGTGGCCGCGGTCTCGGTCGGCATCTATCGCGGCACGCCCGTGCTGGACCTCGACTACGACGAGGACTGCAACTGCGACACCGACATGAACGTGGTGATGAACGAGGGCGGCGGTTTCATCGAGCTGCAGGGCACCGCGGAAGGCCACGCTTTCCGCCGCGAGGAACTCGACGCGATGCTGGCGCTGGCCGCGAGCGGCTGCGGGGAACTGTTCGCCGCCCAGCAGGCGGCGCTGGCAGCCGTCTGACCGGATGGACCTGGTCCTCGCCAGCGGCAACGCCGGCAAGCTCGCGGAACTGCGCGAGTTGCTCGGCGGCGGCCGCTTCACGCTGCGGCCGCAATCGGAATTCGGGGTGTTGGATGCCGAGGAAACCGGCCTGACCTTCGTCGAGAACGCGCTGATCAAGGCGCGCCACGCCGCGCGCGCGACCGGCCTGGCGGCGCTCGGCGACGATTCCGGCCTGTGCGTGGACGCCCTCGGCGGCGCGCCCGGGCTGTATTCGGCGCGCTACGGCGGCGGCCACGGCGATGCGGCCCGCAACATCGCGCGCTTGCTGCAGGAGATGGACGTCATCGCCGGCGCGGCGCGCACAGCGCGCTTCCACTGCGTGCTGGTGTTGCTGCGTTCGGCCGACGATCCGCAGCCGATCATCGCCGAGGGCAGCTGGGAGGGGCGCATCCTGCGTTCGCCGCGCGGCGAACACGGCTTCGGTTACGACCCGGTGTTCCTCGACCCGGAGAACGCGTGTTCCGCGGCCGAACTCGATCCGGCCATCAAGAACGCCATCAGCCATCGCGGCCGCGCGCTGGCGGCGCTGAGGCTGCGCCTCGGCGAGCTCTGATGCTCCAGGTGCCGCCGCTGTCGCTGTACGTGCACCTGCCATGGTGCGTGCGCAAATGCCCGTACTGCGACTTCAACTCGCATGAGTTCCGGCCCGGGAGCGGGCATGGCGCGCTTCCGTTCGCCGCCTATGTCGACGCCCTGATCGCCGACCTCGACCACGACCTGCCGCTGGCCTGGGGCCGCATCGTGCACACGGTGTTCTTCGGCGGCGGCACCCCGTCGCTGTTCCCGCCCGAGGCGATCGACGCGTTCCTGCAGCAGGCGAGCAGCCGCCTGCGTTTCGCACCGGACGCCGAGATCACCCTGGAGACCAACCCGGGCACCGCCGAGCACGGCCGCTTCGAAGGCTATCGCGCGGCCGGGGTGAACCGGCTCAGCTTCGGCATCCAGAGCTTCGACGACGGCTGCCTGCAACGGCTGGGGCGGATCCACGACAGCCGCGAGGCGGTGGCGGCGGTGAAGCTCGCGCAGGACGCCGGCTTCGACAACTTCAACCTCGACCTGATGTACGCGTTGCCGGGGCAATCGCTGGCGATGGCGGAGGACGACGTCGCGCGCGCGATCGCGCTGGCGCCGGCGCACATCTCGCACTACCAGCTGACGCTGGAACCGAACACCGTGTTCGCCGCACGCCCGCCGCGCGGCATCCCCGACCACGACGCGGCCTGGGACATGCAGGAGCGCTGCCAGGCGCTGCTGGCGCAGGCCGGCTACGCGCAATACGAAACCAGCGCCTACGCCCGCCCCGGGCGCCAGTGCGCGCACAACCTCAACTACTGGCGCTTCGGCGACTATCTCGGGATCGGCGCCGGCGCGCATGGCAAGCTCACGCTCGGCGCGGAGCAGGCGATCCTGCGGCGCTGGAAACTGAAGCATCCGGCGGAATACCTCGCCAACGCCGGCAGCGCGGCGGCCATCGGCGGCGACGAACGGATCGAGCCCGCGCGCCGGCCGTTCGACTACATGCTCAACGCGCTCCGCCTCAACGCGGGCTTCGCGCTGTCGGAATTCGAGGCGCGCACCGGGCTGGCACGCACGGCGATCGCGGCCGAACTCGGCGAGGCCGGCGCGCGCGGCTGGATCGAATCGGACGGCGAGCGCGTCGTCCCGACCGAATTCGGCCGCCGCTTCGCCAACGACGTGATCGAACTGTTCCTATAGCGCCGGGCCGCGCGCGGCCCGCTGGTACAGCACCGGCTCGGGCCGGTGCAACGCATACCCCTGGCCGTAGTCCACGCCCAGCGCGCGCAGGGTCTCGACCAGGCGTTCGCTGTCCACCCACTCGGCGACGACCTCCAGTCCGCGCTGGTGCCCGATCTCGGTGATCGCGTCGACGATCGAGCGGCTCATCGGATCGACCTCGACATCGCGGATGAAGCTGCCGTCGATCTTGATCACGTCCACCGGCAGGTTCTTGAGATAGCCGAACGAGGACATGCCCGCGCCGAAGTCGTCCAGCGCCACCTGGCAGCCGACGGCGCGCAGCCGCTCGATGAAGCGCACGGCCCGCGCCAGGTTGCGCACGGCTTCGGTTTCGGTGATCTCGAAACACAGGCGCTCGGGCGCCACGCCATGCTGCCGGATCAGGTCCAGCACGTAGTCGCCGAGCCCCTCGTCCTCCAGCGTGGCCGCCGACAGGTTCAGCGAGCAGCGCCCCGGCGCACGTCCGCTGGCGTGCAGGCGGTCGAAGTGGGAGATGGCTTCGGCGATCACCCATCGATCCAGCTGCGGCACCAGGCCGTAACGTTCCGCGGCCGGCAGGAAGGCGCCCGGCATGGCGATCCGGCCGTCCTCGTCGCGCAACCGCAGCAGCAGCTCGATGTGCGGATCCTGCGGCGGACCGGGCTGCAATGGTTGCACCTCCTGGTAGTCGAGCAGCAACCTGCCCTCCTCGATCACCCAGCGCAGGCGGTTGGCCCATTCCATTTCGCCGCGGCGGCGGATGGTCTCCGCATCCTGCCCGGAGAACACGTGGATGCGGTTGCGACCATGGTCCTTGGCCACGTAACAAGCCGTGTCGGCCTGCGCCAGCACCTCGCGCAGGGTCATCCCCGGCTGGTCGAGCATCACCACGCCGATGCTGGCGCTGATGGTGTAGCTGCGTTGTTCCCAGATATAGATGTGGCCTTCGATCCGCAGCCGCAGGCGTTCGGCGAGCGCCACCGCGTCGCCTTCGCCGGCCTGTTGCACCAGCACCCCGAATTCGTCGCCGCCCAGCCGTGCCAGCACGTCGCCGGGGCGCATCAGCTCCGACATCACCAATGCCAGCTGGCTGAGCAGCTGGTCCCCCGCGAGGTGGCCGGAGGTGTCGTTGATCAGCTTGAACTGGTCGAGGTCGATGTACAGCAGCGCGCGCGCCGGGGCGTCTGGCGCGACCGCCTGCAGCGCGCGGCGCACGTGGCGCTCGAACTCGCGCCGGTTGTACAGCTCGGTCAGGTTGTCGTGGCTGGCCTGGTGCCCGAGCAGTTCGGTGAGCTGGCGCTGCTCGGAGATGTCGCTGGCGACCATCAGCATCCGTTCCTCGTCGCCGATGCGGATGCGCGCGATGGAAGTCGCGACCCAGAAGCGATCGCCGCCGAGGGACACCAGCACCGCCTCGACGTTGTCCCAGCGCTCGTCCGGCATCGGCCCGGCCGCGACAGGTGCATCCGGCGCATCCGGCGCCTGCCGCCGCAACTGTTGCCGCAACGCCGGATCCTCGAACAGCGAATCGAGGCCGACCCCCTGCTCGATGCCGCCGCCCAGGCGCGCGCAGGCAGCCTGGTTGGCGTAGATGATGCGACCGCCCCCGGGCCGCGCCAGCAGCACCAGCGCGGGCAGCAGGTCGTTCAGGATGCGGAAGCGCTGTTCGCTCTCGCGGTAACGATGGCTCATGCGCCAGCCCAGTTCCAGCGCGCGGCGCCGGGTGCTGGCCACCGACCACACCAGCAGGGCGAGCAACGTGCTGGCGAGCAGCCCCGGCCACAGGAACGACTGCGACCAGTCCAGTACCGCCACCATCGGTTGCCGCGGTTGCATCGCGATGCGCCAGGCGCGGCCGCCGAAACGCATCTCGTGTTCGACTCCCTGCTTCGCCTGCATGCCGCCGCCCGGAGCCGCGGAGACGTACAGCACCTGACCACCGGCGCTTTCGTCGGTGACGACCACCCGGATCCGTTCCAGGTTGGCGGCCGGGATGGCATCGGCGATCAGGCGCCGTGCAAGGAACGAGGCGGCGATCGAGCCGCGCATGCGTGCGCGCCTCTCGGCCAGCGTGCGCGGCGGCGCACCGGGCGCGTAGATCGGCAAACGCATGGTCACGCCATCGCCAACGTCCCCGAGCCCGGGAGACCCGGCCTGCACCAGCCGGAAGGGCGCCGACATCGCCACCTGGTCGCTGTCGCGGGAGGCCAGCACGGCGGCGAGGTTGTTGGGCTGGGCGACGACGTCCAGCCCGACCACGCGTTCATTCCCCGCCAGCGGCTGCACCAGGGTGCTGACGTAGTGGTCGCGGTGCGCACCGGGCTCGCGCCGGGCGTACGCCAGCGCCTGCAGGCTCGGGAACTCGGTGCGCGGCCGCAGGTTGTCGTAGAGGTTGGCGAACTCCGCCGGGGTCACGTCGTCGGAGGCCAGGAACACGGTCTGCACCGAACGCAACAGCAGCTCGCAGGCATGCAGGTTGCCGGCGACCGCATCGAAGCTCTCCTGCGCGAGCGCTGCGAAGCCGGCGCGGCGCTCGGCATCGGCCCCTTCCTGCTGCTGGCCGGACGCCCACAGCGTCAGCGCAGTGCCGAGCACCAGCGCCGCGAGGCTCCAGAGCCAGGCCGGCGCACCCGGCACCGATGCCTGCGGATGCCGTGGCACCTGCAAGCCTGCCCTGAATCCGTCAGAATCCGGTGATACTTCCAAGGGATTATCCGATGACTCCCGCCGAATGGCCGATCTTATATCGGCAACACCTGGCAACGGTGCAGGAACGCGCCGATGCCGCCCTCGCCCGCGCCGGCCTCGACCACCTGGTGGTGCCCAGCGGCACCCTGCACTACCAGCTGTTCGACGACCGCGACTACCCGTACGCGACCAATCCGCAGTTCAAGGCATGGCTGCCGCTCACCCGCAATCCGGGCAGTTGGGTGGTGCATACCCCCGGCGCGAAGCCGAAGCTGGTGTATTTGCAACCGTTGGACTACTGGCACGTGGTGCCGCAGGCACCGTCCGGATACTGGACCGCGCATTTCGACGTGGTGGTGATCCGCAAGCCGGAGGAGGCGCTGCAGCACCTGCCGGGCGACCCGGCGCGCTGCGCGATCCTCGGCGAGCCGCTGTCCGCGCTGGGCGCCTTCGCGCCGAACAACCCGGCGACAGTGATCGACTACCTGGAGTACCACCGCGCGTTCAAGACCCCGTACGAGATCGCGATGATGCGCGAGGCGACCCGTTGCGGCGTGCGCGGGCATCGCGCCGCGGAACGCGCGTTCCGCGCCGGCGCCAGCGAGTTCGGCATCCATCTGGCGTATTGCCAGGCGGCCGGCCAGGATTCGGAGACCCTGCCGTACGGCAACATCGTCGCGCTCAACGAACACGGCGCGGTGCTGCATTACACCGACCGCGACCGGGTGCCGCCGAACCCGGTACGCAGCTTCCTGATCGATGCCGGCGGCAGCCACGGCGGCTATGCCAGCGACATCACCCGTACCTACTCGGCCAATCCCGCGGACGAGTTCCAGGCCATGGTCGATGCGGTCGACGCCGCGCAGCAGGGCATGTGCGCGCAGGTCCGCGCCGGCTTCGACTACAAACGGCTGCACCTGGACGCGCACCTGGCGCTGGCCGGAATCCTGCGCGATTTCGGCATCCTCCGGATGTCGCCTGAGGCCGCGCTGGAAACGGGGGTCAGTTCGACCTTCTTCCCGCACGGCATCGGCCACGGCATCGGCCTGCAGGTGCACGACGTCGCCGGCTTCGCCGCTTCCGACGCCGGCGGCATCATCCCCAAGCCCGACGGCCACCCCTACCTGCGGCTGACCCGGGTGCTGGAACCGGGCATGGTGGTGACGATCGAGCCGGGCATCTACTTCGTCGACATGTTGCTTGACGCGTTGCGCGAGGGGCCGCACGCCGGCACGGTGGACTGGGCGCGGGTCGATGCATTCCGGCCCTACGGCGGCATCCGCATCGAGGACGACGTAGCATGCACCGACGGCGACCCGCTCAACCTCACCCGCGAGGGCTTCGCCGAGGTATAGAGCGCGCCTACGACGCCATCAGCGCTTCGATCTCGTCGGCGCTGCGCGCGAGCTTGCCGGTCAGCACCTTGTTGCCGTCCTTCGTCACCAGCACGTCGTCCTCGATGCGGATGCCGATGCCGCGCCACTTCGCGGCGACGCTGGTGTCGTCGGGAGCGACGTACAGGCCGGGCTCGATGGTGAACACCATGCCCGCTTCCAGCAGTCGCGACTCGCCGTCGATGCGGTAGTCGCCGACATCGTGCACGTCCAGGCCGAGCCAGTGGCCGGTCTTGTGGCGGTAGAAGCGCTTGTACTGGTGGCCGGCGATGTTCTTCTCCAGCGAACCCTTGAGCAGGCCCAGCCGCAACAGGCCTTCGGTGAGCGTGCGCACCGCGGCTTCGTGGCCGGCCTCGTAAGGCACGCCGGGCCGCGCCTGCCCGAGCGCCGCCGCCTGGGCGGAAGCGACCAGGTCGTGCAGTGCGCGCTGTTCCTTCGTGAAGCGGCCATTGACCGGGAACGTGCGGGTGATGTCGGCGGCGTAGTTGCGGTACTCGGCACCGGCATCCACCAGCACCAGGTCGCCGTCCTTCGACTGCGCGTTGTTGGCGATGTAGTGCAGCACGCAGGCATTGGCGCCGGCGCCGACGATGCTGCCGTAGGCGGGTACCGCGTCGTGCATGCGGAACACGCGCTCGAGCTCGGCCTGCAATTCGTATTCGCGGACGCCCGGCCGCGCCCCGCCCATCGCCACCTCATGCGCCAGCACACTGATGTCCGCGGCGCGCTGCATCAGCCTGATCTCGGCCGGCGACTTGAACAGGCGCAGCTCGTCCAGCAGGTGGCCGAGCTCGAGGAACTCGTGCGGCGGCTGGGCGCCGCTGCGCACCTGCGCGCGCACCCGGTTGAGCCAGCCGATCAGCTTGAGGTCGAACTCGGTGTCGCGGCCGAAGTGGTAGTAGACGCGGCTGCGCCCTTCCAGCAGCCCGGGCAGGATCTCGTCGAGGTCGTCGATCGGGTAGGCGTCGTCGAAGCCGAAGCGGTCGACCGCGCCCTCGGGCCCGTGACGCGGCCCGTCCCATCCCTCGCGCTCCGGATCGCGCTCGCGGCAGAACAGGATCGCCTCGCCGTGTGCGCGGCCGGGTACCAGCACCAGCACCGCTTCGGGTTCGGGAAAGCCGCTCAGGTACCAGAGGTCGGAATCCTGACGGTAGGGATAGCGGGTGTCGCGGCTGCGGATGCGCTCGGGCGCCGCCGGCAGCACCAGGATGGCGTCGTCGCCGGCCATGCGCATCAGCTGCCGCCGCCGGCGCACGAATTCCTTGCCGTCGATCCCGGTGGCCGGTTTCATCGCTCGCGCGCCCTCATCAGTGGAACTGTTGCCGATGCTTCGCTGCCAGCACGCAGTCGCCATGCAGCAGCATGGCCGCCACGCGCACGAATTCCTCGATCTCGGCCAACGCCTCCTCGTCCTCCTGGTCGCCGTCCTCCTGCGGCGTGGCGGCGGCCAGGCGCGCAAGGTCGGCCAGCGCCTCGCTGCCTTCCGCCGACAGCGGCGGCTCCTTGCCCGCGGCCAGGCCGAAGCCGCCGAGGAAACCCCGGCACCAGCCGAACAACGCCCCGCTGCGTTCCGGGAGCGCCGCATCCGCTGACGGCAGCAGCAACTGGAAGCCGAAGTCGCGATCGTCGAACTGCGCCGCGCTCGCGCTGGCCAGTTGCGCCAGCAGGCCCTCGGCGGGTGGCAGCGACGGATCGGCCAGCACCTGGCCCAGCCACGCGGGGCCCGGTTCGCCGCCCCCGGCCAACCAGCCGCAGAGCGCGCCATGCAGCTCCGCGGCGTCCATGCCTAGCTGGAGCCTGCCTGCGGCAGCCTCGATTTCAGTAAATGGGGGCAGGGGTCCGGGCACGCGTCGGCTCGCGCAGGGGATGCGACAGTGTAACGCTTGCCCCGGGCCGCGCATTCCCCGAAACTGCGGCCAAGCCCGCCGATGGCGGTGCTGGGGGATCGCCATCGCCGTGTCCAGCCTGTTCCGCGCAGCCTGCGTGAAGATCGCGCGCGTCGTCCTGCGGCGCTGGGATCACGAGGGTTCGCATGCCGAGCACGATCGCCGGATCGCCTCGGAAGTGCTGCGCAGCATGAACGAGGCGGTGTGCGTGCTGAACCGCGACTTCGACTTCGTCTCGGTCAACCCCGCCTTCTCGCGCATGACCGGCTACGGCGAGAGCGAGGCGATCGGGCGCAATGCCAGCCTGCTCGACAGCGCGCAGCACACGTCCTCCTACTACAGCGAGATCCGCGGCACCCTGCAGCACCAGGGACGCTGGTCCGGCGAGATGTGGCAGCTGCGCAAGGACGGCGAGGAATTCCTCTGCGCCTACGAGTGCAGCGCGGTGCTCGATGCCGACGGCCAGCACGCCCTGTACGTGCTGGTGCTCAACGACATCACCGAACAGAAGCGCGCCGAGCAGGAGCTGCGCTACCTCGCCAACTTCGACCCCTTGACCAACCTGCCCAACCGCACCCTGCTGGCGGAACGGCTGTCGCGCGCGATCGTGCGTGCACGCCGCCAGGGCGACCGGATCGCGGTGCTGTTCCTCGACCTCGACCACTTCAAGGACATCAACGACTCGCTCGGGCACGCCGCCGGCGACCGCATCCTGCGCGCAGCCGCCGCGCGGCTGCAGGAAACCGTGGGCTCGCGCCACACGGTGGCGAGGCTGGGCGGCGACGAGTTCACGGTGGTGCTGGAGAACCTCGGCGCCCAGGACGAATCCGACGAGGCCGCGCGCGGCATCATCGCGGCGTTCGAGCGCCCGCTGATGCTGGACGACCGCCAGGAAATCGCGGTCACGCCCTCGATCGGGATCAGCCTGTATCCGGACAATGCCCAGGTGCCGACCGAACTGCTGAAGCAGGCGGACACCGCGATGTACCAGGCCAAGGCCGCGGGCCGCCGCACCTACGCGCGGTACAGCGAAGAGATGGACATCTCGATCCGGCGCCGCGCGACCGTCTCCGGCGCGCTGCACAAGGTGCTCGACCGCGCCGAGCTGCGGCTGGTGTACCAGCCACGGCTGTCGCTGCCGCAATCGCGGATCATCGGGGTCGAGGCGCTGTTGCGCTGGCAAAGCCCCGACGGCGACATCCCCCCGGCCCAGTTCATCCCGCTGGCCGAGGAGAGCGGGCTGATCATGGAAATCGGCGAATGGGTGCTGCGCGAAGCGTGCCAGACGGTGGCGCAGTGGCAGCGCGAAGGGCTGCCCGGGCTCGGGGTTTCGGTCAATGTCTCGGCGCTGCAGCTGCTGCGCGGCGACTTCCCGGGCGTGGTCGACCGGGTGCTTGCCGAGACCGGCCTGCCCCCAAGCCTGCTGGAGCTGGAGCTGACGGAAAGCGTGATCATGGCCAACGCGCCCCAGACCGCGGACAAGCTGCAGGCCTTCCGCGACCTCGGGGTCACCCTGGCGATCGACGACTTCGGCACCGGCTACTCGTCCCTGGCCTACCTCAAGCGCCTGCCGATCAACACCCTGAAGATCGACAAGGAATTCGTCGACGACCTCAGCCATGGCTCCGAGGACGCCGCCATCACCACCACGGTGCTGGCCATGGCGCGCTCGCTGGGCCTGAACGTGGTCGCCGAAGGGGTCGAGACCGAGGCCCAGCTGCACTTCCTGCGCTCGCATCGCTGCGACGAGATCCAGGGTTACTGGCTGTCGCCGCCGCTGGAGGCCGACGCGTGCCTGTCATTCATCCGCGCATGGCGGCCGGCGGCCGGACGTACCGCCCGGGACGTGGACCTGGCGCCGTTGTCCTGAGCCGTGCCGCGGACGCCTTGACCCGCCCTTCACCGCTGCCTATCGTGCCGGGATGGACAATGCCGAGGTGATCGACCAGTTGCGCGCCATCGCTGCCCGCGTCGAGGCGCTGGCGGCACGTGCCCAGCAGCTGGCCGAGGAGAACCGCAGCCTGCGCCAGCAACAGGAACAGCTCGCCGGCGAACGTTCGCAATTGCTCGCCAAGAACGAGCAGGCGCGTTCGCGCGTCGAGGCCATGATCGCGCGGCTGAAGTCGCTGGAGCAGCACACATGAGCGGCACCACCGAACCCGTTTCGATCCGGCTGCTCGATCGCGAGTACACGGTCGGCGTGGAGCCCGGCGAGCGCGACAGCCTGATGGCGGCCGCGCGGCTGCTGGAGGCGAAGATGCGCGAAGTGCGCGGCGCCAATCGCATGGCCGCGGTGGATCGGGTGGCGGTGCTTGCCGCGCTGAACATGGCGCACGAACTGCAACAGGCGCGCGACGGCAATGCCGGTCGCGATGCTGAATTGGCGCATGCCCTCGAGGGGTTGCGGCGCCGTCTCGACGGCCTGGAGATTTGAGCGCGCCGACGAATGGATGGGCGCAATGGCTGCGCGCCGTTATACTGCGGCCGCGTCCTCTGCCTTGTGCGACGGCGTGCGCAAACATACGCCTTGTCCCTTAATGACGACCACGGGGATGCAGCGGAAGCCGGGTGTGCAGGTCCGCCACGTAGCGGGAAGCCCGAAGGCTTCCAGGCATTCCCACTTGAACCCCGGGTTCAAGGTCGTTTTCGCACGCATCGCCCTGGCGGAGGATGTACTCCTGATGTCGGACGACATGATGTCGGACGACACGACGTCGAACGACTTGCGAGGCCCGTGCCGACGAAGTGCGCGCCTCGTTTCCTGTCCATGACCGCAACCGGTCCGGCAGCCCCCGATCGCACCGCCCTGCGCCGCGACTTGCGCGACCGCCGGCGTGCCGTTCCCGCCGCGGAACGCATCGCCGCCGCCGAACACCTGGCCGATCGCCTGCTCGCGCTGCCGTTCCTGCCGGCGGTGGGCGACGTCGCCGGCTACTGGGCGATGGACGGCGAGATCGCGTTGCATGCGTTCCAGCTGCGGATGCCGCACGGGTTGCGCTATTGCCTGCCGGTGCTGTGCGGCGAAGCCTTGCGCTTCGCGCCGTGGCGACCCGGCGATCCGCTCGCCACCAATCGTTACGGCATCCCGGAACCGGAGGTCGTCGCGGATGCGCTGCTGGAGCCTCGCGCGATGGCCATGGTGCTGGTGCCGTTGGTCGGATTCGACGCACGTGGCCACCGGCTCGGCATGGGCGGCGGCTGGTACGATCGCAGCTTCGCGTTCCGCAACGCGGCCGGGCACGGAGCGGCTGTTCCGTCCCCCTGGCTGGTGGGCACCGGCTTCGGCCTGCAGCAGGTCGATGCGCTCGACGCCGAGCCTTGGGACGTGGCGCTCGACGCGATCTGCAGCGAACGCGACACGTTCCTCGTCCACAGGCCCTGAGGCAGGCAAATGGCAGCACGCAAGCGCTACTGGCTGATGAAGTCCGAACCCGGCGACTTCGGCATCGACGACCTCGAGCGCGTCGGCGCCGAACCCTGGACCGGCGTGCGCAACTACCAGGCGCGCAACTACATGCGCCAGATGCAGGTCGGCGACGGCGTGCTTTTCTACCACTCCAACTGCGACGTGCCTGGCATCTACGGCCTCGGCGAAGTGGCTACGGCCGCCTATCCGGACAAGACCCAGTTCGACCGCAAGTCGAAGTACTTCGACGGGAAGGCCACGCACGAACAGCCGCGCTGGGACCTGGTCGACGTGCGCTACGTGCGGCACCTCGCACGGCCACTGCCGCTGGACGAGATCCGCACCCATGCCGACGCGCTCGGCGAGGAGTTCGCGCTGACCCGCAAGGGCTCGCGCCTGTCGGTGCTGCCGGTGACGGCGGCGCAATGGAAACTGCTCCTTTCCCTCGAGTAACCGGAACCATGTCCGAAGCCAAGCGCCTGGCTGGCGAGAAAGCCATCGAATTCGTCGAGGACGGCAGCATCGTCGGTGTCGGAACCGGCTCCACCGTCGCATTCTTCATCGACGCATTGGCGCGGATCCGGCATCGCATCGCCGGCGCCGTCTCCAGCTCGGAACAGAGCACCCAGCGGTTGCGGGGGCACGGCATCGAGGTGCTGGAACTCAACGACACCGGGCCGTTGCCGCTGTACGTGGACGGCGCCGACGAGTGCGACCCGCGCAAGTGCCTGATCAAGGGCGGCGGCGCTGCACTGACGCGCGAGAAGGTCATCGCCCAGGCCTGCGCGAAGTTCGTCTGCATCATCGACCCGGCCAAGCGCGTGGACGTGCTCGGCAGGTTCCCGCTGCCGGTCGAGGTGATCCCGATGGCGCGCAGCCTGGTCGCGCGTGAGCTGGTGCAACTGACCGGCGGCCAGCCGGTGTGGCGCCAGGGCGTGACCACAGACAACGGCAACTGGGTGCTGGACGTGCATGGCCTCGCCATCCACGACCCGAAGGCGCTGGAAACCGCGATCAACCAGCTTCCCGGCGTGGTCAGCGTCGGCCTGTTCGCGCATCGCCCGGCCGACGTGGTCATCGTCGGCGGAGAGCCGCCGCTGGTGCTGTGATGGCGCAAAGAAAAACCCCGCAGCCGTGGCTGCGGGGTTTTGGGTAAAGACCCTGGCGATGACCTACTCTCGCATGCTGAATGCACACTACCATCGGCGCGTGCGCGTTTCACTTCCGAGTTCGGGATGGGATCGGGTGGTTCCACGCAGCTATTGTCACCAGGGAGAGGGTGGAGGGTCGCGGTCCATCGGACGATGGTCGCGCCACGCTCTCGCTCGGCTGCTTCCGGCAGGGGGATTACCCCCGCGTTCGGCGAATAAGGTTGGGACGTAGCGAGTGTAGTGCCGAACGTCGACGCGTCGTCGAGTCCAAGGCCACTTGAGGTTATATGGTCAAGCCGCACGGATCATTAGTACAGGTTAGCTCAACGCATTGCTGCGCTTACACACCCTGCCTATCAACCACCTGGTCTTGATGGTTCCTTCAGGGGGCTTGTGCCCCGGGAGATCTCATCTTGAGGCGCGCTTCCCGCTTAGATGCTTTCAGCGGTTATCGCTTCCGAATATAGCTACCCGGCAGTGCCACTGGCGTGACAACCGGAACACCAGAGATTCGTCCACTCCGGTCCTCTCGTACTAGGAGCAGCCCCTCTCAAATCTCCAACGCCCACGACAGATAGGGACCGAACTGTCTCACGACGTTCTGAACCCAGCTCGCGTACCACTTTAAATG
>JAKFCN010000065.1:0-1776 GCA_036676625.1 Lysobacter sp. | reverse complement strand
CCGATGGGCAGTGACCAGCCGTTTCGCATCGACCTGTTCGACGACGAGATCGAAACCCTGCGCACCTTCGACCCGGAAACCCAGCGTTCGATCGACAAGGTCAAGTCGGTCAAGCTGCTGCCGGCCCGCGAATTTCCGCTGGAGAAAAAGGCCGTCAGCGATTTTCGCGGACGCTTTCGCGAACGTTTCGACGTCGACTTCCGCCGCTGCCCGATCTACCAAGACCTGTCCACCGGCATCACCCCGGCCGGTATCGAGTACTACCTACCGCTGTTCTTCGAAGAAACCGCGACCCTGTTCGACTACCTGCCGCAGGACACCCAGGTATTTTCCCTGCCCGGCGTGGAAAAAGCCGCCGAGCACTTCTGGAACGACGCGCGCAGCCGCTTTGATGAGCGCCGGGTCGACCCCGAACGCCCACTGCTACCGCCGGCCGACATCTTCCTGCCGGTGGAAGACTGCTTCGCCCGCCTGAAAGACTGGCCACGCGTCGTCATCAGCCAGGAAGACATCGAACCGGGGGTCGGCCGCCAGCGCTTCAACGCGCAACCCTTGCCCGACCTGGCGATCCAGGCCAAGGCCAGCGAACCCCTGGCCGCCCTGCGCCGCTTCATCGAAGAGTATCCGGGCCGCGTGCTGTTCTGCGCCGAGTCCGCCGGGCGCCGCGAAGTGCTGCTGGAGCTGCTCGCCCGCCTCAAGCTCAAGCCCAGGGAAGTGGCCAGCTGGCCGGAGTTCACCGCCAGCGAGGAACGCCTGGGCATCTGTATCGCCCCGCTCGACGACGGCCTGCTGCTCGACGACCTGGCCCTGATCGCCGAGAGCCCGCTGTTCGGCCAACGGGTGATGCAACGCCGGCGCCGCGAGAAATCGCGCGACGGCGGCGACAACGTGATCAAGAACCTCACCGAACTGCGCGAAGGGGCGCCCGTGGTGCATATCGACCACGGCGTCGGTCGCTACCTCGGCCTGGTCACCCTGGAGATCGACGGTCAGGCCGCCGAATTTCTCGCCCTGATGTACGCCGAGGAAGCCAAGCTGTATGTGCCGGTCGCCAGCCTGCACCTGATCGCCCGCTACACCGGCAGCGACGACGCCCTGGCCCCACTGCACCGCCTCGGCTCGGAAATATGGCAGAAAGCCAAGCGCAAGGCCGCCGAACAAGTGCGCGATGTCGCGGCCGAGTTGCTCGACATCTATGCCCGCCGCGCCGCCCGCGAGGGCTACGCCTTCGCCGACCCGCAGCTCGACTACGTGACCTTCAGCGCCGGCTTCCCCTTCGAGGAAACCCCGGACCAGCAAACCGCCATCGAAGCGGTGCGCGACGACATGCTCTCGGCCAAGCCGATGGATCGCCTGATCTGCGGCGACGTCGGCTTCGGCAAGACCGAAGTGGCCATGCGCGCCGCCTTCATCGCCGTGCACAGCGGTCGCCAGGTGGCCGTGCTGGTGCCCACCACCCTGCTCGCCCAGCAGCACTACAACAGCTTTCGCGACCGTTTTGCCGACTGGCCAGTGAATGTCGAGGTGATGAGCCGTTTCAAGAGCGCCAAGGAAGTCGCCAGCGCCATGCAGCAACTGAGCGAGGGCAAGGTCGACATCGTCATCGGCACCCACAAGCTGCTGCAGGGCGACGTCCAATTCAACAACCTGGGCCTGGTGATCATCGACGAGGAACACCGTTTCGGCGTGCGCCAGAAGGAACAGCTCAAGGCCCTGCGCAGCGAGGTGGATATCCTCACCCTCACCGCCACGCCGATCCCGCGCACCCTGAACATG
>JAKFCN010000064.1:0-60037 GCA_036676625.1 Lysobacter sp. | reverse complement strand
GCATCCGAACCTGATCGAGCGTCCGATCTTCGTCCACGACGGCCGCGCCGTCATCGGCCGCCCTCCCGGGAAGGTCCTGGAACTCCTGTAGCTACAAAACCCGCCCGCAAGCCGAAGGCTTCGCCGATCCTATCGAGGGTCCCCACCGTGGGGTTGGCCTGGTCGAGCTCGATCCGCTTCAGGGTGGGCAACGCGATGCCGCGATGCGCGGCGAACTCCACCTGGGTAAGACCGCTGAGTTCACGCATGCGCCTGACTGCTTCACCCACGCTCAAGCGCCCATTGACGAGGTCGGCATCAAGGGCTTCGCGCAGGCGACGTGCCGTCGCCAGGTCACGGGGTCGGTACGGCATCGGCGCGGATCTCCTGTAGGTTTCGGGCCTGGTGTTCGATGCTGTCCAGGCAAGCTTCGACGACCGCTTCGTCCGCGCCGCAATCGCGCAGCAGGCCAGGCAGGCGCGGAACCTGCTCGTCGCCGAAGCGGCGCAATGCGATGGCGACATCGTGGCGCGTGGCATCGTCGATGCGCAGGCGATCGATAATGCCGGACCAATCCTCGATCACGGCCTGGTCGTCCCCGCGCCAGTGGCAGGTGCGGGTGACCAGTTCCGGATCCTGGAACATCGGGCCGGTGTCGTAGAGTGGCGTCAGCTGGACGGTGCCGTCCGGCAAGCGCTGCATGGAACTGTTGCGCAGATGGTTGTCCGGATTGCGCAAGGCCCGGTTGAACGCATCGCGGCACAGGAACTCGGCGACTTCCGCGACCGGATCGGTCGCGACCTCGGCCAGCCTGGCAGTGAGTTCGAACAGCGAGGCGCTACGCCCGAAGCCGGTGGCGCCGATCAACGCGGCAAACGTCTCCTGGTGCAGTCTCGCTACGCGTCCGTCCTCGATGCAGCGATCGAACCGCGGCAGGAAAAGCATGCCGCCCTCGAAACGCGCATCCGGAATCGAACGCAACCCGCAGGCGGCAGCCACACGCAGATAAACCGCCTCGTGCCGCAGGATCCGGCGGTCGACCTCCTCGCGCCCCCGCGGCAGCTTCACGATCCAGTGTCGCGCGGCATCGGCATCGGCCAAGGCCATGTCCGGGTACCAACGGCCGTCCCTGCCTTCGGTCAGCAGGAACTTCGGGGCGACGCCCTGCACCCCGGGCGTGCCCGCGGCCAGCATGCTGTGCAGGATCAGCTGGTCGAGAAAGGCATCGTTGCGCTGGATCATGTCGACGAACGTGAAACCGGTGGCACGCTGCTCACCGGCCTGCCGGTTGTAGAACTCCACGGCGGTTTCCAGGCGCAGTTGCCCGATCGGAGCGAAGGCGCCATGGCCGGCCAGGTACAGGTCTTGCGACGGATCCTGGTCGGACACGTTCAGCAATCCTGCCAGGTGCCTGCGGCCGGCACCTTGCGGCACCAGGTCCCACAGGAACGCGAGCGGCGTTCGCGCCTGGCTCGTATCGGCCCGCATCGTTGCCAAGCGGACCGGCAGCCCCAGCGCCACGGGCAGCCGCGGACCATCGCCGAAGACGTATTCGGCCAGGTATTCGAAGCGCAGTTCGCGCTCCGATGCCGTCACGACGGCGGCTGGATGCCAGGCGCCTTGGTGGTGGAGCTGGATGACGGATTCCATGGATGGCATGGTAGTATCATTTAATATACTTTTCAAGCCATATCAGGCCATAAAAGTATAATAAAAGATACTATTTGACTGTTCGCAGGGCCTGAACCGCCGCCGGCGGCGCGAAACCTTCGCTGCGGGCACCGGCCCAGAATGCCTTGAACACGGCGTGTTCGGGGATGCCACGCAACAGTTCGCCCGGCTCGAGGAAGCGATACAGAGCGGCCAGCGAACGCACCTCCACCGGCGAGACGCGACGCAGGATGTGCTCGGGGCCGAGTTGCCCCGGGCCGTCGAGTCCGCTGGCGCACAGCAGGTCGCGCAGCGCGTGCAATGTGTTCTGGTGGAACATGTAGACGCGGTTGGATTTGTCGGCCACGTCCAGGTGCTTCCAGCGCTCCGGGTTCTGGGTGGCGACGCCGGTCGGGCAGCGGTCCGTGTGGCAGCTCTGCGACTGGATGCAACCCAGCGCGAACATGTAGCCGCGCGCGGCGTTGCACCAGTCCGCGCCCATGGCCAGCGTGCGCGCGATGTCGAAGGCGCTGACCACCTTGCCGGCCGCGCCGATCCGGATCCTGTCGCGCAAGCCCAGCCCCACCAGGGTGTTGTGCACCAGCATCAGGCCCTCGTGCATCGGCACGCCGACGTGCTCGATGAACTCCGCCGGTGCCGCGCCGGTGCCGCCCTCGGCACCGTCGACCACGATGAAGTCCGGCAGGATCCCGGTTTCGTGCATCGCCTTGGCCACGCCGAACCATTCCCACGGATGACCGATGGCGAGCTTGAAGCCGGTGGGCTTGCCGCCCGACAACCTGCGCAGGCGCGCGACGAACTCGAGCAATCCGACCGGGGTGGAGAACTCGCCATGGCGCGCCGGGGAAATGCAGTCGACGCCTTCGGGCACGCCGCGGGTACGCGCGATCTCCGCGCTGACCTTGGCCGCCGGCAGCATGCCGCCGTGGCCGGGCTTGGCGCCCTGCGACAGCTTGACCTCGATCATCTTCACTTGCGGGGCGGTCGCGTTTTCGGCGAAGCGTTCCTCGCTGAAGCGGCCTTCCGCATCGCGGCAACCGAAGTAGCCCGAGCCGATCTCCCACACCAGGTCGCCGCCGGGCTCGCGGTGATAGGGCGAGATCGAACCCTCGCCGGTGTCGTGGTAGAAGCCGCCCTTCCTGGCACCGGCATTGAGCGCGCGGATCGCATTGGCCGAGAGCGAACCGAAGCTCATCGCCGAGATGTTGAACACGCTGGCGTCGTAGGGCCGGGTGGCGTCCGCGCCGCCGACACGCACGCGGAAATCGTGCGACGCGATGAACGACGGCACGATCGAATGGTTGATCCACTCGTAGGCCACGTCGTAGACGTTGTGCTCGGTGCCGAACGGGACCACGTCCATCACGCCCTTGGCGCGCTGGTAGACCAGCGCCCGCTGCGCGCGCGAGAACGGCACTTCCTCGGTGTCGGACTGGATGAAGTACTGGCGGATCTCCGGCCCGATCGATTCCAGCCCGTAGCGGAAGTGCGCCAGCAGCGGATAGTTGCGGCGCAATGTGCTCCTGCGTTGCAGCAGGTCCCAACTGCCCAGCAGCGCCAGCAACCCGAAGCCGGCGAAGGCCCAGCGCCAGTCCGGCTGCGCCTGCATCCGCCAGGCCGAGAAGGCGGCCAGGACCACGCTGGCGATATAAGGCAAGTAGCGCATCGAGGCTCCCATGTTGGTGCCCGGAGTCGGGATCGAACCGACATGGCCTTGCGGCCGAGGGATTTTAAGTCCCTTGCGTCTACCAGTTTCGCCATCCGGGCTTTCGTGGCCCATGGTACGAAAAAGCCCCGCCGGTGGCGGGGCTTTCGTGGAACTGGAGGCCGAGGTCGGAATTGAACCGGCGTACGCGGATTTGCAGTCCGCTGCATAACCACTCTGCCACCCGGCCGGTGGACTTTTCATTGTTCCGAAAAACACAAACCCCGGCAAGCCGGGGTTCGTCGAAACTGGAGCGGGAAACGAGACTCGAACTCGCGACCCCGACCTTGGCAAGGTCGTGCTCTACCAACTGAGCTATTCCCGCGGAGCCCGCCATTTTACGGCTGGGCGGCAGGGTGTCAACTCCCGTCCCGCAACGTCGGCCAGGCGGCGCGCAGGTAGCCCAGGCCGGACCACAGGGTCAGCAGCGCAGCGCCGGCCAGCAGCCAGTCGCCGACGTGGAACACGAACTCGCCCATCCACGGCGCCGGGTGCGGGGCCGTGGGCGGCGACACCGAATACAGCAGGCACGTCAGCGCCACCATCTGGGCGATGGTCTTGAACTTGCCCACCGCGGCCACCGCCACCTTCTTGCGCTGGCCGACCTCGGCCATCCACTCGCGCAGCGCCGAGACCGCGATCTCGCGGCCGACGATCACCGCCGCCCACAGCGCCATCCAGGCGCTCGGATGGCCCTGCACGATCAGGAACAGCGCGGTCGAGACCATCAGCTTGTCGGCGACCGGATCGAGGAATGCACCGAACGCCGAATACTGCTCGTAGCGGCGGGCGATCCAGCCGTCCAGCCAGTCGGTCAGCGAGGCCAGCCCGAAGATCGCTGCGGCGGCGAAGTTGGTCCAGCCGTAGGGCAGGTAGAACACGGCCGCCAGCACCGGGATCATCGCGATCCGCAGCAGCGTGAGCATCGTCGGTATCGTCAGCTTCATGCGTCCGTTCCTGCGTCCATCCCGTGCAAACTGGCCCAGATGCGTTCGGCGAGCGCGGCGTTGATGCCCTCGACCCGCGCGATTTCCTCCGCGCCGGCCGCCTTGAGCCCCCCCAACCCGCCGAAATGCCGCAACAGGTTAGCGCGTCGGCGCGGCCCGATGCCGGGAATGTCCTCCAGCCGGCTGGTATTGCGCGCCTTTTGCCGCCGGCCGCGGTGGCCGGTGATGGCGAACCGGTGCGATTCGTCGCGTACCTGCTGCACCAGTTGCAAGCCCGGCGATTCGGGCCCGGGACGGATCTCCCGCCCGTCCGGCAACAGCAGCGCCTCGTGCCCTGCCCGCCTGCCCTCGCCCTTGGCCACGCCGACCAGCACGATGCGTTCGGCGATCCCGAGCTCGGCCAGCACGCCGCGCGCCTGCGCCACCTGGCCGGCGCCGCCGTCGATCAGCAGCAGGTCGGGCAGCACGCCGCCTTCGTCCACCGCACGGCGGAAGCGGCGTTCCAGCGCCTGGTGCATGGCGGCGTAGTCGTCGCCCGGTGCGATCCCGGAGATGTTGTAACGACGGTACTGGCCGCGTACCGGACCGTTTTCGTCGAACACCACCTGCGAGGCGACGGTGGCCTCGCCCATGGTGTGACTGATGTCGTAGCACTCGATCCGCTGCGGCGGTTCGGGCAGACCCAGCAGTTGCTGCAGCGACGCCAGGCGCGCGCGCTGGTTGGCCTGGCTGCCGAGCTCGGTGGCCAGCGCCAGCTCGGCGTTGCGCCTGGCCATGTCGAGGTAGCCGGCGCGCTCGCCACGCACGTGGCACCTGAGCTGCACCCGTTTGCCGGCAGCCACCGACAACGCGTCCTGCAGCAGCTCGCGGTCCTCGATGTCGCGGTCGAGCACGATCTCGCCGGGTGCAGGCTGCTCGGCGTAGTACTGCGATACGAACGCGGCCAGCACTTCCGCGGGGTTGTCCACGCCGTTGGTCTTCGGGAAGAACGCGCGGGTGCCGAGATTGTGGCCGTCGCGGAACGCCAGCAGCATCACGCAGGCATGCGTGCCCTGCATCGCGCAGGCAAGCACGTCGAGGTCGGCGGCGCGGCCGTCGACGTACTGGCGCGCCTGCAGTTTGCGGATGGTGGCGATCAGGTCGCGCACGCGCGCGGCCTCCTCGAAGTCCAGGCGTTCGCTGGCCTCGGCCATGTTGCGTTCGAGCTCGGCCGAGAGTTCGTCGCTGCGGCCGTCCAGGAACAATTCGACCCTTCGCACCGCCTGCGCGTAGTCGCCCGCCTCGACCAGGCCCACGCACGGCGCGCTGCAGCGGCCGATCTGGTACTGCAGGCACGGCCGCGAGCGGTTGCGGAACACGCTGTCCTCGCAGCTGCGCAGGCGGAACAGCTTGTGCATCAGGTTGAGCGTCTCGCGTACCGCACCGACGCTGGCATACGGTCCGAAGTAGCGCCCGGGCACCGCACGCGGGCCGCGATGCATCGCCAGCCGCGGCCACGGCTCCTGGGTGAGCAGCACGTAGGGATAGCTCTTGTCGTCGCGCAGCAGCACGTTGTAGCGCGGCTTCAGCGACTTGATCAGCTGGTTCTCGAGCAGCAGCGCCTCGGTCTCGGTGCGGGTGACCGTGACCTCCATGCGCGCGACCTGCGCCAGCATCGCCATGATCCGCGCCGATTTCGGACTGGCGCTGAAGTAGCTCGCCACCCGGTTCTTCAGCACCCCGGCCTTGCCGACGTACAGCACCGCGCCGTCGGCCGCGTACATCCGGTACACGCCCGGCGCCGTGCCCAGCCCGCGCACGAAGGCCTTGCCGTCGAAAGTTGCAGTCGCCTCGCTCATGACACCCCGGATTATGGGGTCAGGCGATCGACGATGGCTTCGGCGGCGGCGTCGACGAGGTCCCAGGCGTGCTCGAAGGCGGCGGCGTTCTGGGTATAGGGGTCGGGGATCTGGGCCTTCTCGCCCAGGCCACACCAGCCCAGCAGCAGTCCGGTATGCGCGGTGGCGCCCGGAGGTGCGTGCGCGCGCACGGTGTAGAGCACGTCGGCGTCGGCGCACAGCAGGACATCGAATCCGGTGTAGTCGGCATCGGTGATCTGGCGCGCGCGCAGGCCGGAGATGTCGACCCCATGGCCGGCGGCGCACTTGATCGCACGGCGGTCGGGCGGCTGCCCGGTGTGCCAGTTGCCCAAGCCGGCGGAGTCGACTTCGACGCGATCGTCGAGGCCGGCGGCTTCCAGGCGCGCGCGCAACGCACCTTCGGCCATCGGCGAACGGCAGATGTTGCCCAGGCACACGATCAGCAGGCGTTGCTTGCCCGACTCGCTCAATGCGTGCCCTCCGCGAGGCGACGTTCGGCGTTTTCCAGGTCTTCCGGCGTGTCCACGCCCGGCGGGAACGGCGCCGGGGTGATGCCCACGGCAATGCGGAAACCGGCCTCCAGCGCACGCAACTGTTCCAGCGACTCGACCCGTTCCAGCCTGCCGGGAGGCAGCGCGGCAAAGCGTTGCAGGAAGCCGGCGCGGTAACCGTAGATGCCGATGTGCCGCAGCCAGGCATCCCCGGCCGGCAGCGCGGCACGATCGGCGGCGAAGGCATCGCGCGCCCACGGCAACGGCGCGCGGCTGAAGTACAGCGCATCGCCGTCGTCGCGCCGCACCAGCTTCACCGTGTTGGGGTCGAACAGCATCGCCGCGTCCTCGATCGGCGCCGCCAGCGTGCTCATCTCGGCGCCCGACGCGAGCAGGGTTTCCGCCACCGCACGGATGCCGGCGGGGGGGGCGAACGGCTCGTCGCCCTGCAGGTTCACTACCACCGTGTCGTCGACCCAGCCGGCGATGCGTGCGCATTCGGCGAGACGGTCGCTGCCGGAAGCGTGGTCCGGGGAGGTCATGGCAATGCGCACGCCGCTGCCGTCCAATGCCTGCGCGATGCGTTCGTCATCGGCCGCCACCCATACCTCGCGCGCGCCTGCCGCAAGCGCGCGCCGGGCGACGTGCAGCACCAGCGGTTCGCCGCCGAGCAGGCGCATTGGCTTGCCCGGGAGCCGGGACGCCGCATATCGCGCGGGAATGGCGACAACGAAGTCAGTCATGGGTCATCCGGTCCAGGAGGGCGATCCAGAAGGCCTCGGGCAAGTCCGCGCGGACGGGAACGCTGAAGAAGCTTTCGGTGGCGAAGGCAGCGCACTTCACCGCGTCCTTCTCTGTCATCAGCACCGGCAGGTCGCTGCCGAACTCGAAGTCGCCGGCGGTATAGCGATGATGGTCGGCGAAGGCGTGCGGCACCACCGCGATCCCGCGCGCGCGCAGCATGGCGAAGAAACGTTCGGGATTGCCGATGCCGGCCACGGCCTGCACCCGCCGTCCGGCGAAGCCGTCCAGCGGCACCGCGCGCCCGCCCAGCAAGGGCAGCGCGCGGTCGGCGAGCAGGCGCATGCGCCATTCGCCGAAGCCGGGCTCGGCATCGCCGACGCTGTCGTTGAGCACGTGGAAGTCGCAGCCGGCGGCGCGCTCGACCGGCTCGCGCAGCGGCCCCGCCGGCATCAGCCGGCCGTTGCCGTGGCGGCGACGCGCATCCAGCACTTCGATCTCGATGTCGCGCGCCAGGGGGTAGTGCTGCAGGCCGTCGTCGCATACCACCACGTCGCAACCGGCCGCCACCAATGCGCGCGCAGCGGCGGCCCGGTTGCGGTCGGCGCGCACTTTCGCACCGGTGCGTCGCGCGATCAGCACGGGTTCGTCGCCGCCGACCGCGGGGTCGGTCTGCGCCTCCACCCACAATGCCTTTGCTTCGTCGTCGCGACCGTAGCCGCGGGTCGCCACGCCCGGCGTGCGCCCGGCGGCGCGCAGGCGCTCGACCAGCGCGATCACCAGCGGCGTCTTGCCGCTGCCGCCCGCCACGATGTTGCCGACCACGATCACCGGCACCCCGGCCTGGTGCCGCGGCAGCAGCCCGCGTCCGTACAACGCCAGCCGCAGCCGCACCCCTGCGCCATACAGCGCCGACAGCAAGCGCGCCATGAAGGGCGGCTCGCGTCGGCTGTCGTACCACCAGGGTGGCGGCTGGCGCTTGGCGCTCATGCCTCGCCCGGTTCGCGGAACTGCATCCGGTGCAGGTGCGCATACAACCCGTCCTGCGCCAGCAACCGGGCATGGGTGCCCTGCTCCACCAGCCGGCCATGGTCGAGCACCAGCACCTGGTCGGCATGCTCGATGGTCGACAGCCGGTGCGCGATCACCAGCGTGGTGCGGTCCGGCATCAGCCGGTTGAGCGCGTCCTGCACCAGGCGCTCGGACTCGGTATCGAGTGCGGCGGTGGCCTCGTCGAGGATCAGGATCGGCGCGTCCTTGAGCATCGCACGCGCGATCGCCAGGCGCTGGCGCTGGCCGCCGGAGAGCAGCGCGCCGTTTTCACCGACCGGCGTCTCCAGCCCGCGCGGCAGGCGCTCGATGAACTCCCAGGCGTTGGCGGCCTCGGCCACCGCGCGCAGCGCGTCCGGTCCGGCCTCGCCACCGTAGGCGATGTTGGCGGCGACACTGTCGTCGAACAGCATCACCCGCTGGCCCACCAGCGCGATCTGCCGGCGCAGGTCGTCGAGGCGGTACCGGTCGAGCTCGACGCCATCCAGGGTGATGCGGCCCGCGCTGGGTTCGTAGAAGCGCGGCACCAGCCGCACCAGGCTGGTCTTGCCGCCGCCGGAGCGGCCGACGATCGCGGTGACGGTGCCGGGCCGCGCGCTGAAGCTGATGTCCTGCAGCGCGAAACGCGCATCGGTGCCGGCAGCGTTGGCGTAGCGCAGGGAAACGCGATCGAACACCAGCTCGCCGCGCGCACGCGCCAGCTGCACGCTGCCGGTGTCGAGTTCCTCCGGGCTGTCGATCACCGCGAACAGGCGCTCGGCCGCGGCCACTCCGCGCCCGATCACCGCCTGCACGTTGGTCACCCGGCGCAGCGACGGAACGATGCCCATCATCGCCGTCATCAACTGCACGAACTGGCCGGCATCGATCCGGCCCTGCAGCGCCTCGCGCGTGGCCACCCAGACGATCGCCGCCAGCGCGAACGCGGCCAGCATCTGCACCAGCGCGGAACTGCCGGCGCGGGTGGCCTCGACCTTCATGTTGAGGCGCAGCATGCGGTTGGCGAGCCGGGAGTAACGCGACTGCTCGAACGCCTGCGCGCCGTAGACCTTGACGTCCTGCTGCGCCGACAGCGACTGCTCGGCGCTCTGCGCCAGCTCGCCCATGCCGTCCTGGATGCCGCGGCTGATGCGCCGATAGCGCTTGCCCACGTACCAGACCACGACCCCGATCAGCGGCGTGATCAGCACCATCGCCATCGTCACCTTGACGCTCACCAGCAGCATCAACGCAATCAGGTAGATGATGGTCAGGCCGTCGGTGACCAGCGACTTCACCGCATCGGTGGCGGCCTGGGTCACCTGCTCGGTGTCGAAGTTGAGCCGGCTCACCATCGCCGGCACCGAATCGGCGTCGAAGTGGCTGCTGGGCATGCGCAGGTACTTGCCGAGGAGCTGCTCGCGCAGGTCGCGCACCACGCTGCGCCCGGCGCGGGCCATGCCGTAGTCGGTGACGTAGGTGGCCAGGCCGCGCAGCACGAACAGGCCGACGATCGCCAGCGGCAGCACCACCGCCATCCGCGGCTCGGGGTTGACGAAGCCGCGGTTGACCAGCGGGTCCATCAGTTGCACGAACGCACCGCCGGCCAGCGCCTCGACCACCATGCCGATGCTGGCGGCGGTGAGCAGCGGCCAATAGCGCCTGGCGTAGCCGAGCAGGCGCTTGTAGATCGGCCAGGCGGGCGGGTGTTCGCTCATCGCGCCACTCCACCGGGGGCGACCGCAGGCGTCGCGCGCGCGTCCGGCGCGGTCCCGATCGAGATGTTGCGGAAGCCGAGCTGGCCGAGCGCGTCCAGCGCGGTCACCACCGACTGGTGCGGGGTGCGTGCGTCGGCGCGCAGCAGCACGGTGCGCTCGCGATCGTCGCCGGCGACTTCCCCGATCGTGCGCTTGAGCGACTCCACGTCGGTGCGCAGGGCTTCGCGGTCGCCGACGAAGTAGCGGCCGTCGGCGTTCACCAGCAGGTCCAGGGTCCTGGCCTGGGCCTTGGCGGGTTCGCCTTCGGCGCGCGGCAGCTGCAGTTGCAGCACGGAGCGGCTCTCGAACGTGGTGGTGATCACGAAGAAGATGATCAGGCACAGGACCACGTCGATCAGCGGGATCAGGTTGATCTCCGGCGTGTCGTCGGCGCGGAAATCGCGGATGCGCATCAGGCCGGGCCGAGGGTATCGAGCAGCTGGATCGCCTCGTGCTCCATCTCGACGATGTATTCGGAAACGCGGCCGCGGAAGTAGCGGTGGAACATCAGCGCGGGGATCGCCACGATCATGCCGGCCGCGGTGCACACCAGCGCCTTGCCGATGCCGCCCGCGAGCTGGTTCACGTCGCCGACACCGTGGTCGAGGATGCCGAGGAACATCTGGATCATGCCGACCACGGTGCCGAACAGGCCCAGCAGCGGGCCGGCGGCGGCGATCGTGCCGAGGCTGTTGAGGTAGCGCTCCATGCGGTGCACGAGGTGGCGGCCGACGTCCTCGACCCGCTCGCGGATCTCCTCGCGCGGGCGGTTGCGCACGTCCAGCGCGGCCGCGAGCAGCGCCCCCAGCGGCGAGGTCTGGCGCAGGGACTCGATGTGGTTGGGGTCGAGCGCACCGCCGCGGGCGATCCAGGCGCGGACCTCGTCACCGAGACCGGGCGGCATCACCACGCGCGCCCGCAGCGACCAGAACCGCTCGACGATGATCGCCAGCCCTGCGGCCGACAGCAGCAGCAGCGGGATCATCGGCCAGCCGCCCGCCTTCACCAGTTCCAGCACGCAGGTCTCTCCCCGCTTGGATTCCGGTGGCTAGGATAGCCGCATCCCACAGCCTTCGCCGCCCCTCGCGCTCGCCGATGAACGTGACGCCGGTCGCGCCGAGGCACACGCGCTGGGCCCCGGTGTCGAGGGTGGCCTCGACCCGCGCGCCGGCCGCGCGCCAGCGCGCGACCGTGTCCGGATGCGGATGCTGGAAGCGGTTGTGGTAGCCGGCCGAGACCAGGGCCAGGCGCGCGCCGGTGGCGGCGATGAACGCCGGATCCGACGAGCCCTTGCTGCCGTGGTGCGCGACCAGCACCACGTCGGCCCGCAGTCGCCGACGCGCGCGCCGGACCAGGCTGCGCTCCACCACCTCCCCGATGTCGCCCGTAAGTAGAGCCGAGCCATGCTCGGCCACCACTTTCAGCACGCAGCTCGACTCGTTGTCGAGATAGGGGAAGTCGCGCGGCGGATGCAGGAAGCGGAACCCGACGCCGTCCCAGGTCCACGCCGCGCCCGCGCGACACGCTCCGATTCCTGCCCACATTCCTTCCGGACCCAGGGTCGCGGCCGCCGGGAACGCCTGCATCACCGACGGGTAGCCGCCGGCGTGATCGTTGTCGCCATGGCTGACCACCGCGATGTCGAGCCCGCGCACGCCGAGCGCATGCAGCGTGGGCACCACCACGTCGGCGCCGGCGTCGAAGCCGCCTGGCTTGGCGGCGCCCATGTCGTACAGCAGGGTGTGACGTGCAGTGCGCACCAGCACCGACAGGCCCTGGCCGACATCGATCAGCACCAGCTCCGCGTCGCCCGGCGCCGGCAGGTGGCGCTGCGGCCACAGCAACGGCAGCCACAGCAGCAGCGCCAACGGTTTGCCGGGAACGCCACGCGGCAGCAACAGCCACACTGCGCCGGCCAGCGCCAGCGGTACCGCAAACCAGGCCGGCTGCGGCAGCCACCACAACGACAGCGGGCTGCCTGCGAGCCACTCGAATCCCGGCCAGGCAAGGTCGAAGGCCCACGCCGCCAACCGCCAGGGCAATTCGCCCAGGCCCGCGTGCGCGGCCTCGAGTGCGGTGCCGCACAGCGCCAGTGGCACCACCACCAGGCTCCACCACGGGATCGCCACCAGGTTGGCGATCGGACCCGCCAGCGAGGCCTGCCCGAACAGCATCACCGTCAACGGCAGCAGGCCGAGGGTGGCCACCGCCTGCGCTCCGAGGAAGCCGCGCAGCAGCGCGCGCCAATCGCGTCCACCATCGCCCGGCAGGCACCACAACAACCACGCGACACCGCCGAAGCTGAGCCAGAAGCCGGGCGCCAGCACCGACAGCGGGTCCGCCAGCAACACTGCGATCGCCGCCAGCGCCAGCGCGTCGACCGCGCGTTGTGCGCGCCGCAGCAGCCGCGCCAGCACCACCAGCGCGATCATCAGCACCGTGCGCACCGTGGGCAGCGCGAACCCGGCGACCGCCGCATAGCCCATCGCGCCGAGCAATGCGGCGATCGCGGCAGCGTGCATCCTCGGCAGCCGCCGGCCGAGCGACGGCAGCAGCCACCACGCGGCAGTCGCCAGCAGTGCGAAGAATCCCGCGACCATGCCGACGTGGAAGCCGGAGATCGCGATCAGGTGGGTCAGGCCGGCCGCGCGCAGCGTGGTCCAGTCGCCATCGTCGAGGCCGCGGGTGTCGCCCAGCGCAAGCGCGCGCACGAAGCGCGACGACGGCGACGGCACCGCGCCCGCGATCCGCCCGGACATGCGCGCGCGCCAGGCATCGATGCCGCGCGCCGGCGCCAGCTGCCGCGCAAGTGCCGGGTCGCGCACGTAGCCGGTAGCGGCGATGCGCGCCGCCAGCGCGCGCTTCTCGGTATCCCGGGTGCCCGGGTTGCGCAGCCCGCGTGGCGCGCGCAGGCGCAGATGAAACCGCCACCGCGACCCGGATCGTAGAGCCGAGCCATGCTCGACTTCCCCTTTCTCCGCGTACCACGACAGTTGCAGCAGCCGCCCGCGCAGCGCTTCCGGTTGTGCGGGGTTGTCGTCGTCGACCCGGAAGCGGAAACGGGTGCGGCCGGGTTCGTGCCGCGGCAGGTCGACCACGCGTCCCGCCACCACGACGTCGCCGCCTTCGAGGGCCACCGGCAAACGCAATGCGAGTGCCGCGGACACGTGCAGCGCGGCCAGTGCCAGTCCGCAGGCGAACACGCCCGGAATCCGCAGCCGGCGGCCGTGCCACCACGCCAACATGCCGAACGCCAGCACGACCACCATCCATGGCGCTGGCGGCAGCATGGGCAGGCGCAGGCAGGCAGCCATGCCGGCCAGCAGGGCGATCGCGACCGCGAGCCCGAATGGAGCGGCACCGGTGGGCGGGTCGCGAACATCGTCCATGCACCGCAGCATTCACGCGGCCCGGAACGCCAACCATCGGCGCCCATCCCGGCGCAGCGTCGGTATAGTCCGGGGCATGCCGATCCGCCGCCGCTGCCTTGCCGCTCTGGCCTGCGTCCTGCTGACGGCGACCGGTGCCTGCGCCACCACGGCCCCGCTTTGCCCCGCCGGCGAACAGGCGGTCGTGGACGAGCAGCTCTACTTCGGCACCCAACGGCCCGGCGGCGAAGTGTCCGAAGCGGAATGGGCGGACTTCGTCGAGCACACCATCGCGGCGGGATTCCCCGACGGATTCACCACCTGGCCCGTGCAGGGCCGCTGGCGCGGCGAGGACGGCCGGGTCGTGCGCGAAGCGAGCCACGTGCTGGCGGTGACCCACCGCGACGATGGCGCGAGCGAGGCGGCCATCGCCGCGATCATCGCCGCCTACAAGGCGCGCTTCGAGCAGGAGTCGGTGCTGCGCGTCCGCGCGCCCGCCTGCATGTCCCTATAGGGTCCCGGTGACTTCGCGCAGGCGGCCTTCGTGCAGTTCCAGCACGCGATCGAGCTTGCCTGCCAGGCTGCGGTCGTGGGTCACCAGCACCAGGCTGGTGCGGTGCGCGCGGTTGAGTTCGAGCATCTGTCCGAACACGTTGGCTGCGGTCTTCTCGTCGAGGTTGCCGGTGGGCTCGTCGCCGAGCACGCAGGCGGGCCTGTTGACCAGGGCGCGCGCCACCGCGGTGCGCTGGCGTTCGCCGCCGGACAGCTCGCCGGGCTTGTGCTCCAGGCGGTGGCCGAGGCCGACCGATTCCAGCAGTTCCCGTGCCCGCAGCGCCGCGTCGTGGACGCTGGTGCCGTTGAGCAGCACCGGCAGCATCACGTTCTCCAGCGCCGTGAACTCGGGCAGCAGGTGGTGGAACTGGTAGACGAAGCCGAGCGCGCGGTTGCGCAGCTTGCCGCGCGCCGCGTCCGAGAGCGCGCTCATCTTCTGCCCGGCGACGAACACTTCGCCCGCCGTCGGCGTGTCGAGCCCGCCGAGCAAATGCAACAGCGTGCTCTTGCCGGCGCCCGACGCACCCAGGATCGCCACCGTCTCGCCCGCATGAACCGCGATATCCAGCCCATCGAACACCGGCGTCCGCAACGCCCCCTCGGCGTAGGTTTTACCCAAAGCTTCCGCTCGGACGACGGACTCCCCGGCTCGCGGCTCGCCCGCCGTTCCCTGTTCCCCGTTCCCCGTTCCCGCTCTTGCTTCACTCATAGCGCAGCGCCTCCGCGGGAGCCGTGCGCGCCGCACGCCAGGCGGGATAGATCGTGGCCAGGAAGGCCATCGCCAGTGCGATCAGCGCGATGATGGTGACGTCGCTCGCCTCCAGCTGGGTCGGCAGGCCGGTGATGTAGTACACGTCTTCCGGCATCAGCTGCACTCCGAGCACGGACTCGATCACGCGCAGGATGTTCTCCAGGTTGAGGGTGAGCACGATGCCGCCGATCACGCCGGCAACGGTGCCGATCACGCCGATCATCGAGCCCTGCACCATGAACACCTGCATCACCCCGCGCGGCGTCAGCCCGAGCGTGCGCAGGATCGCGATGTCGGCCTGCTTGTCGGTGACCAGCATCACCTGCGAGCTGACCAGGTTGAAGGCGCCCATGGCGATGATCAGCGACAGCAGGATCGCCATCATCGTCTTCTCCAGCTTGAGCGCACGGAACATGTTGGCGTTGTCCTGGGTCCAGTCGCTGACGCGATAGGGCCCCTGCAGGCGGATGGCCAGATCGCGTGCCACGTCGAAGGCCTGGTCCATGTCGTGCATGCGCATGCGCACGCCGGTGACGCCGTCGCCCATCCGCGTGACCCGCTGGATGTCCTCGAGGTTGGTCACCGCCAGGCCCTTGTCGTATTCCTGGTAGCCGGCCTCGAAGATGCCGCTGACGGTGAAGCGCTTGAGCTGCGGAATGCCGCCCATCGGCGTGGACTGGAATGCGGTGGTGACGATCACCTTGTCGCCCACGCCGACGCCCAGCCAGGTCGCCAGTTCGGTGCCGAGCACGATGTTGTAGCTGCCGGGCACCAGCTGGTCGAGCCGGCCCTGCACCATCTTCTCGGCGAACACCGACACCTGCGCCTCGTCCTCCGGGATCACCCCGCGCACGATCGCCGGCTGGCGCCGCGCGCCCTGCAACAGCGCCTCGGTCTCGATGTAGGGGGCGGCGCCTGCGACGCGCTTGTCGGCGCGCGCCGTCGCCACCGCCTCGCGCCAGTTCTGCATCGCCACGCCGTCGGCGGTGATGGTGGCGTGCGCCGCCATCTCCAGCATGCGGTCGCGGATCTCGCGCTGGAAGCCGCTCATCACCGCCAGCGTGGTGATCAGGGCGGCGACCCCTATCGCGATGCCCAGGATCGAGGCCATCGAGATGAAGGAGATGAAGCCGTTGCGACGCTTGGCGCGCAGGTAGCGCAGGCCGATGGCCACGGGGATGGGTTTGAACATCCGCCTATGGTGCCATGGCCGCCGCCACCCGCAGCTCACGGCGTTGGGCCGGCGGCAAGGTATCCGGCCACCAGGCGAGCCGGCCGCCCTGCCCGGCCGCATCGCGCCAGCGCAGGAACGCGAGCGGACCACGCCACCGGACTTCGGCCAGCACCAGGGGTCGGCCGTCGAGGCGCGCAAGGCCGTTGCCGGGCTGGAGTTCGAATGTCCGCGCGGGCTTGCGCGCCTCGCGCCAGGCCGACCACGGGCCCCAGGCGCCAGCGACTGCCGCGAGTGGCCAGGCCGCAAGGCGCGGCATCTCGCTCTGCAACACCGCGAACGGCGCCAGCGCGGACAGCAGGATCAGCGCGCCGATCGCCCAGCGCGAGGGCCGCCACTCGAGGCGGCAGGAATCAGGGCGGCAGGGTGCGGATGTGCTGGACCAGGGCGTCGAGTGCGGCATCGGGCACGGCCTCGTGGCCAACGAACCAGCGCCAGAGCCTATCGTCCTCGCATTCCAGCAACTGCAGGAAAACGCCGCGTTGCGCTTCGGAAGCCGCCGGCCATTCGCGTTCCAGCCAGCGCACCAGCAGGTCGTCGAGCTCGCGCATGCCGCGGCGGCAACGCCAGCGCAGCTTGCGGAATTCGGTGGATTCCGGGATCGCTCCCATGCCTATTGAAGCAGGGCGATGGCCAGCACGGCCCACAGCGCCCAGAGCACCAGGTTGCTGGCCAGGAAGGCGTAGAAGCGGTGCCTGACCCGGTTGTAGGTGCAATGGACGTAGCTGTGCACGCAGCGCGCCGCGACATAGGCCCACGCCAGCGCCAGCACCAGCGTGGTGGCGTGGCCGATGGCGAAGGCCACCACCAGCGCCAGGTAGAACAGCACCGGAGCCTCGAACAGGTTGCGGTAGTTGTCGGCGGCACGGGTGTCGGCGAAGCGCGCGGCCATCTGCGAACTGCTGGGGATATCGCGGAAGGCGATGCGCTCGCTGCGCATCTGGCGCATGCGCTCGAAGAACATCCGGAACGTCACCACGATGGTCAGCGCGACCATCGCGACGGCCGGGAGGAAAACCTGTTGCATCAGCCGCGGCGTTCCAGCATGAGCTGCTTGATGCTCGCGATCGCCTTGGCCGGGTTCAGGCCCTTGGGACAGGTACGGGTGCAGTTCATGATGGTGTGGCAGCGATACAGCTTGAACGGGTCCTCGAGGTCGTCCAGGCGCGCGCCGGTGTCCTCGTCTCGGCTGTCGACGATCCAGCGGTAGGCTTGCAGCAGGATCGCCGGGCCCAGGTACTTGTCGCCGTTCCACCAGTAGCTCGGGCAGGCGGTGCTGCAGCAGGCGCACAGGATGCATTCGTACAGGCCGTCGAGCCTGGCCCGGTCTTCCTTCGACTGCAGCCGCTCGCGATCCGGCGGCGGCGCGCTCTGGGTGCGGATCCACGGCTTGATCGACGCGTACTGCGCGTAGAAGTGGGTCATGTCCGGGACCAGGTCCTTGACCACCGGCATGTGCGGCAACGGATAGATCGCCACGGCGCCCCTGGTCTTGACCGCCGGCCGTTGCGGGGTCGGGTCCAGCGCCCCCTGCGGATCGCCGGCCTGCTCGATCGCGCAGATGCACGCCAGCGTGTTGGTGCCGTCGATGTTCATCGCGCACGAACCGCAGATGCCCTCGCGGCAGGAGCGGCGGAAGGTCAGGGTCGGGTCGATCTCGTTCTTGATCTTGATCAACGCGTCCAGGACCATCGGGCCGCACTTGTCGAGGTCGATCTCGTACACGTCCGTGCGCGGGTTCTCGCCGTTGTCCGGGTCCCACCGGTAGATCTTGAACTCGCGCGTGCGCCTGGCGCCCGCGGGGGCTGCGAAGCGGCGTCCGGCGTGGACCTTCGAGTTCCTGGGTAGCGTGAATTCGGCCATCGTCGTTTCGATCCTCAGTACACGCGCGGCTTGGGCGGCACCATCTCGACGTCGTCGTCGAGGGTATACAGGTGCACCGGACGGTAGTCGACACGGGTGGCGCCGTCCTCGTCGCGCACCCAGCACAGGCTGTGCTTCATCCACTCGCCGTCGTTGCGGTCCGGGAAGTCCTCGCGCGCATGCGCGCCGCGCGACTCCTTGCGGTTCTCGGCGGAGACGATCGTGGCCAGTGCCTGGCCGAGCAGGTTCTGCAGCTCGAAGGTCTCGACCAGGTCCGAATTCCATACCAGCGAGCGGTCGCTGACGCGCACGTCGGCGAACGAGTCGCGGATCTCGCGGATCCTGTGCACGCCCTCGGCCAGGGTCTCCTGGGTGCGGAACACCGCGGCATCGGCCTGCATGGTGCGCTGCATCCTGTCGCGGATCACGGCCGTCGGGGTGCCGCCGCTGGCGTTGCGGAGCTTGTCCAGGTTGGCCAGCGAGCGGTCGCAGGCATCGCCGGCGAGGCGGCCGTGCGCCTGGTTCGGCTGGATGGTCTCGGCAACACGGTTGGCGACGGCCCGGCCGAACACCACCAGGTCGAGCAGTGAATTGGAACCCAGGCGGTTGGCGCCGTGCACCGACACGCAGGCGGCCTCGCCGATCGCGTACAGGCCGGGCACCACCGCATCGGGATCGCCGTTGCGCAGCTGCACCACTTCGCCGTGGTAGTTGGTCGGGATGCCGCCCATGTTGTAGTGCACGGTCGGGATCACCGGGATCGGCTGCTTCTCGACGTCGACGCCGGCGAAGATCCGCGCGCTCTCGGCGATGCCCGGCAGCTTCTCGTGGATGTCGGCCGGGTTGAGGTGGGTGAGGTCGAGGCTGAGGTGGTCCTTGTGCTCGCCGACGCCGCGGCCTTCGCGGATCTCCAGGGTCATCGCGCGGCTGACCACGTCGCGCGAGGCCAGGTCCTTGGCGTTTGGCGCGTAGCGCTCCATGAAGCGCTCGCCGCTGGCGTTGCGCAGGATGCCGCCTTCGCCGCGCACGCCCTCGGTGATCAGACAGCCGGCGCCGTAGATGCCGGTGGGATGGAACTGCACGAACTCCATGTCCTGCAGGCCCAGCCCGGCGCGCAGCGCCATGCCGCCGCCGTCGCCGGTGCAGGTGTGCGCCGAGGTGCAGCTGAAGTACGCACGGCCGTAGCCGCCGGTGGCCAGCACCGTGCCGTGGGCGCGGAACAGGTGCAGCGTGCCTTCGCTCATGTCCAGCGCCAGCACGCCCTTGCAGGCACCGTGCTCGTCCATGATCAGGTCGAGCGCGAAGTATTCGATGAAGAACTCGGCGTGGTGCGCCAGCGACTGCTGGTACAGCGTGTGCAGGATCGCGTGGCCGGTACGGTCGGCGGCGGCGCAGGTGCGCTGCGCGGTGCCCTTGCCGTATTCGGTGGTCATGCCGCCGAACGGGCGCTGGTAGATCTTGCCTTCCTCGGTACGCGAGAACGGCACGCCCTGGTGCTCGAGCTCGACGATCGCAGGGATCGCCTCGCGGCACATGTACTCGATCGCGTCCTGGTCGCCCAGCCAGTCCGAGCCCTTGATGGTGTCGTAGAAGTGGTAGCGCCAGTCGTCCGGGCCCATGTTGCCGAGCGCGGCGGAGATGCCGCCCTGCGCCGCCACGGTGTGCGAGCGGGTCGGGAACACCTTGGTGATGCAGGCGGTCTTCAGTCCCTTCTGGGCCAGGCCGAAGGTGGCGCGCAGGCCGGCACCGCCGGCGCCGACCACGATCATGTCGTACTTGTGTTCGGTGATCTTGTATGCAGTTGTCATGTCGGGCTCAGGCCAGCAAGGCGATACGGCCGATCGCGTACAGCGACGCGAGCGCGCCGAGCACGCAGGCCAGGGTGACGAGCAGCTGCAGCGCGATCTCGGCCGCGCGCACGTGCACGTAGTCCTCGATCACCACCTGCACGCCGAGCTTGGCGTGCCAGAACAGCAGGATGGCGAACAGCGACAGCGCGATCGCGTTCCACGGCCTGGCGATCGCCAGTTGCACGGTGGCCAGGTCGGCGCCGACGAACGACACCAGCAGGCCCAGCAACCAGGCGACCAGCGGGATCATGAAGATCGCGGTGACGCGCTGCCACCAGAAGTGGCCAGTACCGGACTTGCCGGAACCCAGGCCGCGGGCGCGCTTGAGGGGGGTGCGGAACGCTGTCACGCGGCACCTCCCAGGGCGAAGAACCAGATCGCCGCGGTGAACACCACCGTCAGCACCGCCACGGCCCAGCCGGAGCGGTAGAACTCGGGGATCTCGAAGCCCATGCCGGCATCCCACAGCAAATGCCGGACGCCGTTGAGCAGGTGGTAGACCAGCGCCAGGCTGAAGCCGAACAACACCAGCTTGCCGAATGGCGAGGCCAGGCAGGCGGCTGCGCGGGCGTAGTGTTCGCCGCCTGCGGCCACGGCCATCAGCCACCAGGCCAGCGCGAAAGCGCCAACGGTGAGGATCACGCCGCTCGCGCGGTGCAGGATCGACATCGTCATCGTGATCTGCCACCGGTACACCTGCAGGTGCGGTGACAGGGGACGCTCGCGGGTCGCCATCGGCAGCTCGTCCTTATGGTTCTGTAACGACGTCATCAGAAATCGATGCAGCGGCCGTTCTTTTCCCAGTCGCCGTAGCGCACCGGATCGAGGCCTTCGCGGCCACCGATCTCGGTTGCCACCGGAACTGCCGGCGAAGGCCGGGGCGCAGGCGCCTCGCCTTCGATGGCTTCGCCTTGGATGGCGTCGGGGGCCGGAGCGGATTCGCCTATCATCATGGACTTCACAACCCGCCCAGTTTAAGTCCCCGCCCCGATGTCGGACAACCCGCAGTCCTGGTTCGCCCTGCCCGGCCACGCCGTGATCGCCCTGAAAGGGCGCGATGCGGCGGCTTTTGCGCAGGCGCAGTTCATGAACGACGCCAGCCCGCTGGCGCCCGGCCAGTGGCAATGGAGCGGCTGGCTGACGCCAAAGGGACGCGCGATTGCGCTGTTTGCGCTGTTGCGGCATGGGGAGGAAGAGGTCCGGCTGCTGCTGCCGGATGCCGAACCGGAGGCCTTCGCGGCCGAATTGCGACGTTACGTATTCCGCAGCAAGGTGGCGATCGAGGTGCGCGGCGATTTGCGCGCGAGTGGCGCGTTTCGCGCACCCGCGCAGGCGCGCGGCAATGCCGCCGGGGTCGCCGGAGACGGCATGGAACTGGATTTCGGGGCTGAAGGCGGCGCACGCGTGCTGCGGATCGCGCAGGACGCGGATGCCCGCGAAACGAACGCCCGCGAGGATCCGGCGGCCGCATCGCGCTGGAAGGCATTCGACCTGGCCCATGGGCTGCCGCGCCTGGATTCTGCGCAGGCGGCGCAATGGACGCCGCAACAGTTGTCGCTGCAACGCCTGCACGCCTTCAGCGTCAGGAAGGGCTGCTATCCGGGCCAGGAAATCGTCGCGCGCACCCATTTCCTCGGCCAGGCCAAGCGCGGCCTGGTGCTGCTGGAGGGCGATGCACCGCTGGCGGATGGCGATGAAGTGCGCATCGGCGAGCGCGCCGCGGGCACGATTGTCAGTGCCGCGGGCCAGCTCGCGCTGGCCGTGCTGCCGCTGGAGCGCGAGCCGGACATCGCCCTGGCCGTCGCCGGCGCCGAGGTCCGCGAGCGCCCGTTGCAAACCGGCCTCGAACGCTAGGAAACGAGGGAATCGGCGGCGGCGACGATCTCTTCCTCGGACGGGATCACCAGGAACGCGGCACCGGCCAGCGGGGTGAAGGTGTCGGCGCCGACCACGCGCCGGAACGGGCGCGCACCGTAGCCGCCTTCGACCACCGCGGTGATGATGCCCTCGCCCACGCCGGCGCTGTGGCGGCCTTCGTCGACGATCAGGATGCGCCTGGCGCTGGCCGCCTGTTCGCGGATGTACGCCTCGTTGAGCGGTACCAGCCAGCGCAGGTCGACCACCCGCACCTTCCACTCGTGCTTCCTTTCGATCGCACGCGCGGCACGCAGGCTCATCGGCACGCCGTTGCCGAAGGTGAAGATCACCAGGTCGTCGTTGCCTTCGCCATACACGCGGCCTTCGCCCAGCGGCATCGCCCGGTCGGGCGACGGATATTCCGTCAGCCAGCCGCCATCGCCGGGCTCGTACAGATCCTTGGCCATGTACAGCGCGATCGGTTCGAGCAGCGCGCACACGCGGCCGTCGACCCTGGCCAGTGCGGCCAGCGTGCGCAGCATCATCGCCGCATCGTCGCCGCGGCTGGGGCAGCCGACCACCAGGCCGGGGATGTCGCGCAGCGCGGTGATCGAGTTGTCGTTGTGGAAGTGCCCGCCGAACCCGCGCTGGTAGCCCAGCGACGCGATCCGCACCACCATCGGGTTGCGGTACTGGTCGTTGCTGAAGAACTGCAGGCTCGCGGCCTCGCCGCGGATCTGGTCGGCGGCGTTGTGCAGGTAGGCCAGGTACTGGATCTCGGGCAGCGGCAGCATGCCCATGTTGGCGAAGCCCTGGGCCAGGCCGAGGATCACGGTCTCGTCGAGCAGGGTGTTGAACACGCGGCGCGGGCCGAATGCCTTCTGCAGGCCCTTGGTGACGGTATAGACGCCGCCCTTCTGGGCCACGTCCTCGCCGAACAGCAGGGCCTCGGGGTACTTGGCGAACAGATCATGCAGCGCCTGGTTGATCTGGATCGCCAGGTGCCTGGGCGCCTGCTTCTCCGGCAGCTTCGCTTCGCCGCCAAACGCCTTGATGCGCGCATCAGGCGAAGGGGCGCGCTCGGCCTCGGCCTTGACTGCGTCGGGCGTATACGGGGCCAGCGGCGCCATCACGTCCTCGAGCGAGGACAGGCGCGGACGGCGATCGGCATCCTCGGCCGCGGCAAAACACTTCTTCCGCGTATCCTCGTACAGCGCCAGGATCCCGTCCTTCGACATCAACCCGGACTCGAGCGCGATCGCGGCGCTGCGCAGCAGCGGATCGGTGGCCTCCACCGCGCACAGCTCCTCGAGCGAACGCCACTCGATCTCGAAGTCGGTGCCGGCGTGGCCCATGATCCGGGTCGTGCGCAGGTGCAGGAAGGTCGGCCGACGGCTGCGGCGGCAATGCTCGACCGCGCGCTGCACGTCGCCGTAACCGGCGGCCAGGTCGAGGCCGTCGGCGGCGAAGTAGTCCAGGTCCGGGCGATGCGCGAAGTTGCGCGCCACCCAGCCGTCCGGTGTCTTCACCGAGATGCCGATGCCGTTGTCCTCGCACACGAACAGGATCGGCGCGGGCAGTTTCTGGTAAGCGGTCCAGGCCGCGGCGTTGAACGCGGTCTGCGCAGTGGCGTGGTTGCTGGAGGCGTCGCCGAACGAGCAGATCGCGATGCTGTCGCCGGGAATCGGCAGCGCGTGGCCGATGCGCCGCGCCTGCTCGATCGCGATCGCGGTGCCGAAGGCCTTGGGCAGGTGCGAGGCGATCGTCGAGGTCTGCGGCAGCACCCACAGCGGCTTGCTGCCCCACACCTTGTGGCGGCCGCCGCTTGCCGGATCGTCCATGCTGGCCGCGAACGACAATGCCGAATCCATCACCGGATCCATGCCGGGCAGCTTGCGGAAGCGCTCGGCCATGAAGCCGCCGGACCGGTAGTGCAGGAACGCGGGATCGGTGTGCCGGGTCGCCCGCGCCACCATCGCGTTGCCCTCGTGGCCGCTGGAACCGATGGTGTAGAAGACCTTGTTCTGCACCCGCAGCACGCGCGCCATCAGGTCCAGGTGGCGGCTGATCAGTTGCGATTCGAACAGCTCGCGGAAGCCGCGCGCATCGAGCGCGCTGCCGTCGAGCACGGCATCGGCACGGCCATCCCAGCCGCGCACGAATTCCTGGAAGTTGACGTCGCAGATCTCGGCCCGGTTGAGGCCTTTCATGCGTGCGGGAATGGGGTTGGGGACGGCCGCGGTCATTCGGGATTCCTGGGAGGCATGGAGACGAAACCGGGAGTCTCGCGCACGCGCGCGAGCCAGTTCCGGATCGCCGGATAGGGAGCAAGGTCGATGCCGCCTTCGGGGGCGACATCGGTGTAGGCGGACAGCGCGATGTCGGCGATACCGTAACCGGCGCCGCTGAACCACGGCGCCGACAACAGGTGCCGCTCCATCACCGCCAGCGCCTGGTGGCCGCGCTCGCGCAGCTTCGGCAGTTCGGCGCGCCGCGGCGAATCGGCCGGGGTCCAGCCGCAGATGAAGCGCGCCACCGCGACATACGGTTCGTGGCTGTACTGCTCGAAGAACATCCAGCTCAGTGCCTGCGCACGCTGCCAGGCGTCGCCGGCAAAATACTCCGTGCCTTCGGCGAGCCAGCACAGGATCGCGTTGGACTCGGCCATGCGCCGGCCGTCGTCGAGTTCGAGCAGCGGCACGCGGCCGTTCGGATTCTTCGCCAGGAATTCCGGGGTGCGGGTCTCGCCGCGGCTGCTGTCGGTCTCGACCCAGCGATAATCCTTGTCAAGCCGGCGGCCAAGCTGCTCCAGCAGCAGTTTCACCTTGTGGCAGTTGCCGGACGACGAGAAGCCGTAGACGGTGATCACGTCGTTGCCCCGGCGCGCCGTGCGCGCCATTCCTCGCGGGTCTGGCCCCAGATCTCGATCGGGTGGGCGTCGAGCGGCGGCGGCAGTTTGCCCGGGCCGCGATTGCGCGAGCCGAGGCGTTGCGCCAGCGCCTGCGAAGGCAGGTTGGCGGGATCGATGGAATGGATGACGTCGTTCCAGCCGAGGTGGTCGAACGCCCAGTCGATCGCGGCGACCGCGGCTTCGGTCGCGTAGCCGTTGCCCCAGGCCGACCGGCGGAAGGCCCAGCCCACCTCGGTTCCGGGCCAGCCCTCGGGATGCCAGGGCCCGAGGTTGCCGAGCCATTCGCCGCTGCCCCTGTCGACCACCGAGAACATGGCGAAGCCCTGCACCAGCCAGGCGCCGGGCATCTGCAGGAACTTGCGCCAGGCCTCGGCGCGCTGCAACGGACCGCCGATGTGCCTCGACGCCTGCTCGTCGGCCATCATTTCCGCGTAGCCGTCGAAGTCGCCGGCGCGCGGGACGCGCAAGAGCAGGCGCGCGGTTTCGATCTGGACGTCCACGGCGCTCAGAACGCGCTGATGCCGGTCAGCTCGCGGCCGATCACCAGCTGGTGCACGGTCTCGGTGCCCTCGTAGGTGATCACCGACTCCAGGTTGAGCGCGTGGCGGATCGCGTTGTGCTCGGTGGTGATGCCGGCGCCGCCGAGCAGGTCGCGGCATTCGCGCGCGATGTCGATCGCCATCCGGCAGTTGTTCCACTTGGCCAGCGAGACCTGCTGCGGCGCCATCGTGCCGGCATCCTTGAGGCGACCGAGCTGCAGGACCAGCAGTTGCGCCAGGGTGATCCGGCGGGCCATCTCGGCCAGCTTGATCTGCGCGCTCTGGGTCGCCGCCACCGGGCGGTCGAACAGGATGCGTTCCTTGGAATAGTTCAGCGCCTCGTCGAGGCAGGCGATGGCGGCGCCGATCGGGCCCCAGGTGATGCCGTAGCGGGCCTGAGTCAGGCAGCCCAGCGGGCCCTTGAGGCCCTTCACGTTCGGAAGGCGGTTGGCTTCGGGCACGCGCACGTTGTCGAAGAACAGCGCGCTGGTCACCGACGCCCGCAGGCTCATCTTGTGCTTGATTTCCTGCGCACTGAAGCCGGCGAAGCCTTTCTCGACGACGAAGCCCTGGATGCCCTCATCGGTCTGCGCCCAGACGATCGCGATGTCGGCCAGATTGCCGTTGGTGATCCACATCTTGGAGCCGTTGAGGACCCAGTCGCCGCCGTCCTTCTTCGCGCTGGTCCGCATGTTGGCCGGGTCGGAACCGCCGTGCGGCTCGGTCAGGCCGAAGCAGCCGATGACCTGGCCGGCGGCCATGTCGGGCAGCCAGCGCATGCGCTGCTCTTCGGTGCCGTAGGCGAAGATCGGATACATGCACAGCGAGGACTGCACGCTGACGAAGCTGCGGATGCCGCTGTCGCCGCGCTCCAGCTCCTGGCAGATCAAGCCGTAGCTGACGCCGTTGAGCCCGCCGCCGCCGTACTGCTCGGGCAGCGAGGCGCCCAGCAGGCCCAGTTCCGCGATCTCCGGCACCAGTTCCTTCGGGAACCGGGCCTGGTCGAAGGCGTCGCCGATGATCGGCAGCACGCGCTCGTTGGTGAACCGGGCAACGGTGTCCTGCACCGCGCGCTCCTCTTCCGAAAGCAGGGAGCGGACGTCGAACAGGTCGTAGGGGTGCAGGGCCATGGCGGTGCGGCTTCCTTTTCGGGCGCGGGAAACCGCCATTGTATCGCCCAAAACGAAGCGGGCCCGGCGCTCGCCGGGCCCGCTGGGGACACCGTAGAGCGGAGCCATGCTCCGCTCCAGCCGAGCATGGCTGGGCTCTACTGTCGGTCGGTCCCGGTCTTGGCGGCGGCCACCTGGGTGACGACCTGGCCGTCGACCACCGGCAGGCGATCGTCGAGCGGACGCTCCGGCAGGCGCACGGTGCGTTCCTGGCCGTCGTACTGGTAGGTCACGTCGTAGGCGACCGGCACGTCCTCGGTGCCCAGCGCGATGCGCTCGCCGGGCTTCTCGCCGGTGCGCATGGTGCCGGTGGTGCCGTCCGGGTTGCGATAGGTCACGTTGTACCCGACCACCTTCGAGGACTGCGAGGTCGAGGTGGTGGTGTGGCACTCGCGCTGGGTGCTGGCCACGACCTGGCCGCCGACATGATTGCGGTCGACCCGGTTGCCGATCACGCCACCGGCCACGGCGCCGCCCGCGGTCGCCAGCTTCTTGCCGGTGCCGCCGCCGATCTGGTTGCCGACCAGGCCGCCGATGATGGCGCCGGCCACGGTGCCGCCGACGTTGCCGTCGCGCTCGGGCATGCGCTGCTGGACCACGACGTCGTTGCAGACTTCGCGCGGGGTGGACGTGGTGCTGGTCTCTCGCACCGGCTCGCTGCCGATCACCTGGGCATACAGTTCCTGCTTCTCGGTGATGGGCTGGACGTCCAGCACGGTGGCGTAATCCAGGCCATCGTTGCCGCCGAGGCCGTTGTCGCGGTTGTTGTTGAAGGCCGCGACGGCGACGCCGCCGACCAGCAGCGCGGCCAGTACGATTGCAAGGGTATTGTTGTTCATGCCGCTCTCCTGGTTTGCGTCGATGGCGATTGCACCACTCTCATCCTGAACGGGTACCGCGATTCCGCTGACGTCCATGAGCGCTGCGTGAACGGACCCGGGTCCCTCCGGCTTTTCTGCTAGCGTTTGCGCATTCGAGGAGTGACGCCATGCCCAATCCCCTGCTCTCATCCATGATGTCCGCACCGTTCATGCGCTGGCTCGGCCGCTTGAGCTTCCCGAAGCTGTTCGTGGTGTTCGCGGTCCTGTTCGCGGCCGATGCGCTGATGCCCGACCCGATCCCGTTCGTCGACGAAATCCTGCTCGGACTGGGCACGCTGCTGTTCGCGAGCTGGAAGGACCGCAAGAAGCGCTAGCCATGCCGGCAGACAGCCCATGCTTGTAGATAGCCACTGCCACCTCGATGCCGCCGGGTTCGACGCCGATCGCGCGCAGGTGGTCGGGCGCGCACTGGCCGCCGGGGTGTCGCGCCAGCTGGTGCCGGCGGTGGATGCGGCGGGCTGGCCGAAGTTGCGCGAAGTCTGCGCGCAGTCCCCGGGCCTGTTCCCCGCGTATGGCCTGCATCCGATGTACCTCGACAGCCACCGCCCGGAGCACCTGGTCGCGCTGCGCGGCTGGATCGAACGCGAGCGCCCGCGCGCCGTGGGCGAATGCGGCCTGGATTATTTCGTCGAGGGCCTGGACCGCGATGCACAGGCCGGCTACTTCGAGGGCCAACTGCGGCTGGCGCGCGAGTTCGGCCTGCCGGTGATCGTGCATGCCCGGCGCGCAGTGGACGCGGTGATCGCCGCGATCCGCAAGGTCGACGGCCTGCGCGGCGTCGTGCACAGCTTCTCCGGCAGCCACGAGCAGGCCGCGCAACTGTGGAAGCTCGGCTTCCTGCTAGGCCTCGGCGGCCCGGTCACCTACGATCGCGCGCGCCGGCTGCGCGAGCTCGCCGCGAGCATGCCGATCGAACACCTGCTGCTGGAGACCGACGCGCCCGACCAGCCCGACGCCGGCATCCGCGGCCAGCGCAACGAACCCGCGCGCCTCGTCACCGTGCTCGAATGCATCGCCGTCCTCCGCGACGAGTCCCCCGAGTCCGTCGCCGCCGCCACCACCGCCAACGCCGAGCGCCTGTTCGCCCTGCCGTAGAAAACAGAGCTTTTTTAGCCACGGATTTCACAGATGAACACAGATGGGGAGAGCAAAAGCGCTTTTTCAATCTGTGTAATCTGTGGCTAGCTCTTGCCCTTCAACAGGATTTCGATGGACTTGGCGACGGCGGCGAAGGCGAAGGCCCCGGTGACGTGGGTGGCGGCGCCGAGGCCGGCGCCGCAGTCGAGCTTGAGCGCGGTGTCCTTGTCCATCGCCGGACGGATGCCGCAGACGCTGCCGTCGGCCTGCGGATAGCGCACGTTTTCCAGCGAGTAGACCGCCGGCACGCCGAAGTAGCGGTCGTGGTTCTTCGGGAAGTTGAACTCGCCGCGCAGCTTCCTGCGGATCAGCGACAACATGGCGTCGTGTTCGGTGCGCGACAGGTCGCGCACCCGCACCTGGGTCGGGTCGGTGCGGCCACCGGCGGAACCGACGGTGACGATCGGCTGCTTGCGCCGGCGGCACCAGGCGATCGCCTCGACCTTGGTGCGGAAACCGTCGCAGGCATCCAGCACCAGGTCGAAGCCGCCGCCGAGCAGCGATTCGAGGTTGGACGGGGTCAGGAACGACTCGACCGCGACCGCCTCCATCGCCGGGTTGATCGCGAGGCAACGTTCGGCCATCGCCTGCGCCTTGTTGCGCCCGTACTGGCCGGCGATCGCCGGCAACTGGCGGCTGGTGTTGGACAGGCACAGGTCGTCCGCATCGATGAGCGCCAGGTGGCCGACCGCGCTGCGCGCCAGTGCCTCCACCGCCCATGAACCGACCCCGCCGAGTCCGACCACCGCGACCCGTGCCTGCGTCAGGCGCATCACCGCACCGCTGCCGTACAAGCGGTCGATGCCGGCGAAGCGTTCCTGCAGGTCCTTGCGCATGCGCCATTTTCGCATGCTAACGTTCGGTCCTGCATTCCATCGCCGGGGACCACGCCAATGAACGATCCAGCTCCCGTCGCGGGCAACGCGGCCGCGCGCTACTTCTTCCTGTTCCTGCTCGGGCTGGCGGTGGGCATCGTCGCCACGGTGATGGCGCTGCGTGCGCTGGACGCGCGCAAGGACCATTACCCGGAAAGCGTCATGCACGTGATGGACGCGCATGCCGGTGCGCTGAAGGCCAACCTCAAGCAGAACCGCTGTGCCGCCACCGATACCCTGCCGCACCTGCAGGCGCTGCGGATGATGGCCAACGACATCGAGCCGGCATTCGGCGATCTGCGCGAGGACGCGCGCTTCGCCCAGCACGCCAGCGACCTGCGCGCCAGCCTCGACGATGCGCTCGCCAACCCGCCGCTCGCCTGCGCCGGGGTCGAGGCCGCGCTCAAGGACATCGGCAGCGACTGCAAGGCCTGCCACCAGGAATTCCGCAACTAGCGGAGCATGGCTCCGCTCCACGCATGAATCGCCGGCAACCGCCTGGCCGCGATTGACCGCCTGTTCACGACGACGTCCCGAGGATGGCCATGGTCATCCACTCCGGAGCGTCGCATGAACAATTTCCGCCTGATCGGTGCCACCGTACTCGCCGCCTGCCTGGCCGCGGCCGGTTGCGCCACCACCTCGCCCGGCTATGGCAGCGGCTACGGCGCACCGCCGGTTTCCAGCGGCGCCTGTTACGACTGCGGCACCGTGACCCGCATCGAAGTCGCTTCCACCACCACCGGCGGCGCGCCGAATGCCACCGGTGCGGTACTCGGCGGCATCGTCGGCGCAGCTGCGGGCCGCGCGATCGCCAACCAGAACACCGACAGCACCGGACGCAAGAACACCGCGACCGTCGCCGGCGCCGCTGCGGGCGCCGTGATCGGCAATGCCATCCAGAACCGCAGCCAGGCCAACAGCGGCGGCTACAACGTCTACGTGCGCATGAGCGACGGCCGCAGCACGGTCGTCACCCAGAACGACCTGGGCGGCATCCGGGAGGGCTCCTACGTGCGGGTCTACAACGGCCGCGCCTGGCTGCGGTGACGCCGGGCAATCACGATAGGATGGGACGGCCCGCTTCGGCGGGCCGTCCTCTTGGGGGAATCCAATGACATTGCTCTACTTCCTTGCCGCGATCCTGGTGCTGGTCGGCCTCGCCGGGATCGTGCTTCCCGCCCTGCCCGGCCTGCCGCTGGTGTTCGCAGGCATGCTGCTGGCGGCGTGGGCCGGCGGGTTCGCCAAGATCGGGGTCGGCATCCTGGTCGCGCTCGGCGTGCTCACGCTGCTGTCGATGGCGGTGGACTTCTGGGCCGCGGCGCTCGGTGCCAAGCGTGTCGGCGCCAGTCGCATGGCGCTGGCCGGCGCCGTGCTCGGCACCTTCGGGGGAATCTTCTTCGGCCCGGTGGGGTTGTTCGTGGGCCCGTTCGTCGGCGCCGCGGCGGGCGAACTCCTGCACGGCCGCCGGCTGGATCCCGCCGGGATGGGCCAGGCCACCAAGGTGGGCTTCGGCACCTGGCTGGGGATCGTGTTCGGGATCGCGCTCAAGCTGATGCTGGCGCTGGCCATGCTGGGCCTGTTCGCGTGGGCGTGGTGGCAGTGACCTGCGTGTTCACGCTTCGCTGAATACGACATCGGGATGATGGCCGGACCTGAACCCGGGGGCTGCATGCCTTTCCGCTGGAACCTCCGCTGGAGCCGCAAGCGCATGATCTGGACCATCGTCGTGACCGCGGCGATCACCGCGCTGGTGGTCGTCTTCGGCCTCAACTTCGCCACTCCGAGCAAGCAGCTCGAACGCAAGATCGAGCATCGATACGACGTTTCCGACCCGCAGTTCCGGCGCGAGATGGGGGTGATGCTGGGGCCGTCGATCCTGCCCGGCAACCACGTCACCGCCTTGAACAACGGCGACGAGATCTTCCCGGCGATGCTGGCCGCGATCAGCGGTGCCGAAAAGACCATCACCTTCGAGACCTACATCTACTGGTCGGGCGGGATCGGCCAGCAGTTCGCCGATGCGCTCAGCGAACGCGCCCGCGCGGGCATCCCGGTCAACGTCACCATCGACTGGGTCGGCAGCGTCAGCATGGATGCCGGGCAGCTCGAGCAGATGGAAGACGCCGGCGTCCACGTCGAGCGCTACCGCCCGCTGCACTGGTACAACCTGTCTCGCATGAACAACCGTACCCACCGCAAGTTGCTGATGGTGGACGGCAAGGTCGGCTTCACCGGGGGCGTCGGCATCGGCGATCCGTGGCAGGGACACGCGCAGGATCCGGACCACTGGCGCGACATGCACTTCCGCATCGAGGGCCCGGTGGTCGCGCAGATGCAGGCCGCGTTCAACGACAACTGGATCAAGACCACCGGCCGCATCCTCAATGGCGCGGACTACTTCCCGCCGTTGCAGCGCGCGGGCGACATGGACGCGCACCTGTTCATCAGCTCGCCGGCCGGCGGCGCCGAGAGCATGCACCTGATGTACCTGATGGCGATCGCGGCCGCCTCGCACAGCATCGACCTGGACGCGGCCTACTTCATCCCCGACGAGCTGATCACCAACGCGCTGGTCGCGGCGCGCCATCGCGGCGTGCGCATCCGGATCGTGATGCCCGGCAAGAACACCGACTCCGATGCGGCGCGGCTGGCATCCAAGTCCGGCTGGGGCCCGCTGCTGCTGGCGGGCGTCGAGATGTACGAGTACGAGCCCACCATGTTCCACAACAAGATGCTGATCGTGGACCGGGAGCTGGTGTCGGTGGGTTCCACCAACTTCGACCTGCGCTCGTTCCAGCTCAACGACGAGGCCAGCCTCAACGTCTATGATCACGGCTTCGCCGAGCGCATGACCCGGGTGTTCGAGCAGGACCTGGCGAAGAGCCGGCGCTACACCTACGACACATGGAAGCAGCGCCCTTGGACCGAGAAGTTCGCGGAGAAATTCATCCTGCCGCTCAAGTCGCAGCTCTAGCGGCGTTGCCGGCCGATACCGGCCTGCACGCGCGCCTGTCCGCCGTATTCGGCGGGATGCAGGACAAGCTGGTGCAGCTGCTGGCGGCGCTGCCGTTGCTGGCGATCGCGATCGCGATCGTGCTGCTGGCCTGGTGGCTGGGCCGGCGGATCGGGCGGCGGCCGCTGCGCTGGCTGCCGGCGCACAGCCACAACCCGTACATGGACGGGCTGGTGCGGCGGGTGGCGCAGACCGTGGTGGTGCTGGTCGGGCTGGTGCTGGCGCTGAACCTGCTCGGCGCCACCGCGCTGGTCGGCGCGGTGCTCGGTTCGGCCGGCGTGGTCGGGCTGGTGATCGGCTTCGCGTTCAAGGACATCGCCGAGAACTACATCGCCGGGGTGCTGCTGAGCCTGCGCCGCCCGTTCGCGCCCGACGACCACCTGGCGATCGACAAGTACGAAGGCAAGGTGATCGCGCTGACCGCGCGCGCGACCCTGCTGATGACCCTGGACGGCAACCAGGTGGCGCTGCCCAACGCGCTGGTGTTCAAGTCGGTGATCGTCAACTACACGGCCAACCCGAAACGGCGCTTCGATTTCGTGCTGCCGGTGGACACGACGCAATCGATCCGCGAAGCCCGGGAAATGGCGCTGGCGGCGATCGCGAAGGTCGATGGCGTGCTCGCGGATCCGGCGCCGTCCTGGGCGGTCGACGGATACGTCGCCAAGGGCCTGGAGCTGCGTTTCTACGGCTGGGTCGACCAGCGCAGCAACGATCTTTCCAGGGTCCGCAGCGAGGCCCTGCGCGCGGTCAAGACCGCATTCGGCGCGGCCGACGTGCATGGCCCGGAAACCGTGCGCTACCGACCCGTGGCTGGCCAGCCGCCGGAGCCGCATGCCGGCGTGGATGGCGATACCTCGGTCAATCGCGACATCGATGCGCAACTGGCCGCTGCGCAGCGCGCGAGCGACGACATGCTCACGCCCGCATCCCCTGCGTCGCCGCCATGACCATCCGCCTCCCGCTGCTCGCCTGGCTGCCGTTGCTGGCGCTGGCCCCTGTGCACGCGCAAGCACAAGCGCAACAGGCCGGCGTGGGCATCGATGCCTGCGTGGCGATCGAGATCGACGCCGCGCGGCTCGCCTGCTACGACCAGGCCGCCGGCCGCACCACGCGCACACCACGACAGGCCGATGCCGCCGCCGCTGCTGCGCGAGAGGGCCAGGGTGAACGCAGTCTGTTCCGGCGCGATGCGCCCGCCAGCAGCGATCCGCGCGTCGATGCCGCGCTCGCCAACGCCGGCAAGGGCTCGCTGCTGGACAGCCGCTGGGAGCTGGCGCGCGACTCCAAGCTGGGCATCTTCAACTTCCGCGCCTACAAGCCGGTGTACCTGTTCCCTGTGTTCTGGACCAGCAAGCCGAACGCACGCCCGTTCTCGCCCAATCCCGACAACACCGGCGGCGAAGACCAGTTGCTGGATGCGCTCGAGGCCAAGTTCCAGATCAGCTTCAAGACCAAGGCGGTGGAAAACCTGTTCGGCGACAACGGCGACCTGTGGATGGCCTACACCCAGAGCTCGCGCTGGCAGGTCTACAACGGCGATGTCTCGCGCCCGTTCCGCGAGACCGACTACGAGCCCGAGGTGATGCTGGCGTTCCGCACCGGCTACGGCCTGCTCGGCTGGAAGGGACGATTGGCCGCGGTCGGCATCAACCACCAGTCCAACGGCCGTACCGATCCGCTTTCGCGCAGCTGGAACCGGTTGATGTTCAACGTCGGCCTGGACCGCGAGGGCTGGGCGCTTACCCTGCGCCCGTGGATCCGCATCTCCGACGGCAACGACGACGACAACCCGGACATCTCCGACTACATGGGCCGCGGCGACGCCACCCTGGTGCGCACGCTTCCCAACGGCCAGCAGTTGTCGCTGATGCTGCGGCACTCGCTGCACGGCGGCGACCGCGCGCATGGCGCGGTCCAGTTCGACTGGGCGTTCCCGCTGCACAACACCTTCCGCGGCCACCTGCAGGTGTTCGACGGCTACGGCGAAAGCCTGATCGACTACAACCACCGGGCGACCTACGTCGGCCTCGGCATCTCGCTGATGGAGTGGTATTGAGCTACAACAAGGTCGCCAGGCGCCTGAGTTTCTTGCGGGTCGTGGCCAATGCAAGGTAATCGCGCGACACCGCTTCCAGCGCGGCGATGTTGGTCTCGCTGACGTCGTCCATGTCGTCCAGGCCGATCGCCAGCTCGGTCTGCAGCCGGAAGTAGCTGTCGCCGACCAGGTGGCGCGCGATGTAGTCGACCGAGTCGGAATTGCCGTCGAACAGCACGTCGATGATCGGCACCGCCCATTCCAGCGCACCCCACTCGCGCGCCGACTTCAGGTCGATGCTGCGGGTGCGTGCGCCGGTGCCGACCGACAGCACCACCAGGTCCTGCGGCTGGTCGGCGCGCGCATCCTTGCGCAGCGCTTCCGCTATCGCGCAGGCGGTGGGATTGTTGGCGACCACGCCGCCGTCGATCAGGGCGCAGGCCTTGCCTTCGATCTTCATGCCGTGCGCGGGGAAGTAGGTCGGCGCGGCCGACGACGCACGGCACACTTCCCACAACAACAGCTCCTGGTGCTCGGGCTTGAAGCTCTTGAAGATCACCGGCGTGCGCGCGATGGTGTCGTAGCCGGTGACCAGCAGCGGCAGTTTCACCTGCCCCAGCCGGGTGTCGCCGAACACGCGCCTGAGCACTTTCTCCAGGCCCTTGGCGTCGTACTTGGGTGCCGAGGGGCCTTCGCTGAGCAGGCGCCCGGCGCGCGACCACAGGCGGTTGGCGATGCCCGGGAAGATGGTGTGCCGATGCTCGCGGTACATCTCCGCCATCGCCGCCGGCGACAGGCCGATGGCGAGGCCGGCCGCCACGATCGCGCCGGTGGAACTGCCGGCGAGCAGGTCGAAGCTCTTCATCAGGCCGGGCTTGCCGGCCGCCAGCAGGGCATCCTCGACGCCAGCAAGCCAGCGGCAGGTCACCAGCCCGCGTATCCCGCCCCCGTCCAGCGAAAGAATCCGGCGCGCCTTCATGGCAATCCTCCTCCCACGAGTGGCCCCCGATTGTAGAGCCGGGCCAGGTTACGTTGCTCCTCGGGAACGCAAGGGGGTGGCAACGATGTGAGTTGGGGCAAAGCGCCGCGCACGCCGCAAGCGGCATGCACGACGCTTCGCCCCCTGACCCATCGGCCGCCCTTGCCTTGCAGCAGGCGCCGGCAGGAACCAACTCCCAACCTCAAAAGTCGAGTCTCTACTGTCGGCGCCCGCTCGAACGCCACATGGTGGTCGCCATGCCGTGTTCGAGCATTGACCGACGACTGCCGTGATGCGTCGAGGTCGTGAGCTGGTTCCACCCGACGCTGCGGGAGGGAGCCGCCGGCGCAAGGGTCAGGGGCGAGGCATCGCTGCCGCAGGGGGAAAAAATCGCCTTCGGCAGAAGCGGCAGCGACTCGGAGGAGGTTTCGCGACGCCAATGACGAAACCGTTCATTGCGATCGGCTCGTCCACCACCAACGCAAGTCACGCACTGGCGCCGAAGCCGTTGAGCAGGCGGGACCCTTTTCCCCCTGCGGCGGCGGTGCCTGGCCACGACTCAGGCGTAGTCGCCCGGCGGCTCACGCCACGACGACGGGGATCCTGCCGATGCGCGTCCGCCACTCGCGCGGCCCGGTCGCGTGCACGGACTCGCCGGTGGAATCGACGGCCACGGTCACCGGCATGTCCTGCACGATGAACTCGTAGATCGCCTCCATGCCGAGATCCTCGAATGCCACCACGCGCGCAGCCTTGATCGCCTTCGACACCAGGTAGGCGGCACCGCCGACGGCCATCAGGTAGGCCGACTTGTGCTTGCGGATCGCTTCGATCGCCGCAGGACCGCGCTCGGCCTTGCCGACCATGCCCAGCAGCCCGGTCTGCGCCAGTACCTGTTCGGTGAACTTGTCCATGCGCGTGGCGGTGGTCGGGCCGGCGGGGCCGACGACTTCGTCGCGCACCGGATCGACCGGGCCGACGTAGTAGATGAAGCGGCCGCGCAGGTCGACCGGCAACGGTTCGCCCCTGTCGAGCATGCCGACCATGCGCTTGTGCGCGGCGTCGCGGCCGGTCAGCAGCTTGCCGTTGAGCAGCAGGGTCTCGCCCGGCTTCCAGCTGGCGACGTCCTCGCGCGTCAGCGTGTCCAGATCGACGCGACGGCCCTTGGAAGCGTCGTAGGCGAGTTCGGGCCAGTCCGCCAGCGACGGTGGATCCAGCATCACCGGGCCGCTGCCGTCGAGCACGAAGTGCGCGTGCCGGGTCGCGGCGCAGTTCGGAATCATCGCCACCGGCAGATTGGCCGCGTGGGTCGGGTAGTCCTTGACCTTGATGTCGAGCACCGTGGTCAGACCGCCCAGGCCCTGGGCGCCGATGCCGAGCGCGTTGACCTTGTCGTACAGCTCCAGCCGCAGTTCCTCGGCGCGACTGGACGCACCGCGCTGCTGCAGGTCGGTGATGTCGATCGGCTCCATCAGCGCTTCCTTGGCCAGCAGCATCGCCTTCTCGGCGGTACCGCCGATGCCGATCCCGAGCATGCCCGGCGGGCACCAGCCGGCGCCCATGGTCGGCACGGTCTTCAGCACCCAGTCGACGATCGAATCGGACGGATTGAGCATCGCGAACTTCGACTTCGCCTCCGAGCCGCCGCCCTTGGCCGCGACGATCACGTCGACCGTGTTGCCCGGCACGACCTTGACGTTGACCACGCCGGGCGTGTTGTCCCTGGTGTTGATGCGCTTGCCCGCAGGATCGGCGAGCACCGAGGCGCGCAGCTTGTTGTCCGGATGCCTGTAGGCGCGGCGCACGCCCTCGTGGACCATGTCCTCCACACCCATCGTTGCGTCGTCCCAGCGCACGCCCATGCCGATCTCGAGGAACACGGTGACGATGCCGGTGTCCTGGCAGATCGGGCGGTGGCCCTCGGCGCACATGCGCGAGTTGATCAGGATCTGCGCGATCGCGTCCTTCGCCGCCGGGGATTCCTCGCGCTCGTAGGCCGCGGAGAGGCTGCGGATGTAGTCGACCGGATGGTAGTAGCTGATGTACTGCAGCGCGTCGGCGATGGACTGGATCAGGTCCTCTTGCCTGATCGAAGCCGGGCGGTGGGACGCCGGATGGCTCGAAACACTCTTGCGGGCAACGGTCACGACGCGGGCATTCCTGGAGGATGGATCGCGATTTTACCCCGCACAGCCATGGACCACGGCACACTGGCGCCATGCCCGCCCCTCGCGCCTCGCCCGCCACCGCCCGCCCCAGCCTGCGCGAGCGTGTCGGCGCGCTGCGCAACCTGCCGCCGTTCCTGCGCGAGATCTGGGCCACCAGCAAGCCGCTGACTACCGCCAGCCTCGGCCTGCGCCTGCTGCGCGCGTTGATGCCGATCGTGACCCTGTACATCGGCAAACTGATCATCGACGAGGCGGTGCGGCTGGTCGGCAGCGGCATGGGCTTCGCGGACCTGGCCGGCGCGTGGCACGGCGGCGCGCTCGATCATCTCGCGCTGTTGCTGGGCGCGGAATTCGTGCTGGCGATCGCTTCCGATTTGTCGGGCCGACTGGTGAGCTATTGCGACGGGCTGCTGTCGGAATTGTTCACCAACGCCACCAGCATCCGCCTGATGGAGCATGCAGCGACGCTGGACCTCGAGGACTTCGAGGATCCCGACCTGCAGGACAAGCTCGACCGCGCGCGGCGCCAGACCATGGGCCGCATGGGCCTGATGAGCCAGCTGTTCGGGCAGGCGCAGGACATCGTCACCGTGGCCAGTTTCGCCGCCGGCCTGCTGGTCTACGCGCCATGGCTGATCGTGCTGCTGGCGGTGGCGCTGATCCCGGCGTTCGTCGGCGAGGCGCACTTCAACGCGCTCAACTACACCCTCAACTTCGCCTGGACCCCGGAACGGCGCCAGCTCGAGTACCTGCGGCAGATGGGCGCGAGCGTGGAAACCGCGAAAGAGGTCAAGATCTTCAACCTCAACCGGTTCTTCATCGCCCGCTTCCGGTTGCTGTCGGACAAGTTCTACCTGGCCAACAAGTCGCTGGCGGGCAAGCGCGCGGCCTGGGGCACGGTGCTGGCGGCGCTGGGCACGCTGGGCTACTACGTCGCCTACGCCTACATCGCCTGGCGCACGGTGCGCGGCGACTTCTCGATCGGTGACCTGACCTTCCTCGCCGGCAGTTTCCGTCGCCTGCGACAGTTGCTCGAAGGCCTGCTGGTGGGCTTCTCCCAGGTCGCCGGCCAGGCGCTGTACCTGGACGACCTGTACTCGTTCTTCGAAATCAGGCCGGAGATCGGCAGCCGGCCCGATGCGGTCCCGGTGCCGCGGCCGATCACGCGCGGCTTCGTGTTCGAGAACGTCGGCTTCCGCTATCCGGAGGCCGCGCGCTGGGCGCTGCGCAACCTCGACTTCGAACTGCGCGCCGGCGAAGTGCTTGCGCTGGTCGGCGAGAACGGCGCCGGCAAGACCACCCTGGTGAAACTGCTGGCGCGGTTGTACGACCCGGACGAGGGCCGGATCCTGCTCGACGGCCGCGACCTGCGCGACTACGCCCTGGAGGACGTGCGCGCCAACATCGGGGTGATCTTCCAGGACTTCGTGCGCTACCACCTCACCATCGGCGAGAACATCGGCGTCGGCCAGATCGACGACATGGACAACCGCGCCCGGATCGAGGTGGCCGCGCACCGTTCCGGCGCCGACGAGGTGGCGGCCGGATTGCCGCTGGGCTACGACCAGCTGGTCGGGCGCCGCTTCAAGACCGGCGTCGACCTGTCCGGCGGCCAGTGGCAGAAGATCGCGATCGCGCGCGCCTACATGCGCGATGCGCAGGTGATGATCCTGGACGAACCGACCGCGGCGCTGGACGCGCGCGCCGAGTTCGAGGTGTTCCAGCGCTTCCGCGAGCTGTCCGACCAGCGCACCGCGGTGCTGATCTCGCACCGTTTCTCCAGCGTGCGCATGGCCGACCGCATCCTGGTACTGGCCGACGGCCGGCTGGAGGCTTCGGGCACGCACGCGCAGCTGATGGCGCAGGGCGGGCGCTACGCCGAGCTGTTCGAGCTGCAGGCGGCCGGCTACCGCTGAGCCCGGCGTCCTGTCGTGCCAAATGACGCCCGCGCTGGCATCATCCGGCAATGAACCGCTCCCTCACCCTCCTCCTGCTGGCCTGCACCCTGCCCGCCTGCAATGCGCAGCCGGCGGCCGAATCCGCCGCCGCCCCCCAGGCACAGGTCGATGCGCAGGGCATGCGCGTCACCACCATCGCCTCCGGGCTCGAACATCCCTGGGCGGTCGCGCTGCTGCCCGATGGCGGCTTCCTGGTCACCGAACGCGGCGGTGCCCTGCGCCGGGTGTCGGCGAAGGGTGAAGTGTCGTCGCCCCTCGCGGGCGTCCCCGAAGTCTGGGCCCATGGCCAGGGCGGCCTGCTCGACGTGGTGCTGGCGCCCGACTTCGCCCGCAGCCACCGGATCTGGTTCAGCTACGCCGAGCCCGGTCCGGACGGAACCGCCGGCACCGCGGCCGCATACGCGACCTTGGGCAAGGACGCGATCGACGATGTCCACGTCGTCTACCGCCAGGTACCGAAGCTCGATGGCGGCAACCACTTCGGCTCGCGCATCGCCTTCGACGGCAAGGGCCATGTCTTCATCAGCCAGGGCGAGCGCTTCGACCGGATGCGCGCGCAGGACCTGGACATGCTGCAGGGCAAGCTGGTGCGATTGAACCTGGACGGCAGCCTGCCGGCCGACAACCCGTTCGCCGATGCACCGGGCGTGCGGCGCGTGATCTGGAGCTACGGGCACCGCAACATGCAGGGCCTGGCGGTCGACCCGCGTACCGGCACGCTGTGGGAAAGCGAGCACGGTCCGCGCGGCGGCGACGAGCTCAACCTGCCGCAGGCCGGCAAGAACTACGGCTGGCCGCTCATCAGCAACGGCATGGATTATTCGAGCAACCGGCCCTACCCCGAGACCGTCGGCACCAGCGCACCGGGCATGGAGTCGCCCTACCACGTCTGGGCGAAATCGCCGGGGCTCAGCGGCATGGCGTTCTACACCGGGCATCCGGGTTCGCCATGGAACGACAGCCTGTTCCTGGGCGCGCTGGCCGACGGCAACCTGATCCGGCTCACCCTGGACGGCAACCGCATCGTGTCCGAGGAACGCCTGCTCACCGACCTCGGTGCGCGCATCCGCGACGTGCGCGCCGGCGCCGACGGCAGCGTCTACGTCCTCACCGACGCATCCGACGGCAAGCTGCTGAAGCTCGAACCGCCGGGGTCATAGCAGCGAGGGCTGCGGGGGTGGATAGCGGAGGACGCCGGCGAGCATCCGTGCATCCGCGTTCAACTCGTGCGGCTGCAGCTTGCCCGGCGCCATGATGTGCAGCACCTGCCAGCCGCGCGCGGTGAAGTCGTCGGCGATCAATCGCCGGTGGCAGCGCCACCATACCGCCTCGGCGCACATCACCGCGGTGCGTACCGCGTGCGCCTGCGCCATCAGCCGTTCGCGGGCGAGCGCGAATTCCGGCATCGCCATGTAGTCCGCGTAGCCGCGGAACGCCGCCACCCGCCACGCACCGTTCGACGAATCCGCCGCGGGGGCGCGACGGCCGCCAAGCCCCGGCATCGGCAGGTAGCCGATTCCCGCGGCCTGCAGCGCCGGCTCCATCTCCAGCGGCGAATACTGCGGATTGCGGCGCGAGCCGGCGAAACGGCGCACGTCGGCCACGCAGCCGATGCCGTTTTCCGCCAGCAGCAACAGGAATTCCTCCCATGGACGGGTGGAATGACCGATGGTCCAGAGGGTCCCGCCTGCGACCTGCATGCGTGCATGGTGCTCCCGGCGCGATGAAGTTGCCTTGACGGCGCCGCGGCTAGGCTGCCTGCAATGCCGCGCCACGCGGCCACACGACGGACCTCGGCACATGAACGAACCCGGCCACGGCCTCGCCCGTACCGCGCAGATCCTGCGCTTCCTGCTCAAGTACCGCAGCGCCGGCGTGTTCACCGGGCTGGACCTGGATGCATCCGGCCCGCGCGCGGCGGAACCGCCGCCGGTCGAAGGCCGGCCCGCGGAATTCGTCGACGACCTCGAGGCGCTCGGCCCGACCTTCGTCAAGATCGGGCAGGCGCTTTCGACCCGGCCCGACATGGTGCCGGCCGCGTACATCGCGGCGCTGGAGCGGATGCAGGACGACGTCGCCCCGGTGTCTTTCGCGGAGATCCGCGCCACCATCGAGGAGGCGCTGGGCGCGCGCCTGGGCAAGCTGTTCGCCAGCTTCGACGAAGTGCCGCTGGGTTGCGCCTCGCTGGCGCAGGTGCACCGCGCCACCCTGCGCGACGGCCGCGCGGTCGCGGTGAAGGTGCAGCGCGCCGGCATCGCCGACCTGGTGCGCGCCGACCTCGACGCGATCGCCGGGCTCGCCGGCAAGGCCGACCGCCACACCGATCTCGGCCGCCGGGTGCACTTCTCCGACTGGGTGCACGAGTTCCGCAAGACCCTGATGGCCGAACTCGACTACCGCGCCGAAGCGGAGAACCTGGAACGCTTCGGCCAGCACCTGCGCGCCTATCCCGAGCTGTACGTGCCGGCGCCGCTGTGGGACTACACCGCCACCCGGGTACTGACCATGGAACTGGTCAACGGTACCAAGGTCACCGAGGTCGGCGGCCTGCACCGCACCGAGCACGATCTGTCGTGCCTGGCCTCGGCGCTGATGCGCGGCTACCTCGACCAGGTGTTCGTGCACGGCGAGATCCACGCCGATCCGCACCCGGGCAACCTGCTGGTCACCCACGACGGCCGACTGGCGCTGTTCGACCTGGGGATGATCGCGCACGTGCCGCCCAAGCAGCGCGAGCGCCTGCTGAAGCTGCTGTTCGCCGCGGTCGACGGCCGCGGCGAGGAAGTGGCCAACGAGACCATTGCGATGGGCACCCGGCTGGAGTCGTTCGACGAGGAACGCTTCATGCGCGAGATCGGGCAGATGGTGTCGCGCTATGCCGCGCACAGCCATTCCGGTTCGCAGTCCGAGGGCCGGCTGATGCTGGAGCTGGTGGCGCTGTCGACCGCGTGCGGCCTGCGTTCGCCGCCGGAACTGAGCCTGCTGGGCAAGACCCTGCTCAACCTGGAACAGGTGGCGCACGCGCTGGACCCGGCGCTCGACGTCAAGCGGGTGGTCGAGCGCCACCTGGAGCACGTGATGCGGGCGCGGCTGAAGAAATCGCTGTCGCCGTCCAACATCGCCAGCGAGCTGATCGAAGTGCAGGCGCTGCTGCGCGAGTCCCCGCGCAAACTGTCGGACCTGCTGTCGCTGCTGGCCGAGAACCGGATGCAGGTGCGGGTCGACGGACTGGGCGACTCGCCGCTGATGGAAAGCCTGCAGAAGATCGCCAACCGGATCAGCGCGGGGCTGGTGACCGCGGCGCTGATCGTGGCCTCGGCGATGATGATGCGGGTGGACACCGAGCATCATCTGTTCGGCTACCCGGCAATCGCGATGCTGTTGTTCCTGGTCGGCGCCGGACTCGGCCTGGCGATCGTGCTCAGTGCGCTGCTGGGCGATCGCAAGGCACGACCGCACGAGGAACGCGGCCCGCGCTGAACTCCCCGGCGCTGAAACGGTGTGCGGCAAACGCTACAATCCGCCTTTCCGTTGAACCTTTTCCGCGATGTCCTCCGCCTTCGGCACCGAAACCGTGCTGGACGTCCGTCACTGGACGGACGACTACTTCAGCTTCGCCACCACCCGCGACCCGGGGCTGCGCTTCACCAGCGGCCAGTTCGTGATGCTCGGGCTGGCGCTGCCGCAGCCGGACGGCACCCAGCGGCCGCTGCTGCGCGCGTACTCGATCGCCAGCGCGAGCTGGGAAGAGCGGCTGGAGTTCTTCAGCATCAAGGTACCGGAAGGCGCGCTGACCTCACGCCTGCGGCACGTGAAGCCGGGCGACCAGGTACTGGTCGGCCGCAAGCCGACCGGCACCCTGGTGGCGCAGGACCTGCATCCGGGCCGCAACCTGTACCTGCTGGGCACCGGTACCGGCTTCGCGCCGTGGCTGTCGATCATCAAGGACCCGGAAACCTGGGAGCGTTTCGAGCACGTGGTGCTGTGCCATGGCGTACGCCGGGCGCAGGACCTGTGCTACCGCAACGAGATCCTGCAGGTGCTGCCCAGGCACGAATACCTGGGCGACCTGGTGCGCGGCCGGTTGCACTACTACCCCGCGGTGACGCGCGAGGATTTCACCCACGAGGGCCGGCGCCATCGCGGGCGCCTCACCGATCTGCTGGCCAGCGGCCAGATGATGGCCGACCTCGGGCTGCCGCCGCTGGATCCGGACCACGATCGGGCGATGCTGTGCGGCAGCCCGGGGATGCTCGCGGACTTCCGCACCCTGCTCGACGGGCGCGGCTTCGCCGCCGCTCCCCGCATCGGCACGCCCGGCCACTACGTCTTCGAGCGCGCCTTCGTCGAGAAGTAAGGCAAACGCAGGACGCGGATCAACGCGGATCAGGAAAGGCGATCAACGCGGATAAGGCGGGAGTGGTTTCAGGCGATCTGTGCCAGTCGCTTGAACCCATTCCTTCCTGCTTGATCCGCGTTGATCCGCCGTGCCATCCGCGTTGATCCGCGTCCTGGTCCTGCGTTTCGCTTTTTCCTAATCTATCGCATTAGGTGAGATGGGCAAATCGTTGAATTGGCTCCAAGGCGGACGTTTGTCCTCATAGGTACTAAAATTGCGACCATGGCGACCATGCACGACGAGCTCACCGACCGGCAGCAGGCGATCCTGGAGTTCGTGCGCGAACGCATCGCGGTGGATGGGTTGCCGCCCACATGGGCCGAAATCGCACGTGCCTTCGGCTTCCGCCAGACCCGCGCTGCACAGAAACACCTGCAGGCGATCGCGGCCAAGGGATATCTCACGTTGCTGCCCGGCAAGGCGCGCGGCATCCGCCTCCCCGGAAGCGGCATGCCCGGCACCCGCGCGCGTACCGCACAACTGCAATTGCCGGTACTGGGACGGGTCGCCGCCGGCGCGCCGATCGGTGCGGATGCAGGCGCCGATGCCGGGATCGAACGCATGCTGATGCTCGATCCCGCGCTGTTCGTGCCGCGACCCGATTACCTGCTGCGGGTGCATGGCGATTCCATGCGCGACGAAGGCATCCTCGACGGCGACCTGGTCGCGGTGCATCGCCAGCCGCAGGCGCACGACGGCCAGGTCGTGGTGGCGCGCCTGGACGACGAGGTCACGATCAAGCGCCTGCAACTGCGGCACGAGCGCATCCGCCTGCTGCCGCGCAATCCCGACTACGCGGCGATCGAGGTGCAGCCCGGCCAGGACTTCGCCATCGAAGGCCTCTACTGCGGCCTGATCCGCGGGCACTGAGCGCAACGCCATGGGCCAGGTGCTCGCACTCGATGCATTGCTGTCCGCGCAACGGATCTGGCGCGGCCGTCCGGCGACGGTGCCGCGCGCGCGGCAACCGACCGGGCACGCGGCACTGGATGCATTGCTGCCCGGCGGCGGCTGGCCGGAAGCGTCGTTGACCGAGCTGCTGCTGGCCGCCGATGGCGTCGGCGAATTGCGCCTGCTGCTGCCCACGCTGGCGCGGCTCACCCGGGCCGCGCAAGCGGTGGTGCTGGTCGCGCCGTCCTACCTGCCCTTCCCCGCCGGCTGGCGCCAGGCCGGGGTCGACCTCGCCCACCTGCACCTGATCGACGCCGCACCGCGCGATGCGCTGTGGGCGGCCGAGCAATGCCTGCGTTCGGGCTGCATCGGCGCGGTGCTGGCGTGGCCACGCCAGGCCGACGACCGTGCATTGCGCCGGTTGCAGGTGGCGGCGGACAGCGGCCGTGCGCTGGGCTTCGCGTTCCGCGACCTGCGCATGGCGGCCAATGCGTCGCCGGCGGCCTTGCGCATCGCGATCGAAGGCGCGCCGCCACGCCTGCGCGTGCTCAAGTGCCGTGGCGGCAATGCGCCGGCGCGTTCGCTGCCGATGCCCGCCGCAGGCACGGGCTGAGGCGGCGCCGTGCTCTGGGCCTGCATCCACCTGCCGCGGCTGGCGCACGATGCGGTCGCGCGCCGGCTTCCTGCAGGCACCAGTACGGCAGATGACGGATGCGACGGTGCTGAAGCCGCGCGCTGCCGCGATTTCCTCGCCGCCTGGGCCTACCGCTACAGCTCGCAGGTGGCGATCCCGGCGTTCAACGGCACGCCCGACGACGCGATCGTGCTGGAGATCGCCGCCAGCCTGCGGCTGTTCGGGCCATGGCCGGCATTCGAGCGCCGGCTGCGCGCCGACCTCGACGCGCTCGGCTTCAGCCATCGCATCGCGGTCGCACCCAACGCACGCGCGGCCTGGGTGCTGGCGGGCGTGCACGACGGCATGGCGCTGGTGCACGAGGCCACCCTGGACACCGCGCTGGCGCGGATCCCGGTTGCGCGCGCACGACTGGACCCGGCCCATGCGCGCGCCCTGCATGCGATGGGCCTGCGCCGGCTCGGGCAGTTGTTCCGCGCACCGCGCGACGCGCTGGGCAAGCGCTTCGGCAGCGGGCTGCTGCAGCACCTGGATCGGCTGCGCGGCGCCCCGGATCCGTTCGCGGCGTATGCGCCGCCGGACCGCTTCGACCTGCGGATCGAACTGGGCTTCGAGGTGGAAAGTTCGCAGGCGCTGCTGTTCCCGCTGCGGCGCATGACCGCCGACCTCGGCGCCTACCTGGCCGGACGCGACGGCGGGGTGCAACGCTTCGTCGTGCACCTGGAACACGAAGGCCATGCCGATACCGAGGTCGTGGTCGGCCTGCTCGCGGCCGAGCGCGATCCCGCATTGCTGTTCGAACTCGCGCGCAGCCGCATGGAACATGTGCGGACGCCGGCGCCGACCCGCGGCATGCGCCTGGTCGCCGAGCAGCTGCCGCCGTTCGTGCCGGCCGGGCGCGAGCTGTTCGACGAACGCCCGGCGCAGGCGGTGCCGTGGGAGACGCTGCGCGAGCGCCTGCGCGCGCGCCTGGGCGACGACGCCGTGTACGGGCTCGCGGTGCAGGACGACCATCGCCCCGAGCAGGCCTGGCGGCGGGTGCCGATGCCTTCGCCCACCGTGGCGCCGTCCACGACGGCGCCGCGTCCGACCTGGTTGCTGTCGCGCCCGATTCCACTGCATGCCCGCGGCATCGTGGTCCAGGCTGGCCCGGAGCGGGTGGAAAGCGGCTGGTGGGATGGGGGCGACGTACGCCGCGACTACTACCTGGTCGAAACCGGCGACGGCCAGCAGGCATGGACGTTCCGACCCGCAGGCGATGCGGAAGGGCCGCTGATGCTGCACGGGTGGTTCGCGTGAGCGCGGAGTATGCGGAACTGCATTGCCTGTCCGACTTCAGCTTCGGGCGCGGCGCCTCCAGCGCGGCGGAGCTGTTCGAGCGTGCGCGGCAACAGGGCTACCGCGCGCTGGCGATCACCGACGCATGCTCGCTGGCCGGGATCGTGCGCGCGCTGGGAGCATCGAAGACGACGGGCGTGCCGTTGATCGTCGGCAGCGAAGCGACCCTGGACGACGGCTTGAAGCTGGTGCTGCTGGTCGAAAGCCGCGAGGGCTACACCTCGCTGTGCCGGCTCGTCACCCGCGGCCGACGGCGCTCGGCCAAGGGCGAATACGCGCTCACCCGCGCGGACCTGCTGGCGGATGGCGGCCTGCCCGGCCTGCTGCTGCTGTGGTTGCCGGGCGATGCGCCGTCGCGCGACGACGGCGCCTGGCTGCGGCAGCACTTCGCCGGCCGCCTGTGGCTGGCGGTGGAACTGCACCGTGGCCCGGACGATGCAGCGCGGTTGCGCGCGTTGCAGGGGTTGGCCGTGGAACTCGACATCCCCGCGGTCGCCAGTGGCGACGTGCACATGCACGTGCGCGGCCGGCGCGCGCTGCAGGACACGATGACCGCGATCCGCCACCGCACCACGCTGGCCGACGCCGGCAGCCGCCTGTTCGCCAACGGCGAGCGCCATCTGCGCACGCGGCGCGCGCTGTCCGCGATCCATCCGCGCGAGCTGCTCGAGGAAACCCTGCGCATCGCCGCGCGCTGCCGCTTCTCGCTGCAGGAGGATCTTGGCTACCAGTACCCGCACGAGCTGGTGCCGGCGGGCCACACCCCGGAAACCTGGCTGCGGCAGCTGGTCGAGGCCGGCGTGCGCGAGCGCTGGCCCGAAGGCGAAGACGCCGAGGCGCGCGCGCTGATCGAGAAGGAGCTGCGGCTGATCCGCAAGAAGGCCTACGAGCCCTACTTCCTCACCGTGCACGACATCGTCCGCTTCGCCCGGTCGCAGGACATCCTGTGCCAGGGCCGCGGCTCGGCCGCCAACTCGGTGGTGTGCTACGTGCTGGGCGTCACCGCGATCGACCCGGCGCGCATGGGCCTGCTGTTCGAGCGCTTCCTGTCCGAGGAACGCGACGAGCCGCCGGACATCGACATCGACTTCGAGCACGAGCGCCGCGAGGAAGTCATCCAGTACATCTACACGCGCTACGGCCGCGAGCGCGCGGCGATCGCCGCCACCGTGATCCGCTATCGCGCGCGCAGCGCGGTGCGCGACGTGGCCCGCGCGCTGGGCCTGCCCGCGGAAGAGATGGAGCGGCTCGGCCGCTGCGTCAGTGCCTGGAGCAGCGACTCGCCGGCCGCCGAACGCCTGCGCGAACAGGGCTTCGATCCCGGCAGCCGGACCATGCGGCAACTGGTGGCGCTGGTCGGCGAGTTGCTGGGCAAGCCGCGGCACCTGTCGCAGCACGTCGGCGGCTTCGTGGTCTCCGAGCACCCGCTGCATACGCTGGTGCCGGTGGAAAACGCGGCGATGGCGGACCGCACCATCATCCAGTGGGACAAGGACGACCTCGACGCGATGGGGTTGCTCAAGGTCGACGTGCTGGCGCTGGGCATGCTGACCTGCATCCGCAAGGCGCTGGCCCTGATGCGCGCGCACCGAGGCCGCGACCTCGAACACGCCGGCATCCCGCCCGAGGACCCGGAGACCTACGCGATGATCCAGCGCGGCGACGTGGTCGGCGTGTTCCAGGTCGAATCGCGCGCGCAGATGGCGATGCTGCCGCGACTGAAGCCGGCCTGCTTCTACGACCTGGTGATCGAGGTCGCGATCGTGCGCCCCGGCCCGATCCAGGGCGGCATGGTCCATCCCTACCTGCGCCGGCGCCAGGGGCTCGAGCCGGTGGACTATCCCTCGGAGAAACTGCGCAAGGTGCTGCAGCGCACCCTGGGCGTGCCGCTGTTCCAGGAACAGGTGATGCGGATCGCGATGGAGGCCGCGGACTACACGCCCGGACAGGCCGACCAGCTGCGCCGCGACATGGCCGCATGGAAGCGCCACGGCGGCCTGGAAAAGCACCGCGAGGCATTGCTCGCGGGCATGGCCAGGAACCATTACACGGCGGAGTTCGCCGAGCGCATCTTCGAGCAGATCAAGGGCTTCGGCGACTACGGATTTCCCGAGTCGCACGCCGCCAGCTTCGCCCTGCTCACCTATACGAGCTCATGGATCAAGTGCCACGAGCCGGCGGCGTTCTCCTGCGCGCTGCTGAACTCGCTGCCGATGGGCTTCTACCAGCCGCCGCAACTGGTGGCCGACGCGCGCAGGCATGGCGTCGAGGTGCGTCCGGTGGACGTGCGCTTCAGCCACTGGGACTGCACTTTGGAAGCATGGCCCGGCGATGCGGCGAAACAGCCCGCGCTGCGCCTGGGCATGCGCATGGTGTCCGGGTTGCGCGAGGATGCCGCGAATCGCATCGCCGCGGCACGCGCACAGGCGCCGTTGCGCGACCTCGACGACCTGCTGCACCGTGCCGGCCTGGATCGCGGCTCGCTCGACCTGCTGGCGGAAGCCGCCGCGCTGCGTGGCCTGGCCGGGCATCGCCATCGCGCGCGCTGGCAAAGTGCCGGCACCGAGCCGCAGCTGCCCCTGTTCGCCGGCACCGCGGTCCCCGAGCAACGCATCGCGATCCCGCCGCCGAGCGCGTTCGAGGACGCCCGCGCCGACTACGCCAGCACCGGTCTCACCCTCGGTGCGCATCCGCTGGCATTGATCCGGCGGCAACTGCAGCAACGCCGTTACCGCCATGCGCGTGACCTCGGGGAACTGCCCGATGGCCGCCACGCGCGCTACGCCGGCCTGGTGATCCTGCGCCAGCGTCCGCAGACCGCGAGCGGGGTGACCTTCATGACCCTGGAGGACGAAACCGGCATGGTCAACGTGGTGGTCTGGCGCGCCGTCGCCGAGCGCCAGCGGCGCGTGTTCCTGGAGTCGCGGTTGCTCGCGATCGAGGGCCGCATGCAGGCGGTCGACGGCAGCCGGCACCTGATCGCCAGCAGGTTCGAGGATCTTTCGCCGTTGCTGTCCGGACTTTCCACGGTTTCCCGCGATTTCAGGTAGCGCGCAGCCAAAGGTCGGCGGCGGCCTCGTTGTCGAACACGCGCGCATCCAGGCCGACCTCGCGGGAATAGATCTCGCAGTACTCCATCGTCTCCAGTCCCTGCGGCTTGACGTGCGCGATGCGCACGTTCTCCAGCCCCATGCCCCTGGTGGCCTGGACCAGCGATTCCCATTCCAGCTCGGTCAGGCCGCGGCCCTGCAGTTCATCGACGAGCAGCAAGGTGTCCGGCTTGCGCGCGCGGACCTCGGCCACGATCTGCTGCCAGCACGACACCGTCGATGCGAACGAACTGGTCCCCGACGCCCATGCCCGCAACCGCGAACCTTCCGAGCGAAATTCCATCCGGCAATCCGCGCCGTCGGTAAGGCTTCCAATGCGCATTGCGTTTCCCCGGCGGTCCCCACCGCCACGGCTCGATTATGCCCACAGTTTCCGCGCTGGCAAGGCGGCCGCGGCCCCGCATTCAGTCGTTGCCGTAGCGCAGCCACACCAGTGCGGACCCTTCATCTGGGAACACCCGGGCACCGGCGCCGTGCTCCATCGCCAGCAGCGTGCCGATCTCGTCGATGCGATGGCGCGCCTGCTGCCGCTGCACCAGCGCGATGCGCAGCCCGCCGAGAAGCGGCACCCCGAGACGCGCCACCAGGCCCGGCAACTGCTCTTCGGAAAGGGTGGCGCCCTGCATTTCCAGGAATACGAGCACGTTGGCGGTGCCTTCGGCGCGGGCGCGGGTCAGCACATGGCTCCAGCAGGCCACGGCCTGCTCGACCCCCCCGGCCTCGCCGGACATGCGCACGGCGAACACGCCGGGAAAGCTGCGATCCTCTTCGACCCGGGTGCTCCCGAACCAGTCCGGGGCGCCCGCGGATGGACTCATGCGAGCGCCGCCTCGATGTCGGCGGCGAGCGCCTCCGGCTTCTCGGTGGGGGGATAGCGCTGCAGCACCCGGCCGTCGCGACCGACCAGGAACTTGGTGAAATTCCATTTGATGGCGTCGATGCCGAGCAGGCCGCCCTTCTCGTCCTTCAGCCACTTCCACAACGGATGCGCGCCGGCGCCATTGACTTCGATCTTGGCGAACATCGGGAAGTCGACGTCGTAGGTGAGCGAGCAGAAATTGCGGATCTCTGCAGCGTCGCCCGGCTCCTGGTGCCCGAACTGGTCGCAGGGGAAACCGAGCACCACCAGGCCGCGATCGCGGTAGTCGCGCCACAGCTGCTCCAGGCCCGCGTACTGCGGAGTGAAGCCGCATTTCGAGGCGACATTGACCACCAGCAACACCTTGCCGGCATACTGCGACAGCGGTTGCGGCTGGCCGTCGAGGCCATCGGCAGTGAAGTCGTATGCGGTCGCCATGCAGGCCCCTCCTTTCGAAGGCTCATTCTTGCATGGATCCGGCCTGCCTCAACAGGGCTTGGATACTTCGCGCACGACTTCGGCGGTCTTGTTTGCGTTGCCGTTGAGGGCGATGTCGGCCTGCGCGACCACGCCGCAGATGCGGCCGTCCATGTCGACCACCGGCATCCGCCGCACCTGCGCGGACTCCATCGCCGCGCAGCAATCGGCAAGGCTGGTGTCCATCGGAACGGTGCGCACGGGCGACGTCATGTAGTCGCCGGCGCTGCTGCGGGTGGTGTCCTTGCCGCCGGCGACCGCACGGATGGCGATGTCGCGATCGGTGACCACGCCCAGCGGCATGCCCTGCTGGTCGACCACGGGGATCATGCCGCAGTCGTTGTCGATCATCATCTTCGCCACCTCGCGCAGCGGCGTATCGCGACCGCAGCAGGCCGGATTCGCGGTCATCAGGGTATTCAGCTCCATGGCGGGCTCCTGGCGGGTGGTGGGAAGCCCACCCTGCCGCAAGCGCGGTTTCGCGGGCGTGAATCCCCCATCCTGCCGGCCCTGCCTTTCGTCACGGGCGCCAGCCCCACTGGCCGCGCTAGGCTTGTCCTTTACGATCCGACGGGGAGAATCGAGAATGAAGCATCCGCTTGCCCTGGCGCTGGCCCTGACGTTCACCGGCACGACGTTCACCGGTACGACGCTCGCCAGCACCACCCTCCACGCCCAAGCACAGGACGCAACGCCCGTGGCGGCCACCGCACAGCAGGAAAATCCCTTCTTCGGCGAAAGCCCGCTGCCGCTGCACTACCCGCAGTTCGACCGGATCCAGGACGGCGACTTCGCGCCGGCCTTCGACCGCGGCATGGCCGACGAGCTGGCCGAAGTGGCCGCGATCGCCGACAACCCGGCGCCGGCGACCTTCGACAACACCATCATCGCGATGGAAAAGACCGGTGATGTGCTGGATCGCGCCACCAACGTGTTCTACAACCTGGTCGGCGCCGACACCAACGACGCACGCGAGAAGCTGCGCGCCGAGTACGCGCCGAAGTTCTCCGCGCATCGCGATGCGATCGTGTTGAACCCGAAGCTGTTCGCCCGGATCAAGGCGCTGCATGACGGCCGCGACGCCGCCGGCATGGACGCGCAGGACAAGCGCCTGGTCGAGAAGTACTACGAGGACTTCGTGCGCGCCGGCGCCAACCTGTCCGACGCCGACAAGGCCCGGCTCAAGGCGATGAATGCCGAGCTCGCGCAACTGGGCACGAAGTTCAGCCAGAACGTGCTGGCCGAGGTCAACGCTTCGGCGGTCGTGGTCGACACCCGCGCCGAGCTCGCCGGCCTGCCGGATGCCGACGTCACCTCGGCGCAGGAAGCGGCCAAGGCGCGCAAGCTCGACGGCAAGTACGTGATCGCGCTGCAGAACACCACCGGCCAGCCGCCGGAGACCTACCTCGACAATCGCGCCCTGCGCCAGCGCATCCACGAGGCATCGGTCGCCCGCGGCAGCCGCGGCAACGAGTTCGACAACACCGCGCTGGTGTCGAAGATCATGCACCTGCGGCTGGAGCGCGCGAAGCTGCTGGGCTATCCGGACTACGCTTCGTTCGTGCTGGCCGACGAGACCGCCAAGACCCCGAAGGCGGTCAACGACATGCTCGGGCGGCTGGCGCCGGCCGCGGTCGCCAACGCGAAGAAGGAGGCCGCGGACCTGCAGGCGATGATCGACAAGGAGCAGGCCGCCAGGGGCGAGCCCACGTTCAAGCTCGAGCCCTGGGACTGGGCGTACTACAGCGAGAAGGTACGGCAGGCCAAGTTCGCGTTCGACGAGTCGCAGCTCAAGCCCTACCTGGAGCTCGACCACGTGCAGCAGGACGGCGTCTTCTACGCCGCCAACCAGCTGTACGGCCTGACCTTCAAGGAGCGCCACGACCTGCCCGTCTACCACGACGACGTGCGCGTGTTCGACGTGTTCGACAAGGACGGCAAGCAGCTCGCGATCTTCATTTCCGACATGTACGCGCGCCAGTCCAAGCGCGGCGGCGCATGGATGAACTCCTACGTCGACCAGTCGGCACTGACCGGCTACCTGCCGGTGGTCGCCAACCACCTCAACATCCCCAAGCCGGCCGCGGGCGAGCCCACGCTGCTGACCTGGGACGAGGTGACGACCATGTTCCATGAGTTCGGGCATGCGCTGCACGGCATGTTCTCGGACGTGAAGTACCCGTATTTCAGCGGCACCAGCGTGCCGCGCGACTTCGTGGAGTACCCGTCGCAGGTCAACGAGATGTGGTCCGACTGGCCGAGCGTGCTGGCCAACTACGCCAAGCATTACCAGACCGGCGAGCCGATGCCCAAGGCGCTGCTCGACAAGGTGCTGGCCAGCTCGAAATTCAACCAGGGCTTCGCCACCACCGAGTACCTGGGCGCGGCGATGCTCGACCAGCGCTGGCACCAGGTCACGGACCCGGCGCAGATCCCGGCCGCCGACGGCGTGATGGCGTTCGAGGCCGCGGCGCTGGCCAGGGACGGGATCGACTTCGCGCCGGTGCCGCCGCGCTACCGCACGCCCTACTTCAGCCACATCATGGGCGGCTACGCGGCCGGCTACTACGCCTACATCTGGTCCGAGGTGCTGGATGCGGACAGCGTGGAGTGGTTCAAGCAGCACGGCGGCCTGACCCGCGAAAACGGCGACCATTTCCGCGACACCCTGCTCTCGCGCGGCGGCAGCAAGGACGCACTGGAACTGTTCAAGGACTTCGCCGGCCGCGATCCCTGGATCGAGCCCCTGCTCGAGCGCCGCGGCCTGGAGTGAGAGCGTTTGGCCACAGATCCCACAGATGGACACGGATGGAAAGCAAGCGCTTTTTCAATCTGTGCAATCCGTGAAATCTGTGGCCCGCTTCTTTTTTTCTTGCTTCTTGTCTCCGCGTAGTCACAGGTCCGGCAGGCGCTGGCGGGTGGCGGCCTGCCAGCCTTCCCAGGGGTCCTTGCGCTGGGTGGCGGCGCGACGCAGGGCCTTTTGCATGGGGTAGTCGTGGCCTGATTTCGTGCGGCCGAGTTCGTTCCAGGCCAGCGGCATCGCCACGCCGGCTTCCTTGCGCGCACGCAGCGACCAGCTGGCGACGCTGGTCGCCCCGCGCGCGTTGCGCAGCCAGTCGATGAAGATCACGCCCCCGCGTTTCGCCTTGGTGGCGGTGGCGACATAGCGCTGCGGCGACTGCGCCTCCATCGCACGCGCGAAGGCTTCGCAGAAGGCCTTGGCCGTGGCCCAGTCGTGCTTGGGCGCGATCGGCACCACCAGGTGCAGGCCCTTGCCGCCGGACAGGCGCAGGAAGCTTTCGAGCCCGGCGTCCTGCAGCCGCCCGCGGATTGCGCGTGCCGCGGCCTTGATCGCGCTCCAGTCCACGCCCTCGCCCGGGTCGAGGTCGAACACCAGCCGATCGGGATGCTCGATGTCCTCGATGCGCGCACCCCAAGGGTGGAACTCGAGCACGTTCATCTGCACCAGGTCGAGCACGCCGTCGACGCCGTCGACGTACAGGTACTCTTCGCTGCCACCGTCCCTCTCGCGGATCGGCACCGCACGCACGCTGCCGCCGAGGGTCGGGGCATGGTGCTTCTGGAAGAAGCACTGACCGGCGATGCCGTCCGGACAGCGCACCAGCGACAGTGGCCGGTTGCGCAACTCGGGCAGCAGCTGCGCCGCAACCGCGCGGTAGTAGTCGGCGACCTGCTGCTTGGTGATGCGCAACTCCGGGAAGATCACCTTGCCCGGGCTGCTGAGGCGCGACGCGGACACCGGCTTGCCCTGCTTGCCCTTTTTGCCGCCCTTGCCGATCTCGTCCACGGTCTTGTCCTCCCGCAATCCCTTGAAGCTGGCCTGGCGCAGCAGGCCTTCCTTGCCCCAGCCGCGAAATTCCAGTTCGGCCACCAGTTCCGGCTCGACCCAGGTCACGTCGCGCGGCCGGAACGGCACGTGCGCGGGTAGCGTCACCGTCGCCTGCCTGCGCGCCAACGGCTGCATGCGGGCAAGGAGATCGCGCAACCGGGTGTCGTCGAAGCCGGTGCCGACCCGCCCCACGTACTTCAGCACGCCATCCTGGCGGGTCGCCATCAGCAGCGAGCCGAAGCCGGTGCGCGTGCGCCTGGGCGCGGTGTAGCCGACCACGACGAACTCGTCGCCCTGCGCATGCTTGGTCTTGATCCAGCTGCTGGAGCGGCCGGGCGTGTAATGCGCATCGAGCCGCTTGCTGACGATGCCTTCCATGCCCTGGCGCTTGCTTGCCGCGAACACTTCGGCGCCGTGGCCGGCGATGTGCTGGCTCAGCGCGAGAACGGGCGCGGCGCCCTGCAGCAGGTCTGCCAGCAGCGCCTTGCGTTCCCGCAGCGGCGTCGCGGCGAGGTCGTGCCCGGCCAGCGACGGCAGGTCGAACAGCATGCAGCGCAAGGGTGCGTTCGAGTTGCCGGAGATCACCTTCTGCAGCAGGCCGAAGTCGTCGTTGCCCTGGGGCGTTAGCGCGATCAGCTCGCCGTCGAAGCTGGCGTCGTCCAGGCCCATCGCCTCGAAGGCAGCGACGATTTCCGGATAGTCCGGCGTCCAGTTCAGGCCGTTGCGCGAACGCAGCGCGACCTTGCCGCCGGCAATCTCCACCAGCAGGCGGTAACCGTCCCACTTCAGCTCGTGCAGCCAGTCGTCGCCACCGGGCGGTGCCGCGCGCAGCGTCGCCAGTTGCGGCGCCCGTGGCTGCCAGCCGCGCGGCTTGGCGCGTGCGCCCGGCAATGCGCCTGCACGGCTTGCCCAGTCCTTGCGGCGCGCACGCTTCGGTGCCGCCTTGCGCGCGGGAGCTGGCCTGCGCGCCTTCGGCCGCTTGCCGTCGACCAGGTCGTCGGCCTCCAGGTCGCCGGCCCATTCGTCGTCGCGCTTGAACAGCAGCCACTGCGGCTTGCCGCTGCGCACCTGCGCGGTGCGCACCAGCTTCCAGCCGCCGCGCAGCTTCTCGCCGTGCAGCACGAAGTCGATCTTGCCGGCGGCCAGCGCCTCCAGCGGATCGCCCTCCATGTTCCAGACACCGCGATCGAAGATGTCGACGTGGCCGGCGCCGTAGTGCCCCTGCGGAATATCGCCCTCGAAGTTCGCGTAGCCGAGCGGGTGATCCTCGACTTCGACCGCCAACCGCTTCTCGCCGGGCCGGTACGAGGGTCCCTTGGGAACGGCCCAGCTCTTCAGGGCGCCGTCCATCTCCAACCGGAAGTCGTAGTGGCGCGCGCGCGCATGGTGCAGCTGGACCACGAAGATCGGGCGCCGGCCCCGCTTGCCTGGTGCCGTCGACTGACCCGGTTCCGGAGTCTCGCCGAAGCGGCGCTTGCGGGCGTACTCGCGCAGGCTCACCGCGACCGGTCAGGCACGCTTGCGCGTGGCTGCCTTCTTGGCCGCCTTCTTCGCCGGCGCCTTCTTCGCCGCAGGTTTCTTCGCCGCCTTCTTCGCCGGTGCGGCCTTCTTCGCCGGGGTGCGCTTGTTGCGGTCGATGCTCCGCTGCAGCAGCGACATGAAGTCGACCACATTGGTGGCGGCACCCTCCTCGGCCGCAGGCTCGGACTCCGGCACGCGCTTGACCACGCCGTGCGCCTTCATCCGCTCGTTGATCACCTTGTGCAGGCGCTCGCGGAACTCGTCCTGGTATTCGCCAGGCTGCCAGTCGCCGGACATCGTCCCGATCAGCTGCTCGGAAAACGCCAGCTCCTTCGCGGTGATGCGGTAGTCCGCGCGCGCGCCCTCGGGAATGTTGTACTCATCGATGTCGACCAGTTCCTGCGGGTAGCGCATCATCAGCAACAGCAATGCCTTGTCGTACGGCATCACTGCGCAAAGGTGCTCGCGGGTGCGGATCACGACCCGTGCGATGCCGATCCTGGCGGTCTTCTGCAGCGCCTCGCGCAGCAGCACGTAGCCCTTCTCGGCCTTCTTAGCCGGCACCAGCACGTAGGGCTTCTCGAAGTAGCGCGGATCGATCGAACCGGCGTCGACGAACGCCTCGACCTCGATCGCGTCATGGCTCTCCGGCGCGGCCGAGGCGATGTCCTCCTGCTCCAGCACCACGTAGCTGCCCTTGTCGTACTCGTAGGCCTTGACGATGTCCTTCCACGGCACTTCCTCGCCGGTCTCGGCATTGACCCGCTCGTAGCGGATGGGCGCGTTGTCGCGCGCGTCGAGCATGCGGAAGGAAATGTCGGTGCGGCGTTCGCCGGTCATCAGCGAGACCGGGATGTTGAGCAGTCCGAACGACAGCATGCCGGACCAGACGGGGCGGGCCATGGCGGCAGGCCTCAGCCGTGCATCGTCACCGGCGCGTCGTCGCGCAGGCGATCGGCGCTGCGCAGCCAGGCCACCTGCCATGCGGCATGTGCGTCGCCGCGGACCTGCGCCCACGACAGCGGCGAGTCGCCCCGCACGGCGCGCCATTCGCCGGCCATCCGCGGCTCGACCTCGCCCCAGGTCCGTCCCGGATACAGGTCGGTCGCCTCTTCGCCGAAGATCCGCGCCCGTGCGCGCCCCTCGTCGTGTTCAGCCTCGCGTGGATGGTGCAGTCGAACGATCATCGCGGTGGTTCCAGCTCCGGGGCCGCCATTACCGCAACCCCCGCGTTTCCACCGCGTGAAGCAAGTGGGAAGGCGTTTTTGACGCGGATTCACGCGGATCACAAGAACGGATCAACGCGGATAGAGCGAAAGATGGGAATGTTTCCCTGTCATCTCCCCCGATCCCGGAGAACCCATTCCAGAAGCTTGATCCGCGTTGATCGCTTTTTTTATCCGCGTGAATCCGCGTCGGAGGCCCTTAGCGGGGCGCGACGTAGCCGCCGGGGATGCCGTGGGGGGAGAGCACGAGTTGCCAGAGCTGGATGCGGCGGGCGCGGAAGGCGGCCATGGAGGCGGCCAGGTAGAAACGCCACATGCGCCGGAAACGTTCGTCGTAGCGCGGCGGCAAGGTATCCCAGGCGGCTTCGATGTTGTCGCGCCAGGCCTGCAGGGTGCGATCGTAGTCGGTGCCGAAGTTGTGCCAGTCCTCGGTCACGAACAGGCCTTCGCTCGCGGTCGCGATCTGCGCGGCGGACGGCAGCATCGAATTCGGGAAGATGTAGCGCGCGATCCACGGATCGGTGCGGCGCACCGAGACGTTGCTGCCGATGCAGTGCAGCAGGAACAGGCCGCCGCCGCTGGCTTCGTCCGTGCGCAGGCAACGACGCGCGACCTCCAGGTAGCGGCGGTAGTTCTTCGCGCCGACGTGCTCGAACATGCCGATCGAGAAAATGCGGTCGAAGCGGCTGGCCTCGCTGGCGCAATCGAGCTCGTGGTAGTCCTGCAAGCGGATCTCCACCGGCAGCCCGGCGCAGAGCCGGCGCGCGTAGTCGGCCTGCTCGCGCGAGATGGTCACGCCCACGCCTTCCACCCCATGGTGCTCGGCGGCGTACTTCAACGCCTCGCCCCAGCCGCAGCCGATGTCGAGCACGCGCATGCCGGGACGCAACTGCAGCTTGCGGCAGACCAGGTCGAGCTTGGCTTCCTGCGCATCGTCGAGGGTCATGCCTGCAACGGCAGCTGACTCGCGCCAGTACCCGCAGCTGTAGACCAGGCGCTTGCCCAGCATTGCCTCGAACAGGTCGTTGCCGAGGTCGTAGTGCTGCTCGCCCACCTGCAGCGCGCGGCGCCCGGACTGCAGGTTGAGCACCCAGGCGCGCAGGTCCTCGATATGCGAACGCAGCCCGCGCACGCGTTCGTCGACGCCGTGGCGCATCAGCCGGAACAGCATCCCGTCCAGCGAGCGCACGCTCCACCAGCCGTCCATGTACGACTCGCCCAGGCCCAGCGAGCCCTGGCGCAGGACGCGCCCGTAGAAGTGCTCGTTGCCGATTTGCGGGTCGCAGTCGCCGGGACCACCCGGGTGGATCCCGGCCGCTTCCATCAGTTCGACCACGCGGCGCCGCAACGGATGCATTGCCCTCTCCTGCCTAGCCGCCCTGGAACAGCGGGCGATATTCCGCTGCGACCACCGGGAGCAGCACGGCGGCCGGGACCTCGACCGATTGCACGCCGTCGGCGTAGGGACCGACCTGGTACGGCGGGAACACGAAGCGTAGCGCCGTGATCCTGCCGCCGGCGTCGAGCACCGGCTCGAACTGGTCGAAGTTGGCCGGATCCGGGGTGGTGCCTTCGTCGATCATGCGCGAGGCGCTGCTGATCAGGTCGGCGCGTTCGGCCGGTGCCGGGGCGTCGGCGTCCACCCGTTCCACCAGTGTGGCCAAGAGTCGCTCGCGCACGTAATCGGCGATGCCCTGCCAGGCGCCGGGATCCGGTACCAGCGCCGTGGCGGTCAGCCGTCTGCCCTGGCGCGGCAGCCAGACGAAGCGCGCCACCAGCGGGTTGCCGTGGGCGCCGCCGGTGTAACTGCTGCCGTCGGCCGCGATGGCGATGATGTCCGGCGTGGCCACCACCTGGTTGAATCCCAGCGACAGGTCGTAGGGCGCGGTTGGCTTCCGGTCGCCGAGGCCGGCGACCGCCTGCATGAGTTCGCCGCGCGCGGCGTCCGCATATCCCTTGAGCAGCGCCGCCAGGCCGGGGTGGTCGCGCGCGACCGGTGGATAGCTGATGCCGATCATGTAGCGCGGATCGCGCTCCATGACGTCCTCGAGCGCCACCGGCGCCACGGTTCCGGAGGCCGTAGCCGGCGTGGCGCCCGGCGCCGCCGGCGGACCGGCCTCGCGCTTGCACCCCCCCAACACCACCGCCAGGACCATCACCGCCATGAATCGGAACATTGCTGGGCTCCTTGCCCTTGCTGCTCCCAGTCACGATAGCGAGCGTCGCGTGATGCCAAAGAAAAAGCCCGCCGAAGCGGGCTTTTCCGTATTGCGATGTGGCGGCTGAAATTACAGCGCCTGGACTTCGTCCGCCTGCAGGCCCTTCTGGCCCTGCACGACCTTGAACGAGACCTTCTGGCCTTCCTGCAGCGACTTGAAGCCGGTGCCCTGGATGGAACGGAAGTGCACGA
>JAKFCN010000063.1:0-5460 GCA_036676625.1 Lysobacter sp. | reverse complement strand
CCCGGGAAGTGCTGCGTCATCAGGGCGGCCACCGAGGTGGTGAGCGAATCGATCAGGCCATGGTGATCGATGCTGAAATTGCTGGCGTTGACCAGGTCGAGGAACGACTTGGTCAGCAGGCCGTGACCGATGGCTTCGGTCTCCATCGCGACCTGGGCGGCCGAGCTGGCGGCGATCAGCGTGGACTTGGCCTGCTGCACCAGGCGGCGCGTGTTGTCTTCCTCCACCACCACGCCGGCGTTGCGGGTGGTCACGCTGCGGATGTTGTTGTCCAGCACGGAGCGGCTGGCCGGCGGCAGGCAGATGCCGCAGGGCAGCAGGGTGCGGCACTGGCCCAGGCGCTGCAGCAGGTCGGCGCTGAACTGCGGCGAGCGCGCGCGGCGCGCGATCTCGCTCTCGTCGTGCATGCCGCCCGAGTGGCAGCTGTCCAGGATGATGGTGAAGTTGGCGACCGAGGGTTCCAGCGTATCGGCGAGCGCGTAGATCTCGTGGTCGCTGATGTGCTGCCCCGAGAACGGGATGATGGTCTCGAACATCTGGGTCGGCACCACCGGGTGCGGGGTCCGCCCGCCGTGCCCCGAGTAGTAGAAGCAGATCACGTCGCCCGGCTGCGACTGGGTCGCGCAATAGCGCAGCGCCTGGCGGATGCGGGTCGAGGTGGCGGCGCCGTCGGTCAGGTAGAAGATGTCCTGCGGCGCGAAGCCGAAGGCGTCGACCAGCATGTGGTACATCGCGGCCGCATCGGCCACACAGAAACGCAGGCTGTTGTAGCCCTGCACGGAATAGTCGTTCACGCCGACAACGACGGCTCGTTTGGTGGTCATGGCAATCTCCTGGGTGCGAAAGGGTGGGGTGCGGTCTCAGATCACCACGGTGATCACGTCGTCTTCGGTTTCGACCGGTGCCGGGCGCTCGGTGCGCCCGTCGGTGTGGACCACGGTGAGCTGGTGGCTGAAGCGCTTCTTGGTCGGGTCGGGGGTGGAGAAGCGCACCCGCGCCTCGGTCATCTCGGGCGTCAGGCGCACGCGCTCGTGGCGGGTGTATTGGTGGGCCGGATCGGCGTAGTTCACGTCCAGCATCGCGGCGCGCACCGTGCTGAAGTCGACGATCGGGAAGATGGTCAGGTCCAGCGAGCCCGGGTAGGGGTCGTCCACGACCACCGAGGTGGCGCGCGTGGTGACTGGGGGCTGTTCGACCACGCTGCCGTTCTTGAGGTGGTGGCGCACCTGGTAGCGCCAGCTGCGTGGGGAGGTCGGCGAGATCCGCAGTTTCCATTCCAGCGCGGCGGGGGTCGCGGCGACGATGCGGCCGCTCTTTTCGCGTTTCCAGCCGCTCGGGTCCTCGTAGGCCATGTCGACCTCGGCGAAGTCGATCACGCCGGGGTCGAGGCGACCGGGTTCGACGCGCAGGTGCAGGAAGCCGATCGACTCCATCGGATTGAGCACCAGGGTGCGGTCTTCGCTGGCCGCCACGCGAGGGGCGTCGTAGCTGAAGTGCTCGCCCTCCCAGTCGCTGGTGGGGTCGAAGTGGTACTGCGCCTGCCAGGCATAGGTCTGGTCCTTGCGGAGGTTGACGACGAACTCCACCGACTTGGCCGCGTGGTCGTCCGCGCTGAACACGAAGTCCTGGCGCCGATGGTTGGTCGGGTCGTTGACCGGTCCGTAGTCCAGCTGCAGGTGGATCTCTTTCAGGCCCAGGGTCTCGAACGCGAACGGTGCCTTGGCCTCGATCCTGAGCGTCCGGAAGAACGGGTCGTCGAGGTCGATCTCCACGAAGTACGGCGGCCGGTTCAGCTCGCGCGCCATCAGGCCGATGAAGCCCTGCGGGGCGTAGCTGCGCTGCTGGGCCTCGGCGCGGTTGTATTCGAAGGTCGCGGTGCGGCGCTCCTCCTGCCGGATCGAACGCAGGCGGAAAGCGGCCACGGCCTCGTCGCGCCGCGGTGTGCCGGGTTCGCTGCGGTCGGCGGCCGCGGCAACCGGCGTGGCGCCGCCGCGCGAGCCGGCGCCGCCGGGTGGCGGGGTGCTGGTCGCCGGTTCGCCCGAGCCTTCGGTCGGGCTGCTGCTGGCGCTGGCGCCTTCGGCCGCGCCGGTGGCGCCCAGACCGGTTGTGGCCGGGCCGTGTCCGGTGCCTTCGGTGGGGCTGGGGCCGGGGTCGGTGGTGGCGGGCGCCGCGGGCGTGGCGCCCGGGCGTTCGGGGGCCGGTGGTTGCGGCGGGCGCAGCTGCTCGCCCAGGGCGCGCACCTGGTCGAGCGAGGCGGCGGTGGCCGCGGTGGCGGCCAGGGTGCCGGGCGTGAGCACCGGGGTGAACCAGGTGTTGAGCACCTGGGCCTTGAAGAAGTCCAGCGCTTCCTTGATGCGGGTTTCGTTCTCGGGCGTGCCGGTCATGTCGGCGACCTCGATCTTGATCGCGCCGCTGCGCACCAGCCGCTCGAAACCGGTGTCGATGCCGGCCCGCACAAAGCCCCGCTGGCCGTCGGCCGAGGTGCTGAAGTGGGTGAACACCTGATTGAAGTCGGCCGTGATCTTGACGTTGAAGGCCGGACGCAGGCCGGTGTACTTCAGGTCGTAGATCACGCCGATCGGCGTCGTGCCGTCCTTGAGGGCTTTCTCCAGGATGGTCGCGCCTTCGGCCGACAGCTCCAGGCTGAACACCGCCGTGTTGTAACCCGCCAGCGAAGGTTTCCCCGCGCCGAGGATGCTCTCGACCGCGTTGAACGAGCCTTCGGGCGCGGTGGCCGAGGTGGTGGCCCGCGTGCCGCCCGAACCCTGGAGGTTGAGCGCCACGCAGCTCACCGTGCCGTCGTCGAACGGCACCGCTGCCAGGCGGGGCCGGCCGCGGCTGATCGACGCCAGCCGCTCCAGCACCCGGCGCTCCAGGTCGGGGTCCAGCCTGAGCTGGGTCTCGATCATCAGGAAGCCGCCGCCGCGCCGTGCCGTGCCGGCGCGGTTCTTGTATTTGAGGTAGGTGAACTGGGTGCGCTGGTCGGCGTCGCGCCTGGCCAGCGTCACCGGTCCCGGCAGGTACCAGAACTGGGACGCGTCGGCGTGGTCGCGAAACACCGTGACGCCTTCGATCGAGATCGAACGTGAATCGAGTTGCAGCATGGGAGCCTCTCGGAAGGTCAGTTGGGGATCTGCAGCGGGAGGACGGTCGCGTCGCTGGCGGTCCAGTCGGTGACCTTGCTGAGGCCGTTCTCGAACAGCCAGCGCACGCTGTACTCGAAGCGCATGCGGGCGGGGTCGAGGTAGTCGTACTCGAACTCGCCCGAGCTCTGGCCGTTCTCGAACACCAGCTCGTCGGCGAACGACAGGCCGCCGGCGAAGTCCTCGAAGCGCAGCGAGACGGTCGCCTTGCGCAGGCGGCGGTGCTCGAAGGCCGACGGTGCCCGCACCGTGACGATGCGATGTCCCTTGGTATCGGTCTTGATCGCGATGCGGCTGGCGTTGGTCATCGACTCGGGCAGTTCGACGAAGCGGCTGTCCTTGTATTGCAGGCTGATCCGGTAGAACACCGACTTCAGCGCCGGGTTGCGCAGGTCCACGGCGAAGGCCCTGGAGCTGGCGCCTTCGGTGAAGCTCATCGACTCCTCGACCAGCACGTTGTTGGCCGGGTCTTCGTAGCGGAAGTCGACGAAGGCCTCCTGCACCTGCGTCCAGTCGACGCTGGGCACCACCTGCACCACGCGCCGCGTGGGAAACGGGTTGCGCACCGTGACCTGGGTCTCGTCGCAGGCCTGCCAGCCATGCTCGACATCGCGGTGGTCGATCGCGCGGAAGACCTTCTTCACCTCGAACGTGGTCTTGTCCGGGTCGAGCACGAACATCTTCCAGTTGGCCGAGGGCGCCTCCTTGGTCAGGCGCAGGGTGTCGTGCTGGGCGATCTCGTGCGCATCGTCGGCGTAGCGCAGCTGCACTTCCACCGAGCTGTAGCGTTCCCAGGGAAAGTTCTCCGCCATCACCGGGACCGTGATCAGGCTGTAGAGGTCGCGTGGCACGATCTCGACGTTGTCGATGTCCACGGTCCACGGCGGGCTCTTGAGCCGGGCCGGTCGCTTGGTCGCATCGACGTTCTTGAACGTGACCTCGTATTCCATGGCCACGTCGCGCAAGGGCTTGCCGGCGTCGATCTGGCTGAACCATTCGAACTTCGTCTCCAGCGCGGCCGGCGTCAGCAGCGCGTTCTGCGGCTTGTCGCCGTAGGCCGCGCGGACGTTGATGCTGGCGATGTCGTCGGCGGCCAGGTCGTTGCGCGCGGTCACGCGCAGCTTGCGCTTCTTGAACCATTCGTTGTCGAGCGAGACCTGCTTGACGAAATGGTCCATCGGCACGCGGCCGTCGCGCAGGGTCTTGAACAGCGACTGCAGGTGGCCCTGCGGGTGGATGTGCTTCTTCACCGCCACGCGCTCGGAGAAGTTGACGTTGAGCGCCTTCTTGTCCATGCGCGTGTAGTCCATGCGCTTGTAGCTGAAGCTGGGCATCAGGCCGGCGGCCGGCCCGCCGGCGGCCTGCGCCGACTGGGCGGTGGCGAAGCGGCCCACCGCGTCCATGGCGCGTTCCCAGTCGGGCTTCTTCTCGGGCGTCCAGGGTGGCAGGCTGACGTTGAAGAAGGCCTCGGTGATCATCGAGCGCACCTGGGCCAGCGCGGCGTCGCGCCGGTCGATGATGCCCTTGGTGTCGTCGCCTTCGGCCACGAAGGTGTCGGACTCGAGCACGATGGCGCGCTTGTCGATCAGTTCGTCGACCGCCTTGCCGATCTCGGTCGAGAACACCAGGATGCTGGCCGAGAAGCTCTCGTCCATGTGTTTCTGCACCCGGTCCCAGTCCACCTTCAGGCGGATGTTGTAGGCCGGGCGCAAGCCCAGGAATTCGAGCGAATAGACCACCGCGATGGGCAGGATCTCGCCGTCGAGCACCTGCTGCATGACGGTGAAGCCGTCCTGGTCCAGCTGCACCGAAAACGCCGCCTGGTTGTCGCCGTAGAGCGAGGGGTTGGCGCTGTGGTCCATCTTCAGCACGAATTGCGGCCCGGTGGGCGCGGCCGGTGTGCCGGTCGGCGCAGGGGCCGCGCTGTCCTTGCCCAGCATCATGAGCCGCACCGTGCCGCCCTCGAGCGGGATCGGGGCGATGCGCGGCGCGTTGCGCAGGTTCTCGGCGTTGGCGATCTCGCGCGCCAGGTCGTCGATCTGGGCCTGGCTCGCCCCCACGTTGCAGTCGAAGTTCAGGAAGCCGCCGTTGCCGGCGTCGCCCCGGAAGCCCAGCAGCATGAACTGCGGGATGTCCACGCCGAGCGCGCTGTCGCGCCGGGTGGTCAGGTGGGGAGCCGTGGGCATGTAGTACCACTGCTCCGGGTCGGCGTGGTCGGGGAACACCGACAGGCCGTTGATGATGCGTGAGCGGGCGTCGAGCAGGAGCATGGTCGTTCTCCTGCTGCTCAGGCGGGCACTTCGAGGAACAGCGACAG
>JAKFCN010000062.1:0-2502 GCA_036676625.1 Lysobacter sp. | reverse complement strand
TTTGTTGCGCTGCTTGCCGGTCATCTCGCCGTCGGCGACCACCAGCCCCAGCAGGATCTTGATGTTGACCTCGTGGTCCGAGCAGTCGACCCCGGCCGAGTTGTCGATCGCGTCGGTATAAATTCGCCCGCCATGCTGCGCGTACTCGATACGGCCGAGCTGGGTGCAGCCGAGGTTGCCGCCCTCGGCGACCACCTTGCAGCGCAGCTCGGCGCCGTTGATCCGGATCGCGTCGTTCGCGCGGTCGCCGACCTGGGGCTGGGTCTCGCGGCTGGCCTTGACATAGGTGCCGATGCCGCCGTTGTAAAGCAGGTCGACCGGCGCTTTGAGGATGGCGCGCATCAGCTCGTTGGGCGCGATCTCGTCGCCGTCGAGCTCGAGCACCGCGCGCACTTCGGGCGTCAGCGGGATCGTCTTCGCGCTGCGCGCAAACACGCCGCCGCCAGCCGAGATGAGCGCGGGGTTGTAGTCGGCCCAGCTCGATCGCGGCAACGCGAACAGGCGCTCGCGCTCGTGAAAGCTCGCCTCAGTATCGGGATTGGGGTCGAGGAAGATGTGGCGATGGTCGAACGCCGCGAGCAGCCGGATATGGCGCGACAGCAGCATGCCATTGCCGAACACGTCGCCCGACATGTCGCCGATGCCGACCACCGAGAAGTCGCTGGTCTGGGTGTCGACACCCAATTCCCGGAAGTGCCGCTTGACCGACTCCCAGGCGCCGCGCGCGGTGATCGCCATTTTTTTGTGGTCGTAGCCCACCGAGCCGCCCGAGGCGAACGCGTCGTCCAGCCAGAAGCCATACTCGGCAGAAATCGCATTCGCGTAGTCTGAGAAGGTGGCGGTGCCCTTGTCGGCCGCGACCACCAGGTAGGGGTCGTCCGCATCGTGGCGCACCACGTCCGCGGGCGGCACCACCTGCGCGCCGACCAGGTTGTCGGTGAGGTCGAGCAATCCACGCAGGAAGGTCTGGTAGCAGGCGATGCCTTCCTTCATGTACGCGTCCCGGTCGGTCTGGGGCGGCGGATTTTTCACGACAAAACCGCCCTTGGAGCCGACCGGCACGATCACCGCGTTCTTCACCATTTGCGCCTTGACCAGCCCCAGCACCTCGGTGCGGAAGTCCTCGCGCCGGTCGGACCAGCGCAGCCCTCCGCGCGCGACGCGGCCGCCGCGCAGGTGCATGCCCTCGACCCGCGGCGCATAGACCCAGATCTCGAACATCGGTTTGGGCTCGGGCAGGCCGGGCACGCGTGCCGGGTCGAGCTTGAACGACAGATAGGGTTTGGGCCCGCCGTCGGCCGCGTGCTGGAAGTAGTTGCTGCGCGTGGTCGCCCCGATCACGCCGAGGAACTGGCGCAGGATGCGGTCCTCGTCGAGGTTGGGCACCTGGTCCAGCGCGTCCTCGATGTCGTTTTGCAGCTTCTGCGTCCGTGCGTCGCGCTCCTCGCCTTGCGCGGGGTCGAAGCGCGCGAGGAACAGCTCGACCAGCTTGCGCGCGATCGCCGGGTTGCCGGCCAGCGCGCGCTCAATATAGGCGTCGCTGAACGTCGAGCCGACCTGGCGCAGGTAGCGTGCATAGGCGCGCAGGATCACGACTTCGCGCCAGGTCAGTTGCGCGCGCAACACCAGCCGGTTGAAGTCATCGTTCTCGATCTCGCCGCCCCAGGCGCGCGCGAACACGTCCTCGAACAGCGCCTTGATGCGGTCGATCTCGATCTCGGTGCCGTCGGCGAGCTCCATGCCAAAGTCGTGCACCCACACGGCTTGCGCGTCCAGCGGCTCAATGCAATAGGGGCGCTCCTCGTTCACCCGGACACCCAGGTGCTCGAGCATGGGCAGGCTCTGCGACAACGGAACCGGCTGTCCAGCGCGGTAGACCTTCAAGCGCAGCGAACCCGGTGGCGCCTCGATCGGCCGGTAGAGGTTCATCGCGAGCGCGGCCGGCGCGCCATCTTGCCGGCCGCTCTGCACGCTTTCCATCAGCTCGATGTCACGCACCGCGGAGCGCGCCGCGTAGTCCTCGCGAAAGCCGGCCGGGAACGAGCCGCCCCAGCGGCGCAGCAAGCGGTTGCCGCGCTCCTCTCCGTAGCCTTCCAGCAGCGCGTGGGCCAGCTCATCCTGCCAGCGGTGGGTGGTTTCGACGATACGTGCTTCCAGCTCCCGCACATCAACGTCCGGAACATGGCCCGGCTGGGTTCGCACCATGATGTAGATGCGCGCCAGCATCGATTCCGACAGCTGCGGCGTGAACTCGGCGCTCACGCCGCGGAAGGCGTCCAGCAGCAGGCTCTGGATCCGCAGGCGCAGGTCGGTGTTGAACTTCTCGCGCGGGACAAACACCATGCAGGACACAAAGCGGTCGAAGCGGTCGCGGCGCACGAACAGCCGGGTGCGCTGGCGCTCCTGCAGGCGCAGGATCCCGAGCGCAATCTCATACAGTTCGCTGTCGTCGATCTGGAACAGCTCGTCGCGCGGGTACTGCTCGAGTATCGTGAGCAGCGT
>JAKFCN010000061.1:0-59640 GCA_036676625.1 Lysobacter sp. | reverse complement strand
CGTCGAGGAAGTTGGCCGGCTCGCCGCCTTCCAGCTTGATCACGTCCATGGTCGCCATCGCCAGGCCGGCGCCGTTGACCATGCAGCCGATGTTGCCGTCCATGGTCACGTAGTTGAGGTCGTACTGGCTGGCGCGCACCTCGGTCTCGTCTTCCTGGCGGATGTCGCGCATCGCGGCCAGGTCGGGGTGGCGGAAGGTGGCGTTGTCGTCGGAGTTGATCTTGCCGTCGAGCACCGCGAGGTTGCCGTCGGTCATGATCGCCAGCGGGTTGAGCTCGACCAGCGCCAGGTCCTTCTCGTTGAACAGCTTGTACAGGCCCAGCATGATCTTGGTGAGCTGGTTGACCTGCTTCGAGGTCAGCCCGAGGGCGAAGCCCATCTCGCGGCACTGGTAGGGCTGCAGGCCCTGCACGTAGTTGACGTTGAGGGTCTTGATCGCGTCGGGGTTGTCGACCGCGGTCTTCTCGATCTCCACGCCGCCCTCGCTGGAGGCGATGAAGGTGACCGCCTGGGTCGAGCGGTCCACCAGCACCGAGAGGTACAGCTCCTGGGCGATGTCGGTGGCCTGGGTCACCAGCACGCTGTCGATCGGCAATGCGACGCCGGCCGACTGGTAGGTCTCCATCTTCGTGCCGAGCATGCCCTTGGCGTACTCGCGCACCAGGTCCAGGGTCTTGGCCAGCTTGACGCCACCGGCCTTGCCGCGGCCGCCGGCGTGGATCTGCGCCTTCACCACCCAGAAGTCGCCGCCGATGGCCTTGGCCGCCTCGACCGCCTCTTCGGGGGTGCGCGCGACGCGCCCGGGGGGAACCGCGATGCCGTAGTCGGCGAACAGCTGCTTGGCCTGGTATTCGTGGAAGTTCATCGATCGTCCAACAGTGAAAGGGGGGACACGAAAGAGCCCCCCATTGTACGCCCCCGCTCCGGACGGGTCAGGAGGTGCTAACTTTTCCCCGCATCCCGGGGAGACGTCATGGCCGAAACTTCAGGCATCGCCGCGGCCCAGTACCGGGACCTGTACTTCTACAGCCTGTACCGGGTGCTCGAGGCGGGTCTGCTGGCGCTGCTGCTGTTCGGCCCGGTGCGCGAGCTGCTGCCGGCGCCGCTGCACCCGCTGCTGGGCAAGGTCACCAGCTTCCTGTATCTCGGCGCTTCCGCGATGCTGCTGTACTGGGCGCTGCGCCAGGCGGCGCTGCGATGGCAAGTGGTGACGGGCATCGCCATCGACGTCGTCGCCGGCATGCTGGCGATCCACGCCATGCCGGCCGCTGCCTCCGGCATCGCCCTGATGCTGGTGTTCAACGTCGGCGCCACCGCATTGTTGCTGCCGCTGCGCTACGGCCTGGCCGGCGGCGCGCTGGCCGGCGCGGCGATGATCGGCGAATACACCTGGAGCACCCTGGCCGGAGCCGACTTCGCCCGGCCGATGGCCGAACCATTGATGTTCGCGGTGAGCTTCCTGTCGATCGCCATGCTCACCTACCTGCTGGGCCGGCAGATCCGCGAGAGCCAGGCGCTGGCCGAACGCCGCGGCGGCGAACTCGCCGACCTGGCCGCCGTCAACGAGCTGATCATCCGGCGCATGCGCACCGGCGTGCTGCTGGTGGACGGCGATGGCGAGATCCGCCTGGCCAACGAGGCCGCGCTGCTGCAACTGGGCGACCACCGCGGCGAACGCAACCTGGAACAGGTCGCGCCCGCGTTGGCCGAGCGCCTGCACGAATGGCTGCGCACCGGCACCAGCGACGATACCCCGTTGCAGGTCGGCGCCGAGCAACCCGAGGTGCTGCCGCGCTTCGCCCGGCTGCTCGCGCACGGCGACACCGCGCTGGTGTTCCTGGACGACACCGCGCTGGTCTCGCGTCGCGCCGAATCGATGACCCTGGCCACTCTGGGCCGCTTCTCCGCCAGCCTCGCGCACGAGATCCGCAATCCACTGGCGGCGATCAATTACGCCACCCAGCTGCTGCAGGAATCCAGCGACATCCGCGAGCCCGACCAGCGCCTGCTGCAGATCATCCACTCGCAGTGCCTGCGCACCAACGGCATCGTCGAGAACGTGCTCGGGCTGGCCCGGCGCGAGCGTGCCAGCGCCGACAACGTCGACCTGGCCGCGTTCGCGCAGCGCTTCGTCGACGACTACCGGCAGATGCTGCCGCCGGACTCGGGCAACATCGATGTCGGCGGCACCTCCGAAGTGCACGCGCTGGTCGATCCGCACCACCTGCAGCAGGTGCTGACCGTGCTGCTGCAGAACGCGCTCAACCACGGCCACCTGCCGGGCGACCCGGCGCAGGTCTCGCTCGACGTGCACGTCACCGCCGGCCGCCCCACCATCGACGTGCGCGACCGCGGCCCCGGCATCCCGGAAGACACCCGCGGCCAGTTGTTCCGCCCGTTCTTCACCACCTCCGAGCACGGCACCGGCCTGGGCCTCTACATCGCCCGCGAACTCTGCCGCGCCAACGAAGCCAGCCTCGACTACGTCGACCTGCCCGACGGCAGCAGCTGCTTCCGCATCACCCTGCCCGATCCCCACGCCCTGCTACCGGCTTGATAAGGTAGGAAGATGACCGAAGCCCGGCCCCAAGCCAGCGCACTGATCGTCGACGACGAGCACGACATCCGCGAGCTGCTGGTGCTGACCCTGGGCCGCATGGGCCTGCGCACCGACACCGCGGCCAACCTCGCCGCCGCCCGCAGCCACCTGGCCAGCCACCGCTACGATCTCTGCCTCACCGACATGCGCCTGCCGGACGGCTCGGGCATCGACCTGGTGGCGGAGATCGCGGCCAACCACCCCGACACCCCGACCGCGATGATCACCGCCTTCGGCAACGTCGAGGCCGCGGTCGGCGCGCTCAAGGCGGGAGCCTTCGATTTCGTCAACAAACCGGTCGACATCCACGTGCTGCGGCGGCTGGTCACCCACGCGCTGGATCTCGGCCAGCGCCGGCGCGAAGCCCCTGCCGTCGGCCTCGCCCGCCTGGGCGGCGACTCGCCGGCGATGCAGGCCCTGCGCGCCACGGTCGCCAAGGTCGCGCGCAGCCAGGCCCCGATCGCCATTACCGGCGAGTCGGGCGTCGGCAAGGAACTGGTGGCGCGCACGATCCATGCCGAGGGCGGCCGCGCCAAGGGCCCGTTCGTGCCGGTCAACTGCGGCGCGATCCCCGCCGAGCTGATGGAAAGCGAGTTCTTCGGCCACAGGAAAGGCAGCTTCACCGGCGCCCACGCCGACAAGGCCGGCCTGTTCCAGGCCGCCGACGGCGGCACCCTGTTCCTGGACGAGATCGCCGAACTGCCGCTGCCGATGCAGGTGAAGCTGCTGCGCGCGATCCAGGAGAAGTCGATCCGCCCGGTGGGCGCCCAGGGCGAAGTGCCGGTGGACGTGCGCATCCTCAGCGCCACCCACAAGGACCTCGGCGCGCTGGTGGCCAACGGCAGCTTCCGCCACGACCTCTACTACCGCATCAACGTGATCGAGCTGCGGGTGCCGCCGCTGCGCGAGCGCCGCGACGACCTGCCGCAGCTGGCCGCCGACATCCTCGTGCGCCTGTCCCGCGACCAGGACCGCTCCGCCCCAACCCTCAGCGACGACGCCAGCGCCGCCCTGCTGACCTATCCCTTTCCCGGCAACGTCCGCGAGCTCGAGAACATCCTCGAGCGCGCCCTGGCCCTCGCCGACGGCGACCGCATCGACGCGGACGATTTGGGGCTTCAGGGCAGGAGCGGCGGAAGCCGCGATCCCGTAGAGCCGAGCCATGCTCGGCTGCCAGAAACCGGGACGCCCCACTCCCCTTCCGCCCTCCCCACCTACATCGAAGACATCGAGCGCAAGGCGATCGAGAAGGCCCTCCAGGAAGCCCGCTACAACAAGACGAAAGCAGCTGCGGCCTTGGGCATCACGTTCCGGGCTTTGCGGTACAAGCTCAAGAAACTCGGCATCGACTGACCTAAAGTGACGCAAAATGTCACCTCCGAACTACCACCTGACAATCTGCGTCACTTCCCGCCCCGACCTCCACGCGGCGATCCGTGACCGCCCTATCAATTCCATGAATTGGCCTCCACAACCCCGCCCTTGGCACGCAATATGCATACGTAGTCGGGTGCACGTGCGGGACATTGCACGGCGACCGACGGACCGGGAGACCGGCCATGTGGGCACGTGAAGTCACAAACCTCCGAGGGGAGAACACCATGAACATGAAGAAGATGCAGCAAGGCTTTACCCTGATCGAACTGATGATCGTGATCGCGATCCTCGGCATCCTGATGGCGATCGCCATCCCGGCCTACCAGGACTACACGGTCCGCGCGAAGGTTTCGGAAGGCATGAACGTGTCAGGCGCCGCCAAGCTGGCAGTTGCGGAGACCTATCAGACCAAGGGCACCTGGCCGACCGATAATCCGAATGCTGGCCTGCCGACTGCCGCCTCAATCAATGGCAATAATGTCGCCAGCGTCACCAACGCCAACGGTAAACTCACAATTGCATTCCGCAATGAGCCCAAGCTCAACAGCTCGGTGCTTGTGCTCAGCCCGAGCTTCGTCGGCGGCAGCGTGACTTGGAACTGCAAGGCGACCGCTGGTACGACCGTCGATCAGAAGTACTTGCCGTCCTCTTGCCGGACCTGATAAGTCGATTTGTGTGTTCTACGAAAGCCCCCGCGAGGGGGCTTTCTTTTTGCAATCGGGTTTCGGGGCCGACGTAGCTGACAACCAGGGCGATTGCCTTATTCTGTAACGTCCGCGCGTGCGAAAACCTCCTTTTTGAGGATCAGCCTTGGCTTCACTCCGCTCCCGCATTCTAATCGCGACCGGTTTTCTTGGTCTGATGGCGCTAACCGCATGGGTACTGTGGCCAGGCATTCACGGGCCCTTCCTGTTCGACGACATTCCAAACCTGAAGAACCTGGGAGAGCTCAACGGCCATCCCGGCTGGCGCAGCATCGGCAGCTACCTCGCGCTGTTCCAAGGCGTTCCGGGCCGGCCACTGTCGGCTTTGAGTTTCGTCCTCAACGACGCCTCATGGCCCAGCGATCCGCTCGGCTTCAAGCTGACCAACCTGTGGATCCATGTGCTCAACGGTGTGCTGGTCTTCGGCCTGGCCCGCACCGTGGCACACGCGCATTCCGACGGCGCCGAGCCTGCGCGCAGCGATGCCATCGCCCTGGCCTGCGCGGCGATCTGGTTGCTCAATCCGATCCAGGTCTCGGCGGTGTTCCTGACCGTGCAGCGAATGGCGGAACTGGCTGGTACCTGCATGTTCGCGGCCCTGTGGGCATACCTGGCGATGGCCTTGCGAGCACGCACTGCCTGGCAGGCGTTGCTCGCGCTGGTCCTGCTGGGTGCTGGCAGCATGCTCGCCGTACTGTGCAAGGAAAACGGGATCCTCACTCCGCTGCTGGCGCTAGTTTTGCATGCCACGCTGTTGCGCCCGACACTGGCCAGGCTGCCCGCACCGGCATCGCGCATGCTGCGTTACGGTGTGCTCGCTGCGGTGGCGTTGCTGGTGCTGGCATTCGCGTGGGAGTGGTCGTCACTGACGTCGTTCGCTTCGCGCGACTATACGATGTGGGAGCGGGTGATGACCCAGGGCCGTGCTTTGGTGCGCTACCTCGGCCTGATCGCGATGCCGCACATGGCCAGCTCGGCGCTGTACAACGACGACTTCGCCGTGTCGCGCACGTTGTTCGACCCGGCGACGACACTGCCCGCGTTGCTGGCCGTGGCTTCGATATTATTCGCGGCATTATTGCTGCGGCGCCGCGCGCCGCTATTCGCCTTCGCGGTGCTGTGGTTCCTCGGCGCGCATGCCACCGAGTCGACGGTGTTCCCGCTGGAGATGTACTTCGAACACCGCAACTACGTGCCGTTGTTCGGCCCGGCGCTCGCGCTGGCGGCCGCGGTGCTCCGGGTACAGGGCGACCTGCGACGACCGTTGCTGGCCGGGTTCCTGGCCTGGCTGTTGCTGGCGGCCGGAATCACCCGGATGCAGGCGCAGGTCTGGGGCGACGAGGCACTCCTCGCCACGGTCTGGCACGTCGAACACCCCGCATCCCTGCGCGCGCAACAGCAGTACGCGAGCTATCTCGCCGACCACGGCAGGTTGCGGGAGGCACACGCGGTCATGGCCAGCGCCGCGGGCGCCAACATTTCGCCAGTGGATACCGGCTTGCAGGCCATCACCATCGAATGCGTCGCGCATCGCCCGATCGCCGCGACCGAGGTCGCCGCTTCCGCGGCACGCTTGCGCTCGGACGCGTTGGCGCCTGGCACTGCGGCGATCCTAGCGCGACTGCGGTTGTCGGTTCAGCAGGGCGACTGCGATTCCACGCTGCCACCGCAGGCTTGGCTGTACCTGACCCAGCAGGCCTTGGACAACCCCCGCGGCAACGGCATCTGGCGCATGCTGCTGGTGGAACGCGCGGAGTTGTACCTGGCGGCGGATCGCCTCGATGCCGCCATCCACGAACTGGACGTGGCTTATACCGGTCACGGCGAGCCGCGCATCGCGTTCTATGCCGCGGCCCTGCTCGCCACCGCCGGCCGTTACGACGAGGCACGCACCTGGGCCCAGCGCACGCTCGGCCGCCCATGGAGCTGGAAAGGCTGGCTGGCGCAGACCGATCGCCAGGCCCATGAAATGATCGAGACTATCGATCAGTCGCAGGCCCAAGCCCGGACCGCTGCCCAGCACGCCGCGCAGCAAAAGAACCCCGCGCAATGACCGGCACGCGCAGCCCCCGGAGATCGCATGGCCTACCTGCGTAAGCTCTACCGGCGCACCATGGACGAAGCTTATGCACGGGCAATGCGCGAGATCGCCCTGGCGCTGCGCGAAGGCGGCGCATGCCTGGACTGCGGCGCCGGCGACGGTTACATGCGCGACCGGCTCAAGCTGCCCGTATCGGCCTACCACGGCATCGAATGGAACGCATCGGCGGTGGCCAAGGCGCAGGCGCACGGCCTGGACGTGATCCATGGTGATCTGAATGCGACGCTGCCCTATCCAGATGGCAGCATGCATTGCGTCTACGGCTTGTCGGTACTGGAGCACCTGCTCAACCCGTGCCGCTACCTACGCGAAGCCCGGCGCGTGCTGGCCCCGGGTGGCACGCTGGTGGTGTTGACCCCGAACATCAGCACCTACTTCACGGCGGCCCTGATCCTGGCCGGCCGCATGCCGTCGAGTGGCCCGCATCCGGACTCCGATGCGCTACTCAAGCACGAAGAGCTGTTCAAGGTCAGCGACGAGGAACTACAGCCGGATACCGAGATCGACACACCCTCGCACCGACATCTGGTGGTCTTCAGCTACAGGGTGCTGCGGCGGTACCTGGCGATGCTCGGGTTCGACGACATCCGCGGTTATGGGTTCGGGGTCTATCCATTCCCGAATTTCATGCAGCCGCTGCTGGAGAAACTCGATCCATGGCATGCGCACCAGATGGTGTTTGTCGCACGCAAGCCATGACTGCGCGGCTGCGCATCGCGGAAAAGCCTTGCAGCAGCTTTTCATCCTGGACGCACGCCGATTACAGTAGTGGCCGTACCTTGTACAGCCGCGTTGCGCTGCCCAGGTAGCGCGCCATGCGGCCACGCATGGAGAGCGGAAACAGGTGCCACATCAGATAGTTCCCACTGTAGAACAATCCCATCGGTTCCTCGTGCAACAACTCGTAGCCGTTGCTCGAAAAGTTACGGCGCCACAAACATGAGGAAAAGTAGTACAACTCGGTGATGGTGTTACCGCGCTCGCCGTGCCTGCGAGGCAGGCAATAGCGTGCGCAACGGCGGATCATCGTGTCCCAGATCTTCACTAAGCGGCCCGGTTCTTCCCTCGCCCATGATCGCGGCAGCAGTTGCGGCGCCAATTCGACGAATGAACGCAGCGCAACGCCATAGGACGCCAGCGTGCGCCAGAAACGCCACGCCGGGGTTGGCATCACGTGGATGCAATAGCCCCGTGGTGCGAGTACGCGCCGGATCTCGGCGTGCATGCGACCGAGATCAATGACGTGTCCGAGCACATGGATGAAAACACGACATCAATGCTGTGGTCTGGCACGGGAAACGTGTTGCCATCGTAGTCGATTACCGGGACCACCCTGACATTGGCATAGTTGGAGCTTGTAATTTCGATCGGTACCACGTCGTAGCCCATCTCCATCAATGCCTTGCTTTGTTCCCCCGTGCCCGCGCCGACCTCGAGTATTCGTGCGCGTGCAGGCAGGTGTCGCGCGATGCCCTGCAATTCGTTACGGCGTATTTCAGCAGGGAAGTCCAAGGTGGGCATGATTCAGGGCTTGCGCAGGAGGAAGTAACCGGTACACGTTGCGCGGTCCTGTGTAGTAATCGAACGAAAGCGGGGAGAAAGACGGGGGGACTGGGGTTCGCGCTCGACCCGGATCACGTCGTGCTCTTCAAAACCACATGTCTTGGCCAGGACACGATGGGTCGCGAACGGTTCGCGGTTGAGCAGATACCCGCGGCGTCCCATGAACAGGCGCCACAACCATTCCTGGCATGCCCAGTGGCCATCCCAGGCACGAAACAGACCATGCGAGCGGAAGTCGATCTGGTGCGACGCGAAACCGCCGGGACGCAACAAGTTCCACGTTGCGCGATATGCGGCCGGCAGGTCAGCCACGTGTTCCATCACCGCATTGGACAACACAAAGTCGACCGAACCAGCCTGCCAGCCGCCGCCGCTATCCCAATCGGGGCGATAGTCGATAACCTCGGCCCCCGGCCACTCGCCGCTGACAATGCCCCGCAGCCAGGCAACGCGCTCCGGGTTCAGTGCGATTGCCAGTTGTGTCTCGGTCAACAGGCCGCTCGGAAATTCGTACGAAGCCAGTTCGACGGTGTGCTCGGGGAATACATCCCTTGCGGGGATCGGTGCCTTGGCCCGGAACAGCTCAACCAGCGCGTCGAAAACCGCGAGGTTGCTGGCAGGTTCGGCATGCGCCAGCGCGTCGAGTGCAAGGTAACGCTCCGCCCCACTGAGCAGCGCCGCGAGTCCCACGCCAATGGAGTCGCCAGGGCCGAGTTCGGCAACCACGCGTGGGAACGCGGACATACCGCCGTCACGTGCCAACACCAGGTGGCGCAGCCAGATACAGTAACAATACCGGGCCGAACTGGTGCCGCCCGTACCCTTGTTCAGGGATTCCGGAGCCCAGGGCAAGAAACTGGCCAAGCCGTGGGCCAATTGTCTGAAATTCATGATTTCCCCGTGCCCGTACCTGATGCCGAGCATAAATGTCATTATTGCTTCGAGCCACCGACGCGCCGGAATGCCCCTGACCAGAATCAAACTGATGGCTTCGTGGCGTCCTGGGAGGCTGGTCCGCAACACCGCGCATGCCGGCACTTGGAGCATACTGCGCGCCGCCCTGCAGGCCGTCACCCTGGTATTGCTGGCACGTGTATTCGGAGCTGACGGCTACGGCGCCCTTTCTGGAACCATGGCGCTCTACATCACTGTGGCCCAGTTCGTTGGCTTCGGAACCGGAATCTCGCTGCTGCGCCATCTTTCCCGCGAGGGCCAGGTTCACACAAAGCTGCGCGCGACCCAACACGTATATCTGCTTAGCGGGCTTGGTTTCTTCCTCGCGGCATGGCTATTCTCGCTATGGCTGTTCGGCAGCCACCTATCGCCATTTGCACTGGCCAATCTGGCCTTTGCTGAGTTGGTCGCCGCACCGGCATTGCTACCCTTGGTATATCGCTATCAAGCCAGCGAGCAGCTGTCGATTTCGGGGGCATTGCTGACGGTCGCGCCGATTGCCCGCTGCATCGCGATCTTAGCCGCCATGCTATTTCCGATGCGGGGGATGGACGCATTCGCGGCCTTCTATCTCGCAATCCTGGTTGTGGCGGTCAGCTTGGCAATATGGCTGTTATGGCCGCGCGCGGAAGCGCCGCAGGAATCGCAGTCGACCAGCACACAAATTCGAGAAGGGCTGCCTTTTGCGGTGAGCGGTGCAACCGCCGTTGCCAATGGTGAGCTCGACAAGGCAATGATGCTTCGCTTCGCCGGGGATATGGTTACCGGTCAATACGCCGCGGCTTCGCGTGTCATGCAAGCAACGTTACTGCCGGTGTACTCGCTGGTCATCGCCGTTGCACCACGCTTGTTCAGGAATAACAAGGGGCGTGGCGTTGGTGCGAGCAGTACAAACCTATTCGCCGTGGCATTTGCCTATTCCATCTCCGCAGCAATTTCCGTCTGGATGCTGGCCCCGTATCTACCTTGGCTGCTAGGCGATGCCTTCAGTCCATCGGTCAAGACCCTGCGCCTGTTAACCGCTGTTATCGTTACTGGATCGGCCCGGCAGATAATGGTCATGCTTTTGACGACCAGCGACCTGCAGGGCACGCGTAACAGGATCGAGTTCTCCTCAATCCTGCTGACACTCGGCATCATGCTGGCACTGATCCCGCGCTACTCCAGTGTGGGCGCAGTCATTGCCCTCGTAGTGTCTGACCTGTTCATCCTTGTCTTAGGATTCAAAGCCTTGATGAAGCATCATAACCATGTCGACAAACGAGGCTTTTCTTAGATGGAACAGAGCAGGATCTGGCAGTACTTTCAGACAGCCCATCCCGAGTCTTTTTCCGGCGCGGCGACCCGTTTGTATTACTTAGCGAAGCGACTGCCTCCGGCATCATTTGCAATAAACATCGGAGTCGGATCTGGCCAGTTCGAACGTATCGCCAATACACACGGCCATCAACTGGTCAGTATGGATCCTGATGCGGCGTCGCTGAAAAAAGCTCATGGCACCAGTGGCGTCACGTCGATCGCTGGAAAAATTCAGTCTATTCCCCTCCGCGATGCAACAATGGATGCAATCGTCGCTTCCGAAGTCGTAGAGCATTTAGATGACACAACGTTGGCCCAAGGACTCGCCGAAATTCGCCGGGTCCTGAAGCCCGGCGGGATTTTCCTGGGAACAGTGCCATTTGAGGAGGATCTTGTGGCAGCCGAAGTCGTATGCCCGCATTGCGGAATGGTTTTCCACAAGGTCGGGCATGTACGTTCATATGGCTTCAATTCAATGAAGGCGCTCCTAGATCAATATTTTGAAGTTGTCATACTTCGCCGAAAGGCATTTATGAACACCTCGGACCTGAGTCCGAGGAAGCGATTCATCGCCTTCATTCGAAATCTCTTGGTTCAATGCGGTGTACTCACCCGGGAAACCAGCCTTGTTTTCGAAGCCCGCAAGCGTTTTGCCTAATGCCGCCAGCGCTGCGGGCACGGACGTTCGTGGCCAGGGCTTGCTGTTGAGCTTCTTTATTCCAGCACTTTCCGCAGGCGGCGCGGAGCGTGTTGCATTGGCTCTGGCTGAACACTTCGCCGGCCTGGGAATCCGCTGCGACCTCGTAACTGCCGCCCGGGATGGTGCTTGGGCGAGTCACATTCCCAGCGGAGTCCGGCACATCTCCCTCGGTCACAGGAAGCCACTCCATGCCGTGCCTCGCCTCATCGGCTATCTGCGTCGCGAGCGGCCGGCAGTCCTGTTGTCGTCCGTGTTCCCGGCTAACATCGCGGCGCTGCTCGCCTGCACCTTTTCTCGTACGCCTTGCGTGGTCCGCGAGGCTAACCGCAGCGCGGACGACACCCGTGCGGAGACGGGCTTGCAGACATGGCTCAACCGGACAGCATTGCGTGTGCTTTACCCACGGGCCGATGCCATCATCGCGTTGTCGGCCGGGCTGGCCTCCCATTTGCGAGAGTTCGCACTGATCATGCCGGTTAAGATCACTGTCATCCCGAATCCAGCTCCTGCGCCCGCGCCCGTAACCGGTGTCTCTGTCCCCAGGGCCGACTCCGTGCCGTTGGTGCTGGCTTGCGGCCGGCTCGAGCCGCAGAAGGACTTTTCGACACTGCTGGAGGCTTTCGCTCGCATTCGCGCACGACGGACAGCACGCTTGGCCATCCTGGGAACAGGCTCGCTGGAAGGGCAACTGCGTGGCCAGGCCCGAGCGCTTGGCATCGACGCCAGCGTCGACTTCACCGGGCACGTCGATGATGTCCACGCCTGGATGCGCCGTGCCAGCGTGTTCGTGCTGAGCTCGCGCTGGGAAGGGTTTCCCAATGTATTGCTCGAGGCAATGTCGCAGAGGTGTCCGGTAGTTGCGACCGACTGCTCTGATGCCGTGTCCGAAGTCCTGGCTGATGGCAGGCTCGGCACTATCGTTCCCGTTGGGGATGCAGACACGTTGGCAACCGCGCTGCTTGCGGTCATCGAGGGCCAGCATCGCTTCGACGATCCCAGCGAGCATCTGGCTCATTATGCGATCGACAGGATTGCACAGCGTTATCTCGACGTATTGGCGGTCGCCGCCAGCAGGACAGTCTGAGATGTGCGGGATCGCCGGCTTGGTCGACCGCCCGGATGCCGCGCGTGGCATCCTGGCTGCAATGCTGACGCGCGTTGCCCATCGTGGCCCGGACGACCAAGGCGCGTGGGTGGACGATGTCCATGGCGTCGCGTTAGGGCATCGGCGCCTGTCGATCATCGACACCACCGTTGCCGGGCATCAGCCGATGGCGTCGGCGGGTGGGCGCTTCCGGCTCACCTACAACGGCGAGATCTACAACTACGAAAAGCTGCGTCGCGCCCTGGAAAGCGAAGGCGATTTGCCAACCTGGCGCGGGCATTCGGATACCGAAGTGATGCTTGCCGGATTCGAGCGCTGGGGCATCGACGAAACACTGCGACGCTGCAACGGGATGTTCGCGCTAGTTGCATGGGATCGCGAGCGGCGCGAGCTCACATTGGCGCGCGACCGCATGGGCGAGAAACCGCTGTACTTCGGCTGGGTCGGCGGGCGCTTCGCGTTCGCTTCCGGGCTGTCGGCACTGGCTTCCATCCCCGGTTGGACACCGCGGATGGAAGAGGCAGCGATCACATCATTCCTTGGCACAGGTTATGTGCGTGGACCGCAATCGGCGATTGCCGGCGTGTACCGGCTCCCAGCCGGCAGCGTGCTTACCCTGGGACTCGAAGAACTACGCCACATACGCGACTGGGCTTGGCTTGCCCAGAGGCTCACGTCGTACTGGTCGCTGCGCCAAGCCGCCATCGATGGCATCGCCGCTCCGCTCGCGGACGATCCGCAGACGATCGACACGCTCGAGACGCTGCTGCACGACGCGGTGCGCCTGCGCATGGTCGCTGACGTGCCACTCGGGTCATTCCTGTCAGGGGGGATCGACTCCAGCCTTGTCGTCGCCCTGATGCAGGCGCAATCAGCGCGCCCAGTTCGCAGTTTCAGTATCGGCTTCAGCGAACCCGGCTTGGATGAAGCGCCGTATGCACGTGCCGTGGCGCGCCACCTCGGCACCGACCATACCGAGCTGTATCTCGGTCCGGATGATGCGGTTGCGCTGGTGCCGCGCCTGGCGGAAACCTTCGACGAACCTTTCGCCGACAATTCCCAATTACCGACGATGCTGGTATCGGAACTGGCGCGTCGCCATGTGACAGTGGCGCTTTCCGGCGACGGCGGCGATGAGTTGTTCGCGGGCTACGGTCGCTATTTCAGCATCCTCAACCTATGGCGCGGCCTCATGCGCCTGCCGCCTCCGTTGCGTCGGATGGCATCACCGTTGCTCGCAACGATGGGTATGGCGATGCGGCCGGTTGCCTCGTTGTTGCCGGCCGCGCGCGGGTTGCCGTATCGCTTCGACAGACTGGCCGAACGCCTTTCCGCGGGTGATGCCGATGCGTTGCGGCTGTCCTTCATCGGCGGTGCCGGCATCGCGCGCATGCACGCTGGTCGCCCCTCGAGGGACCTCGGTCATTGCCTGCCTCCGCACGCAGTGCGGGACACACTGCGGCGGCTGATGTATGCGGACCAACTCGACTACCTGCCCGATGACATCCTGCACAAGGTCGATCGCGCCTCGATGGCGTATGCGCTGGAAGCGCGCGTGCCGTTGCTTGATCACCGCGTGGTCGAATATTCCTGGCGCCTTCCGACTGCGATGCTGGTCCATGATGGCAAGGGCAAGCAGCCGTTACGACGAATCCTCGACCGATATGTCCCACGCGAACTTGTCGAAAGGCCGAAGCAGGGCTTCGCGCCGCCAATGGGGGCATGGCTGCGAGGCCCGTTGCGTGAGTGGGCCGAATCGCTGCTCGCCCCCGCGTCACTGCGCGAGCTTCCGCTACTGGATGTTGAAGGCGTGAACTCGGTTTGGCGTGCGCACCTCGATCGCCGCATGGACGCCGGTCTCTCGCTGTGGAGCGTGCTGATGCTGGCGGATTGGCGCCGGCGCTTCAGCGCGATGTCATGACGATGCGGATCCTCGTCGTCTCCGACCTTCCCCAATTCGTCACCGGCGGCGCCGAAATGCAGGCCGCACGCCTGATCGAGGCATGGATGGAGGCAGGGCATGAAGTCCGCTGTCTCGGCAGGCGCATGGGGCCCGGGCCCGTGCAGCTCGGGCGACATGCCTTGCCGGTGCATCGCATCAGCGTCTCGTCTCTGCTTGGACGGTGGGGACGCGCCGTGAGTTATTTCCTGTCCCTGACCTGGTTGCTGCTGCACCATCGCCGTTGGGCCGATGTGGTCTACACGCGCTTCCTCGGTGAAGCCGCTGCAACAGTAGCGCTCCTCAAGGCCATTGGCCTGCTGCACGCGCCACTCGTGGCCACGCCGGCCAACACGCGCGGCAACGGGGATACCAACCTGTTGCGATCGCTGCCGTTTGGCCAACGGCTGATCCGGCTGCTCGACCGGCACTGCGATGCGATCAACCTGATCGCGGACGACATGGTGGACGAGTTGCGGTTTGCTGGGTTCAGTGGCGCCAATTTCAGCCGGATTCCGAATGGAATTCCAATTGGCATCGTGCCGGTGCGCGCAACCGCCGCCATGCCGAGCTTCGTCGCGGTCGGGCGCTTTACCCCGCAGAAAGGTTATGACGTGCTGCTGCAAGCGATGTCGCTGATGCGCGACCGGCTGACACCGGGGCAGGTGTGGATGATCGGCGACGGGCCCGAGCGCGAACGCCTTGTGGCGCTGTCGAATGACCTGCAGGTTGCCGATCGCATCGTCTGGCACGGCGAGTTGCCGCAATCGCAAGTCGCGAGATTGCTGGGCGAGGCGCACCTTTTCCTGTTGCCATCACGTTACGAAGGTCTCTCGAATGCAGGCTTGGAGGCGATGGAACGAGGCCTCCCGTTGTTGCTGACGCAATGTGGCGGGCTCGACCGCCATATCGATGCCGGTATGGGTTGGGTTGTGCCGCCGGAGGACGTGGGGGCGCTCGCGGATGCGTTGCGCAAGGCGCTGGCGATTGGTCCGCAAGGGCTCCTGGAAATGGGCGGCCGCGCCCGGCATTACGCAGAGCGAACCTTTGACATGGGGGCCGTGGCCGGGCGCTACCTCGCGCTTTTCGAGCACTTGCGTGGAGGCATGTCAGGCATCGCGCGTGGGCCTGTGGCGTGACCGCCCGCGCTGACATCGTGAGCGTGGTGATACCCGTCTATCGCGACGGCGCCCGCGCAATCGCTGCAGCACGGGCCATGGCCGCCCAAGTGTTGCCCACGGGCATGGGAGTGGAAATCGTCCTAGTCGACGATGGTTCCGACGACAACACCCCTGCCCTGCTTGCCAGCGACGCCGCGCCTGCACGGGTGTTGCGACTGGAACGCAATAAAGGCCGTTCGGCGGCACGCAATGCGGGCGCGCAATCGGTATCTGGCACTGTTGTTGTATTCATGGATTGCGATTGCCTGCCTACCCGGGATGATTTCCTGTCGGCGCACCTTGCCGCCTTGGACACTGGCACCGTCGCAAGTACCGGCAGCGTCATCGGACGTGGGGACGAATTCTGGGACCGCTATCAGCAGGAGGCTTCGCTGCGCCGGGAACGGCAGCATGCCGCGGGCAACCCATATTCAGGAAGCTCGCAGAACCTTGCGGTGCGCAAGGCCGCGTTCGAGCAGGTCGGCGGGTTCGATGGCGGCTATCGACAATACGGATTCGAGGATCGCGACCTGCTACTGCGGCTCGCGGCGCTGGGCCGCATTATCTGGACCCGGGACGCCGTCGTCCGACATCTGGATACACTCAACCTGGTACAGGTCAGCCGAAAAATGGCCGAGGCCGGAGAGCACTCGTCTCCCCGGTTCGCAGCGCGGCATCCGGACGCCTACCGCGCACTGGGTTATGCGCGGCTGGACGCTCGGGCCCGCCCTTGGCTGCGGCTCGTGGCGCGCCCCCTCGATGCCGTCCTTGCACCGCTGTCGCGTTTGCTGGACGGATTGCTGGCCGGGCCTGCACTACCGTATACACTGAAAGCCATTCTGGTGCGCCTGGTAACCGGCGCGAGTTACTTGGCCGGAACCGCCCGGACACCACGCTGACCGTCATCGCAGCGGGCCTGACCTTTGGCAAACCGGTATATCAGTGTCGGCATGCAACGCAACAGACGACGCCACACGGGGTCCGGCAGCAACGCCGCGAGGCGTACGGCGAAGGAACGAGGCGCCTCGATCGCGATGGTTTCCCGCAAGGCTGCAATCGTGATGTTCTCGCCATGCAGGCTGGCGTCGGTGAAGAGCGCCTGTAACTCGGGCACTGTCAATGGCTCGCAATCGTAGAACGATCCGCGGCACATCATCCGCAGATAGGTACTTCGCCAGCCCCGCGGCCACCAGCTCAGGAAGGCAAGGCGGTAATGCGGCTCGACCAGCATCCAGCGATTGGGCACTGCAAGGTATCCCACCGCCATGGGTGCGAGCATGCGTCGGCATTCGCGTAAATGCGCGAGTTGTTCGGAGCGCATGCCAACGTGTTCGATGACGTGGTTGGAGATCACCACATCGAATTCGCCGTCGCCAAACGGCAATGCGGTGCCGGATACGAGTTTGAAATCGAACCCGTCGCGGACTTCCCGCACGTCGACCACATCCACTGACATCACTGTGCAGTTAATATCCGGATGCGTGCCCAGGTAATGGGCGATCCCACCGGAACCGGTGCCAATCTCCAATACGCGCCACGGGATAGCGCGCGGCGCGAGTCCGAGCAAGCGCAGAATCTTCTCGCCTTTCCAGCGCCGTGATGGCAGGTCCAGCACCGCATGCGGAAGGCGCGGATTGCCGTCTGCACCCGGTCCGACCGATGGCACGGATTCAACCATTTTTTTCCAACCTGACCAGCTGCCTTAAGCGCCTGCCGAAAGCGCCCCAGTCATTCGCAGTCGCGAATTCGCGGCATGCCGCGACTGCCGCAGCGTGCGCGGGTTTCGCAAGTATCGACAGTACTGCGTCGACGAATGCGGCGTAGCGACCTGCCTCGATCAGGATTCCAGAACGCCCGGCGGCGATCGCATCCGGCACACCGCCGACAGAAAACGCAACAGTTTGCAGGCCATGTGCGGCGGATTCGAGCGCAACCATGCCGAAGCCCTCGACATCACCCGCTAGTTCCAGCACCGGAAACACATGGCAGTCTGCCGTCTGGTAGGCAGCCTGTAGCGTGGCCTCATCACATTGCCCGAGAAAACGCAGGTTGTTTTCGACGCCAGCTGCGCGTGCCGCTACCAGGATGCGCTCACGCTCGGAACCCGCACTACCGTGCAGGGCATCGCTGGCCTCATCACCGAGCACCAGTAGTAGCACAGCGGGATGTTCCGCAACGATCGCCGGCAAGGCGCCAGTGACGAACTCCGCCAGACCTTTGCGCCGGGTCAGGCGCCCCACTGACAACAGCAACGGTCCATCGCTTTGTGCGTGCCTCGCGCGAAATGCGGCGGTTGCGGCCGGATCGAGCGAGGGAACACTGGTGCCCGGATGCAGCAATGCGATGCAGGCGGGGGTAACACCGTGGCCGATCGCCAGCCTCGTGGTATGCGCGCTATTGGCCAGCAGCAGATCGGAGGCGCGGATGAAGGGTAGCCAAAACCACTGATAGACCCGGCTCTGGACGACGAGGTCCAGACCGTGCACGTATGTCACCAGGCGCGCCCCGGTGAGGCGGGCACACAGCCACGCCACGGGAGCGGTCAGTCCACTCCCCGCCACGACCAACCGGGGGCGCAGTCGTAAAGCAAGCCGGGCAGCTTTGATCATCGACATCGCCAAAAACCACGGCAATGGCCTGATCGCAGTCTCCCGGATTGCAACAACATCGTCCGGGACATAGGCCTGGCAGCCAGCGGGACCACACAAGGCGAGACGCCACTCCGGCCCCAATTCTGCAAGCAGGTGCTGGTTGAGTTTTTCCATCCCCCCGACCAGCGGCGCAAAATTCCGCGTCACCAACAATGCAAGCGGATGCTCTTGTGTTAAATCACGCATCCTTTCGGTACGTCAGTGAGGTTATTTGCTCCGATATCAAGCCAATCAGGAACACAATCACCGCAGCACTGACCAGCAGCGCACTCATATTGGTGAATCGATGTTCCGTTGCAAATGTCCAGACGTAATAACCAAGACCGAGCAGGCCAAATGCGAAAGCGGTCGGTGCAAAAAGCTTGAGTGGCGAATACAACGTGGCGATCTTGAAGATGATCAACAAGAACCGCAGTCCGTCTCGCAAAGGACGGATATGGCTGTTGGTTCCGACTCGCCTAGCTACTGGTATCGGCACGTAAGCCACCGGATACGCACTGCGGAAGAATGCCATGGTGCTGGTGGTCGGATAGCTGAACCCGTTCGGCAGCAGGTGCAGGAACTGGCAGAAGCGCTCGGCGCGAACCACCCGGAACCCCGAGGTCAGGTCCGCGACCCGGTGCCCGGTCATCCAGCTGGCCAGCTTGTTGTAGAAGGCATTCGCCAGGCCACGGCCTGCGTTCGCCTGCCCTGCTCCATCGCGCGCCCCCACGACCATGTCGTAACCCTCGTCCAACTTGCCGATCAGACTCGGGATCAGCGCCGGGTCGTGCTGCCCATCGGCATCCATGAACACGAGGATCTCGCCGCTGGCGGCGCGGGCACCGCGCTTGACCGCCGCGCCATTGCCCATGGAGTACGGGGTGGAGAGCACTCTGGCGCCGTGTTCGGCGGCGACGACGGCGGTCTCGTCCGTGGAGCCGTCGTCGACGACGATCACTTCGGCATCCGGGAACAGGGCGCGCAGGCCCGGGAGGGTCTGGCGCAGGCCGGGGGCCTCGTTCTTGGCGGGCAGGATGATGGATAGCTGCATGGCGTATTTCCCCTTGGGGGAAGGGTAGCGGAAATCGCGGCTGACGCCGCTCCTGCAGGGCGGCATTGGCCTCGGCTAGTGTGACGGGGGTGGCATTCGCGGGCCGGGGGGTTTGCGGTAAAGTCCGGGATGGGGAATTTCGAGGGCTTTGCGATGGCGAGCGCGGTGCACGCCAATCTGGTCGGCATCACCGGCATTGCCCGGCGCCTGGTGCAGGACGGCGCCCTCGGTGAGGAGGCCGCGCGCGAAGCCATGGGCGCCGCCACCCAGGCGCGCAAGCCGCTGGCCCAGTACCTGGTCGAGAACCGGCTGATCGCGCCGGTGCAGCTGGCGGCGGCCAACTCGGTCGAGTTCGGCATGCCGATCTTCGACGTCGCCGCGATGGATCCGACGCAGTCCGCGATCAAGCTGGTGAGCGAGGAACTGGTGCGCAAGCACTGCGCGCTGCCGCTGTTCAAGCGCGGCGGGCGCCTGTTCGTCGGCATCGCCGACCCCACCAACACCCGCGCGCTGGACGACATCAAGTTCCAGACCAACCTCGCGGTCGAGGCGATCCTGGTCGACGAGGAGCGGATCAAGGCCGCGATCGACAAGTGGCTCGAGTCGGCCGACGCGATGGTCGACGCCATGGCCGCAGGCGACGACGACGAGGATTTCGAGAATCTCGACGTCAGCAGCGGCGACGAGGACGAGCTCGGCGGGGACAGCGGCGTCGACGCCAAGGGCGACGACACCCCGGTGGTGAAGTTCATCAACAAGGTGCTGGTGGACAGCATCCGCAAGGGCGGATCGGACATCCACTTCGAGCCTTACGAAACCGATTACCGGGTGCGCCTGCGCATCGACGGTATCCTCAAGCAGGTCGCCAGGGTGCCGGTGAAAATGAGCCCGCGCATCGCCGCGCGCCTGAAGGTGATGTCGCAGCTGGACATCGCCGAGAAGCGGGTGCCGCAGGACGGCCGCATCAAGCTCAACCTGAGCAAGACCAAGCAGATCGACTTCCGCGTCAGTACCCTGCCGACCCTGTTCGGCGAGAAGATCGTGCTGCGCATCCTGGACGGTGGCGCGGCCAAGCTGGGCATCGAGAAGCTGGGTTACGAGGACGACCAGAAGAAGATCTTCCTGGACGCGGTGCAGAAGCCCTACGGCATGGTCCTGGTCACCGGCCCCACCGGCTCGGGCAAGACGGTGTCGCTGTACACCGCCCTCAACATCCTCAACGACGACACCCGCAACATCAGCACGGTCGAGGACCCGGTGGAAATCCGCGTCCCCGGGATCAACCAGGTGCAGCAGAACGTCAAGCGCGGCATGACCTTTGCCGCGGCCCTGCGTTCGTTCCTGCGCCAGGACCCGGACGTGATCATGGTCGGCGAGATCCGCGACCTCGAGACCGCGGAAATCGCGGTCAAGGCTGCCCAGACGGGCCACATGGTGCTGTCGACGCTGCACACCAACGATGCGCCGCAGACCATCTCGCGCCTGATGAACATGGGCATCGCGCCGTTCAACATCACGTCCTCGGTGACCGTGGTGATCGCCCAGCGCCTCGCGCGCCGCCTGCACGACGCCTGCAAGCGTCCGCAGGAACTGCCGGCGCCGGCGCTGCTGGCGGAAGGCTTCACCGAGGAAGAAGTCGCCGCCGGCATCACCCTTTACGAGGCGGTCGGCTGCTCCGACTGCACCGAAGGCTACAAGGGCCGCACCGGCATCTACCAGGTGATGCCGATGACCGACGAGATCCAGGCGATCGTCCTCGCCGGCGGCAATGTCCAGCAGATCGCCGACGCTGCACAGCGCTCCGGCGTGCGCGACCTGCGGCAGTCGGCCTTGCTGAAGGCGAGGAACGGCGTGACCAGCCTCGCCGAAATCAACCGCGTGACCAAGGATTGACGACATGGCCCTGAGCCGATCCGCCGCCAAGACTGGCGCCCGCAAGGACGGGATGGAAATCTTCGTCTGGGAAGGCACCGACAAGCGCGGCGCCAAGATGAAGGGCGAGCAACCCGCCAAGAGCGTCAACCTGGTGCGCGCAGAACTGCGCCGGCAGGGCATCACCCCGACCATGGTCAAGCCCAAGCCCAAGCCGCTGTTCGGCAGCGCGGGCAAGCGGGTGACCGCGGCCGACATCGCGATCTTCAGCCGCCAGCTGGCGACCATGATGAAGTCGGGCGTGCCGATCGTCGGCGGCCTGGAGATCATCGCCGGCGGCCAGAAGAATCCCAAGGCCAAGGAGCTCTTCAACGATGTCCGCGCCAGTATCGAGGGCGGCAGTTCGCTGCACGAGGCGCTGGGCAGGCACCCGGTGCACTTCGACGAGCTCTACCGCAACCTGGTCCACGCCGGCGAGACCGCGGGCGTGCTGGAGACGGTGCTCGACACCATCGCCAACTACAAGGAAAACACCGAGGCGCTGAAGGGCAAGATCAAGAAGGCGCTGTTCTACCCGGCCACGGTGATCGCGGTCGCGATCCTGGTGAGCGCGGTGCTGCTGGTATTCGTGGTGCCGCAGTTCCAGAACGTGTTCCAGAGCTTCGGCGCGGACCTGCCGGCGTTCACCATGATGATCATCGCCGCCTCCGACTTCATGATCGGCTACTGGTGGCTGGTGTTGTTCACCGTCGGCGGCATCGGTTACGGCTTCGTCTTCTTCAAGAAGCGCTCGCTGGCGTTCCAGCATTTCCTCGATCGTGCGATCCTGAAGCTGCCGGTGATCGGCCAGATCATGCACAACGCGGCGATCGCCCGCTTCGCACGCACCCTGGCGGTGACCTTCCAGGCCGGCGTGCCGCTGGTGGAGGCGCTGGACATCGTCGCCGGTGCCACCGGCAACTCGGTGTATGAGCAGGCGGTCAATCGCGTCCGCAACGACGTCTCGGTCGGCTACCAGGTCAACATGGCGATGAAGCAGGTGAACCTGTTCCCGCACATGGTGATCCAGATGGCGGCGATCGGCGAGGAAGCCGGCGCGCTGGACACGATGCTGTACAAGGTCGCCGAGTTCTACGAGCAGGAGGTCAACAACGCGGTCGACGCGCTGTCCAGCCTGCTGGAACCGCTGATCATGATCTTCATCGGCGGCATCGTCGGCTGCATGGTGGTCGGCATGTACCTGCCGATCTTCAAGCTCGCCGCCGCGATCTGACGCCGCCCTGACGCATGGCATTCCTCGACCAGAACCCGGCCATCGGGTATCCGCTCGCCGCAGGCTTCGGCCTGCTCGTGGGCAGTTTCCTCAACGTGGTCATCCTGCGCCTGCCGAAGCGGCTGGAATGGCAGTGGAAGCGCGACAGCCTCGAGATGCTGGGTGAGCCGGAGGTCTACGACCCGCCGCCACCGGGCATCGTGGTCGAGCGTTCGCATTGTCCGCATTGCAAGCACCCGCTGTCGTGGTACGAGAACATCCCGGTGTTCAGCTGGATCGCGCTGCGCGGGCGCTGCAGTCATTGCCGGGCACCGATCTCGGTGCAGTACCCGCTGGTGGAGCTGCTGACCATGGCGCTGGTGCTGTGCTGCGTCTGGCAATTCGGCTTCGGCTGGAAGGGCTTTGGCGCGATCGTCTTCAGCTGCTATCTGGTGGCCGCCTCCGGCATCGACCTGCGCACCCAGCTGCTGCCGGATCAGCTCACGTTGCCGCTGATGTGGCTGGGGCTGGTGGCGAGCATCGATCCGTTGTTCATCAACAGCAAGCAGGCGCTGGTAGGCGCGATCATCGGCTACCTGAGCCTGTGGTCGGTGTGGTGGCTGTTCAAGCAACTCACCGGCAAGGAAGGCATGGGCCACGGCGACTTCAAGCTGCTGGCGGCGATGGGCGCGTGGTTCGGGCTCGCCGGCATCCTGCCGACCATCCTGCTGTCCTCGCTGGTGGGGGCCATCGTCGGCTCGATCTGGCTCGCGGCCAAGGGCCGCGACCGCGCCACCCCGATCCCCTTCGGCCCCTACCTCGCCATCGCCGGCTGGATCGCCTTCATCTGGGGCCAGGACCTGATAGACGCCTACCTCCGCATCGCCGGCCTGTCGTAAGTGCCGAAAGTCAAGCACATCCTCGTCTGTGGAGGCGCCGGTTACATCGGATCACACATGTGCAAGGCGCTGGCAGGTGTGGGAATCGTTCCGGTTACATTCGACAATTTTTCCACCGGACATGCTTGGGCGGTGAAATGGGGTCCCTTGGTCACGGGGGACTTGCTTGAGCGATCGTCACTGGGCGCCGTGTTCAAAGCCTATCCGATCGACGCCGTGTTGCACTTCGCCGCCAAGTCGCTGGTGGCCGAATCGATACAGCAGCCCGAGCTGTACCTCCGCAACAACGTGACGGGCACTCGCAATCTCTTGGATATGATGCTGACGTCCGGTGTCAACAAGCTCGTGTTCTCCTCGACCGCTGCAGTGTATGGCAACCCCGCGTACATCCCCATTGATGAGAGCCACCCCACCCAACCGATAAATCCGTATGGTTGGAGCAAGCTGATGGCAGAGGAACAGATCGCCGAATCCTGCCGCAAGCATGAGCTGCGTGCCGTCTGTCTGCGCTATTTCAATGCCGCTGGCGCCGATCCCTCCGCGGAAATCGGCGAAACCCACGATCCGGAGACGCACCTGATCCCGAATCTTGTCAAAGCGGCGCTGTCGCCTGACTCGCAAGCCGCGAACATCTTCGGCGATGACTACGAAACTCCCGATGGAACGTGCATACGCGATTACGTCCATGTCGAGGATCTCTGCACCGCGCATCTCTTGGCACTGGATCACCTGGAAACCAGCGGCGGAATGCATGTCTTCAATCTGGGCGGCGGGCGCGGTAGTTCTGTGGCCGAAGTCTTGGCAACATGTCGGTCGATTTCCGGTGCTGCGATTCCTGAGCAGCGCTTGGCGCGCAGGCCGGGTGATCCTCCAATCCTCGTGGCGTCCAGCGATGCGGCCCGACGCACCTTGGGTTGGAAGCCGACCCGGGGCCTGTCGGATTGCATCGCCGATGCTTTCGGCTGGGAGCGCGCAAGAGAAGCGCCCCACGGGTAGGATCGGCCAATGAGCCACTACATCATCGGCCTCACCGGCGGCGTCGCCTCGGGCAAGACCGAGGTCGCGCGGCAGTTCGCCCTGTTGGGCGTGCACGTGGCCGACGCCGATGTCGCCGCGCGCGAAGCGGTGGCGCCGGGCTCCGAGGGGCTTGCTTCGGTAGTCTCGGCGTTCGGCTCGAAGGTGCTGGATGCTTCCGGCGCCCTCGACCGCGCGGCGATGCGCCGCAAGATATTCGGCGACGACAAGGCCCGGCAGATGCTGGAAGCCGTCGTGCACCCCCTTGTGCGCGCCACCCTGCGGGCCGAGTGCGAGGCCGCGCCCGGCGCCCATGCCATTGCCGCGATTCCGCTGCTCGCCGAGGGCGGCGGTCGCGATGCCTACCCGTGGCTCGCCCGGATCCTGGTGGTCGACGTGCCGGTCGAGGTGCAGCTCGCGCGCCTGCTCCAGCGCGACGGCATCGATCGCATCCTCGCCGAACGCATGGTCGCGGCCCAGGCCACCCGCGAGCAGCGCCTCGCGATCGCCGACGACATCCTGGTCAACACCGGTGCCCTGTCCGCCCTGCCCGCCCAGGTCGCGGCCCTCGACGCCCAGTACCGCGCCCTGGCTAGGCCGGCCAGAGGGCCCTGATCGCGGCGATGCCCTGGGCGCCGTGGGCGCGGGCGGTGGCGAGGTCGGCGAGACTCAGGCCGCCGATGGCATAGAGGGGGATAGCGGCCTGTTCACGCAAATCGGCGAAGGCTTGCCAGCCAATTCCCTGGACATCGGGATGGGTCGGCGTCGGCCCCAGCGGGCCGAGCACCGCGAAATCGCAGCGCAGGCGCTCGGCGTGGCCGAGGTCGGCGGCGGTGTGACAGGACGCGGCGACCGGTAGCGTCGCCGGTAGCGGCCGCTGCGCCAGCGCAGCCAGTTGCGCGGCCTTGAGATGGACCCCGACCCGCAGCTCGCGCGCCAGCTCGACGTCGCCGTTGACCAGCACCTCCACATCGGCGGCCCGGCACAGGGCCGCTGCCTCGCGTACCAGCGCGGGCGGTGCGCTGCGCAGCTGCATCCGGCGGATGTCGCCCTGGGCGAGGATGCGCTCCAGCGCGCCCAGCCAGGCGGCGCCGTCGGCTCGCGGGTCCGGGGTCACCAGGTAGCGGTCTGGCTGCAGGAGGGCCGCTACCACCGGCCGGTCGGCCGCGGGCATGGCGTAGCTGGCGAGCTTGTGCGGCGGCACCCAGGCCAGCGCCTGCCCGTCCAGCCCCTTGGGCGCGCCCTTCCAGGCATCGACCCGGCGCACGTCCAGGCGCAGGCGCTTGTGCGGATAACGGTGCGGAACGGCGATCAGCGGCGACCCGACCTCGGCGACGATCCCGAGTTCCTCGTGCAGCTCGCGTACCAGTGCCGCCTCGGGCGTCTCGCCCGGCTCGCGCTTGCCGCCCGGGAATTCCCACAGGCCGGCGAGGTCGCGGCCCTCGGTGCGCCGCGCCAGCAGGATGCGGCCGCGCGCGTCGGCGATGACGGCCGCGACGACTTCGACCGTGTCAGTCACGCCGGGCTGGGTCAGGCGAGCTGGCCATGGCAATGCTTGAACTTCTTGCCGCTGCCGCAGGGGCACGGGTCGTTGCGGCCGACCTTCGGCATCTCGGACTGCAGCGCGGCGGCCATGGCCTGCGCCTGCTGCGCTTCCTCGTCGGCGCCAAGCCCGCCCACGTCGGCGTGCTGGAACTGCATCTGCTGCGACTGCTGCTGCGCCTGCGCGCGCTCGGCCGCCTCCATCGCGGCGACTTCCTCCTCGCTGCGGATGCGCACCCGCGCGAGCATCGTCACCACTTCGCGCTTGACCTTCTCCAGCATCTCGCCGAACAGCTCGAACGCTTCCTGCTTGTATTCCTGCTTCGGCTGCTTCTGGGCGTAGCCGCGCAGGTGGATGCCCTGACGCAGGTAGTCCATGCGCGCCAGGTGCTGCTTCCAGTTGTCGTCGAGCACGCTGAGCATGATGTGCTTCTCGATCATGCGCATGGTGTCGGCGCCGACCTGGGCTTCCTTGGCCTCGAACAGCTTGCCGATCTCCTCCTGCACTTCCGCCGCGATCTGCTCGGCGTCGATCTCGGTGCGGCGCGCGATCTCGTCGGCCAGCGCCGGGCGCACCCCGAACTCGGCGGCGAGCTCGGCCTCCAGTCCCTGGATGTCCCACTGTTCGTCGATCGAGTTGTCGGGCACGTAGCGGCGGACGGTATCGGCGACCACGTCGTCGCGGATGCCGTCGATGTTGTCCTGGATGCTGTCGGCCTCCAGCAGCTCGTCGCGCTGCTGGTAGATGACCTTGCGCTGGTCGTTGTTGACGTCGTCGAAGTCGAGCAGGTTCTTGCGGATGTCGAAGTTGTGGGCCTCGACCTTGCGCTGCGCATTGGCGATCTGCTTCGAGACCAGCGGGCTCTCGATGATGTCGTCTTCCTTCAGGCCCATGCGCGCCATCACCTTCTGCACCCAGTCGGAGGCGAAGATGCGCATCAGGTTGTCTTCCAGCGACAGGTAGAAGCGGCTGGAACCCGGGTCGCCCTGGCGTCCGGAACGGCCGCGCAGCTGGTTGTCGATGCGCCGCGACTCGTGGCGCTCGGTGCCGATGATGTGCAGGCCGCCTGCCGCCTTGACCTGGTCGTGGCGCTGCTGCCACTCGGCCTTCATGCGTGCACGGGTGTCGGCGTCGATCGGCTGCGCGGTCTCCGCCTCGATCGCGGCGATCTCGGTCTCCAGCGAGCCGCCGAGCACGATGTCGGTGCCGCGGCCGGCCATGTTGGTGGCGATGGTGACCGCGCCCGGGCGGCCGGCCTGGGCGACGATGGTCGCCTCGCGCTCGTGCTGCTTGGCGTTGAGGACCTCGTGGTGGATCCCGGCCGCGTCCAGTTGCTCGCCGAGCAGCTCCGAAACCTCGATCGAGGTGGTGCCGACCAGCACCGGCTGGCCCTTGGCGTGCACTTCCTTGATCTCGTTGATCACCGCACGGTACTTGCCGGCGCGGTTGAGGAACACGGCGTCGGAATGGTCCTTGCGCACCATCGGCCGGTTGGTCGGGATCACGATCACTTCCAGCCCGTAGATCGACTGGAACTCGTAGGCCTCGGTGTCCGCGGTGCCGGTCATGCCCGAAAGCTTGCCGTACATGCGGAACAGGTTCTGGAAGGTGATCGAGGCCAGCGTCTGGTTCTCGCGCTGGACGTTGACCCGCTCCTTGGCCTCGACCGCCTGGTGCAGGCCGTCGGACCAGCGGCGCCCGGCCAGGGTGCGACCGGTGAACTCGTCGACGATGATGACCTCGCCGTCGCGCACGATGTAGTCGACGTCGCGCTGGTAGATGCCGTGCGCACGCAGTGCGGCGTTGAGGTGGTGGACGACGTGGATGTTCTGGGTGGCGTACAGGCTTTCCCCGTCCTCGAGGATGCCGGCTTCGCGCAGCAGCGCCTCGGCCTTTTCCTGGCCTTCCTCGGACAGGTGCACCTGCTTGCCCTTCTCGTCGACCCAGTAGTCGCCCTCGCCTTCCTCTTCCTTCTGCCGGGTGAGGTGCGGAACGACCTTGTCGACCTTGATGTACAGCTCGGGCGAGTCGTCGGCCGGGCCGGAGATGATCAGCGGGGTGCGCGCCTCGTCGATCAGGATCGAGTCGACCTCGTCGACGATCGCGAAGTTGAGGCCGCGCTGGAAGCGGTCCTGCTTCGACAGCGCCATGTTGTCGCGCAGGTAGTCGAAGCCGATCTCGTTGTTGGTGGCGTAGGTGATGTCGGCGGCATAGGCCGCGTGCTTGTCCGAGTGCGGCATGCCCGGATAGACCACGCCGACCGTCAGCCCGAGCCAGCTGTAGAGCTTGCCCATCCAGGCCGAGTCGCGGCGCGCCAGGTAGTCGTTGACGGTGACCACGTGCACGCCCTTGCCTTCCAGGGCGTTGAGGTAGGTCGGCAGGGTCGCGACCAGGGTCTTGCCCTCGCCGGTGCGCATCTCCGCGATCTTGCCCATGTGCAGGACCATGCCGCCGACCATCTGCACGTCGTAGTGGCGCATGCCCAGCACGCGCTGGCTGGCCTCGCGGCAGACCGCGAAGGCCTCGGGCAGGATCTTGTCGAGCGACTCGCCCTTGGCGATGCGCTGCTGGAACTCGGGGGTCTTGGCCTGCAGCTGCTCGTCGCTGAGCGCCTGCATCCGGGGCTCGAGGGCGTTGATCTTCTTGACGATGGCGCCGAGTTGCTTGAGCTGCCGCTCGTTGCGGCTGCCGAAGATGCTGGTGAGCAGGCGATTGAACATTGTGTATCCGGATGGCGGGCCGGGGGATTCCCCCGGAAACGAAAAAGGGCGCGAGGCGCCCCTGTTCACGGCAACTGCGGATTGTAGCGTGGAGGCGAATCCGGCGGAATCAAGGGTTCCCCGTAGAGCCGAGCCATGCTCGGCTCGAGCGGAGCACGGCTCCGCTCTACAGGAACTTGCGGGGATTCACCACGCGGCCGTCGTCCCACACCTCGAAGTGGACGTGGGCGCCGGTGGAGCGGCCGGTGGAACCGGCGCGGGCCACCTGCTGACCGGCGCGCACCAGGTCGCCAACCTGCACCAATAGCCGCGAATTGTGCGCATACCGGGTCACGTAACCGTTGCCATGGTCGATCTCCACCACGTTGCCGTAGCCGGAACGCACGCCGGCGAAGCTGACCACGCCGTCGGCCACGGCATCGACCGGGTCGCCGACGCGGGCGTGGAAATCGATGCCCTTGTGGTACTGGCTGCCGCGGCCGAAGGGATCGGCGCGGCGGCCGAAGCCGGAGGTGATGTAGCTGTTGGCGATCGGGGTGCGCGACGGGGTGGCGTCGCGCTCGAGCTGCTGGTTGAACAGCAGCGACTCGAGTACCGAGAGCTGCGCCCCCGAGGCGTCGAACCGGCTGCCGAGCTTGCCCATTCCGGCCCTCAACTCCGCGGCCGGCATGTCGCGGGTCGGGCCGGCGCCGCCGATGCCGACCGGGGCGTCGAAATCGAACTCGCCGTCGTCGAACTTGCCGACCTGGGCCAGGCGCTCGCCGAGCGCGTTGAGGCGGTTGGCCTGGGCCTGGAGCTCGCCCAGGCGCGCGGCGAGGGCGTTGACCTCGCGCTGGGCCTGGCGCTGCACCGCGGCCAGCTGCACCTGCTGCTGCGCGGTCTGCTGCTGCAGCAGGGCCACCTGGGCGAAGCCGACGCCGGTGCGGGCGCCGGCGCCGAGGGCCACGCCCGCGGCCAGCAGCACCGTGATGGCGACCATCGGCTTGCGCCCGGCGCAGTCGCACGCATGCCGGGTGGCGAGGCCGAGGCGCGCGCGCAGGTGGTCGAACAGGTTGTGCATAGGGTTGTGTAGAGTCATGCGATGTCCAGCTCCGGTGCCCGTCCCCCGCGCGAACCGCTCGATGCGCTGTTCGCCGGGAGCCATGCCGATCCGCTCCGTCGCGCCTTGTGGCTCGACGCGCTGGAGCAGCGACTACGCCCCCTCCTGCCCGCTTCGCTGGCCGCGCACGCAAGGTTCGCGAACGTGGACGACGGGAGGCTGGTTTTCCTCGTCGATTCGCCGGTCTGGCGGGCGCGGCTGCGCTTCGCTTCGGCCGAGCTCCTCGACGCAGCCCGTTCCCTCGGGTTGCAATGCGACGAGGTCGTGGTCAAGACCGCGACCCTGCCGCTATGGCCGGAATCCCCGACCGCAACGCGCCGTCCCATCCCGTTGTCGGCGGCCACGCGCGAGGCGCTGGAGGCTGCATTGGCGTCCTTGGGGGACGGAACGAAGGGGGAATCCTAACTGTCGAGGCCGCGTGAAAAGTTAAGCACGCGGCTTATTTCGTTAGAATTTCGTTAAGTCCATGAACCCCGCCCTGTGGGAGCCGGGCATGGCTCGGCTCTACAGGTCAGGCAGGGACTGCGGGGCCGTAGGCTGCGGGGGCCTGGGCGGCTTCGGGGAAGCTGACTTCTTCCCAGGCGGTCTGGTCGGCCAGCAGGGCACGGACCAGCTTGTTGTTGAGGGCGTGGCCGGACTTGTAGCCCTCGAAGGCGCCGATGATCGGATGGCCGGCCAGGTACAGGTCGCCCACCGCGTCCAGGATCTTGTGGCGCACGAACTCGTCGGCGTAGCGCAGGCCGTCGTCGTTGAGCACCCGGAACTCGTCCAGCACGATGGCGTTGTCCATCGAACCGCCGAGGCCCAGGTTGCGCTCGCGCATGAATTCCAGGTCGCGCATGAAGCCGAAGGTGCGCGCGCGGCTCACCTCGCGCACATAGGCATCGCTGGAGAAATCCACCACCGCGCGCGACTGCGCCGCGGGAATGGCGGGATGGTTGAACTCGACCCGGAAATCCAGCCGGAAGCCGTCGTGCGGCAGGAAGCGGGCGACCTTGTCGCCATCCTTCACCTCGATCGGCCGGGTGATGCGGATGAAGCGCTTGGGCGCCGACTGCTCGACCAGCCCCGCCGACTGCAGCAGGAACACGAACGGGCCGGCCGAGCCGTCCATGATCGGCACCTCGGGCGCCGACAGGTCGACATAGGCGTTGTCGATGCCCAGTCCGGCGAATGCCGACATCAGGTGCTCGACCGTCATCACCTTACCCGCGCCCTTCGACAACCCGGTGCAGAGCATGGTCTCGGTGACCAGTTCGGCATTGGCCGGGATCTCGACCGCCGGATCCAGGTCCACCCGCCGGAACACGATGCCCGTGTCGACCGCGGCCGGGCGCAGCGTGAGATAGACCTTCTCGCCACTGTGCAGGCCGACGCCGGTGGCGCGGATCACGTTCTTGAGGGTGCGTTGGGCGAGCATGGCAGCCGTGGAGTTTACTCCCGGAAAGGCTGAATCTGAATGGAAGCGGCCCGCCCCGCAGAGCCGAGCCATGCTCGGCTCGAGCGGAGCATGGCTCCGCTCTACAAGGTGCCCGAGAAACCGGTCAGTCTGCCTGGCGGCGCAGGAAGGCCGGGATGTCCAGGTAGCTGCTGTCGTTGCCGAAGTCTGCCACCGCCGGGGTCGCCTGGGCCTCGGCGGTGCCACCGCTGCTGCGGCCGCGCAGCGCCGCGGAGATGCCGTTGCCCGGGGTGAACGGATCGGCGACCTCGTCGATCAGCATGCCGGTGGTGCCGTCGCGCTTGCCCTGGTTGTGGATCAGCTGCACCTGCGGGCGGCGCTGCGGCTCGCGGCCGTAGTCGCGGCTGTCGTCGCGCACCGCCTGCCGCGTGACCGCGCGGTTGAGGCCGGTGGCGACCACGGTGACGCGGACGTCGTCCTGCATGTCCGGGTCGAGCACGGTGCCGATGACCACGGTCGCATCCTCGGAGGCGAAGCCTTCGATGGTGCGGCCGACCTCGTCGAATTCGGCCATGGTGAAGTCCGGGCCGGCGGTGATGTTGACCAGGATGCCGTTGGCGCCGGCCAGGTTGACGTCGTCGAGCAACGGGTTCTGGATCGCCGACTCGGCGGCAGCCTGCGCGCGGTCGTCGCCGCGGGCGTGGCCGGTGCCCATCATCGCCAGGCCCATCTCGCTCATCACGGTGCGCACGTCGGCGAAGTCGACGTTGATCAGGCCCGGACGCACGATCAGGTCGGCGATGCCCTGCACGGCGCCGAGCAGCACGTCGTTGGCGGCGCGGAACGCCTGGATCATGGTCGCGTTGCGGCCCAGCACGGTGATCAGCTTCTCGTTCGGGATGGTGATCAGCGAGTCGCAGTGCTGGCTCAGCTCGTCGATGCCCTTGAGCGCGACCTGCATGCGCCGGCGGCCTTCGAACGGGAACGGCTTGGTGACCACGGCCACGGTCAGGATGCCCATCTCCTTGGCCAGCTGCGCCACCACAGGCGCCGCGCCGGTTCCGGTGCCGCCGCCCATGCCGGCGGTGATGAACACCATGTCGGCGCCCTGCAGCGCGTCCATGATCTTCTCGCGATCCTCCAGCGCGGCCTGGCGGCCGACTTCGGGATTGGCGCCTGCACCCAGGCCCTTGGTGACGTTGCTGCCCAACTGCAACTGCAGTTTCGCGCCGCAGTTCTTGATCGCCTGCGCGTCGGTGTTGGCGGTGATGAACTCCACCCCGTCGACGCTGCTGCTGACCATGTGCGCCACGGCATTGCCGCCGCCGCCACCCACGCCGACCACCTTGATGACCGCGTTCGGGGCCATTTTTTCAACCAGTTCGAAGTGCGCCATGACTTTGTCCTCGCGTTTTTTAGTTATGTGTGTTGCTTGAAGAGCGGGAACGGGGAACGGGGAACAGGGAACAGGACATTCCCGTCGACCGCCTTCCGTCCCGTATCGGGGCTTCTTGTCTCGTCATCGCCGTCGTTTCCGCTTGCCTCGCCTGCACAGTTCCCTGCTCCCCGTTCCCTGTTCCCGCTTCTCGCTGTTCATCAGAATTCCCCCCGGTACCAGTTCTTCAGCCGGTTGAGGAAATTCCCGGCGCGGCCGGCCCGGATCACCGGGCGCCGCGGATGCTCGATCTGGCTGCCCATCAGCAGCAGCCCGACGCCGGTGGCGTGCACCGGGTTGTTGACCACTTCGCCGAGGCCGGTGACGTGCTGCGGGACGCCAACGCGCACCGGCATCTGCAGCATCTCCTCGGCGAGCTCGACCACGCCTTCCATCTTCGAGGCGCCACCGGTGAGCACCATGCCGGCGCGCACCAGTTCCTCGAAGCCGGACTGGCGCAGCTTTCCCTGCACCATCTCGAAGATTTCCTCGTAGCGGCCCTGCACCGCCTGCGCCAGCGAGTGGCGCGGCAGCCGCCGCGGCGGACGGTCGCCGACGCTGGGCACCTGGATCGATTCTTCCGCGGTGGCCAGCTGCGCGAGCGCGCAGGCGTAGCGCACCTTGATCTGCTCGGCTTCCGGGGTTGGCGTGCGCAGCATGTGCGCGATGTCGTTGGTGACGTGGTCGCCGGCGATCGGCAGCGACGCGGTGTAGCTGATCGCGCCGCCGACGAACACCGCCATGTCGGTGGTGCCGGCGCCGATGTCGACCAGCACCACGCCGAGCTCGCGCTCGTCCGCGGTCAGCACCGCGGTGGCCGACGCCAGCGACGACAGGATCAGGTCGTCGACCTGCAGCCCGCAGCGCTGCACGCACTTGCTGATGTTGGCCGCGGCCGACTGCGCGCACACCACCAGGTGCGCGTGCACCTCCAGGCGCACGCCGGTCATGCCGACCGGGTTGCGGATGCCTTCCTGCGAATCGTCGAGCACGTACTCGCGCGGGATCGCGTGCAGGATCTTCTGGTCGGCCGGGATCGCGACCGCCTTGGCGGCCTCGAGCACCCGGTCCAGGTCCGCCCAGGTCACTTCGCCGTCGCGGATCGGGACGATGCCCGGCGAGTTGCGGCACTGCACGTGGTTGCCCGAGATCGAGGCGTACACCGAACTGATCTCGCAGCCGGCCATCAGCTCGGCCTCCTCGACCGCGCGCTGGATCGACTGCACCGTGGACTCGATGTCCACGACCACGCCACGCTTGAGCCCGCGCGATTCGTGCGAGCCGATGCCGATGACCTCGATCGGGTTGCCGGGCGAATACTCGCCCACCAGCGCCACCACCTTGGAGGTGCCGATGTCGAGGCCGACGATGAGGGCCTTGTCGCCTTTTCGGTTCATGGTTGTGCGGGAGCTCCCCAGGTAAGCGCGAATCCATTGGTGTAGCGAAGGTCGGCACGCTGCAGCGCCTCGCCGTGCCGCTGCGCCAGCAGCTGCGGCAACAGGCGAGCGAAGCGGGCCATGCGCAGGCGCGCCTCGCGGCTGCCCACGACTACGTCGATGCCGTCGGAAAGTCGCAGCGACCAGCTGCCGCGGCGGTCCAGCGCCAGTTCGCGCACATCGATGCCGGCGGGGGCGAACAGCTCGCGGAATTCGCCGTACAGCGACATCACCGCGGCCTCGTGGCCGGCGGGCCCGTCCAGCCGCGGCAGCGATTTCGGTACCAGGATGCCCTTGGCCGGGAACAGCTGGCCTTCCTCGGACAGCAGGCGGTCGCTGCCCCAGCGCGCGAACGGGCGGTGTTCGATCACGCGCACTTCGAGCACGTCGGGCCAGCGCTTGCTGACTTCGGCATGTTCGACCCACGGCAGCTTCGCGACCGCGGCCTGCGCGTCGTCCAGGCGCACCGCGAAGAAACCGCGCCGCGCGTATGGCAACAGCGCTTTCTGCAACAGTGCGGGATCCACCCGCTGCAGCTCGCCCTGCACCCGCAGCGTGCGCAGCGGCCAGCGTTCGGCGCCGATCCAGCCGTTGCCCACGGCGATCAGCGGCAGCAGCACCAGGGCCAGCGCCAGGGTCCAGGTGGCGATCCGCAGCAGCGCATTCATGGTTGCTGCCCCACGGTCTGCTCGAGGATCCGCCAGCACAGTTCCTCGAACGAAACCCCGAGCGCGGCGGCCGATTTCGGCATCAGCGAGTGGCTGGTCATGCCCGGTGCGGTGTTGGCTTCCAGCAGCCAGTTGCGGCCGTCGCGGTCGCGCATGAAGTCGACCCGCGCCCAGCCGCGCAGGTCGAGCGCGGCGAACGCACGCTCGGCCAGGTCGCGCGCCTCGGCCTCGCCGGCTTCGTCCAGGCCCGGACAGATGTACTGCGTGTCCTCGGCGACGTACTTGGCGTTGTAGTCGTACCACCCGCCCTTGGGCACGATGTGGATGCTCGCCAGCGCACGGCCGTCGAGCACACCGATGGTGTATTCGCCTGCCGCGCCGTCGTCGGACTCGATCAGCTGCTCGACCAGCAGTTCGCCGGGATAGTGCGCGGCCAGTTCGACCGCGGCATCGAGGTCGGCGTCGCTGTACACGCGGCTGACGCCGACGCTGGAGCCTTCGCTCGCGGGTTTCACGATCACCGGCAAGCCCAGCTCGCGCGCCGCCGCATGCACGTCGCCGCCGCGCGCCAGGCGCACGTAGCGCGGCGTCGGCAGGCCCAGCGCCAACCACACCTGCTTGCTGCGGATCTTGTCCATCGACAGCGCGCTGCCCAGCACGCCGGAACCGGTGTACGCCACGCCCAGCGCCTCCAGCAACCCCTGCAGGGTGCCGTCCTCGCCGCCGCCCTTGTTGCCGTGCAGGATGTTGAACACCCGGTCGAAGTGCTTCGCCTGCAGTTCGCGCACCAGGTTGGGGATGCCGTCGACCGCATCGGCGCGGACCCCGCGCGCGCGCAGCGCGGTGAGCACGTTGCGCCCGGAATCCAGCGACACTTCGCGTTCGGAACTGGTGCCGCCCATCAGTACGGCGACGTGTCCGAACACCGCGGGGTCGTCGAAGCGCGGCGGCGGCAACGTGATCGGCGCGTTCTTGACCGGCACGCTCATGCGCCACCCCCGAAACCGTTCGCCGCCAGTTGCTGCGCGACCTGGCCGATGTCGCCCGCGCCCATCACCAGCAGCAGGTCGCCGTCCTGGAGAACGTCGGGCAGCAGCCCGGCGAGTTCGCCGGCCGTGTTGACCACCACCGGGTCGACGCGGCCGCGGGTGCGGATGGCGCGCGCGAGCGAGCGCGCGTCGGCGCCGGCGATCGGCGCTTCGCCGGCCGGATACACCTCGGTCAGCACCAGCGCATCGACGCTCGAGAGCACGCTGGCGAAGTCGTCGAACAGGTCGCGGGTGCGGGTGTAGCGATGCGGCTGGAACGCCACCACCAGGCGCTTGTCCGGCCAGCCGCCGCGGGCCGCGGCGAACACCGCCTCCAGCTCCTTCGGGTGGTGACCATAGTCGTCGACCAGTTGTACCGTCGCGCCCTTGGCGGTGGTGAGCTTCGCCAGCAGGTTGAAGCGACGGCCGATGCCCTGGAATTTCTGCAGTGCGCGCGCGATCGCATCGGCGCCGATCCCGAGCTGCCAGCCGACCGCGGCGGCGGCCAGCGAATTGAGCACGTTGTGGCGGCCGGGCAGCGCCAGTTCGACCGCGGTGCGCGCGCCATCCGGCAGGCACAGCGTGTAGCGCATGCACGCACCGTCCTGGCTGACGTCCTCGGCGCGGACGTCGGCGCCGGCATCGAAACCGTAGGTCATGGCGTGGCGCGACGTATTCGAGGCCAGCGCCGCCACTTCCGGGTCGTCGATGCACAACACCGCCAGTCCGTAGAACGGCAGCCTGTGCAGGAACTCCGCGAACGCGGCCTGGACCCGGGCGAAGTCGCCGCCATAGTTCTCGAGGTGGTCGGCATCGATGTTGGTGACGATCGCCACCAGCGGATTCAGGCGCAGGAAGCTGCCGTCGCTCTCGTCGGCCTCGGCCACCAGCCAGTCGCCGCCGCCCAGGCGCGCATTGGCGCCGGCCGCGAGCAGCTTGCCGCCGATCACGAAGGTCGGGTCGAGCCCGCCTTCGCCAAGCACGCTGGCCAGCAGCGAGGTGGTGGTGGTCTTGCCGTGGGTACCCGCGACCGCGATGCCGCGACGGAAGCGCATCAGCTCCGCCAGCATCTCGGCGCGCGGCACGATCGGGATGCGCAGCGCGTGCGCTTCGGCCAGTTCCGGGTTGTCGCGCTTGATCGCGCTGGAGGCGACCACGCAGTCGGCGCCGTGCACGTTGCCGGCGGCATGGCCGCGATGGATCGCGATGCCCAGCGAGGCGAGGCGGCGGGTCACTGCATTGTCGACGTTGTCGGAGCCGGACACGCGATAGCCGAGCGTGCACAGCACCTCCGCGATCCCGCTCATGCCGACGCCGCCGATGCCGACGAAGTGCACGCGGGTGGCGGCGCCGTCGAGTCCGGTGCGGGCGAGGTCGCGGCTGGCGAGCAGGCGGCGGGCGTCGTTCATGCGGCCTCCTGCCAGCCACTGGCCGCGAGTACGGCATCGGCGACGCGTTCGGCGGCATCGGGCGTGGCCAGCCTGCGCGCGGCTTCGGCCATCCGCAGGCGCGTTGCCGGGTCGACGGCGAGGGCCGCGAGTGCAACGTGCAGTTCCTCGGCCAGCGTCTCGCCCTGCCGCAGCAGCAATGCCGCGCCGTGTTCGACCAGGTATTCGGCGTTGCGGGCCTGGTGGTCGTCGACCGCTTGCGGGAACGGCACCAGGATGCTGCCGACACCCGCTGCGCACAGCTCGGCCAGGGTCAACGCGCCGGCACGGCACACCACCAGGTCGGCGCCTGCGTACGCGGCCGCCATGTCGGCGATGAAGGGTTCCACGGTCGCGGCGATGCCGGCCTGCGCATAGGCATGCTCGGCCTCCTCGCGCATTTTCTCGCCGCACTGGTGGCGTACCTGGACGCGGCCGTTGAGCGAGGCCAGCGCGCGCGGCACCGCGAGGTTGAGCGCGCGCGCACCCTGGCTGCCCCCCAGCACCAGCAGCCGCAGCGCGCCGTTGCGCATCGCGAAGCGCTGCGCCGGCGGCGGCAGCGCTGCGATCTCGCTGCGCACCGGGTTGCCGACGGCTTCCGCGTCGACGCCATCGAAGGTCTGCGGGAAGCCGGTCAATACGCGTCGAGCGAAGCGCGCCAGCACCCGGTTGGTCATGCCCGGCGCACGGTTCTGCTCGTGTACCACCAGCGGCACCCCGCGCAGGCGCGCGGCGATGCCGCCCGGCCCGGCCGCGTAGCCGCCGAAGCTGACCACTGCACGTGGGCCGCGCGCGGCGATGACCCGCATCGCGGCACGCACCGCGGACAGCACCCGCAACGGCGCCCCCAGCAGGGTGGCGATGCCCTTGCCGCGCAGGCCCTTGACCGCGATCGTATCGATCGCGATGCCGTGTTGCGGCACCAGGCGGGTTTCCATGCCGCCGTCTGCCCCGAGCCAGGACACCGGCACGCCGCGTGCCTGCAGCGCCGCGGCCACCGACAGCCCGGGGAAGATGTGGCCGCCGGTGCCGCCCGCGAGGATCAGCACCGGGCCTTCGCGATGTCGCCGCGCGCTCATGTCCCGGCCCTTCATGTGCGCTTCCTCAATGCATGCCAGCCACCCGTCGCCGGCAGCGGCTGTCCCAGCACCGGTTCGATGCGCGCACGGCCACGGCTGCCGCGCTCGCCACTGCGCGACGTCACCGTCGGTGCCGGCTGCGCGGTTGCGGGCGACGGAGAATTCCTGGTCGCATCCCCGGGGACGGATGCTTCGCCGCGCAGGCGCGCGACCTGGCGCTGCGCGCGATCCAGTTCGTAGCTCACCCGCAACAGCAGCCCGAGCGCGGCACACGTCATCAGTACGCTGGAGCCGCCGGAAGAAATCATCGGCAGGGTCAGGCCCTTGGTCGGCAGCAGGCCGAGGTTGACGCCGATCGAGACGAAGCTCTGCAGCGCCATCCACAGCGCGATCCCGAAGGCGCAGTAGCCGGCGAAGTGGCGCCGCATCTCCACGCACTTGAGCCCGACCCAGAAGGCACGTCCGGTCAGCAGCACGTAGGCGCCGATCACCGCGCACACGCCGACGAAACCGAGCTCCTCCGCGATCACGGCGAGGATGAAGTCGGTGTGCGCTTCCGGCAGGTAAGCGAGTTTCTGCACCGAGGCGCCCAGCCCGACCCCGAACCATTCGCCGCGGCCGACCGCCATCAGTGCGTTGGTCAGCTGGTAGCCGCTGTTGAACGGATCCGCCCACGGATCGAGGAAGGAAGTGAAACGGCGCACGCGGTACGGCTCGGCGATCGCCACCATCGCCAGCACCGGCAGCCCGACCAGCACCGGCCCGAACATGCGCGGCATGTTGACCCCGCCCAGCACCAGCATGCCGGCGGTGATTGCCAGGATCAGCGACAGCGAACCGAAGTCCGGCTGCAGGATCAGCAGCACCACCAGCAGCACCGCCACGCCCAGCGGCTTGAGCATCGCCGACCAGGTCGCGGTGACGTCCTCGCTGTAGCGCTTGAGGTAGCTGGCGAGCCAGACGATGTAGAGCAGTTTCACCGCCTCCACCGCCTGGAAGTTGGCGAGCCCCAGGTTGAGCCAGCGGCGCGCGCCGTTGACGCTGACGCCGACGCCCGGCACGAACACCAGCAGCAGCAGCACGAAGCAGGCCAGCAGCAGCCACTGTCCGTGCTGCTCGACCGACTTGAGTTCGGTGCGCATCGCCCACGCCGCCAGCGCGATCCCGGCGGCCAGGAACATCAGGTGCTTCTCGAGGAAGTAGAACGGGCCGACGCCCAGGCCTTCGCCGATCGCGATCGAGCTGGAGGCGACCATCACCACGCCGAAGCAGGCGAGCGCCAGCGACACCCCGAGCAGCCACGGGTCGTAGCGGCCGCCGATGGCGTCCAGCCGTGTGGCCTGGCGGGTGGCGGCGTCGGTCATCAGCGCACCTTCAACGTGGCCAGGCCGACCAGCACCAGCACCACCGAAATGATCCAGAAGCGCACGATCACCCGCGGCTCCGGCCAGCCCTTGAGTTCGAAGTGGTGGTGGATCGGCGCCATCCGGAACACGCGCTTGCCGGTGAGCTTGAACGACGCCACCTGGATCATCACCGACAGGGTTTCGACCACGAACACGCCGCCCATCACCACCAGCACCAGCTCCTGGCGCACGATCACCGCGATGGTGCCGAGCACCGCGCCCAGCGCCAGCGCGCCGATGTCGCCCATGAACACCATCGCCGGGTAGGTGTTGAACCACAGGAAGCCCAGCCCCGCGCCGGCGATCGCCGCGCAGATGATCACCAGCTCGCCGGCGCCGGGGATGCGCGGGATCTGCAGGTAGCCGGCGAACTGGGCGTGGCCGGACGCGTAGGCGAACACGCCCAGCGCGCACGCCACCAGCACCGTGGGCATGATCGCCAGGCCGTCCAGGCCGTCGGTCAGGTTGACCGCGTTCGAGAAACCCACCACCCACAAATAGGCGATGAACACGAAGCTGACGCTGACCAGCGGCAACGCCACCGACTTGAAGAAGGGGATATAGAACGTGGTGGCTGCCGGAATGTCGGCGCTGTAGTAGAGGTACAGGCCGACCGCGAGTCCGAACACCGACTGCGCCAGGTACTTCCAGCGCGACTTCAGGCCGTTGGGGTCGCGCTTGACGATCTTCAGCCAGTCGTCGTACCAGCCGATCGCGCCGAACGCGAGCATCACCAGCAGCACCGTCCACACGTAGCGGTTGCGCAGGTCGCCCCACAGCAGCACCGACGCCATCACCGTGAGCAGGATCAGCGCGCCGCCCATGGTCGGCGTGCCGGCCTTGGTGAAGTGGGTCTTGGGGCCATCCTGGCGGATCGGCTGGCCCTTGAACTCGGCCAGCTTGCGGATCATCGCCGGCCCCCACCACAACGACAGCGCGAGCGCGGTGAGCGCACTCAGGATGCCGCGGAAGGTGAGGTAGCCGAACAGCCCGAACAGGCTCTGCAGCTGTTCCAGCCAGCGGGTGAGTTCAAGCAGCATCGCCAGCCTCCTCGTCGAGAATTGCACGCACGACCCGATCCATCGCGCTGCCGCGCGAACCCTTGACCAGAATTGTGGGATTGCCTACAAGATCGGCCAGCAATGCGGCGGCCAGCGCCTCGTGGCTTTCGAAATGACGCGCGCCCGCGCCGAACGCTTCGGCGGCGGCGGCGCTCAGCGGCCCGAGCGTGTACAGACGCTTGACGCCCGCGGACCTGGCGCGGCGGCCGGCCTCGGCGTGCAGCGCACCGGCATCGACGCCGAGCTCGCGCATGTCGCCGAGCACCAGCCAGCCATCGGCTTCGGCCGCGAGCAGCTCGATCGCCGCATTGAGCGAGCCGGGGTTGGCGTTGTAACTGTCGTCGAGCAGCAGCGCGCCGTTGCCGAGGCGGTGCCGCACCAGCCGGCCGGCCACCGGGCGCGCGGCGGCGAGGCCATCGCGGATCGCTTCCAGCGAGGCGCCCAGGCCCAGCGCCAGCGAAGCGGCAGCGAGCGCGTTGCGCACGTTGTGGCGGCCGGGCAGCGCGATCCGCGCGTCGATGTTCCCGCCCGGCGTGGACAGCACGAAACGGGCACCCTCCGGTTCCAGCACGACGTCGCGCGCGCTGACATCGGCACTGGCTTCCAGTCCGAAGCGGATCAGCCTGCGGCCATGCGCACGCTCGGCGAAATACGGCGCGAATGCATCGTCGGCGTTGATCACGGCGACACCGTCCGGCGGCAACGCATCGTAGATCGCGGCCTTGGTATCGGCCACGCCCAGCAGGTTGCCCATGCGCTCCAGGTGCGCCGGTGCGATGTTGTTGACCAGCGCCACGTCCGGGCGCACGACTCCGGTGAGGTAGGCGATGTCGCCGGGCTTGCCGGCGCCCATTTCGTAGATCGCGAACGGCGCGTCCTCGGGCGCGTCGAGCACGGCGAGCGGCAACCCGATTTCGTTGTTGCGGTTGCCCGGACTGGCGTAGGCACCGTGCAGGATCGGCAGCAGCAGGGTCTTGACGCTGGTCTTGCCGTTGCTGCCGGTGATCGCGGCGACCCGGGTCCTGCGGGTGCGCTGCAGCGCCGCGGCAAAGGCCGCGAGCGCGCGTTCGGTGTCGGCGACCAGCACCTGCGGCAACGGCACCTCGAGCGGGCGCTGCACCAGCAGTGCCCGCGCGCCGGCGCCGGCCGCCGCGGCGGCATGGTCGTGGCCGTCGAAGCGTTCGCCCTTCAGCGCCACGAACAGCGCGGCGCGGCCGTCGCTGGCGTCGAGCGTGCGGGTGTCGGTGGCGACCGCGTCGATGAGCACGTCGTCGCCCTGCAGGCGGCCGCCGGTCCACTGCGCGATGCGCGAGAGCGGCAGGAACATCATGCCGCACCTCCCATGCGCGCCAGCGCCGCGCGTGCCACCGCGCTGTCGTCGAACGGATGCTTCACGCCGGCGACTTCCTGGTAGGTCTCGTGGCCCTTGCCGGCCACCAGCACGATGTCGCCCGGCCCGGCGGCGCCGATCGCGCGCTCGATCGCCTTGCGGCGGTCGCGCTCGACCACCACCTTCGTGGCCTCGGCGAAGCCGGCCACGATGTCCGCGACGATGGCGTCGCCGTCTTCGCCGCGCGGGTTGTCGTCGGTGACGATCACCGATTCCGCTGCAGCTTCCGCGATCGCCGCCATCTGCGGGCGCTTGCCGCGGTCGCGCTCGCCGCCGCAGCCGAACACGCAGGTCAGGCGACCGTGCAGGTGGCCGCGCAGCGACGCCAGTGCCTGCTGCAGCGCATCGGGCTTGTGCGAGTAGTCGATCACCACCAGCGGCAACGCGCCGCCACCGAGCCGGTTCATGCGCCCGGGGATCGGCTGCAGTTGCGGCAGCACCTTCGCGATCGCGTCGGCATCCTCGCCGAGCGCGTGCAGGGTGGCGGCCACCGCCACCAGGTTGTCGACGTTGAAGCGCCCGAGCAGCGGCGAGGCGACGCTGCGGCGCTCGTCGCCGAGCACCAGGTCGAAGGCGAGGCCCTCGGCGCCGAGCGCCACGTTCTCCGCGCGCACGTCGGTCTGCGCGCCCTGCGAGCTGGTGCCGATGCCGCGCACGCCGTCCGGCAGCGCCGCCAGCAGTTCGCGGCCGAAGGCGTCGTCGATGTTGACCACCGCTGCGCGCAGCCCGGGACGCGAGAACAGGCGCGCCTTGGCGGCGCCGTAGCTGGCCATGTCGCCGTGGTAGTCGAGGTGGTCGCGGGTGAGGTTGGTGAATACCGCGACGTCGTAGTGCACGGCGTCCACGCGACCCTGGTCGAGCGCGTGCGAACTGACTTCCATCGCCACCGCTTGCGCACCCGCGTCACGCAGTTGCGCCAGCAGCGCATGCATCTGCAGCACCAGCGGCGTTGTGAAGCCGGTCGCGACCGCCTCGCCGTGGAGCCCGGCGCCGAGCGTGCCGATGGTGCCGCTGCGGGTGCCCAGCAGGGTCAGCGCCTGCGCCAGCAGTTGCACCGTCGAGGTCTTGCCGCTGGTCCCGGTGACGCCGACCATGGTCATCGCGTGCGACGGCCGGCCGTGGAACTGGTCGGCCATCGTGCCCATGCGTGCGCGCAGCCCCGGCACCGCGATCGCATCCGCGGGCGCCGGGATGTCCGCCGGTGCCGGCGGCTCGAACAACACCGCGCTCGCACCCGAGCCGCGCGCCTGCTCCGTGAACAGCAGTCCATGCGCGCCGAACCCCGCGATCGCCACGAACGCATCGCCCGCCCGCACGTCCCGGCTGTCAAGCACCAGCCCTGTCACGACGAGATCACCGGGCACGCCAGCCACGTCGGGCAACAATTCCGCCAATCGCATGCTGCGGCTCATTGCGCAGCCCCCACGACCGGCGCAACCGCAGTTCCCTGTTCCCTGTTCCCCGTTCCCGCTTTCGCTCTTTGCTTCGCCTGTACCGCCAGCCAAGTCCCGATATCGTCCGGCGGCACGTCCATCAGCCGCAACGCGCCCTGCATCACGTCGTGGAACACCGGGCCGGAAACCGAACCGCCGTAGTAGCCGCGACGGCTCGGATCGGGCTCGCTGACCACCACCACCATCGAGAATCGCGGGTTGTCGACCGGCACCACGCCGGCGAACAGCGACACGTAGCGGCGCGAATAGCCGCCGCCACTGGCCATGCGCGAGGTACCGGTCTTGCCGGCCACGTGGTAGCCGAGGATCGCGGCCTGGGTCGCGGTGCCGCCGGGCTCCGTGACCGTCTGCATCATCTTCATCACTTCCTGCGCGATCGCCGGATCCAGCACCTGCCGCGGATCGTTGCGCTGGCCCTTGACGAAGGTCGGCGCGATCATGCGTCCGCCGTTGGCGAAGGCTGCGTAGACCTCGGCGATCTGCAGCGGCGTCGCCGACAGGCCGTAGCCGTAGGCCATGGTCTGCTTGGAGGTGCCGCTCCAGGTATCCGGCGGCGCCAGCACGCCCGAGGATTCGCCCGGAAAGCCACTGCCCGGCGCGCTGCCGTAGCCGAAGCGGCGCACGAAGTCGTAGTACTGCCGGTCCGGCAGCATGTTCGCGATCTTGGCCGCGCCGACGTTCGAGCTCTTGGTGATCACGCCGGTGACGGTGAGCACGCCGTGGTTGCTGGTGTCGGTGGTGCGCCAGCGGCCGTTCGGCATCCAGCCCGGGTTCGTGTCGATCAGCGTGTCCGGAGTGACCACGCCGGCGGCCAGGCCTGCGGCGATCGTCACCGGCTTCATGGTCGAGCCGGGTTCGACCACGTCGGTGACCGCACGGTTGCGGTGCGCATCGCGGTGGCTGCCGTCGACCGAGTTGGGGTTGTACGAGGGCAGGTTGGCCATCGCCAGCACCTCGCCGGTGGCGATGTCGAGCACCACCGCGGAGGCGCTGCTGGCGCCGGTTTCCAGCAGCGCGCGCTTGAGCTCGCGATAGGTGAGGTACTGGATGCGGCGGTCGATCGACAAGGTCAGGTCGTGGCCGGGTTGCGCGGCGCGCACCAGGTCGACGTTCTCGACGATGCGGCCGCGGCGGTCGCGGATCACCTTCTTCGCGCCGGGGGTGCCGCGCAACCAGTCGTCGAACGCGAGTTCGATGCCCTCCTGGCCGCGGTCGTCGATGTTGGTGAAGCCGAGCACGTGCGCCAGCGCGTCGCCCTGCGGGTAGAAGCGGCGGAATTCGCGTTGCGAGGCGACGCCCGGAATGTCGTGGGCGAGGATCGCCCTGGCTTCGTCCGGGTTGATCCGGCGCTTGAGGTAGACGAATTCCTTGTCGCTGCGCTGGCCGAGCTTGCGCGTGAGCTGCTCGATCGGCACGCCCAGCGCCTGCGCCAGCTCCGGCAGGCGCGCCGGATTCTTCAGCAGCTCCTGCGGATTGCCCCAGATCGACTCGACCGGCGAGGACACCGCGAGCGGCTCGCCGTTGCGGTCGGTGATCATGCCGCGCGAGGTGGGGATCGGGATCTCGCGCACGAAGCGCGCGTCGCCCTGCTGGCGATAGAAGTCGTTGTCCACCAGCTGCAGGTCGACCGCGCGCCCGACCAGCGCCAGCGAGCACAGCCCGAGGGTGCCGGTGACCACCATCAGCCGCCCGCGCAGGTTGAACGGCGTGCGCCCGCGCGAGCGCGCGGGCTTGCCCGGCTGCCGCGAAGCGTTGCGCCCGATCATGGACGCACCACGACGATGTCCTTCGTTTCCGGGAACTGCATGCCCAGGCGCGTGCGCGCGACCTGGTCGATGCGGTTGCTCTCGGCCCAGGTCGCCTGCTCGAGCTGCAGCCGGCCGAAGTCGATGTTGAGCTCGTCGCGCGCGCGCTCGAGCTTGGTCAGTTCGATGAACAGCTGACGATGCTCGTGGCGTGCGAACACGACCGCGACGCCACTGAGGACGTTGGCGGCGATCAGCAGCGCGAGCACGATGCGCAGAGTCATGCCGTCCCCCCGCCGGGGCTGGACGGCAGGCGCTCGGCCACCCGCAGCACCGCGCTGCGCGCGCGCGGATTGGTCGCCAGCTCGCGCTCGCCTGCTTTCTGCGCGCCACCGATCGCACGCAACGTCGGCACGAACGGTGCCGGCTCGGGCATCCGGCGATTGGCCGGCGGACCCTTGGCCTGCGCGGCGATGAACTGCTTGGCGATGCGGTCCTCGAGCGAGTGGAAGCTGATCACTGCCAGCCGTCCACCGGCCTTGAGCCTGGCCAGCGCGGCGTCGAGCCCGGCTTCCAGGTCGACGAGTTCGCGGTTCACGTGGATACGGATGGCCTGGAAGCTGCGGGTGGCCGGATGGATGCGATCCTTGCCGCGCGGCACCACCGAAGCGATGAGCTCGGCCAGCTGCGCGGTGCGCACGATCGGCTGGCGCGCGCGTTCGGCGACGATGGCGCGGGCGATCCGGCGCGACATGCGTTCCTCGCCCAGGGTCCACAGCACGTCGGCGATTTCCCTGTCGTCGGCGCGCGCGAGCCACTGCGCAGCGCTCTCGCCGCTGTCGGGATCCATGCGCATGTCCAGCGGACCGTCCTTGCCGAACGAGAAGCCGCGTTCGGCGACATCGAGTTGCGGCGAGGACACGCCAAGGTCGAACAGCACGCCGTCCAGGCCCGCGGCGGTCGCGTCCCAGCGCGCCAGCTCCGCGAAGCTGCCGCGGAACAACGACACGCGCGGGTCGCCCGCGAACTCGCGTTCGGCGCTGGCGATCGCTTCGGGATCCTTGTCCATCAGCAGCAGTCGCCCTCCGGGGCCCAGCTTCTGCAGCACGCCGCGCGCATGTCCGCCACGCCCGAACGTGCCGTCCAGGTACGTTCCATCCGCCTTCACCGCGAGCCCTTCCATGACTTCGTCGAACATCACTGGCAAGTGCAGCGCCGGAAGGTGGCCTTCGCGGGTTGCCCCCGGGCCACCTGCCGTCATAGCTGCAGGTCGAGCAGGCCATCACCCAGGTCGGCGTCGCCGAGCGTCTGCCGGATCTGCGCGTGGTGCGCCTGCTCGCTCCACAGTTCGAACTTGTCGCCCATGCCCAGCAGCACCGCGCGCTTTTCGAGCCCGCACGCACTGCGTTGCGAGGCGGGAATGGAAATGCGGCCGTTGCCGTCGGGTTCGACGAAGCACGCCGCACCCACCAGCTTCAGCTGGATCTGGCGATTGACGCTGCGCGTGCGCGGCAATGCATTGACCTGGTCGCGGACCTTTTCCCAGACTGCTTGCGGGTACAGGTAGAGGCAGCCGCTGTCGAACGGGCTGTAGGTGATGACCAGGCGGTTGGCGCACGCGTTCGCGACAAGGTCCCGGTAGCTGGTGGGAATCGCCAGCCGGCCCTTGTCGTCGATGGTGATGGCGGTCTCGCCCTGGAACATTAGCCTGCCTTGTGCCCCCGTCTCAGGCGGGTTTGCGACCCAAGGAAAACCACTAAAAACCCGGTTTCCCCACGAGTCGCCACCTTATGAGTGGCCCAGAGGGTTGTCAACAACTTTGCGCGGCGATTTTCACTAGGCAGGTCAATAACTTGCGACGAACTTCAGAGACTTGTTCAAGCTTTATCCACAAGCCGCTGTTTCATCTCAAATTTTGAGATCAAGGCCATGTGAAGGGCCCCGAGAGCGGTAGTTCCGGGACAGGCAAGGACCCGCTCCATTCATCTTGCTGCATCGCAACAAGCCCGGCGCAGGTAGAATCGGCGGCGGCGGAGTCGGCCAGGCAGTCGCGTCATTCGAAAGAATGCCGAGGAAAGTCCGGGCTCCACAGGGCACGGTGCCAGGTAACGCCTGGGCGGCGAGAGCCGACGGAAAGTGCAACAGAAAGATACCGCCGAACGGTCCGGCTGCCGAAAGGCATCCGGACGCGTGGCAAGGGTGAAATGGTGCGGTAAGAGCGCACCGCGAGCCTGGCAACAGGCCGGCACGGCAAACCCCACCGGGAGCAAGGCCAAATAGGGACCTCATGACGTGGCCCGCGTCGGGTCCGGGTAGGCTGCTCGAGCGTAGCGGTGACGCTGCGCCTAGAGGAATGACTGTCCACGACAGAACCCGGCTTATCGGCCGGCTCCGCCCCTCATTCCCAAGCGCTGCGCGCTTGGGAATGAGGGGCACGCCGCTCGCGCTGCGCGCGAGACCCGGAATGCTGCGCATTCCGGGCACCGGCGCTCATGCTTCCATACCCCCATCCGCGCCTACGGCGCGGATCGCCCCTGACTCAGGGGGCTGGTGCTCCGGACAGATCGGCGTCAGCTCGAATGCCGACTGGTCGCCGCCATGCTCCGTTCGAGCGTGGATCCACGATCACCGCGCTGTGTCGAGGTCGTGAGCTGGTTCCGCCCGACGCTTCGGGAGGGAGCCGCCGGCGCAAGGGTCAGGGGCCAGGCGCAGTTACCCGGCCGAGGAGTTGTAGAGGGCCTTGCGCGGGGCGCCGCTGAGGTCGGCAGCGAGCTTGGCGGCGGTCGAGGGCGGCAGGTGCTCGCTGAGCTTGGCGTACAGGCGGCGCCCTTCGGCGACGCGCGCGTCGGCGTCCTCCCCGGCACCCTGCACCAGCACCACGAACTCGCCCTTGCGCTGGTCGGCATCGGCTGCGACCCGCTCGCACAACACCTCCAGGGTGCCGTCGAGCACCGTCTCGAACAGCTTGGTCAGTTCGCGCGCCAGCACCGCCGGCCGCTGCGCACCGAATGCGGCACGCATGTCCGCCAGCGTCTCTTCGATCCGGTGCGAGGACTCGTAGAACGCAAGCGTGCGCGGCTCCGATGCCAGCACCGACAGCCGCTCGCGGCGTGCCGCCGCTTTCGCCGGCAGGAAGCCCTCGAACACGAAACGGTCGCTGGGCAGGCCGGCCACGCTGAGGGCGGCGATGAACGCGCACGGCCCCGGCAGCGGACTGACCCGGATGCCGGCAGCGCGCGCGGCGCGCACCAGCCGGAAGCCCGGGTCGCTGACCAGCGGCGTGCCCGCATCCGACACCAGCGCCAGCGAATCGCCCGCCTGCAACCGCACCACCAGGCGCGCCGCAAGCTCGTCCTCGTTGTGCTGGTGCAACGCGAGCAACGGTTGCTCCACGCCGTAATGCGCGAGCAGTTGGCGGGTGTGGCGGGTGTCCTCGGCGCAGATCGCCGCCACCGATTTCAAGGTCTCCAGTGCGCGTGGCGAAAGATCGCCGAGGTTGCCGATCGGCGTCGCGACGATGTGAAGAACGCCCGCCGTCGGGGGAACGGGTGTGGGGATGCTGACTGCCATTCGCGCTCCACCGCGCGGGGTTCCGCGCACGGGTAGAATCCTAACCGGTTCCCCCGGAGCACCCGCTGCAATGCTGAAAAGGATGTTGTTGCCGCTGCTGCTGGCCGTGCTTGCCGCGGGTTGCGCGACCACCGTGGTACGCGCACCGGCGCCGCAGCCGGCAGCCCCCGCCTTCGCCGAGGCACGGGTGCTGGCCCAGAGCCTCGGCGCACTGGAAGGCGCACAGCGCCAGGCCAGCGCGTCGCGCATCGACCGCCTGCTCGCCGGGCTCGACGATGCAACACTGGCGCGTGACGCTGCGGCACTGCCATCGGGCGATCCGCTGTACGACTTTGCCGGGCGCGCCCTGCTCAACCGCGGCCTGCCGCTGCCACGGCCCTTCGATCGCCGCCGGGCGCAATTCGACGCCGGCAACCGCCCGCCCGCCGACAGCGACGGCTACCGTCCACCGCTGAAGCTGGCGGTGCTGCTGCCGCTGTCCGGCAGCCTCTCCACCGCCGCGGTACCGGTGCGCGACGGCCTGCTCGCGGGTTACTACGCCGAGCAGCGGCGGCGCCCGGAAATCGTCTTCTACGACACCGCCGCTGGCGTGTCGGCGGCCTACGACAAGGCGGTCGCTGCCGGTGCCGACTACGTGCTCGGTCCGCTCGGGCGCGACGAGGTCGGCCGCCTGTTCGGCAAGGGCACGCTCACGGTGCCGGTGCTCGCGCTCAATCGCGGCAGCGTGGCGCCGCCGCCCGGCAGCGCCAGCTTCTCGCTCGCGCCGGAGGACGACGGCATCGCCGCGGCCGAATACGTGATCGCGCGCGGCGGCAAGCGCGTGCTGGTGCTGGCCGGCAACGACGACAGCATGCGCCGCGCGGTCGCGGCATTCCGCGGGCAGCTGCTGCAGCGCGGTGGCACCATCGCCATCGAACTTGGCGTGGGCGCCGAACCCGGCGACATGGGCGCCGCGCTCGCCACCGCCGCGCAATCCGAAGGCGGCGTGGACGCAGTGTTCCTCGCGCTGCACGCCGACCAGGCCCGCCTGCTCGCGCCGCAGCTTGCGCAGGCCGGCCTCGGCGGCAAGCTGCGGGTCGCGACCTCGCAGCTGGCGTCCGCCGGTGCCGACGACACCGCCGACCACGGGCTGGACGGCATTGCCTTCCCCAGCGATGCCTGGAGCGTGCGCAACGTCACCGGCCTGCCCTCGGCCGCCAGCGCGGCGGCGATGCTGGCGAGCGCGCGCGGACCGGCGCAGCGGCTGTTCGCGTTCGGTTTCGACGCCTGGCTGCTGACCGCCTACCTCGACCGTCTCGCCGGCGATGCCAACGCCACCGTCGCCGGCGCCACCGGCACCCTGCGCCTGGACGGCTTCGGCAACATCGTGCGCACGCCGGCGTGGTCCAGCTGGCGCGGCGACACTTCGGTGCTGCTGTCGGATGCCGGCGGCTGACGGCATCGACCGGCGTGCGCGCGGCGCGCTGGTGGAGGCGGCCGCGCGCCGGCACCTGCTCGATGCCGGACTGCGGTTGTTGGGCAGCAACGTCAACTATCGAATCGGGGAACTCGACCTGGTGATGCTCGACCGCGATCGCGACGGCGATGTCGTGGTGTTCGTGGAGGTGCGGTTTCGTGTCGATGGGAGCGGCGCGGAATCGGTCGACCATGGCAAGCGCCGCAAGCTGTTGCGTGCGGCCGAACTGTTCCTGCTCAAGACCCGCCGCACCGAGGCGCCCTGCCGCTTCGACGTGGTCGAGGCCAGCGGTGAGCCGGCGCAGCCACGGTTGCGCTGGATCCGGGATGCGTTCCGCGCCGATGATTGACGAGTCGATGCACGATGAAATGGTCGCGCTTTTCGGCACGGGGTGGCTGCGCGACGACGCCGAGCGGCTGACCTACGGCTACGACAACTCGCGGCGGCTGGTGTTGCCCGATGCGGTCGCGCTGCCGGTGGAACGCGGCCAGGTGCTGGCGCTGGTGCGTGCCTGCCGTGCGCACCGGGTGCCGCTGGTCGCGCGCGGTCGCGGCACCAACACCACCGGCGCCAGCGTGCCGGTCGAGGGTGGCGTGGTGGTGTCGTTCGAACGCATGCACCGGATCCTCGACATCCGCCCCGGCGACCGCTGCGCGGTGGTCGAGCCGGGTGTGCTCAACGGCACCCTGCAACGCGCACTGGAGCCGCATGGCCTGTTCTGGCCCCCCGACCCGACCAGCGCCGACTACGCCACCATCGGGGGCAACCTGGCGTGCAACGCGGGCGGCCCGCGCGCGGTGAAGTACGGCGCTTCGCGCGACAACGTACTGGCGTTGACCGCGGTCACCGGCGCGGGCGAACTCATCCATTGCGGCAGCGCCACCACCAAGGGCGCGACCGGCTACGACCTGCAACGGCTGCTGGTCGGCAGCGAAGGCACGCTGGCGCTGATCGTCGAGGCGACGTTGAAGCTCATGCCGTTGCCGCCGCAACGGCGCGCGTTGCGCGCCATCTATCGCGACGTCGGCAGCGCGGCCGCGGCGGTGGCGCGGCTGATGGTGCAACCGGCGACGCCGTCGATGCTCGAGTTCATGGACGGCGATTGCGTGCGCCTGGCGCGCGAGGTGGGAGGCGCCGACCTTCCGGCCGATGCCGGCGCGCTGCTCATGATCGAGGCCGACGGCGATGCCGCCACCCTGCCGGCGGCGATCGACGCGCTGAAGGCGGCCGCGGCCGGCGACGGCCTGCTGGCGCTGGACGATGCCGCGGACGAAGCCGCGCGCGCCAGGTTGTGGGCCGCGCGCAAGTCACTGTCGCCGGCGCTGCGCACGCTGGCGCCGGGCAAGATCAACGAGGACGTGGTGGTACCGGTGTCGCGGATCCCGGAGCTGGTGGCCGGGGTGCAGGCGCTGTCGCGCGAAGTCCGCCTGCCGATCGTGTGCTTCGGCCACGCCGGCAACGGCAACCTGCACGTCAACATCCTGTTCGACCCGGCCGACGCGGCACAGGCCGCCGCGGCCGAGGGTGCGCTGGCACGGGTGTTCGCGCTGGCGCTGGGGCTCGGCGGCACGCTGTCCGGCGAGCACGGCATCGGCCTGGCCAAGCGCGCGTTCATGGCGCTGGCGCTGGATGCGCCGACGCTGGGGTTGATGCGCCAGGTCAAGTCGGCCTTCGATCCCGACGGTATCCTCAATCCCGGCAAGCTGCTCCCGTAGAGCCGATCTCGTGGGGGGGGCCGACGCGAGGTGGCTGTCCCCAAGTCAGGGCACGCCGTGAATACATCCATGTAGGCTCTGCTGCGGCATCCATGCCGCAGAAGGCCCTGTCTTGGGGACAGCCACCTCACGCCGGCCTCGGCGCATGAGGTTGCAGCGCTTCGGCCACAAGAAGCGGGGATACGCGCTTGCGGTAGGCGTCGTGAGTGCGGGTCTGGCGGGCGGGACCGTCGCCGGCATGGATGCCGGCGCCGAGCCTACATGGACGTATTCACGGCGTGTCCCGACTGCCAGACCCGCACTCGCGGCGTCCCCTCACGGAAGCGGATTTCGCACTTCCCGCAAGGTGAAGTGGGTATAGCCGCTGCGGTCCGGATGCCACTCGGTACCGTCGGGATGCAGCGCACGCACACCGGTGCCGGCGACGATGCAACCAATTCTGGTCAGGGGCACGTCGCAGCGCCGGGCGATTCCGACGATTGCGTCGCGCCGCGCGGGCGCGGCGGTGAAGCACAGTTCGTAGTCGTCGCCGCCGGTGGCCTGCAGTGCGGCGCGGGCCTGCGCATCGAAACGCTTCAGCAGCAACGGGGACGCCGGCAACGCATCCAGCCGCACCTCGGCCCCGACGCCGCTCGCAGAGCAGACATGACCGAGGTCGGCGAGCAGGCCGTCGGACACATCGATCGCCGCGTGCGCCATTCCCGCCAGTGCGAGCCCGGCTTCCACCCGCGGCACGGGCCGGTCCAGGCGTGCGCGCAACTCGGGGTCGCCCGCACCGCCGGCACGCCACTGCGCCAGCGCGGCCGCGGCGTCGCCGAGGGTACCGCTCACCCAGATATCGTCGCCCTCGCGCGCGCCGTCGCGGCGCAGCGCGGCGCCAGCCTCGACGAATCCGTGCACGGTGACGCTTACCGACAGCGGCCCACGCGTGGTGTCGCCGCCAACCAGCGCAACATCGTGGCGTGTTGCCAAATCGAGAAAGCCGTCGAGGAAGGCGTCGAGCCAGGGCTCCCCGGCATGCGGGAGCGACAATGACAGCGTCGCCCATGCCGGTTGCGCGCCCATCGCCGCGAGGTCGGAGAGGTTCACCGCCAGCGACTTCCAGCCGAGCTCGGCGGCACCGGTATCGCCGGGAAAGTGCACGTCGATGTTGAGGGTGTCGGTGGCGACCGCGAGCAAGCGCCCCGGCGGTACCTGCAGCAATGCGGCATCGTCCCCGATGCCGAGGACCACGTCGCCACGGGTGGCGACGCGGGTGCGGATGCGATCGATCAGGGCGAATTCCGTGCTCGCGGCCATCGGCCGCTCCTATGCATCGCGCCTGTTGGCGGCGAACTCGGGGGCGCGCCACTCGGCGGCGGCATGGTCGAGCACGCCGTTGACGTAGGTGTGGCCGTGCTCGGAACCGAAGCGCTTGGTGGTGTCGATGGCCTCGTTGATCACCACCCGGTACGGTACGTCCGGACGATGCAGCATCTCGTAGGCGGCGATGCGCAGGGATGCGCGCTCGATCTGGTCGACCTGCTCGACTTCGCGGTCGATGAAGGCGGCCAGCGCGATGTCGAGTTCGCCGACGTGCTTGATGACGCCGCGCACCAGGTCCTCGAAATATTCGAGGTCGGCGACCTCGTGCGCCTGCTCGTGCGCGAACTGGGCGATCACCTGCTGCGCGTTGCCGCCCGACACCTGCCACGCGTAGATCGCCTGCAGCGCACGGCGGCGCGCACGCGAGCGCGCAACGGGATCGATGCCGTCCTTGCGCCGCGGGGGCCGGCTCACGGCAGCTGCTCCAGCAGGTGCGCCATCTCGATCGCCACCAGCGCGGCTTCCTCGCCCTTGTTGCCATGGCTGCCGCCGGCACGCTTCTCGGCGTCGGCGTGGTCCTCGACCGCGAGCACGCCGTTGCACACCGGCAGCGCGTAGTCCAGCGCCACCCGCATCAATCCTTCGGAGCAACCGTCCGCGACCTGCTCGTAATGGCGGGTATCGCCGCGCACGACGCACCCCAGCGCCACCACCGCGACGTGGCTGCGCGCGGCGGCGATCCGTGCGGCGGCGAGCGGCAGTTCCCAGGCACCCGGCACTCGCACCACGTCGACCGACTCCTCGGCCACGCCGTGGTCGGCGAAAGCCTTGCGTGCGCCGGCCACCAGCGCATCGGTGATGCGCGGATTCCAGCGGCTGGCGAGGATGGCGAAGCGGGCGCCCTCGGTGGTGCGCAGGTCGCCTTCGTAGTGGGCCATGGGGACGTCGGGGACCAAGGGGGTGACAAGTCTACTGTAGAGCCGGGCCATGCTCGGCCCCGGACTGCCAGCCGAGCATGGCTCGGCTCTACGGAGTGACGTATTCGACGACTTCCAGGCCGTAGCCGGCCAGGCCGACCTGGCGGCGCGGGGTGCCGAGGACGCGCAGCTTGCCCAGGCCGAGGTCCGCCAGGATCTGGCTGCCGGCGCCGTTGCGGCGCCATTCGGCGACCGCACCGCCGCGCACCGGCGCCCGCGGCGAGGGCTCGTCCTGCTGGCGGATGCGCGCCAGCAACGCCTCGCCCTGCTCCGCCGGGCTGCGTTGCGGCTCGCCCAGCAGCACCAGCGCACCGCGTCCCTCGCGCGCGATCGCCGCCAGCACTTCGTCGATCGCCGGGCCGAAGTCCGCGCGCCGCCAGTGCAGCGCATCCGCCAGCAGGTTGAACACGTGCACCCGTACCAGCGTCGGCACCGCCGCATCCGCGTCGCCGCGCAACAGCGCGAAGTGCAGCGCATGGCTGAGCCTGTCGCGATAGGTGAACAGCCGGAACGGCCCGTGCCCGGTGTCGATTTCGCGCTCGTCGACCCGCTCCACCGTGTGTTCGGTCTCCAGCCGATGCCGGATCAGGTCCTCGATCGAACCGATCTTCAGCCCGTGTTCGCGCGCGAACGCTTCCAGTTGCGGCCGCCGCGCCATCGAACCGTCGGGGTTGAGGATCTCCACCAGCACGCCCGCCGGCTCCAGCCCCGCGAGCAACGCCAGATCGCTGGCCGCCTCGGTATGGCCGGCGCGGTTGAGCACGCCGCCCGGCTGCGCCTGCAGCGGGAAGATGTGGCCGGGCTGCGACAGGTCGGCCGCGCTGGCGGCAGGGCGCACCGCGGTGCGCACGGTCTGCGCGCGGTCGTAGGCGCTGATGCCGGTGGTGACGCCCTCGGCCGCTTCGATCGACACGGTGAAGTTGGTGCCGTGCGACGAGGTGTTGTCGCGCACCATCGGCGGCAGCCCGAGCTGGCGGCAACGCTCGCGCGTCAGCGACAGGCAGACCAGGCCGCGCGCATGCGTGACCATGAAGTTGATGTCCTGCGGCCGCACGAGTTCGGCGGCCATGATCAGGTCGCCCTCGTTCTCGCGGTCCTCGTCGTCGACGATCACCACCATGCGGCCGGCGCGGATCTCGTCGAGCAGTTCGTGGATCGGGGCAAAGCTCATGCGTCGTTACTCCGTGCCGGCAACAGCAGGCGCTCGACATAGCGCGCCACCAGGTCGACTTCCAGGTTGACCGCGTCGCCGACGCGGGTTGCGTCGAATGCGGTATGGGCCACCGTGTGCGGGATCAGCGCTACCTCGAAGCCCGCATCGTCGACCGCGTTCACCGTGAGGCTGGTGCCGTCGACGCAGATCGAACCCTTGTGCGCGATGTAGCGCAACAGCGCCGGCGGCGCGGCGAAGCGCCAGCGCTGCGCGCGTGCGTCGGGCTCGATCGCGAGCACTCGGCCGACGCCGTCGACATGGCCGCTGACGAGATGCCCGCCGAGCCTGTCGTTCGCGCGCAGCGCGCGTTCCAGGTTGAGCGAGGCGCCGAGCGGCAATTGGCCCAGCGTCGTCAGCGCCAGCGTCTCGCTGGAGGCATCGGCCTCGAAACCGGCGGCATCGCAGGCGACCACGGTCAGGCATACGCCATTGACGGCGATGCTTTCGCCCAGCGCGACCTCGTCGGAATCCACGCTGCCGACCGGCAAGTCGCCGAAGTCGATGCGCAGGCGTGCGTCGCCGCCGCGGATTTCGCGCCCGGCCAGCCGCCCGACACCCTGGATCAGCCCGGTGAACACGCTTCTTCCCGTCGTGCATGCACGAACAACGGCCACCGCACCTCGTGCGCCAGGTCCGGATCGCCCCACGCTTCCGCAAACGCGGCCGCATGCGTCCGGACCGGATCCTGCCCGGTCGCCTCGCGATATCGCTGGCTCGCCGAATAGCTGGCCAAGTACCCAAGCAGCCGCGACAGCGTCCACTGCGCGCGCAACTCGAACGCCGGCACTTCGATCGCCGGAAACGGCCAATCGAAGCCTGCGTAGGCTTCGTCGACCAGCCTGCGTTCCGGCGGCCAGTGCGGCGCGATCGCGCGCTGCAACGCATCGTTCGCCCCTGCCAGCGCAGCTGGTACCACGATGTCCTGGTAGCCCCAGGCGACCAGTACGCCGCCCGGCCGCAGCATGCGCCTGCATTCGGCGAAGAACGCACCCCGGTCGAACCAGTGCAATGCCTGCGCCACGCATACCGCATCGACGCTCGCGTCCGGCAGGCTGCAGCGTTCCCCGGGTTCCACCGCGAACGAGACGTTGCCGGGGGCATGCGCCTGCGCGATCTGCGCGGCGCTCGGGTCGGTGGCATGGACGCGGCCGAAATGTCGCGCCAGTCCGCGGCTGGCCTGGCCGCTGCCGCAACCGGCCTCCCAAACCCGTCCGGCAGCAGGGGCAACCGACGCAATCCACGCGAACAGTGCATCCGGGTATTCCGGGCGCGCGCCGGCGTAGTCGGCGGCGACTGCCGAGAAATGGTCGGCAAAGGCCGGGTCGGCAAAAGCCGGATCGGCGAACCTGCTGCTCACGACTGCATGCTCACTTCGCTTCCGGCTGCAGCAGCACGCGCACGTCGGCGCCGATGCGGCGGGTCTCGACGATGCGCATGTCCAGGCGTTCGGTCATCGCGTCGATGTGCAGGCCCTCGAACAGCGGCCGCGCACGCTCGCCGAGCATCACCGGCGCCACGTACAGCAACAGCTCGTCGACCAGGCCCGCGGCGAGGAACGCGCCGGCGAGGGTGGCGCCGGCTTCCACCTGGACTTCATTGATGCCGCGCTCGGCCAGCAGCTTGAGCACTGCGTCGAGGTCGAACAGGCCGGCGTGGACGGGAACGTGCGTGTGCGGCGCGTCGATCCCGCGCGGCATGCGCGCGTCCGCCGCGTGCAGGTACAGGGTCGGCGCACCGCCCTCGCGGATGTGGCCGCGCGCGACCGTGGCCAGGCCCGGGTCGAGCACCACGCGCAGCGGCGCGACGAACGGAATCTCGTTGCCGGCGTCGTCCAGGCCCAGGCGCACGGTCAGGTGCGGATCGTCGACCAGCACCGTGCCGGCGCCGGTGAGCAACGCACCCGATCGGGCGCGCCAGCGCTGCACGTCCATGCGTGCGGGCTCGCCGCTGATCCACTTCGAGTCGCCGGACGCGAGCGCGCTGCGTCCGTCCAGGCTGGTTGCGAGTTTCACCCGCAACCACGGCCGCCCGCGCTCGATCCGCGACAGGAAGCCGCGGTTGAGCACGCGTGCCTGCGCCTCCATCAGTCCGGTCTCGACCTGGATGCCGGCCGCGACCAGCCGCTCGAAGCCGCTGCCGTCGACCTGCGGGTTGGGGTCGCGCATCGCGCCGACCACGCGCGCCACCCCGGCGGCGATCAGGGCGTCGGCGCAGGGGCCGGTCTTGCCGGTATGCGCGCACGGCTCGAGGGTGACATAGGCGGTCGCGCCGCGTGCGCGCTCACGCGCGCCTTCCAGCGCGAACACCTCGGCATGCGGGCCGCCGGCACGCTCGTGGAATCCTTCGCCGACGATCTCGGCGTCGCGCGCGATCACGCAACCGACCATCGGGTTGGGCTTGGTGGTGTAGGCGCCGCGCTCCGCCAGCCGCAGCGCGCGCGCCATCATTGCGTGGTCGATCGCGGAGAATCCGGGCATGGCTCAGCGCTTCTTCTTGTCGGCGTGGCGGTCGATGGGGACGATCTCGGCGCCGAGCAGCGGCAGCTGGCCCTCGCCCGGCAGGTCGTGCTCGAGCCGGTCGAGTTCCTCGCGGAAATCGGCCACGTCCTCGAACGCCCGGTACACCGAGGCGAAGCGCACGTAGCCGACGTGGTCGAGCCGGCGCAGTTCCGCCATCACGAACTCGCCGACCCGGCGCGAGGCGATCTCGCGTTCGGTGGTCATGCGCAGCTGGTGCACCACGGCGCGCACCGCGGCCTCGATCTGCTCCTCGGCCACCGGGCGCTTCTGCAGCGCGCGGTCGAAGCCCTGGCGCAGCTTGCGCGCGTCGAACTGGTCGCGGCGGCCGTCGCTCTTGATGATCACCGGCAGCTTCAGCTCGACCGTCTCCAGTGTGCTGAAGCGCTCGCCGCAGGCCTCGCACTCGCGCCGGCGCCGGATCGTCGCGCCATCCTCGCTGACGCGCGAGTCGATGACGCGGGTGTCGAGGTGCTGGCAGAAGGGGCAGTGCATGGGGGTTAGGAGCGGGAACGGGGAACGGGGAACGGTGAATGGTGGGGTGCCGCGATCTGTGACGATTTGCCCCCCAACGATTTGGCCATGGCTTGCAGGAGCATGGAGACGGCAGCCCGCTTGAGCTGGGATGGCAGGCCGAAGCGCTCGTCCCCGGGAAAGCCCCGTACGACCTCATACACGCGCTCGGTCAACACCATCGCCTCCTCCCAAACCCGCAATTCGCGAAAATCCGTAGCCATCCTTCCGGTGCCTCCCTGCACCCACCAGCTGCGAGGAACTGCTGTTCCCCGTTCCCCGTTCCCCGTTCCCTGTTCCCGCTTTTTGCCCTACCCGTACACCGGGAACTGCGCGCACTGCTTCGTGACGTTCTCGCGAACTCCCGCAATGACATTGCCGTCGTTCGGGTTGTCGAGCACGTCGCAGATCCAGTTGGCCAGGGCGACGCAATCGGGTTCCTTGTAGCCGCGGGTGGTTACCGCCGGGGTGCCGATGCGCAGGCCCGAGGTCACGAACGGCTTCTGCGGGTCGTTCGGCACCGCGTTCTTGTTGACGGTGATGTGGGCCTTGCCGAGCGCGGCTTCCGCATCCTTGCCCGTGATGCCCTTGCCGATCATGTCGACCAGCATCAAATGGTTCTGCGTCCCGCCGGACACGATCTTGTAGCCGCGCGAGATGATGGTCTTCGCCATCGCCTGCGCGTTCTTCACCACCTGCTGCTGGTAGGCGGTGAACTCCGGCTCCAGCGCTTCCTTGAACGCCACGGCCTTGGCGGCGATCACGTGCATCAGCGGGCCGCCCTGGATGCCGGGGAACACGATCGACTGCAGCTTCTTCTCGATCTCGTCGGCAGCGTCGCCCATCGCGGCGCGGCTGGCGACGATGATGCCGCCGCGCGGCCCGCGGAGGGTCTTGTGGGTGGTGGACGTCACGATGTGCGCGTGCGGCACCGGGTTCGGGTAGGCGCCGGCGGCGACCAGGCCGGCGACGTGCGCCATGTCCACGAACAGGTACGCGCCGATCTTGTCGGCGATGGCGCGGAAGCGCGCCCAGTCGATCACCTGCGAGTACGCGGAGAAGCCGGCGACCACCATCTTCGGCTTGTGTTCCAGCGCCAGCCGCTCGACCTCGGCGTAGTCGATCAGGCCTTCGGCGTTCACGCCGTACTGCACGGCGTTGAACAGCTTGCCGCTGATGTTGACCTTGGCGCCGTGGGTCAGGTGGCCGCCGTGCGCCAGCGACATGCCCAGGATGGTGTCGCCCGGCTGCAGCAGCGCCAGG
>JAKFCN010000060.1:0-3346 GCA_036676625.1 Lysobacter sp. | reverse complement strand
GTGACCGCAGCGGTCCATTTTTCACCGGCTTTTTGCCCCATAGCGACGGCTATGGAGCTGCAAATCCGGCAAAAACTGCCCTCGCTGGGGCCACTTTTCGCTTCGACGCCTTCTGCCGCTCAGACCCCTAGCCCTCGGCAGTGATCCGATGGCGGTTTGCCCAGGCCGCCGCTTCGGTGCGGTTGCGGCAGTCGGTCTTGGTCAGGATGTGGCGCACATGGTGCGCCACCGTGTGCGGGCTGATGAACAGACGCTCGGCGATGGCCTGGTTACTGTGGCCGCCACTGAGCAGCCGCAGGACAGCGACCTCGCGCCGACTCAGGGCGCCGGGTGCTGCTGGTGCGACGGCCATGGCGCCGTCGAGTTCGCGCTGGAGCGCCTCGCAACGCCGAGCCAGGCCGGCCATGCCCAGTTCGCGGCCGAGCGCGAGCGCCAAGACCAGCTGTGCCCTCGCGGCCGTCGTGTCGCCGCCGCGGCTGGCCAGCCAACGTGCCCACTCGTAGCGGCTGTGCGCCAGCCAGGGGCGGCCGCCGCCGCGCTCCTCGAGCGCGACCGCCGCCGCGAAATGCTGCCCGGCGCCCGCATCATCACCGGCCAGCGCGGCCAGCATGCCGCGGTAACGGTCAACGGCACCGAAGCAGGCGATGTTGGTGCCGGTCACCACGTTGCGTCCGGCATAGGGCTCAAGCAGCCGGTACAGCGCTGCTGCGCGCGACCGGTCGCCGAGCCGGGCGCAGACCTCGGCGGCGAAGACGACGTTGGTCAGCCACATGCCGTCGCGCGCAATGCCCGCGAAGTCGCCGGCCGCCAGCGTCTCATAGGCCTCGCGGGCCGGTTCGTGCAGTTCGAGCTCGGCGCAGATCAGCGCCAGCCCCGGCTGCCACAGGCTTTCAGGCGGCACACGACCGACCAGGCCGCGCAGCACCGGCAGTACCTCGCCGAGGCGGCCCTGCTGGCGGCGCAATACGAAGATCTGCAGGCTGTGCGCGCCCTGCGCGTTGCCGGGCAGGAAGCGCTGCCCGATCGTGAATGTCTCGCTGGCCAGCCGCTCGGCGTCGGCGAAGCGGCCCTCGTAAGCGGCGAGCAGGGTCAGGCTGGCCAGCCCCATCGCCTGCATGAAGGGCTGGCGGATCGTGTCGGCCACCCGCGCATGCAGTTGCGCCAGCGTGCGCGCCGCGTCGAGTTCACCCTTTTCGACCAGGTCGCCAAAATACCAGCCGGTCAGCGCGTCGACCCACTCCATGTGGCCGGCGTTCTCGGCCACCTCGAACGCCTCACGCGCGCAGTGCAGGCGCTCATCGAGTTGCGCCGGATCATGGCGCGCAGGCACGATCGCCGCCAGCGCCTTGAACAGCGGCTGCGGCAACGCCAGCTCGCGCGCCAGCGCAACCGCGCAGCGCTGCGCCGCGTTGGCCTGCGGCTGGCGACCGCAGAAGATGCAGGCGCGGCACAGCGCCGCGAGCAGGTCGACCCGCAGCGCAGCGTCAAACCGATCCGAGTCCGCCAACGCCTCTTCGAGCAGTGCCGCCGCCTGCTCGCCGGAGCGGCTGATGCGCCAGCCGTTGTTCTCCACGCCGAGCGCGGCCTGCGCGAACAGGGCCGCGTCGCCAAGCGTGCGAGCCAGCGTTGCCGCATCGAAAAACGTGGCAGCGCTGGCGTCGTGCTCTCCAGCGTGCATCTGAACCGCGCCGAGCGCCAACAGCAGTGCGCAATGCCGAACGCGCTCGGTCGGCAGCCAGCGCTCCTGCAACTGCAGCGCAAGCCGGTAGCAGCGCAGCGCCTCTTCAAAAGCCATCAGCGTGGCGGCCCGCGCTGCGGCGCGCTGCGCGATGTCCAGTGCGCGCGCAGGGTTGCCCGCCGGCAACGCTGCGGCCGCGTGGTAGGCGAGCTGTGCCAGCACTGCATCGAGGTCGCCAGCATGACGCACCTGCAGTGACTCGGCGATGCACCCGTGCAATGCGACGCGCCGTGCCTCAGGCAGCTCGTCGTAGAGCACCTCGCGGATCAGCGCGTGGCTGAACTGATACTGCGGCCCCGGCTGACGAGTCTCAATGATGCGCTGTGCCAGCGCCTCGTCCAGCGTGTCCAGCAGCGATGCCTCGCTGCCGACGCCAGCCAGCTCGGCCAGCAGCGGCAGGTCGAAGTCGCGGCCAATGCACGCGGCGATCGTAAGCAGGGCGCAACATGGCGCCGACAGCCGGTTGAGGCGCTGGCCGATCACCGCGCGGATGCCGTGAGGCACGGTCTCGACCAGCGCCGCGGCGGCGCGCGGGTCGTCCCCGGTCGGTGCCTGCTGCATGAAGCGCAGCATCTCGACCAGGAACAGCGGATTGCCCTCGGTGCGGCGGTGGATCGCCGCCATGATAGCGGGCGGCGGCGGCACAGCGCTGGCCGCCATGACAAGGTGTTCAGTTTCCCCAAGGCTGAGGCCCTGCAGCGGCAGGCGGCAGAACTGCGGCGTGTTCAGCAGCTCGGCCAAGGTAGCCGCGAGTGGGTGCTGGCGCGACAGCGCTTCCTCGCGGTACGAGCCGAGCAGCAGCATACGGCTTTCGCCGATGTCCTGGGCGAGGAAATTCAACAGCCGCAGCGATGACGCATCGGCCCAGTGCAGGTTGTCGAAGATCAGCAGCAGCGGACGCAGCACAGCCACTTGGCGCCAGAAATGTGCGACCGCAGCGAACAGCCGGAAACGCGCCTGGTCACCTTCGCCGATCATCGGCACGGCGGTGCCGGGGGGCAGTCGCTCGGCGATTTCGGGGGCGATTTCGATCGCCGCGGCCGCCTCGCGCCCGAGCAGTGCGGGCAGGCGCTCATCGCGGCAGGCCCGCAGGCAGGCCTGCATCGCGCGAGTCCACGGCAGGAACGGCGGCGCGCCGGGCTCCTCGAGGCAACGCCCCCACAACGCCAGCATGCCGCGGCGTAACGCCAGTGTCGCCACCTCCTGGGCCAGCCGCGTCTTGCCGATACCGGCCTCGCCGCTGAGCACAACGACGCGACCGCGGCCCGCTAGCGCCGCACCAAGCGCGTCATGCAACAGCTGCAGTTCGCGCCGGCGCCCGACAAATGGCTCCGTCGCTGGCGGCGCCATGGTGCCCGCCATCGGGGGCGCGCCGCAGGCCGGACAGGGCGCGCCGGCGTGCAGGTGGACGCGCCCACAGCGTTGACAGGTAATTCGGTCCAGCATGGTCATACCGCTCCTTGTGCTGTCGAGGTCGCGCGGCCCAAGGAGCCCCGCCGACGGTCCACGATGATCGACGCAGTGACAGACTAGATTCTATGAACCTAATCCGATAATTACCCAACTGCGGCGAGTCGTTCCGGTGGGTACCAAGGCGACCGTGGACGG
>JAKFCN010000059.1:0-26841 GCA_036676625.1 Lysobacter sp. | reverse complement strand
GTCGTTCTCGGTGCCCAGTGGGGCGATGAAGGCAAGGGCAAGATCGTCGACCTGCTGACGCAGGACATCGGCGCGGTCGTGCGCTTCCAGGGCGGCCACAACGCCGGCCACACCCTGGTGATCAAGGGCAAGAAGACCGTGCTGCACCTGATCCCGTCCGGCATCCTGCGCGACGACGCGCTGTGCCTGATCGGCAACGGCGTGGTGCTGCATCCCGGCGCGCTGCGCAAGGAAATCGAGGAGCTCGAGGCCACCGGCGTGGACGTGCGCTCGCGGCTGAAGATCAGCCCGGCGACGCCGATCATCATGCCGTACCACATCGCCCTGGACCAGGCGCGCGAGAAGGCCGCCGGTGGCGCCGCGATCGGCACCACCGGGCGCGGCATCGGCCCGGCGTACGAGGACAAGGTCGCGCGTCGCGGTATCCGCGTCGCCGACCTGCGCTATCCGAAGGAACTCGCGGAGAAGCTGCGCGCCACCCTCGACTACCACAATTTCGTGTTGACCCAGTACCTCAAGGTCGAGCCGGTCGACTTCCTGCGGACGCTGGACGAAGCGCTGGCGTTCGGCGAATACATCGAGCCGATGAAGTCCGACGTCGCCGGCGTGCTGCACGAGTTGCGCAAGCAGGGCAAGCGCGTGCTGTTCGAAGGCGCGCAGGGTTCGCTGCTGGACATCGACCACGGCACCTATCCGTACGTCACCTCGTCCAACACCACCATCGGCGGCGCGCTCGCCGGCACCGGCGTCGGCGCCGACGCGATCGACTACGTGCTCGGCATCGCCAAGGCCTACGCCACCCGCGTCGGCGGCGGCCCGTTCCCGACCGAACTGCACGACGACGTGGGTCAGGGCATCCGCGACCGCGGCCAGGAATACGGCGCCACCACCGGCCGCCCGCGCCGCTGCGGCTGGATGGACGTGGTCGCGCTCAAGCGCGCGGTCGCGATCAACGGCATCACCGGCCTGTGCATCACCAAGCTCGACATCCTCGACGGGATGGAGACGCTGAAGATCTGCATCGCCTACGAGTACCACGGCAAGCGCAGCGAGTACGCGCCGCTGGACGCGCAGGGTTGGGACGAGTGCACCCCGGTGTACCTCGAGTTCCCGGGCTGGCAGGAAAGCACGCACGGCATCACCGAATGGGACAAGTTGCCGCCCGCCGCGCGCGCCTACCTGCGCGCGCTGGAGGAACTGGCCGGCAGCCCGCTGGCGATCGTCAGCACCGGCCCCGACCGCGATGCCAACATCGTCCTCCGCGATCCCTGGGCCTAGACGCCCGCGCTTTCAGAAACCCGTGCTTACGGCAACGCCGGCGCCCCAATCGGGGCTGCCGTCCGACAGCCCATGGCTGGCATACAGCTTGAAGCGGCCACCGCTTGCGGTCGGCAGGCTGTAGAACGCGGTCGCTTCGCGGCGCCCGTCCAGCGGGTCCACCAGCGCGCTGTGCTGTTCGTACATCAAGCCGAGCTGACCGCGACCGGCACGGTGGCTGAGGCCGACGTTCGCGCGCTGTTGGCTGCCGGCCTCGATCCGTGGTGAATCGCCAAGCCAGGTGTGTCCGACACCGGCGAACAGCAACGTACCGGCGACATCGCGGTACAGGTCGACACTGACGCCGTAATCGTTGGCGCCGGTGCCCAGGCCGCGATCGGCATCGGCGGTGGCGACCTTGGCCTTCGCGCCCAGGTCGATGCCGAGCTTGCCACCGGTGTCGACCGAATACGCAGCCGAGAGATTGAGATCGCCGACTCCGGAAGACGTGGTGCGTTCGGTCCCGGCTCCGGGAGCGTCCGCGAGCCCGAGGCCCGGCAGCAGGCCGAGCGCGGGCACGACATCGGGATCGCCGGAGACCCGCAACCAGGGCAGGCTGGCGCCGAACTGCCAGCGGCCCCGGCGCAGCTGCGCGCTCAGCGGAACGGAAACGATGCCGGTGTCGAGCGTGCTGCCGTAATCACCGCGGCTGTAATCGACGCCGATGCCCACGCTGCTGCCGTCGCGACCACCGTCCCCGCGCTCACCGTCGCCGTTGGCAGCGCAGAGCGGCCCGGCGGCGAGCAGCACGGCGGCAAAGAGGCCGGTGCGGATGCACCGGCCCTTGCGCGGAGTTGCGCTGGTGGTCACAGCAGCCCGCCCAGTGCGGGGCGTTCCGGTAGCACCGGAAGCACCGGCAGTTCCGGCACCAGCGATGCCCCGGCGGCACCGGACGCGCCGGCTGCCGCGTCGGCGCCGATCTCCGCACCAGCCGGGGGGCTGGTCGCGGCACGTTCGGCAGCTGCAGCCGCGCCACGCACGCGTCCGCTGGCTTCGCCGATCACGCCGGTGGTCGTGGTCACCGCAGTGGCTGTCGCGTTGCCGGCGGTATTCGCGGCCGCGTCCACGACAGCGCGTGCGTCGGGCGTGGCCACGGGGTCCGTGTTCGCGCTGGCGTTCGCGCCGGCGCTGCCATTGGCGCCGGCATTGCCGTTGGAGCGGGTATCGGTGGTATCGGCACTGGTGCCGGCATCGACATTGGCGCTGGCATTGACGCCGACGCTGGCTGACGCCTCCTGTGCGTAACCCGGGGCGGCTGCGAACAGGCAGGTGAGCAGGGCGGCGGAAAGCAGGTGCTTCGTCGTCACGATTCGTCTCCTTCTTCGGCCGCAGGACATCTGCGGCACTCAAGGGAAATACGAACCGGAGTGGCAGATCCTTCCGCGATCGCCGGGCGCAGTCAGTGTCCGTTCATGGTTTTGCGGACACCAGGCCGTACCCGTAGGTGTCATCGCGGCCATGCGCACCGAGGTCGAGCGCGGCAGCTTCCAGTTGCGCCCGCACTTTCGCCGGCAGGCCATCGCCCGGGCCGGCTCCTGCGATCGCCGTGGCGGCCGCGCGCGCGACCAGCGGTGTAGCGTAGGAAGTTCCGCGTGCCTTGTGCCAGCCGCCACCCGGGTCGGCCACGCGCAGGCCGCTGCCGACCGCCGCGAAGTCGACCTGGGCACCACGCAGCGCTTCGGGCAGCACGCGGTCGCGCGCATCGACCGCGGTCACGCCCAACACCCCCGGATAGGCGGCCGGGAACAACGGCGCCGCTGCCGGGCCGTCGTTGCCCACCGCGGCGACCAGCACGTATCCGCGCGCGACCAGCGCTTCGGTCGCACGCCGCAGCAGCGCGTTGTCCGGCCCGACCAGGCTGATGTTGACCACCGTGACATGTTGCTGCGCCATCCAGCCCATGGCCGCGGCGAACCCGGTGGCGCTGCCGCCGGTGGGTGCGCCGCAGTAGATGTCGGCGCTGTACAACGTGGTTGCCGCCAGCAGCGATGCGATCGCGGTGCCATGCTCTCCCGGCACCTGTCTGCCGTCGCAACCCCAGGCGTGGATCTCGGTGCCGCGCAACGCCGGGTGCCCGCGGGACACACCACTGTCGATCAACCCGATTCGCAGCGGAGCCGCGGGCGCTACGGGCGCCGGCGCATTCGCGCCGGGGCCGGCCACCGCAGTAGCCGCCGAACCGAAATACAGATGGTTGAAGTCGTAACTGCCCCGGGGATCGAGTTTGCGCAGGCGCGCCAACGCAGCGGCGGTGTCGACGCCCGCCAGCGCACGCAGTACCGCGACCCGCAGGCCGAGTCCGTCCAGCTCGCGCGGTGTGCCCACCTCGAATCCGTTCGCGCGTGCCAGCGCCAGCGCTTCGTCGCCCGGGTCGATCGCCACCACTTCATTGCGCACGATCGCCGCGCCATGCGGATCCAGCGCGACCAGGCCGGGGTGGCGCCGCAACAGCCGTCGCAGCACCGGATCGGCAACCCGCGCCTGCAGCTCGCGTGGCGCGTCGGCGACCTGCTCGACAACAGGCTCGACGATTGGCGTCGCGGGCGGTATCCGGACCTGCGGCACGCCACCCAGCAGTTGCGCCTGCGCCGGCGCGGCAAGCACCAGCAGCAGCCACAGGGCGGGCGGCCACTTCGGGCGATGGTGCTGGCGCGGGTCTCCGGACATGCGGGTGCTAGCCTACCGCTGCCGGCCGGACAGGCCCTGAACGACCCTCACGAGGGGATGGAAGAAACCGGCGCCCCCGAACGTAAGGAAGGGATGGAAGCCGTGGCGATGATGCCAGCCATGCAGCAACAACTCGGGGAGATGCTGCCGCGGCTGCGCCGGTTCGCGCGCAGCCTCGCCGGCGACCCCAGCGATGCCGACGATCTGGTGCAGATCGCGCTGGAGCGCGCATTGTCGCGCTCCGGGCAATGGCGCCCCGAGCAGGGATTGGCGCCCTGGCTGTTCGGGATCGTACGCAACGCCTGGCTGGACGAAATGCGCTCGAGGCGTCGCCGCGGGCTGCTGTTCGTCGCCGAGGAAGCCGCCGTGAACGTGGGCCACGCCACGGTCGAGGCGCATGCCACCGGATTGTCGGTGGCGGCGGCGATGCAGCGACTGCCGCACGAACAACGCGTGGTGGTGGCCCTGGTGCTGGTCGAGGGCCTGTCCTACCGGGAGGCGGCGGATGCGCTCGAGATCCCGGTCGGCACCGTGACCAGTCGGCTGGCGCGTGCGCGCCTGGCGCTGCAGGAAATGCTGGGAGACGATCGCGAATGAAAGTGTCCGAACAGGAATGGATGGCCTATGTCGACGGCGAGCTCGATGCCGCCGCGGCGTCGCAGGTCGAGGCCGCGATGCGCGCCGATCCGGAGCTGGCCACGCTGGTCGCCGCGCAGCAGCGCCTGCGCGCGCGGCTGCAGCAGGCGTTCGCACCGGCGCTGGAGGAACCGTTACCCACACGCCTGTCGGCGACCGCCGCACGCGCGCCGCGGCGCCTCCCGATGCTGCCGTCGACATGGTTGGCGGCTGCGGCATCGCTGGCGCTCGGCGTATTGCTCGCCAGCTGGTGGCATGGACGCGTGGAGCGGCCGCTGCGACTGACCGACGGCAACCTGGTCGCGGGGGCAGGGCTGGCCGATGCGCTCGATCATCGACTTGCCGCGGAGGGCGGCGGAGGTCCCGTCGCGGTTGGCCTGAGCTTCCGTTCGCAGGCGGGCCACTACTGCCGCAGCTTCGTGCTCGCCGAGCAGTCGCTCGCCGGGCTCGCATGCCGCAACGCCGGCCGCTGGCGCGTCGTGGCGCTGGGCGAAGCCACGCCGCAGGGCGGGGAACTCCGGCAGGCGTCGTCGCCGCTGCCGCCCGCGGTGCTGGCCGAAGTGGACGCGCGGTTGCAGGGCGAGCCCCTGGATGCCGCCGACGAGCGCCAGGCGCGTGACGCAGGCTGGCGGTAGGGCCCCGGTTCACGGTTCCACCACCCAGACAGGGACACCGTAGGCGCTGTCCTACCCATGGAGGCTGCCATGAAACGCCTCGCATTGATCGTGGCTTCGCTGCTCACGCTGGCCGCCTGTGCCAGCATCCCGGCCGTCCAGACCGACCACGACCCGGCCGTCGACTTCTCCCGCTACCAGACCTACAGCTGGCGCGAGAAGCCCGCCGGCGGTACCGCCCTCACCATGCAGCGCATCGTCATGCGCATCGATGAGCAGCTGCAGGCCAAGGGTTGGCGCCTGGCGTCCGGAGACAGTGCCGACATCGCCGTCGCCGCGCACGTCGCGACCCACCGGGAACACCGGCTCGACACCTTCTACGACGGCCCGATGTGGAATGGCTGGGGCTGGTACGGCCCCTGGGCCTGGGGCCCGCCGATGGGCTACCAGCGCACCCGCGTGACCAACTACACCATCGGTACCCTGGTGGTGGACATGTTCGACACCCGCACCAAGCGCGCCGTGTGGAGCGGCATGGCCGAGGACACGATTCCCGATACGCCACAGAAGATCAACGCGGATATCGACGCGGCAGTGGCGAAGATGTTCGTGGGGTTCCCGCCCGGAAGCGCACCGTAGCGCCATGTCCGAGGACACCGCAAAAACCCCGCTCGACCACGTCAACGAGACGGTGACGCAGCTCAAGGAGATGCGCCACTACTCGAAGAACAACGTGGAGCAGCTGACGGCGCAGTGGTTGATGTTCGACGGTGAGCTCAGGACGCTCGGACAGGCTGGAACGATCGAAGGCCTGATGACGCGGCAGGGCGAGTTCCATGATGCGCTGGAAGCTGCGATCGCGGAGCTCGAGGCGCTTGCGGGGACCCTGCAGCCACCACCGGAGACGTGAGTCCTCAACCGGGCTCGCTTGCCGCGGCGATCCGATCCAGGGCGGCCTCGATCGCGCCGGTGCCGAGCGGGCGCACCACCCGTGCCAGTTCCTCGCCGTCGCGCAGGAACACCAGGGTCGGCCACAGCTTGACCCGGAACGAGCGTCCGAGCAGGCGCCCGGTGCCGTCTTCCACCTTGATGTGGTGGACTTCGGGATGCTCCGCCAACGCCTTCCGGATCAACGGCTGCGCGGCGCTGCAGTGCCCGCACCAGTCGGTGCCGAACTCGACCACGACGGGGCCGGGGAGTGCTGCGATGCTGTCGCGATCGAGTTGCTCGACGGCGTATGTGGTTGCGAATGCCATGCGACCGAGCTTCGAAGCCACCTGTTCAGGGTGGCGTGAAGTGCGGGCGTGGACCGTTCAGGAAACGTTCGCCTTGCGCTACCGGAAGCTGTACTCCAGCAGCAGCGTATAGGCGCGGCCGCGCGGATCGGCGATGCGCGGCTCCCAGCCGGCGCCGGCCGCGAAGTCGTTCATGTGCGCAGTGAACGGCGGATCCTTGTCGAGCAGGTTCTTGATGCCGAACCCGAGCTTCAGGTCCTTGATGCCGGTCCAGGTGATGCTGTAGTTGTAGATCGTGTAGCTGTCCACCTCCGGTTCCCAGGCCGGCGGGATGTAGTCGCCGTTGGCCACGCTGATCGGTTCCTCGTCGAGGTAGCCGTTGCGGTGGATCTGGGTGAGGCTTTGGGTCCAGTTGCCGCGCGCATAGCTGAAGTTCAACGTGTGCTTCCAGCGGATCGGCAGGTTGAAGTAGCGCACGTAGGAACCGACCAGGTTGTCGCCGTACGGCAGGGTTTCCAGCGCCTTGGTCTTGAACAGGTCGGTATAGCTGCCGTTGAGGTGCACGAACCAGTGGCCGCCGGCCAGTTCGCCGGCCAGGTTGGCATCCAGTTCCACGCCGCGGGTCAGGCTGCCGCCAGAGTTGATGTAGCGGCGGTCGATCGCCACCACCTCGCCGCTGGAGTCGCGGATCCAGTTGGCCTGGAACACGTCGTAGAAATCGACCAGCACATCGCGCGGGGCCGAGCGGATGGTGTTTTCGCGCTCGATCTCCCACCAGTCCAGGCTGATGTTGAACGCGTCCATCGGCGCATACACCAGGCCGAGGCTCTTCTGGGTGGACTCCTCCGGTTTCAGGTCGGCCTTGCCGCCGAACAGCTCCACCGGACGGATCGCCTCGCAGCCGGCCACGTCGTCGTCGGCCGCACCGCCCGGGCAGCTGGCCGGGTCGGCGAGATCGAGGCCGGTGTACTGGACCTCGGACACGCCGTTGAACAGCTGGTTGAACGAGGGCACCTTGAAGCCGGTGCTGTAGGCGCCCCGGAACAGCAGCGACTCCCAGGGCTGGAACTTGAACGACAGCTTCGGGTTGAAGGTGCTGCCGAAGCCGCTGTAATCGTCGTAGCGACCGGCCAGGGTCAGGTCCAGGGTGCGCAGCACCGGTGCGTACAGCTCCACGTAGGCCGCGCGGATGTCGCGGCTGACGTTGTCGAGCGCATTGGCATCGTCGAAAGGCGCGTTGAACACCGGGCGTCCATCGACCCGGTTGTCGCCGTCGAAGCGGAACTCCTCGCGACGCAGGTCGATGCCGGTGGCCATCGCCATGGCGCCGCCCGGCAGGTCGAAGCCGAGGTCGCCGGTCACGCTGGCATCCAGCTCGGTCATGATCGACTCGCCGCCGTACAGGGTCACGCCGCGGGCCGAAGCCGCTTCCAGCGCAGCCATCGCTTCCGGCGTCTGCTCCTGGCCGGGGAGCAGGAACGGATTGAGCAGGCCGCTGCCGAGGACCGCCTGCAACGCATCGGTGTAATGGAAGCCGCTGCCCAGGACCGAGTCGGACTTGCTCGAGGCGCGCGACAGGCCGACGTCGTAGGTCCATTCGCCGATCAGGCCGTTGATGCCGGCCAGTGCCCGGTAGGAGCGGGTGGTGGTGTCGATCTGGCGCGGGCCGCAGGCCATGCAGCGCCAGCGGTAGGCGATGGGCTCGCCGTAGTTGAGCTGGCCGGCGCCGAAGTAGTCGGCCAGCGCGTTGTAGACCATGTCGTAGGCCGCGCCGGTGGACGGATACCAGGTCGACGGCCCGAAGGTGGATCCGGGCGAGATCTGGTTGGGCTCGAAGGTCTTGGATACCTCCACTTCCGAGCCGGTCAGTTCGAAATAGGCCTCGTGCGCGGTGCCGATCCGGAACGTCGCGCGGCCGATGAAGTCGACGCTGTCCAGCGGCTGCTGGATGACCGCCGCGGCCGGGTAGTCCCACGCGCAGGCGTAGCGCGAGGCAGGCACGTCCCACAGCTGGTAGCCGTACGGCCCCATGTTGTCGCCGCCGCTTTCGCAGCCGGGCGCGCCCGGCAGGTTGAGGATGTTGATCGCGGTCATCCTCCCGTTGCCGGCCGGATCGGTCAGGCCGCTGCCGATCAGGTTCATCGCGGCCTGGCTGCCGGTACGGTTGAACACTGTCGCGAACGGCGTGCCGCGGGTGTCGGGGGACAGGCCGCGATCGGCCTGGAAGGCGTTGGAGAAGTCGCGGTCGTGGCCGCGCAGGATGGTGTTGCGCTTGACGCTGAGCGTGCCGAATGCGTTCCAGCCGTCGCGGTCGAGGTCGCCGTGGCCGAACAGGATGCTGCTGCGGTAGACGTTGGCGCCGCCCGCCTCGGTGACGTCGACGAAGCCCGACACCTGCGCACCCTGGAAGTCGCGCCTGGTGATGAAGTTGATGACGCCGCCGATGGCGTCGGTGCCATAGATCGCCGAGGCGCCGTCGCGCAGCACTTCGACCCGGTCGATCGCCGCGAACGGGATCGCGTTGAGGTCGACGGCACGGCCCTTCAGGCCATGGGTGGCCACGCGCCGGCCGTTGAGCAGGACCAGGGTGGCGTCGGCGCCCTGGCCGCGCAGGTTGGCGCCGGAGACGCCGTTGTTGCCGCGCTGGTCTTCGTGGACGATGCCGGAGTTGCTGGCCAGGTTGTCCGAGCCGTTGCCCGCCACGTTGAGGTACATCAGCAACTGCTCTGCCGAGGTGATGCCCTGCTGGTCGATCTGCTCCTTGGTCACCGAGGTGATCGGCAGGGCCCCTTCGACCTCGATGCGCTTGATCCGCGAGCCGGTGACCGTCATCCGGTCCAGGGTCTTCACCTGGTCTTCGGGCTGGGGGTTGGGCGCGGTGGTGGATTCCTGGGCCATCGCCGGCAGCGCGAGGACGGCCGTGATGGCGATGCAAAGGCAGCGGATGCTGGGCGGCAGTGTAGGTGCGGACATCGGTTCCCTCCCCGGAACGAGTGGCGGCGGGCCTAATCTACCCAGTTTCCGCGGACAAGGGGAATCGGGCTGTCAGTAGGCCGCCGGTCGGGCCGGGGCGGGGTCAGGAAACGTTCGGTTCGCTGAAGGCCTCGATCTCGCCGGCGAAGGCTTCGATCGGCACGCAGCTGCAGAACACGTTCTTGTCGCCGTAGACGTTGTCCACCCGCGCGACCGGCGGCCAGTACTTCTGCAGCTTCAGGGTCGGCAGCGGGAACGCGGCCAGCTCGCGCGGGTAGGCGTGGGTCCACTCCGAGGCCGATACCTGGGCAGCGGTGTGCGGTGCGTGCTTGAGCGGGTTGTCCTCGCGGTCCATGCGCCCGTCCTCGATCGCGCGGATTTCGTCGCGGATCTGGATCATGGCGTCGCAGAAGCGGTCGAGCTCGGCCAGCGATTCGGACTCGGTCGGCTCGACCATCAGGGTGCCGGCGACCGGGAAGCTCAGGGTCGGCGCGTGGAAGCCGAAGTCGATCAGGCGCTTGGCCACGTCCTCGGCGCTGATCCCGGTGGCGTCCTTGAGCGGGCGCAGGTCGAGGATGCACTCGTGCGCGACCAGGCCGTTGCGACCGGTGTACAGGGTCTCGTAATGCGGCGCGAGCCGCTTCGCGATGTAGTTGGCGTTGAGCAGCGCGACCTGTGTCGCCTTGCGCAGGCCGGTGTTGCCCATCATCGCGATGTACATCCAGCTGATCGGCAGGATGCTGGCGCTGCCGAAGCTGGCGGCGCTGACCATGCCGACGTCGCCTTCGCCCTCGAACGTCCGCGGGAGGAAGGGTGCGAGGTGCGACTTGACCGCGCACGGGCCGACGCCGGGGCCGCCGCCGCCGTGCGGGATGCAGAAGGTCTTGTGCAGGTTGAGGTGCGAGACGTCCGAACCCCACTTGCCGGGCTTGGCGACGCCGACCAGCGCGTTCATGTTGGCGCCGTCGGTATACACCTGGCCGCCGTGCCGGTGGACGATCTCGCAGATCGCGACGATGTCTTCCTCGAACACGCCATGCGTGGACGGGTAGGTGATCATGATCGCGGCGAGCCGGCCGGAATACTTCTCCGCCTTGGCGCGGATGTCGTCGATGTCGACGTTGCCGTTGGCGTCGCACTTGGTCACCACCACGCTCATGCCGCACAGCTGCGCCGAGGCGGGGTTGGTGCCGTGCGCGGATTCCGGGATCAGGCAGATGTCGCGCTGCGGTTCGCCGCGCGAGCGGTGCCAGGCGCGGATCGCCAGCAGGCCGGCGTACTCGCCCTGGGCGCCGGAGTTCGGCTGCAGGCTGACCGCGTCGTAGCCGGTGCACTCGACCAGCATCGCCTCCAGCCCGTCGATCAGTTCCTTGTAGCCCTGCGCCTGGTCGGCCGGCGCCAGCGGGTGGATGTTGCCGAACTCGGGCCAGGTCACCGGGATCATCTCGGCGGTGGCGTTGAGCTTCATCGTGCACGAGCCCAGCGGGATCATGGTGCGATCCATCGCCAGGTCCTTGTCGGCCAGCGCGCGCATGTAGCGCAGCAGTTCGTGTTCGCTGTGGTAGGTGTTGAACACCGGGTGCCGCAGGAACTTCGAGCCGCGCACCAGGGCGGCGGGCAGGGCGTCGGCGGTGGCGCGGTCGAGCGCGTCGATGTCGCCGATGTCGGTGCCGAACAGCGCCGCGATCGCGACCACGTCGCCGCGGGTGGCGGTCTCGTCGAGGCTGATGCCGAGCGTGCGGTCATCGAGGGTACGCAGGTTGATCCGCAGCGCCTGCGCCTTCGCGTGGATCGCGGCCGCATCGACGTTCGACACGTGCAACGTGTCGAAGAAACCTTCGCCGACATGCGCGCCGGCCTTGCGCAGTGCGCCGGCCAGGATCGCGGCCAGGCGGTGGGTGCGGCGGGCGATGCGCACCAGGCCGTCGGGGCCGTGGTAGACCGCGTACATCGACGCCATCACCGCCAACAGCACCTGCGCGGTGCAGATGTTGCTGGTGGCCTTCTCGCGGCGGATGTGCTGCTCGCGGGTCTGCAGGGCGAGGCGGTAGGCGGGCTGGCCTTCGGTGTCGATCGAGACGCCGATCAGGCGGCCCGGCATCGAGCGCTTGTAGGCGTCGCGGCAGGCCATGAATGCGGCGTGCGGGCCACCGAAGCCGAACGGCACGCCGAAGCGCTGGGTGTTGCCGACCACGATGTCGGCGCCCCATTCGCCCGGCGCCTTGAGCAGGGTGAGTGCCAGCAGGTCGGTCGCGGCTGCGACCAGGCCGCCGCGTGCGTGCACGGCGTCGGCGAGGGCGGCATAGTCGTTGGCGGCACCGAAGGTGTCGGGGTACTGCAGCATCACGCCGAACGCATCCATCACGACGAGGTCGGCGTCGGCCGCGACCACCACTTCGATGCCGAGCGGTTCGGCCCGGGTGCGGATCACTTCGATCGACTGCGGGTGCAGGCCGCTGGACACGCCGAACACGTTCGACTTCGACTTGCACGAGCGCTTGGCCAGGGTCATCGCCTCGGCGCAGGCGGTGGCTTCGTCCAGCAGCGAGGCGTTGGCGATCTCCATGCCGGTCAGGTCGGCGCACATGGTCTGGAAGTTGATCAGCGCTTCCATCCGGCCCTGCGAGATCTCGGCCTGGTACGGCGTGTACGCCGTGTACCACGCAGGGTTCTCGAGGATGTTGCGCAGGATGACGTTCGGCACATGGGTGCCGTAGTAGCCCTGGCCGATGAAGCTGCGGAACACCTGGTTGCGGTCGGCGATCGCGCGGATCTTCGCCAGCGCCTCGACCTCGGTCATGGGTCCGGACAGCGCCAGCGGCGATTGCGACTTGATCGAGCCGGGAACGATGGCGTCGGTCATCGCTTCGAGCGAGTCGTGGCCGACTGTCCGGAGCATGCGCGCGATCTCGGCGTCGTTGGGGCCGATGTGGCGGGCGATGAAGGCGTCGTGGTGCTCGAGGTCGCGAAGCGAGGCTGGCTGCTGGGTCATGGCGGGCGTCATGTCGGGAATGGGCGCCCCTCTGTCCTTTTGCCTGAGAGTTTGGAAGCGCGGGCGGGGAGGGGGGAGGAACTTCCCTGCAACCGGCGTTTCTTGCCCCTTCGGCGCCGGTTCTCCACGGTGGGAGCCGGTCTCTCCAGAGTGTGTGCACGCGGCGGTTGTGGGGCCTGAGCGATTACGGGCGTTTGCGCCTTCGGCAGCGACATCCGGACCTGGGCCGGGGGCCGCTTCTCCCACCGCGTGCTGCCGGGTGATTATACCGGGATGGCGACCGCTCCGCGCCCGACCGACATCCGCCGCCTGGCCCTGCTGCTGGGCGGCCTGGCGATGTTCGGGCCGTTCTCGATCGACACCATCTTCCCGGCCTTTCCGGCGATGGGAGCGGACCTGGGCGCCGACAAGCTGGCGATGCAGCAGACCATCAGCGTCTACCTGGTGGCCTACGCGCTGATGAGCGTGGTACACGGGCCGCTGTCCGACGCGATCGGACGCCGGCGTGTGATCCTCGGCGGGCTGGCGGTGTTCGCGCTGGCGTCGGTGGGCTGTGCGCTGTCCACCGACTTCGCCATCCTGCTGGCGTTCCGCGCGCTGCAGGGGCTGTCGGCGGGTGTCGGCCTGATCGTCGGCCGCGCGGTGATCCGCGACGTGCTGCACGGCGACGATGCGCAGCGACTGATGAGCCAGGTTTCGATGATCTTCGGCATCGCCCCGGCGATCGCGCCGGTGATCGGCGGCTGGCTGCTGGGCTGGAGCCGCTGGCCGCTGATCTTCTGGTTCCTGGTGGCGTTCTCGCTGGCGTTGTTGCTGGCCACCTGGCTGGGGTTGCCGGAAACCCACCCGCCGGAAGCACGGCTGGCGCCCAGGCCGCGGCGGTTGCTGCGCGATTACGCGGCGATCTTCGTCAACCCGCGTTTCCAGCGGCTGGCGGCGGCGGGCACCTTCAACTTCGGCGCGCTGTTCCTGTACATCGCCTCGGCGCCGGCGTTCGTGCTCGACACCCTGCGCCTGGACGAGCGCAGCTTCGCGTGGTTCTTCGTGCCGATGATCGGCGGCATGATGCTCGGTGCGTTCGTGTCCGGGCGCATGGCGGGCAGGATCGGCGGGACCGCGCAGACGCGCACCGGGTTCGCCTGCTGCGGCGTGGCGATGCTCGCCAACCTGGCCTACAACGCGCTGGTGCCGGTGCCGTCGATCCCGTGGGCGGTGCTGCCGATGATGCTCAACGCGTTCGGCATCGCGCTGGTGTTCCCGATCCTGACCCTGGCGATCCTCGACATGTATCCGCGGCAGCGCGGCAGCGCGTCGTCGTTGCAGGCCTTCACCGGGCTGGTGTGCAACGCGTTGATCGCGGGCGTGCTGTCGCCGCTGCTCAGCGGCGACGCGATGCACCTGGCAACCGGCGCCGCCATCTTCGCGTTGCTGGGCTGGGCGGTCTGGCGCTGGGAAATCCAGGCCGGCACCCGCATGCCGCCCGGGGACGCCGAATACGCCGCCGCGCTCGAACCCACCGAGCGCATGTGACTACGGGCTGCGCTTGCGGCGGTTCCTGAAGTAGATGGGCAGGTAGTAGACGGGCAGGCCGGCGAGGATCAGGACGGCGCCCCAGAGCAGTGCCCGGGAGCCGGTCCCGACCAGGGCATAGAGGCTGTAGGCGAGTGCGAGCGCGGCGACGACACGGCCCTTGCCGGTGCCGCTGCGCAGCCACGCCGCGCTGCTGACGACATAAGGCAGCAGGGTCGCCGCGGTCGAAAGCAGGATCGAGAACGTGAACAGCTGCACCAGGCTGTGGCTGTAGTTGGCCAGCACCAGCAGCGAGGCCAGCACGCCGCTGGCCAGTACACCGAACACCGGGGTGCCGCCCTTGTCGAGCTTCGTGAACCGGTGCGGAAGCAATCCGTCGCGCGCCGCCGCCAGCGGCACCTGCGCGGAGACCAGCACCCAGCCGTTGAGCGCGCCGAAGCACGATACCGCCGCGACCAGCGCGACCGCGATGCCAGCCGCCGGGCCCCACAGCACATGCGCCGCATCGGCCATCGGCGCGGCCGAGGCCTGCGCCTGGGCGATCGGAAGCACGCCCAGTACGGAAGTGCAGGCGAGGATCGTGGCGATGCCGGCGAGCAGGGTCCCGATCACGGTGGCGCGCGGGATCGTGCGTTCCGGGTCGGAGATCGAGCCGGCGGGGACGGTGGCCACTTCCAGGCCGAGGAACGCCCACAGCGTCAGCGCGACCGTCGCCTGGATCGCATGCGGCAGCGGCTGGCCGCTCGGATTGAGGGTGTAGCGGCTGGTGTCGAGGAACCACAGTGCGACGAAGCCGAACAGCAGCAGCGGCAGCAGCTTGAGCACGGTGGTGATCAGTTGCACGCGACCGGCCTCGCGCACGCCGGCGAGATTGATGCCGATGCACATCCACAACGCCCCGAGCGCACAGCCGGCGGCGCGCACCGGGGTCGCGGTGAGGGCGGGGAACACGGCGCCGATGCTGCCGGCGAAGCCGACCGCGATCGCTGCGTTGGCGCACCAGATCGAGACCCAGTAGCTCCACGCGACCGCGAATCCGGGCAACTCGCCGAACGCATTGCGCGCGTAGGCATAGGGGCCGCCGGTCTGCGGCCAGCGCATCGCCAGGCGTGCGAACGTCAGCGCCAGCAGCAGCGCGCCGCACAGGGTGATGGCCCAGCCGATCAGGCTGGCGGCGCCGTAGGGTGCCAGCGATGCCGGCAGCAGGAACACGCCACTGCCGATCATGCTGCCGACCACCAGCGCGGTCGCGGACCAGAGGCCGAGGGGGCGTGGCGACATCTAGGCGGCGCGGTAGGCCGCGCGCAGCAGCTCGTGGAAATGGTGCACGCCGCTCTCACGCAGCGGATTCAGGCGCCCGGCGACGTACGAACCGGAGGCGAGTCCGCGCTGGACGTCTTCGCAGATGCGCAGGTCCTCCAGTTGCACTTCGTCGCTGAAGGCGCGGTCGGCTTCGCGCCTGGCGCGTGCTTCGCCGGAATCGTCCATGCCGTTCTGGGAAATCGGGTAGTAGAAGTCGAATTCGACACGGCAGCGGTCCACTCCGAGCGGCAGCACCCGGTTGGTCTGCAACCGCCCCGGCAGGATGTTGAGCATCACGTTGGGCCACAGCCAGTAGTACAGTGCGTCGCCATTGCCGTAGAGGCCGGCATCGCTCTCCAGCGGGCTCCACTGCAGCGAGTGCCAGTCCGCCAGCTCGGTGCGGTAGCTGCGATAGTCGAGCATGCGGTTGAGCGCCGGGTGCACGTGCGGGAGGTGGTAGCCCTCGAGGTAGTTGTCGACGTAGGCCTTCCAGTTGCAGCCGATGTCATAGGCCACGTGCTGGTGGTGGCCGTACTGCGCCAGACCGCGATCGGCGCCGATGCGCGCGTCGATGCCGGCGACCAGCGCCTCGAACGGCATCGCGGTGGCCTCGTCCAGAGCGGCGAACACCAGGCCCTGCCATTCGCGCACCGCCAGCCGTGGCAGGCGGATGCCGGCGACATCGAAATCCTCGGCGTCCTTCATTTCCGGCGCCGACTTCAGCTGGCCGTCGAGGCCGTAGGTCCAGCCGTGGTAGCGGCAACGCAGCGACTTGGCGGCCAGGCCGTCGCACAACGCGATCGGGCCGGCGCGGTGGCGGCAGACATTGTGGAACGCGCGGATTTCGCCAGGCCCTCCGGAGGCATCGGCGCCGCGCACCGCGATCACCGGCAAGCCCGCGCAGTCGGCCACGACGTGGTCGCCCGGGTCGCGCAGCCGGCTGGCGTGGGCCAGCAGGTGCCAGCCGCGGTCGAAGACGCAGGCGCGTTCCAGCGCCGGCGTGCCCGGGTCGCAATACCAGCGCGCGGGCAGTGCGGTCGCTTGCTGCAGCGGTTGCGGGGCGAGGTCGGCGGCGGTCTCCATCACCCCAGTATCCAAGAAACCGCGGCCGAAAACAGGAAGGCCGGCATGGAAGCCGGCCTTCGCGGATTGCCCGTGGCGGCGCTCAGTCGACGCGCACGGTCACGCCGGCATGGATCTGGATCGGTTTCGGCGCCCCGGCGGTACCGTCGGCGCGGGTCCGGGTCACCACGTAGTTGCCGGTAGGGATGCGGCGGATGCTGAACTTGCCGTCCTTTTCGACCGTCACCTCGCGATGGTAGCCGCTGGCGACACCGTCGACGACGATCTTCTCGCCGGCCGAGGCCTGGCCCTGGATGTTGCCGGAGGTGGACTGCGCCTGCGCCAGGCCGGAGGCACCGACCAGGAATGCGGCCGCTGCAATGAAGGTTTGGAACTTGCGGGTCATGTCGTGCACTTGCTGGTGGGGGAACCCGCAATCTAGCCCACTGCCGCGCATGTGCGGCAGTGCCTTTGGTCGGGTAGCGTCCTGCTACAGGACGCGTGCGGTCCCGCCGACGCGCACGTTCAGCGTCTGTGCAGTGCCGGCGCTTCCGTCGGGCGCCAGGCGCACCACGGTGTAGGTGCCGACGGGCACGCGGCGGATGGTGAACCTGCCATCGTCCTTGAGCGTCATCTCGCGGTGGAACCCGTTGTCGGCGCCGTTCACCACGATGGTCTCGCCGGTGGTGCCGTCGCCGGTGATGTTGCCGGAGCTGGATTGCGCCTGTACCGCACCCGCGAAGCCGATGGCCAGCGCGGCCGCGGCGAACAGGTACTTGAGGTTTTTCCGGATCATGCAGCGTGCTTCCCCGATGGCGGTTTCCGGACCCTAGTGCCCATTCCGGGGCGTTTCAAGTGCTGCCGGTCATGCGCCGGGGGCAGGTGTGCCCGCGGCTCCGGACCAGCCGCAGCTGCGGCCCTCGTTCTGCAGCCGCAGCCATTCCTGCAGCGGCGCGAAGTACTCGAGCACCGCGGAGGCATCCAGCTGCTCGCTGCCGGTCAGGGTCTCGAGGGTCTTCTGCCAGGGCTGCGAGGACCCCTCGGCGAGCATCGCCTGGTACCTGCGGCCGGCCTCCTTGCTGCCGTAGAAACTGCATTCGTACAACGGTCCCTTGTAGCCCGACGCGTCGCACAACGCCTTGTAGAACTGGAACTGGAGGATGTGCGAGAGGAAGTAGCGGGTATAGGGCGTGTTGCCCGGCACGTGGTATTTCGCGCCCGGATCGAAGAACTCCTCGCCGCGCGCCTGCACCGGCGCCACGCCCTGGTACTTCGCCTTCAGGTCCCACCAGGCCTGGTTGTAATGGTCCGGCTTGATCGAACCGTCGAACACGTCCCAGCGCCAGCGATCGATCATCAGCCCGAACGGCAGGAACGCGACCTTGGCCAGCGCCATCCGCATCTGCGCATTGATCAGCGCCTCGTGCGACTGCTGCTGCACGTCGACCAGGCCGATCGAGTTGAGGTACTCCGGCGTCATCGCCAGCACGATGGTGTCGCCGATCGCCTCGTGGAACCCGTCGTTGGCGCCGTTCTGGAAGATCGGCGGCAGCTTGTTGTAGGCCATGTAGTAATAGACGTGGCCGAGCTCGTGGTAGATGGTGGTGAAGTCTTCCTCGGTGGGCTTCATGCACATCTTGGTGCGCACGTCGCCCTTCATGTCCATGTCCCAGGCGCTGGCATGGCAGACCACGTCACGGTCGCGCGGCTTGATGAACTGGGTCTTTTCCCAGTAGCTGTCGGGCAGTTTGGGCATGCCCAGCGACACGTAGAAATCCTCGGCGCGCCGCGCCATCTGCCGGGCGGCGTCCAGTTGCGCCGCACGCTCGATTTCCACCAGCTCGGCAGGTGCGGTCGCGCCGGCATGCTTCGCCAGTTCGGCGGTGTAGTCCTGGCGGTACCGCGCCTGCAGCGCGCCGGTGATGTCGAGGCTGCCGGCATCCTTGTACGGCTGCAGCAGGTCCCACAGGTTGCTCCAGTCCTGCTGCCACATGTTGCCCATCAGGTGCGCGGGCAGCATGCCGCCGGCGACTTCGCCGCGATCCTTGCCGTAGGTCGCATCGAGGCGGGTGCGCGCGTAGCAGTGCAACTGTTCGTACAGCGGCTTGACCTGGCCCCAGAGCCGGTCGGTCTCGGCGGCGATCTGCGCCGGCGGCATGTCGTAACCCGCACGCCAGACCTCGCCGGCATCGGCGAAGCCCATGTCCTTGGCGCCCTCGTTCACCAGTTCGACGAAGCGCACGTAGTCCTTGCGCATCGGCTGCGAGATCGTGTGCCAGCCGCGCCAGGCGTCCAGCTGCGCATCGTAGTCGCGGCTGGTGCGCAGCACGTCCTCGAGTTCGCCGAGCTGGCGACAGGTCTTCGCCTCGCCCTCGCCGGTGCAGTACTCCCCGGAGCCGTACATGCCTTCCATCCTGCTGGCGATGCGCGCCAGCTCGGCCAGCTTGGCCGGATCGCGCGGCGCGGGCATGGCCGTCATCAGCTTGAGCAGCGACAGCGCGCGCGCCGTCTGCGGCGACATCGGCTGGCCCTCGAACCTGCGCGCCTGCTCGATCCAGCCGTTGAGCCGTGTCAGCCAGCGTTCGTTGGCCTTGGCCGCCAGCAGCTCGCTGTCGCCGGTGATGTAGGTCGACGACACCCACTGCGCCGCGCTGAGCTCGGTGAGGTTGTCCTGCATCTCGCGGTTGACGCGGGCGATGAACTGGTCGGCGGTCTCGTCCGCGGGTGCGGTGGCGGTGCCGGCGGCATCCGTCGAGGGCGTGCGCTTGCAGCCCGCGAACGCCAGTGCGGTGGCGGCGATCGCGAGCGCGAGCAGGGTGGCTTTGGGCGTCAGGGGCCAACGCGGCATGTGAAGGTCCGATGAGTGGCTGAACCGGCAGGCTAGTTTGGCGCGGGGACCGGCGCAAGCGCCGGCTTGCCGCTTCATCCGCAGGCAACGTGGCGGCTGCCATCCTCGGCGCTCCCGCCCGGAGCACCGAGATGCCGGAGACCCAAGCGAAGAAGCGCGCCGCCAGGGACAAGCGCGAGGGCAAGTCGCCCACCACCCAGGCCGGCGAATTCGTCCACGAAGAGATCGAGCACGTGCGCGAAGGCAAGCACGGCGCACGCTCGGCGAAGCAGGCCATCGCCATCGGCCTGTCCAAGGCCCGGCGCGCCGGCGTCGACGTGCCGGCGCCCAGGTCGGCATCCAAGGCCACCCGACGCAAGGCGGCAAGCGATACCGAGGCCGGCGAGCATCCGCACAAGCCGGCGCGCACCCGGGCGAAGCATCCGGGCTCGCACGCCAGCGCGCATTGACCAGGCATGGCGGGTTACGCGAGCCTGCGCTCCGCGGTCACCAGGCCTGCCCGCTGCAACCACGCCCAGGCATCGTCGGCGTCGCGCTCGACATAGGCGCGGGCGGAACCCAGGCGGAAGGTATAGCCCCAGGCGTCCATGTCCGCGAGCACGCGCGCGCTGCCGACGCCGGGCAGCGCATCGCCGAGCAGCGACTGCAGCACGCACACCGCATCCTCCTCCTCCACCGAATCGGTGGCATCGGTGTGGACGGCGGCGCGGCGCTCGGGCGGCAGCACGACCAGGTGCGCGGCCTCATGCAGCAGCGAATGCACGGGCGTATCGCCGCGCGCGTGCACGACGCTGCCGACCAGCCCGGCCTCCGGCTCGCCCCAGTAGCTTCCGGGAATCGGCTGGCCGTCGCCGATTCGCACCAGGCGCAGCCCGTAGCGCGCCAGCAATGCGGCGACATCGTCGAATGCGATATCGCGTAGCCGTAGAGCCGAGCCATGCTCGGCTCGAGCGGAGCAGGGCTCCGCTCTGCCGGGTTCCCTGGTCACGCGGTGGCGGCGCGCCCGTCGGGCAGCGACACCGAGATGTCGAGCACGTCGTGCTCGCCGTCCTTGACCACGTCCACCTTGACCGCGTCGACGTCGACGTTGACGTACTTGCGGATCACCTCGAGCAGCTCGCGCCGGAGGAGCGGCAGATAGTCCGGCCCGCCCAGGGTGCTGCGTTCCTGCGCGATGATGATGCGCAGGCGGTCCTTGGCGATGGATGCGGTGTTCTTCTTGACCCTCAGGAAATCGAACATGCCCATGCTCAACCTCCGAAAAGCTTGCTGAAGAAGCCTTTCCTGTCGGCCTGGGTGAAGCGCATCGGCCGATCCTCCCCCATCAGCCGCGCGACGGCGTCGTCGTAGGCCTGGCCGGCCGGCGATTCCATGTCGAGGATCACGGGTTCTCCCTTGTTGGAGGCATTGAGCACGTCGCCGGATTCGGGAATCACGCCGATCGTCTTCAGGCCGAGCACTTCCTCGACGTCGGTGATCGAGAGCATCTCGCCGGTTTCCACGCGCGAGGGGCTGTAGCGTGTGAGCAACAGGTGTTCCTTCACCCGCTCGCCGTTCTCGGCGCGGCGGGTCTTGGAGGCGAGCAGGCCGAGGATGCGGTCGGAGTCGCGCACCGAGGACACCTCGGGGTTGACCACCACCACCGCCTGGTCGGCGAAGTACATGGCCAGGAACGCGCCCTTCTCGATGCCGGCGGGCGAGTCGCACACGATGTACTCGAAGCCGTCGGCGGCGAGGTCGTCGAGCACCTTCTGCACGCCCTCGGTGGTCAGCGCGTCCTTGTCGCGGGTCTGCGACGCGGCCAGCACGTGCAGGTTGTCGAAGCGCTTGTCCTTGATCAGCGCCTGCTTGAGCGAGGCTTCGCCATGGATCACGTTGACGAAGTCGTACACCACCCGTCGCTCGCAGCCCATGATCAGGTCGAGGTTGCGCAGGCCCACGTCGAAGTCGATCACGGCGACCTTCTTGCCATGACGCGCGAGGCCGCAGGCAAGGGAGGCGCTGGTGGTGGTCTTGCCCACGCCGCCCTTGCCGGAAGTGACTACGATGATTTCGGCCAAAACACTTCTCCTGTTGTGCCCAGGGTGTCGCAGGCTCAATCGAGCCCGGCGATCCTGAGTTCTTCGTTGTCCAGCCAGATCTGCACGGCCTTGCCGCGCAATTCCTTCGGGATGTCTTCCAGCACCTTGTAGTTGCCGGCGATGGCCACCAGCTCGGCGTGGAACTCCCGGCAGAAGATACGTGCCTTTTCGTTGCCCTGCGCGCCGGCGAGCGCGCGGCCGCGCAGGGCGCCGTAGATGTGGATCGAACCGTCGGCGATGACCTCGGCGCCGGCGCCGACCGCGGCCAGCACGGTCAGGTCGCGGCTTTCGGCGTAGACCTGCTGGCCGGAGCGGACCGGGGCGGTCTGGATCAGGCCGGGCTCGGCGCGTCCCGACTGTAGAGCCGAGCCATGCTCGGCTTGAGTCTGCGGCTCCGGTTTGGCCGGCTTGGGCGCCTCGGGAGCCGGGCGTGGCTCGGCGCTACCCGGGGAATCGCCCACGGGCTCGTAGCTGGCGCGGAACTTGGCCAGCAGCGGCAGCCCCAGGGCCTGGGCGAGGGCGTCGTTGTCGCTGGTGCCGTAAGCCAGGGCGACCGGCAGCACGCCGGCCTCGCGCAGCGCGTCGACCAGCGCCCGGGCCGTGGCGCGGTCCGGGGTTTTCACAAGTCCGCCGAAGTCGACCACCACCGCGGCGCGCGCGAACAGCTTGGGCGCGCGCGCCACCCGGTCCCGCATCTCCGCGGCGAGGCGCTCGACATCGAGGGTGCGGATGCGCAGGTTGGCGATGCCGACCTGGCCGATCTTGAGTTCGCCCGCGGGCTCGTAGTCCATCCGCGCCGCGACCACGTCAGGTGCCCGTGGCGCGGTGGGCGACGGCCGACGTGCCGCGCGGGGCGGCGATCCACGGCACGTCCGGCAGCTTGCCGCCGTAGGTGTCGTGCACCCACTGGTAGCTGCACAGGTCCTTCATCAGCATCGCGGCGCGATGCCCCGGGGCGCCATCGCGGCCGGGCATCACGTGCTGGCCGACCTCGCGGAAACCGAAGCTGCCGTGGAACAGCAGGGCCGGGTCGTTGCCATCGTCCAGGAACACCTCGCAGGCCAGCTGCGGATGGCGCAGCTCGGCATGGCTCTGCACATCGGCGTAGAACGCGCGGCCGACACCGCCGCCGCGGCGGCGGCTGGCGACCACGATCCGGTCGATGTAGAAGAAATCCGGGTAGCGTTCGCTGAACCAGCGGAAGTTGCTGCTCTCGTGCGCCGACCCGGACCTGAAGCCGACCAGGAAGCCGGCGAGGTTGCCGTCGCGCTCGGCGATCCGGAAATAGTCGGCGTCGGCGTGGAAACGACGGAGTCGGGCGGCGTCCAGCGGCAGGATGGCGGGGCCGGCGGCATTGTTGAGGGCAAGGACGGAATCCAGATCGTGCTCGCGCACGTCACGGATGACAATCGACATTCCAGACTCCGGCTTGAAAACGGACGGCAACCCGCGTGGCGGGTCGGCGCGGATTATCGCATGGCCGCCCCCGGGGGGCGACCGCGGGCGCTGCGCCCGGCATGACTTTCGTGGGACTCCGCCATGGCCGCGTTGCGCCTAAGATGCGGCATGTTCGCGCGACTCAACCACACCCGGCTGCTGCGCTATTCCGGCCTGTTCACCTGGGCGGTGGTGGGATTGCCGTTGCTGTACTCATGGCTGGTGCCCCCCGAGCTGGCGGAGGAACCGCTCGGGCTGCAACCGATGCGGCTGTTCGGCTGGGGCTCCTACCTGCTGTTCGGGGCCTGCTACCTGTGGCTGACCCGGCGCCTTGGCGTGCGCAAGGTCACCGCCTCGGACTTCGTGCTGCTGGGCCTGCTCACCGCCAGCGCCATCGGCGTCAGCTACTACAGCATCAGCGGCCTGGGCAGCATCCTGCTGATGGTGACCGCCTGCGTGCTCCCCTGGCTGCTGCCGCTGCCGGTGGCGGTGTTCTGGCTGGTCGCCAGCCAGTTCGCGGTGGTGCCGGTGTTCATGAGCGGCTTCAGCTTCCCGCTGGTGGACGCGCTGCTGCAATCGGGGCTGTACGTCGGCCTGTCGGCCTTCGTGTTCGTCACCAGCCTGGTGGCGCGGCAACAGGCGCAGGCGCGCGAGGACCAGCGCCGGCTCAACGCCGAGCTGCGCGCCACCCGTGCGCTGCTGGCCGAGAGCGCACGGGTCAACGAGCGCACCCGCATCTCCAGGGAGCTGCACGACCTCCTGGGCCACCACCTGACCGCGCTGAGCCTCAACCTGGAAGTGGCGGGGCACCTGGTGCAGGGCACGGCGCTGGAGCACGTCAACCAGGCGCACACGCTGGCCCGGCTGCTGCTCAGCGACGTGCGCGAGGCGGTCAGCCGCCTGCGCATCGACGACGCCGCCATCGACATGGTGGCGACCCTGCAGCCGCTGGCCGAGAACGCCGCCGGGCTGCAGATCGCGATGGAAACGCCGTGCCCGTTCCTGCTCGACGACCCGGAGCGCGCGCACGTGCTGCTGCGCTGCACCCAGGAAATCATCACCAACGCCGTGCGCCACGCCCAGGCCGGACAGCTGCGCCTGCGGTACAGTTTCGACGACCACCGCAGCGTACGGTTGCTGGCGTCCGACGACGGTCGCGGTGCCGAGGCGCCGATTGCAGGCAACGGCCTGCGCGGCATCCGCGAACGGCTGGCCGCCTATGGCGGCGGGGTCGAGATCACGACCCGCCCCGGCGAGGGCTTCGTGCTGGAGCTGCACCTGCCGCTGGACGATGGCGTGCCCCCGCTGCCGCGAGCCCGCAACTCCGCTCCCGCCAACCCCGACCCTGTCAAATCCGTGCCCGCTGGAGACGCTGCATGATCCGCATCTGCCTGGTCGACGACCAAACCCTGGTGCGCCAGGGCATCCGATCGCTGCTGGCGCTGGCAGAAGGCATCGAGGTCGTCGCCGAGGCCGGCGACGGCAAGCAGGCGGTCGAGCTGATCCCGCAGGTCAAGCCCGACGTGGTGCTGATGGACATGCGCATGCCGGCGATGTCGGGGCTGGAGGCGCTGCAGGCGCTGGCGCGGATCAACGCGCTGCCGCCGACCATCATCCTGACCACCTTCGACGACGACCAGCTGGTCATGGCCGGGCTCAAGGCCGGGGCCAAGGGCTACCTGCTCAAGGACGTCTCGCTGGAGCAGCTGGTCGGCGCGATCCAGACCGTGGCCGGGGGCGGATCGCTGGTGCAGCCGGCGGTGACCCAGCGCCTGCTCTCGGGCCTGGAGCACATGCGCAACGACTTCGTCAGCCTCGATCGTCCGGATCCGCTGACCGACCGCGAGACCGAGATCCTGCGGCTGATGGCCAGCGGCTTCTCCAACAAGGAAATCGCCAATTCGCTGGGCGTGGCCGAGGGCACGATCAAGAACCACGTGTCCAACATCCTGTCCAAGCTCGGGGTCCGCGACCGCACCCGGGCGGTGCTGAAGGCCTTCGAGCTGCAATTGGTGTGACAGATGCGCGGGTGGCACGATACGATTGGAGGTCTGCGCCCCCGGTCCCTGCCGCCGGGGCCCCCTGGAGAACCCTGAATGACCCGCCTGATCGAGATCCTCATTTCCCTGGCGATCGTGCTCGCCCTGTTCCTGCTGGTCGGCCTGGTGCTGCCTTCCAGTCGCCACATCGAGGAGAAGGTCGAGACCAACCGCAAGCTGACGATCGTGTACGACACGCTCAACAGCCTGCGCCGTTTCTCCGACTGGAACCCGCTGGTGCTGCGCGATCCGCGGATGCAACTGCAGTTCTCCGGCCCCGCCGCGGGCGTCGGCGCGCGCATGGATTACGACTCCGACAAGCCGCAGCTCGGCGAGGGCAGCTGGGAGATCACCGCCACCGAGCCGCGCGCCAGCGTGACCTACGCGATCGTCAATCCGCAGCGCGGCCATGACAAGACCAGCACCTTCACCCTGAAGCCGACCGGTCGTGCCGGCCGCAACGTCGAGATCACCCAGCGCTACGACGTCGACTACGGCTGGGACCTGATGGGTCGCTACGCCGGCCTGTATGTCAGTCGCCATGTCGGCGACGACATGAAGCTCGGCCTGCAGCGCCTGAGCAACATGCTGGCGCAGGTGCCGAACGTCGACTACGCGGTGCAGGGCACCAAGCTCGCCGGACTCTCGTTCGTCGACCTGCCGGCCGAGGACCTGCTGGTGGTGAGCGCCGGCTCGATCGAGCGCAACAACCTCAAGATCCAGGCCTCGATGAAGTCCAACATGGAGTGGATCAACCGCACCATGGCGGCCAACGGCCTCGTGTCCGCCGGCCCGATGCGCATCGTCTCCAACGAGCTCGGCCGCGAGACCTATACCTTCGACGTGGTCGTCCCGGTGCGTCGTGCCGGCGCTGGCGCCGCCACCGACGACAGCGATGCCGCAACCGCGGCTGGCGAGACCGAAGCCGCGCAGGACCAGGCCGCCACGCCGGTCCGCGCCAAGGTCGTGGCCACCACCGGCGCTCCGCTGACCGGCCTCAAGCTGCTCGGCCCGGTGAAGTACCAGCGCGTGGAACCGCGTCGCGCCGCCACGGCGACCTACCAGGGCTACATGGCCGAACTGGAGAACGTGCGCAACGCACTGCGCGCATGGACCCTGACCCAGGGCGAAGAGGTGGTCAGTTCGTTCGAGGTCTACAAGAACGGCATCGACCAGGCCTTCACCGCGAACGGCCAGTACGACGTGTACTGGTCGATCAAGTAACGGACGCGAACGCCATGCGGCTGCAGGGCTGAACATGGCCCGGCACGCGCGCGGCTTCGACACCGAAGCGGCCCATGCCCACCTGGCCAGGCGCGACCGCAAGCTCGCGACCTGGATGAAGCGGATCGGGCCGATCGCGCCCGATCCGCGCTGGCGCAAGCCGTTCGATCCGGTGGATGCGCTGGCGCGCGCGATCCTCTACCAGCAACTCAGCGGCAAGGCCGCGGCCACCATCGTCGGCCGGGTCGAGGCCGCGATTGCAAGCGACCGCTTCCATTGCGACACCCTGGCGCGCTGCGACGATCCGGCCATTCGCGCCTGCGGCGTGTCGGGCAACAAGCTGCTGGCCCTGCGCGACCTGGCCCGGCGCGAGCAGGCCGGGGAAATCCCGGACCTGCGCCGGATGGCGACCATGGACAACGATGCGATCATCGATGCGCTGGTGCCGGTGCGCGGCATCGGCCGCTGGACGGTCGAAATGATGCTGATGTTCCGGCTCGGCCGGCCGGACGTGCTGCCGGTGGACGACCTCGGCATCCGCAAGGGCGCGCAGGCGGTGGACAAGGGCGAAACGATGCCGGCGCCGAAGGCGCTTGCGGAGCGCGGCGAGCGCTGGGGACCGTACCGCACCTATGCCAGCCTGTACCTGTGGCGGATCGCGGACGCGGCCGGGGATGCGAAGGCGGCGACCAAGCGTTCCCAGGATTGAAACGGAAAAAATCGCTGCGGTGCGTTGACAACGCACACGCCGCAACGCACCATACGCGCCCACCCGCCCGGGTGGCGGAATTGGTAGACGCACTAGCTTCAGGTGCTAGCGGGGGCAACTCCGTGGAGGTTCGAGTCCTCTCCCGGGCACCATCTGTATATCCGCTGACGTTCGT
>JAKFCN010000058.1:0-27380 GCA_036676625.1 Lysobacter sp. | reverse complement strand
GGCGTGGACATGGTCTACATCGTCGAGAACAACGGCGTGTACGGACTGACCAAGGGCCAGTTCTCGGCCACCGCCGACCAGGGCTCGGTGTCGAAGAAGGGCGTGGCCAACAGCGACAGTCCGCTGGACATGGTGACGATGGCGCTGCAGCTGGGCGCCAGCTACGTCGGTCGCGGCTTCTCCGGCGACAAGGCGCAGCTGGTGCCGCTGATCAAGGGCGCGCTGTCGCACCGCGGCGTTGCCTTCCTCGACGTGATCAGCCCGTGCGTCGCCTTCAACAACCACGCCGGCAGCACCAAGAGCTACGAGTACGTGCGCGAGCACAACGACGCGGTCAACCGCATGGACGTGATCCTGCCGCGGGCGGAGATCGCGGTCGAATACGGCGAAGGCAAGCTGATCGAGGTCGAGCAGCACGACGGTTCGCTGCTGCGCCTGCGCAAGCTCGACGCCGGCTACGACCCGCGCGACCGGATCGCGGCGATGAACATCATCCAGCAGCGCCACGCCCAGGGCGAGGTGATCACCGGGCTGCTGTACGTGGACCCGGCGGCCGAAGACCTGCACGGCCACCTCAACACCATCGCCGCCCCGCTCAACGCCCTCGGCGCCGCCGACCTCTGCCCCGGCAGCGCCGCCCTCGCCCGCATCAACGCCTCCCTCCGCTAACTCCGAAACCCTTTCCTTCTTGCTGGGGCCGCCGCGAGGCCGTGCCCTGCAAGCCGGGTCACGCCGTGAATACGTCCATGTAGGCTCTGCTGCGGCATCCATGCCGCAGAAGGCCCCGTCTTGCAGGGCACGGCCTCACGACGCCCTTCGGCATGTGAGGTAGCAGCGCTTCGGCTACAGGAAGCGGGGATACGCGCTTGCGGTAGGCGTCGTGAGCACGGGGCTGGCAGACGGGACCGTCGCTGGCATGGATGCCAGCGCCGAGCCTACACGGACGTATTCACGGCGTGTCCCGACTGGCAGCCCCGTGCTCACGGCGTCCCCTCACGGAGTTCGCTACCCATCTTGGGGCGGGACGTGGTGCAATAGCGGGGAAGCGGGGGTACCGGCGCACGCCGGTTGAGACAGTCCCTTCGAACCTGATCCGGTTGACACCGGCGTAGGGAAGCTTCGCGGCCGGCACCGTCACGCCCCGGTCGCGCCCTGCTTCGCAAGAGTCCGTGCGGCCACGCGCGGAAGACCATGCAGCGAACGCGGGAGCGAAAAAACCATGAACGCAGTGCCCTCCGAACTGATCCGCCAGACCGAGCAGCTCTCGGAGGCCGTGACCCGCCCGATCCCGGGCTCGCGCAAGGTCCACGTGCCCGGATCGCGCGATGACCTGCGCGTGCCGATGCGCGAGATCGTGCAGTCGCAGACGCCGACCCTGTTCGGGGGCGAGGACAATCCGCCGATCACCGTGTACGACACCTCCGGCCCCTATTCGGATCCCGGGGTACGCGTCGACCTCGCCGCCGGCCTGGCGCCGCTGCGTGCGCGCTGGATCGAGGAGCGCGGCGACAGCGAGCCGCTCGCCGCGCTGTCCTCGGCCTTCGGCCGCGGCCGCGAAGTGGATGCGAAGCTCGATGCCGTGCGCTTCCCCAACCGCCCGCTGCCGCGCCGCGCGCACGCCGGCGCCAATGTCTCGCAGATGCATTACGCGAAGCGCGGCATCGTCACCCCCGAGATGGAGTTCGTGGCGATCCGCGAGAACCAGCGGATCGAGGCGATCCGCGACGCCGGCCTGCTGATGCAGCACGCGGGCGAGGCCTTCGGCGCCAGCATCCAGCAGGTGATCACCCCGGAATTCGTGCGCGACGAGATCGCCCGCGGCCGCGCGATCCTGCCCAACAACCTCAACCATCCTGAAAGCGAGCCGATGATCATCGGCCGCAACTTCCTGACCAAGATCAACGCCAACATCGGCAACTCCGCGGTGTCGTCCGGGATCGCCGAGGAAGTCGAGAAGCTGGTGTGGGCGATCCGCTGGGGCGCCGACACGGTGATGGACCTGTCCACCGGCAAGCACATCCACGAGACCCGCGAATGGATCGTGCGCAACTCGCCGGTGCCGATCGGCACCGTCCCGATCTACCAGGCACTGGAGAAGGTCGACGGCCGCGCCGAGGAGCTCACCTGGGAGATCTTCCGCGATACGCTCGTCGAGCAGGCCGAGCAGGGCGTGGACTACTTCACCATCCACGCCGGCGTGCTGCTGCGCTACGTGCCGCTGACCGCGAAGCGCGTCACCGGCATCGTCAGCCGCGGCGGCTCGATCATGGCCAAGTGGTGCCTGTCGCACCACAAGGAAAGCTTCCTCTACGAACATTTCGAGGACATCTGCGAGATCATGAAGGCCTACGACGTCGCCTTCTCGCTCGGCGACGGCCTGCGTCCCGGCTGCATCGCCGATGCCAACGACGCGGCGCAGTTCGGCGAGCTGGAGACGCTGGGCGAGTTGACGAAGATCGCCTGGAAGCATGACGTGCAGACCATGATCGAAGGCCCCGGCCACGTGCCGATGCAGCTGATCAAGGAAAACATGGACAAGCAGCTGGTCGAATGCGGCGAGGCGCCGTTCTACACCCTGGGTCCGCTGACCACCGACATCGCGCCCGGCTACGACCACATCACCAGCGCGATCGGCGCGGCGATGATCGGCTGGTACGGCTGCGCCATGCTGTGCTACGTCACGCCCAAGGAGCACCTGGGCCTGCCCAACCGCGAGGACGTGCGCGACGGCATCATGGCGTACAAGATCGCCGCGCATGCCTCCGACCTGGCCAAGGGCCATCCCGGCGCGCAGGTGCGCGACAACGCGCTGAGCAAGGCGCGCTTCGAGTTCCGCTGGGAGGACCAGTTCAACCTCGGCCTGGACCCGGAAAAGGCGCAGGAATTCCACGACGAGACCCTGCCGAAGGACGCGCACAAGCTCGCCCACTTCTGCTCGATGTGCGGCCCGCACTTCTGCTCGATGCGGATCACCCAGGACGTGCGCGACTATGCCGCCGAGCATGGCGTCGAGGAGGCGGGCGCGCTGGACGCGGGCATGGCGGACAAGGCCGCGGAATTCCGCGAGGCCGGCGGCAAGGTCTACCGGGAGGCATGACCCGGATGGCGGCACAGGCGACACTCTGGTCGCGGCCGTGGGCGGTGCTCGCGCGCCAGCACCCATCCGCGTTCTTGCTGGCCGCGCAGTTGCTGAGCCTGCTGATCTATCCCGTGATCGACGACACCACCAGCGGCCGCCTGCTGTTCGGCGCGGTCGCGCTGGTGGTGGTGCCGCTGGCGGTGTGGGTGGTCAACCGCAGTCCGGCGGTACGCTGGGTGGCGTGGCTGCTCGCGATCCCGGCGATGTTGTTGACCGCGGCCGGCGTGTTGTTCGACGTGCAGGGCCTGTTGCCGTTGTCGGCGACCCTGGAGGCCGCGCTGTACTTTTACGCCGCCGGCAGCCTGATCGCCTACATGCTGCACGACCACGTGGTCAGCGCCGACGAGCTGTTCGCCGCCGGCGCCACCTTCACCCTGCTGGCCTGGGGCTTCGCCTACGCCTTCTTCGTCTGCCAGGCCTGGTATCCGGACAGCTTCACCGGCATGGTCGAGCCCGAGCGCCCGCGACGCTGGCTGGAGTTGCTGTTCCTGAGCTTCACCAACCTGTCGGCCACCGGCTCCGGCGACATCATCCCGGTCGGCTCGCCGGCGCGCGTGCTGGTGATGCTCGAACAGTTCGCGGGCGTGGGCTACATCGCCACCGTGGTCTCGCGCCTGATCGGCCTGACCATCGTGCGCGAGCGCCGCTGAGCTGCCGGTTTCAGAACTTCGGCTTGTCCTCGCTGGCGTGGTAACGCGCCATCGCATCGACCAGGATCTGGCGCGCCTCGGCCGCGCCGCCCCACCCGTCGAGCTTGACCCACTTGCCCTTCTCCAGGTCCTTGTAGTGCTCGAAGAAGTGGCCGATGCGCTCGAGCCAGTGCGGGCTGACCTTGGCGATGTCGTCGATGTGGCGGTAGCCGTTGAACACCTTGTCGATCGGCACCGCGAGGATCTTCTCGTCTCCGCCGGCCTCGTCGCTCATCCGCAGCACGCCGACCGGGCGGCAGCGGATCACCGAACCGGGGATCAGCGGCAGCGGCAGGATCACCAGCACGTCGGCCGGATCGCCGTCGCCGCACACGGTGTAGGGCACGTAGCCGTAGTTGCACGGGTAACGCATGGGGGTGGACAGGATGCGGTCGACGAAGATCGCGCCGGAGGCCTTGTCGACCTCGTACTTGACCGGCTCGGCATCCTTCGGGATCTCGATGACGACGTTGATTTCTTCCGGCGGGTTGTTGCCGGTGGGGACGAGGTCCAGGCCCATGGGGGTGCTGCTCCGACGTGCTGCAAGGGGGGAGCGCATTTTACGCGCTGCGGCGCAGCAACGAAAAACGGCGGCCCAAGCCGCCGTTTTCCGGGTCGCCTCCGGGTCCGCCGTTACAGCAGCGGGACCAGCAGCAGGGCGACGATGTTGATGATCTTGATCAACGGGTTGATCGCCGGGCCGGCGGTGTCCTTGTAGGGGTCGCCGACGGTGTCGCCGGTGACCGCGGCCTTGTGCGCCTCGGAGCCCTTGCCGCCGAAGTTGCCGTCCTCGATGTACTTCTTGGCGTTGTCCCAGGCGCCGCCGCCGGTGGTCATCGAGATGGCCACGAACAGGCCGGTCACGATGGTGCCGATCAGCAGGCCGCCCAGCGCCTTCGGCCCGAGCAGCAGGCCGACCACGACCGGGACCGCGACCGGCAGCAGCGAGGGCACGATCATTTCCTTGATCGCCGACTTGGTCAGCATGTCCACGGCGCGCGAGTAGTCCGGCTTGCCGGTGCCTTCCATGATCCCGGGGATGTCGCGGAACTGGCGGCGCACTTCCTCCACCACCGCGCCGGCCGCGCGGCCGACGGCTTCCATCGCCATCGCGCCGAACAGGTAGGGGATCAGGCCGCCGATCAACAGGCCGATGATCACCATGTGGTCGGACAGGTCGAAGGTGAACAGCTCGCCCGGGTTGTTGGCCTGCAGGTTGTGGGTGTAGTCCGCGAACAGCACCAGCGCGGCCAGGGCGGCCGAACCGATCGCGTAGCCCTTGGTCACCGCCTTGGTGGTGTTGCCGACGGCGTCCAGCGGGTCGGTGATGTTGCGGATCTCCGGCGGCAGTTCCGCCATCTCGGCGATGCCGCCGGCGTTGTCGGTGATCGGGCCGTAGGCGTCGAGTGCGACGATCATGCCGGCCATCGACAGCATCGCGGTCGCGGCGATGGCGATGCCGTACAGGCCGCCGAGCGCGTGGGCGCCCCAGATCGCGGCGCAGATCACCACCACCGGCAGCGCGGTCGACTTCATCGAGATGCCGAGGCCGGCGATGATGTTGGTGCCGTGGCCGGTGGTCGAGGCCTGGGCGATGTGCCGTACCGGCTTGAACTGGGTGCCGGTGTAGTACTCGGTGATCCACACGATCAGGCCGGTCAGCACGAGGCCGATCAGCGCGCATTCGAACAGGGCGACGCTCGAGGTCGCGACTCCGTCCGCCGTGGTCAGCCCCTGCGGCAACAGGTTCGCGGTGACGAACCAGAACGCGACCGCGGACAGCACCGCCGACACGATCACGCCCTTGTACAGCGCGCCCATGATCGAGCCGCCAGCCTTCACCTTGACGAAGAATGTGGCGATGATCGAGGCGATGATCGAGACGCCGCCGAGGACCAGCGGATACAGCACGGCGTTGGGGCTGTCGGCGAAGGTCAGGCCGGCCAGCAGCATCGTCGCGATGATCGTGACCGCGTAGGTCTCGAACAGGTCGGCGGCCATGCCGGCGCAGTCGCCGACGTTGTCGCCGACGTTGTCCGCGATCACGGCCGGGTTGCGCGGGTCGTCCTCGGGAATGCCCGCTTCGACCTTGCCCACCAGGTCCGCGCCGACGTCGGCGCCCTTGGTGAAGATGCCGCCGCCCAGCCGCGCGAAGATCGAGATCAGCGAGGCGCCGAAGGCCAGCCCGACCAGCGCGTGCAGCGCGGCCTCGCCGGTCACGCCCATGTGATGGGTGAGCACGATGTAGTAGCCGGCGACCCCGAGCAGGCCGAGGCCCACCACCAGCATGCCGGTGATCGCGCCGCCGCGGAAGGCGACGTCCATGGCCGGGCCGATGCCCCTGCGCGCGGCCTCGGCGGTGCGCACGTTGGCGCGCACCGAGACGTTCATGCCGATGTAGCCGGCGGCGCCGGACAGCACCGCGCCGATCAGGAAGCCGATCGCGGAATGCCAGTCGAGGAAGAAGCCGATCAGCACGAACAGGACCACGCCGGCAATGGCGATCGTCGTGTACTGGCGGTTGAGGTAGGCGCGCGCGCCTTCCTGGATCGCCGCCGCGATCTGTTGCATGCGCTCGTTGCCGGCCGGCTGCGCGCCGATCCAGCGCGCGGAAATGATTCCGTAGAGAATCGCGATGACGGCGCAGCCAAGCGCCAGGACCAACCCGTACTGCTGCAGCATGAACCCCTCCCCGAGTGAAAAACCCGAGCGACTATCGCATAGATGACGGCCGCGTTCAGCCGCCCCGTGCCAGCCTGCGCGCTGCCCTGACGCCGACGGGAGCCCACATGCGACCCCTTGCCACCTTGCTTCTTGCCACGTCCCTGGCCGCATCCATGCCCGCCTTCGCCGCGGACCCCAAGCCGGAAATCGCCCGCGATCCGGCGCCGCCGCAGCAAGTCGGCGTCCTCCACGGCCTGCGCACCATCCCCGAAGCCTGTGCCCGGCTGCAGGGCGAGTTCACCGGCGACGCCGCCGCGCCCTATCGTTTCGCCGTGGTCCGCACCAGCGCGGCGTGCCAGCCGCGGGCGCGGGTATTGGATGCCGCCAAGGCCAAGCCCTCGGTGGCTGCCGGCTGGATCCTCAACGACCGCATCCGCGTGCCCAGCGCCGCCTGCGCCACCCGCCAGGCGGTGGTGACGGTGTGGCGCCATCCCGCGGAAGCGGCGCCGCCCGCACTCGATGCGCAAGGGCGCTCACGCATCTACCTCGAAGAAGGCATGCGCAAGGCCAAGGCCGGCAAGCTCGCGGCCGTGCCGGCCTATGCAGTGTCGATGCGGCTCGAGGGCACGCCCTGCCGCTGATGCGCGACGCCGCTTACAGCTGCGGCAACGGCCTCGACCCCGCGGCATTCAGGAACACCATGGCGTTGGAGCGCGACAGGCGCGCCGCCCCGCCATCCGCGCTGGCCCGCACGTAATAGGCCTGTCCGGGCTGCACGTCCAGCGCCAGCGCCCGGCCGTCGACCGTGTAGCGGTGTACCCCGATCGGTGCCAGGGCAACGAACCAGTTGCCCCGGGCGAGGGTATGCAGCCGCGTGCCGTTGTCGTGGACGACGAGGTCGCCGCCGCCCATGCGGGAAGCGCGGAAGAACACCACCTGGCCCATGCGTTCCGGCGGCATGCCGGTCAGGTCGCGGACCACGGCAGCCTCCACGATCAACAGGTTCGTCGCCACCACGTCGGCCTGGCCGTTGTGGTCGTAGCGGACCCGCTGGGCCATGGCCGGCAGCGACAGCAGCACGAGCACGCCGAGCAGCGCCGCGCGCGCCGGCAGCGATTTCAACGTCTTCATTTCGCCCTCCTGGACCGGGGTGGAAAGACCCCGCGATGCCCTGATGAGCGCGAGCCTACGCCCGCCTGCGCAGCCGCCGCGGGCCGCGACGGCCCTTCCGACGAGCGGTCGGCCAGCCCGGGGTCAGCCGGCGAAGGGCGGGAGCTTCGTGCGGACCGGGGCGTTGCGCAACGTCACGTAGGCAGGCAGTCCGTCGCGGCCGTAAGGCGGATAGGCCTCGCCGCGGATCAGAGGCTCCAGGTAGCGCCGCGCCGCAGCGGTGATGCCGTAGCCGTCGCGGCGGATGAAGCCGGCGGGCATCTTCTTCTCGCGGTTGGCGATGCGCTCCAGCGGCGCCGCCTCGATCTTCCAGCGATAGGGCGAATCCGGGGTCCGCACGATCACCGGCATGGTCGCGTTCATGCCCTTGAGCGCGAATTCGACCGCCTTGCGCCCCACCGCCCGGGCCTGCTCGAAGTCGGTTTGCGAGGCGATGTGGCGGGCCGAGCGCTGCAGGTAATCGGGCAGGGTCCAGTGCACCTTCAGCCCCAGCGCGCCGTGGACGCGGCCCGCGAGATGCGCGGCGACGCCACCGAGCTGGGTGTGGCCGAAGGCGTCCTTGCCGGCGCCGGCATCGGCGATGAAGCGTCCGTCGGCATCGCGGATGCCTTCGCTGGCGACCACCACGCACCAGCCCACCCGGTCGACCACCCGCTGTACCCGTGCGAGGAAGTCGGCCTCGTCGAACGGCCGCTCCGGGAACAGGATCATCTGCGGCGCCTCGTCCGCGGTCTTGCCGGCCAGCCCGCCAGCCGCGGCCAGCCAGCCGGCGTGCCGGCCCATGGCCTCGTACACGAACACCTTCGTCGACGTCTCTGCCATTGCGGCCACGTCCAGCGCGGCCTCGCGCACCGACACCGCGGTGTACTTGGCGGCCGAGCCGAAACCGGGGCAGCAGTCGGTCACGGCGAGGTCGTTGTCGACCGTCTTCGGTACCCCGATGCAGATCAGCGGCCAGTCGAATTCCGCCGCCAATTTCGACAGCTTCAGCGCGGTGTCGGCCGAGTCGTTGCCGCCGTTGTAGAGGAACCAGCGCACGTCGTGGGCGCGCAGCACCGCGATCAGGCGCTCGTAGCGGGCCCGATCCTCGTCCAGCGACTTCAGCTTGACCCGGCACGAGCCGAACGCGCCGCCGGGGGTTTGCGCGAGCGCGCGGATCGCGGCGGCCGACTCCTTCGATGTATCGATGAGGTCCTCGCGCAGCGCGCCGAGGATGCCGTTGCGCGCCGCCAGCACCTTGACCTTGCGCGCGCGGGCCGCCTCGATCACTGCGGCGGCGGTGGCATTGATGACGGCGGTGACACCGCCGGACTGGGCATAAAGCAGGGTCCCGGAGGGCATGGTCGGTCCTGTGCGGCGGCCGGGATGGGTTAAGCTGGCGCCCGGCCGCAATGTGGGGTCCGTCGCAGTCTAGCGCTGCGCCCCGCAAGGCGAAGACAGCTTCGGGAGTTGCTGATGCGATTGGTTCTGTTGGGCGCGCCGGGTTCCGGCAAGGGAACGCAGGCGGCGCGGCTGAAGGAGCACCTGCAGGTGCCGCACATCTCCACCGGCGACCTGTTGCGCGCCGAGGTGGCCGCCGGCAGCAAGCTCGGCCTGGCGGCGAAGGAAGTGATGGCGCGCGGCGAGCTGGTGTCCGACGCGATCCTGCTGGGCATGCTCGAGGACCGTTTCTCGCGGCCCGATACCCGGGGCGGTTTCATCCTCGACGGCTATCCGCGCAACCTGGCCCAGGCCGCCGCGCTGGACGCGCTGCTGTCGCGGCTCGGCCAGCCGATGGATTACGCGGTACAGCTCGACGTGCCGACCGAGATGCTGGTGGAGCGCATCGCCGGTCGCGCCAAGGCCGAAGGCCGCGCCGACGACAATCCGGAATCCGTGCGCACCCGCCTCGACGTGTACGAGAGCCAGACCGCGCCGGTGGTCGAGTTCTATCGCCAGCACGGGCAGCTCACCGTGGTCGAGGGCGTCGGCTCGCTGGACGAGGTGTTCACCCGCATCCTCGAGGCGATCGCGCCTGCCACCGAGGTCGGCTGACCCTGCAATGAAACTGCACATCCTCGGGATCGCCGGCACCTTCATGGGCGGCGTCGCGGCGCTGGCGCGCGAGCTGGGGCATGACGTGGAGGGCAGCGACCAGGCCGTCTACCCGCCGATGTCGACCCAGCTGCAAACCCTCGGCATCGCGCTGCGCCAGGGTTACGACCCCGGCAACATCTCGCCGGACTGCGACCAGGTCGTGGTCGGCAATGCGCTGTCGCGCGGCAACCCGGCGGTGGAACAGGTGCTGGACGACGGACGCGCCTACACCTCAGGCGCGCAGTGGCTGGCGGAAAACGTGCTGCCCGGCCGCGACACGCTGGCCGTCGCCGGTACCCATGGCAAGACCACCACCACCAGCATCCTGGCCTTCCTGCTGCAGGCCGCCGGGCGCGAGCCGGGCTTCCTGGTCGGTGGTGTCGCCGAGGATTTCCGCGCTTCCGCGCGGGTGGGGAGCGGGCGCGAGTTCGTGGTCGAGGCCGACGAGTACGACACCGCGTTCTTCGACAAGCGCAGCAAGTTCGTGCACTACCGGCCGCTGGTCGCGATCCTCAACAACCTCGAATACGACCACGCCGACATCTTCCCCGACGTGGCCGCGATCCAGCGCCAGTTCCATCACCTGGTGCGCACGGTGCCGCGGCGTGGCCGCTTGATCGTCAACGGCGAGGACGCTCGCATCGCGGAAGTGCTGGCGATGGGTTGCTGGACGCCGGTGGAGCGCTTCGGGCTGGAAGGCGAAGGCCTGGACTGGAGCGCGCGGCTCGTCGCCCGGGACGGCAGTGCATTCGCAGTGCTGCAGGCCGGACGTGAAGTGGGCGAGGTGCGCTGGCCGCTGCTCGGCCGCCACAACGTGATGAACGCACTGGCGGCGCTGGCCGCCGCGCATGCGGTCGGCGTCGACCTGCCGTCGGTATTGCCGGCGCTGGCGGGATTCCACAGCGTCAAGCGGCGGCTGGAAGTGGTCGGCGTGCACGACGGCATCACCGTCTACGACGACTTCGCCCACCATCCCACCGCGATCGCGACCACCCTCGCGGGCCTGCGCGCGAAGGTCGGCGCTGCCCGGATCGTGGTGGCGATGGAGCCGCGCAGCAATTCGATGCGCATGGGCGCGCATGCCGACGCACTGGCGCCGTCGCTCGACCTGGCCGACGCGGTGCTGTTCCTGCAGCGGCCGGAACTCGCGTGGGACGCGGGCAAGGTGGTCGCCGCATTGCGCGGCGAAGGGCGCACCGCCAGCGACGTCGGCGCGCTCATCGCCGCGCTGCGCCCGCTGGTGCGCCCCGGCGACCACGTCGTATTCATGTCCAACGGCGGTTTCGATGCCGCCCCCCGTCGTTTTCTCGCCGCCCTGGAGCAAGGCTTGCGTTAGGGTGTCGCGATGGAACACGAGAGCCTCGGGTTGTTTCCGCTGCATGCGGTGCTGCTGCCGGGCGGGGTGCTGGGGCTGCGGGTATTCGAGCCGCGCTATCTCGACCTGGTGCGCGAGTGCGGCCGCGACGGCAGCGGCTTCGGCATCTGCATGATCATCGACGGCGAGGAAGCCGGCGCAGCGGCCATGCCGGCTGCGTTCGGCACCGAGGCGCGGATCGAGGACTTCGGCAGCGACGAGCGTGGATTGCTGGCCTTGCGCGTGCGTGGCCATCGCCGTTTCCATGTGCTTCGCACGCGGGTGCGCGACAGTGGCCTTGTGATCGGTGAAGTCGAATGGTGCGACCCCGATCCGGACGATGAGCTTCGCCCCGAACACGCGGTGCTGGGTACGTTGCTGCAGCGGATTTTCGAACAGGTCGGCGGCGAACATGCGGCTGCCGGGCCGTCGCAGCTGGACGACGCTGCCTGGGTGGGGTGGCGGCTGGCGGAATTGCTGCCGCTGGGCAACCTGCAGCGCCAGGCGTTGTTGCAGCAGGACGATCCGCATGCACGTCTGCAACAACTGCTCGACTGGATCGAATAGCAGTCGCTGCTAAGGACGCGTGTCCACCCGGATGACGTCGACGCCATCGCGCGCGGCTTCGCGCGTGCGCAGCCCTTGCAGCGAATCGCGCACCGCGGCGTGCGCGGCACCGTCGTCGGTGCGCGGCTGCCACAGCGCGAGCATGTCGAACGGGCGCGTGTAATGCATCGCCTGGCTGGTGCCCAGCCACAGCGATGCACCGTCGGTGAGCCGTGCCGGCGCCCGCCACAGGCGCAGCACCTGGAGATCGCCTGCCGTTGCGCCGGGACGACGCAGCAACAGCACTTCGGCTTCGGCGTCGAGGGTGGCGGGCAGCACCGGCTGCGTGGCCGGTGCGCGGTCATCGTCGAGCAGGCCGAGCGTGGCCACCCAGTCGGCCTGCGCCTGTAGCTGCCAGCCCCGCGCCTCCAGTGCGGTGCGCAACGGCGCCAGCGGACCGGCGACCTGCACGTCCAGCGGCCAGCGCCGGCCGGCGTCGCGCTCGTTGCGCTGCGCGGGCAACGTTTGCCACGCGTCGCCGTTCCACCATCCACCGGCGTCGATCGTGGTCGCTGCGGCGGGTGCCTCGAAGCGCGCCAGCAGCGGATCCGCGGCGTGCACCGCGTGCCAGCCGCCGGCCAGCGCGAACGTGCCGTAGAAGGCCACCGCCAGCGGCCGCATGTCCAGCGGGCGCGACACGTGGCTGCGGTAGGCGATGCCCAGCACCAGCAGCCAGACGATCCCCAGCAGGACGCCGCCGACGATGTCGCTGAGCCAATGCGCGCCCAGGTACAGGCGCGCGAACCCGATCATCGCCACCACCGCGCCGCCGACGATGTAGGGCCACACCCGGCGCCGGCCCGGCAACGCGCGCGCGACCAGCACCGCGAAGAAGCCCAGGGTGATCGTCGCCATCGTCACCGCGATCGACGGGAAGCCGAATCCGCCGGGCGCGCCTGGCGGGCGCGGCATGTCGATCCAGGCGTCGAGACCGGCGGTCAGCGCCAGCCCGAATGCGAGCGCTGCCAGCCAATGCGCCGCCGCGATCCAGCGGCGCCGCCACAACAGCCAGGCCAGCGCCATCCCGGCAGCCGGCAACAGCACCTGGGCGTCGCCGAGCGTGGCCAGCGCGGCCATCAGCTGGTCGGCCAACGGGTTGCGCAACGTCGCCATCGCCGAATACACGCTCTGGTCCAGCAGCAGCGGTCCACCGCGCGCCAGCACCAGCGCGAGCAGCGCGAACCAGGCCCAGCCGATCGCCAGCAGGCACGCCGCCAGCAGCGCCAGCGATGCCGACTCGGGCCGGTTCGGATCGATCAGCGCCTGCGCATAGCGACCGAGTCGCGGATGCGCGCGGGACCAGCGCAATGCGCGCGCCAGCAGGGTGTCGGCGTGGCCGGCGAACCAGCGCCAGCCATACAGCACCACCGCCCACACCAGTGCCAGCACCGCCAGCAACGCCAGCAACGCCAGCGCCAGGCGGTCGGCCACCGCTGCGACCGCATCGTAGGAAGCGCCGAAGATCCAGCCGGGAGCAAGGAAGACGGCGGCCCAGGTCGCCGCGGCGAACACGCTCGGCGGCAGGTAGCGCCGCACCGGCATCCGCAGCATGCCCGCGACCGCCGGCACGAACGGCCGCACCGCGCCGACATAACGCGCGATCACGATTCCCTTGGCGCCGTGCCGCCGGAACAGCGTCTCGCCGCGGTCCAGCAGTTGCGGATAGCGGCGGAACGGCCAGTGTTCGCGCAGGTGCGGTCCCCACCGGCGTCCGATCCAGAAGCTCAAGGCATCGCCGAGCAGCGCGCCGAGCGCGGCGCAGGCGAGCGCGTACGGGCCCGAAATGTGGCCCAGCCCCACCAGTGCGCCGACCGCGAACAGCAGCGGCAGCGCCGGCACCACGATCCCGACCACGGCCAGTGCGTCGCAGAAGGCGACCAGGAAGATCAGTCCGCCGGCCGCCACCGGGTGCGCGCCGATCCAGGCAACGATGTTGTCGAACCACGCGCTGGGCATCGGTCGATTATGCTTGGTAGAACGGAGGACCACCATGACCACTGGCCCCTTGAAAACCAGCCTGTCCGGCAAGACCTTGTTCATCACCGGCGCCTCGCGCGGCATCGGCCGTGCGATCGCGCTGCGCGCCGCGCGCGACGGCGCCAACATCGCGATCGCCGCGAAATCCGAGGTGGCCAACCCGAAATTGCCGGGCACCATCCACAGCGTCGCCGCGGAAGTGGAGGCCGCCGGCGGCCGCGCGCTCGCGCTGCGTTGCGACATCCGCGACGAGGAGGCGGTACAGGCCGCGGTGGCCGCCACCGCCGATGCCTTCGGCGGGGTCGACATCCTGGTCAACAACGCCAGCGCGATCTGGCTGCGCGGCACCCTCGACACCCCGATGAAGCGCTTCGACCTGATGCAGCAGGTCAACGCGCGCGGCAGCTTCGTGTGCGCCCAGGCCTGCCTGCCCTGGCTGCTGAAGGCACCCAACCCGCACATCCTCACCCTGGCGCCGCCGCCTTCGCTGCAGCCGAAGTGGTGGGGCCCGCACACCGGTTACACCCTGGCCAAGATGGGCATGAGCTTCGTCACCCTGGGCCTGGCCGCAGAATTCGGGCGCCAGGGCGTGGCCATCAACGCGTTGTGGCCGCGCACGGTCATCGCCACCGACGCGATCAACATGATCCCCGGCGTGGATACCGCCAACTGTCGCAAGCCGGACATCGTGGCCGACGCCGCGCACGCGATCCTGGTGCGCGAGGCCCGCGGCTTCAGCGGCAATTTCCTGGTCGACGAAGACGTGCTGCGCGAAGCCGGCACCACCGACCTGTCGGTCTACGCGGTCGAGCCCGGCAAGCCGCTGCTGCCGGACCTGTTCCTGGACTAGCGCCAGGCACGCACAGGGCGGGTTTCACAGGCGGTTCATTGCGAAGCGCGCCTTATGGCCGCGTTAACGCAAGTTCTCGATGCAACTGGCAAACGCGCCGGTTCCCGATTCGACTTCGTCGATATCTGCCACGGCGCCCCGCCGGGCGGCTGGCCGCTTCCCACAGGAACGCATCGTGAAAATCAATTTGTTACCGTTGGCCCTGCTCGCGCTCGGCCAAAGCGTCGCTGCGCAGCAGATTCCCGGCGCCGGCACCCAGTTGCAGCAATTGCCGCCGCCACCGCAGCAGCAGCCGGCAGCGGAGCCGCGGATCCGGATCGAGGAAGCGACGGCGCCCGTGGCGCCCGGCTCGGATTCGATCAGGGTGCGCGTCGACCAACTGAACGTGACGGGGGCGACGCGGTTCACGGCGGCCGAACTGGTCGCGGTGGCGCAATTCAAGCCGGGCGCGGAGCTGACACTGTCCGATCTCCAGGCGATGGCCGCGCGCATCACCGAGTTCTATCGCCAACACGGCTATTTCGTCGCACGCGCCTACCTGCCGCCGCAGGATGTCACCCGCCATGCGGTGACGATCGCCGTCATCGAAGGCACATACGGCAAGGTGACATTGCGCAACACGAGCCGCTTGTCCGATGGCGTGGCGCTGGCCCGGCTCGATGGGCTGGAGGGCACGGGCCCGATCGCACTGGCGCCGCTGGAAAGCCGGCTGCTGTTGCTCTCCGACCTGCCTGGCGTCAGCACCACATCGACACTGGTTCCCGGCGCAACGCCGGGGAGTTCCGATCTCGTCGTCGAGATCGTGCCCGGCCCCCTGGTCAGCGGCAGCGTCGACGTGGACAACGCCGGCAACCCGTACACGGGCGAGGAACGCGTCGGCGCCACCGTCAACCTCAACAATCCGCTGGGTCGTGGCGACCTGGCCAGCCTCCGCCTGCTCACCTCCGGGCCCGGCCTCAGGTACGGCCGCCTGTCCTACCAGATGCCGTTCGGCGCACGCGCCGCCGCAGGCGTGGCGTACAGCAGGCTCGACTACCGCTTGGGCAGGCAGTTCAAGGCACTGGACGCCGAAGGTTCGGCGGAGGTCGCAAGCGTGTTCGGCACGCTGAACCTGGTCCGCTCGCGGCGCAGCAACCTGTATGCCGGCCTCGCGTATGAAGACCGGACATTCCAGGATCGCATCGGCCTGTTCGACGCGGTCACGGACCGCAAGGTGCACGCCGGCATCGCCAGTCTCAACGGCGATCGCCAGGATGCCATCGGCGGCGGCGGGGTGAACTCGTTCTCCCTGGCATTGACCGCTGGTTCGCTCGACATCCGGACGCCCGAAGCGCTGGTCGCCGATGCCGCCACCGCGCGCAGCAACGGCTCGTACCAGAAGCTCTGGTTCAACGTGGCGCGCCTGCAGCGGATCACCGATACCCTCTCGTTGCGCGGCTCGGTCTTCGGCCAGTTCGCCTCCAAGAACCTCGACCCGTCGGAAAAAATGGTGCTCGGGGGCATGGATGGCGCCCGCGCGTACCCGCAGGGCGAGGCGTTCGGCGACCAGGGTTACCTGGCCAGGCTCGAAGCGAGCCTGCTGCTCGCCGGCCTGTCCAACCATGTCCCGGGCCAGGTCCACCTGCTCGGGTTCGTCGATGGCGGCCACATCACCATCAACAAGAACCCGTGGAATGCAGGCGACAACGGTCGGACGCTGGGCAGCACCGGAGTCGGCCTCACCTGGGACGATCCCGGCAACTTCGCGGTGAGGACGTATTACGCAGTCAAGCTGGGCAGCGAGGATGCGATTTCCGCTCCCGACAAGTCGGGCCGCTTCTGGATCCAGGCGATCAAGTTCTTCTGATTTTGGCCCAGCCCCTCGAAGGGGGCGCACGCGCAACGAGGATTCGACCATGAACACCATCCATCGCCTCAACCGCCTCGGCGGCCTTGGCACGCCGCGTTTTGCGCTCTCCACCCTGGCAGCATCGATGTTGATGGTGTTCGCAACGGCCAGCTACGCCGCCGGTCCGGTGGGGGGCGTGGTGATCTCGGGAGTCGGCGACATTTCCAGCACCGGTACCGTCACCACCATCACCCAATCCACCGCCAACCTGATCATCAACTGGGATGGCTTCAGCATCGGTTCCGGCGAGTCGGTGCAGTTCCTGCAGCCCGGCAGCAGTTCGGTGGCGTTGAACCGCGTGACCGGCCCGGACCCATCGGTGGTCCTGGGCAGCCTCACCGCCAACGGCAACGTGTTCCTGGTCAATGCCAACGGCGTCCTGTTCGGCGAGGGCGCGTCGGTCAACGTCGGCGGAATGGTCGCCACCACCATGGACATCACCAACGCCGATTTGCTGGCTGGCCGTTACGCCTTCACCGGCGCCGGGACCGGCTCGATCGTGAACAAGGGCAACATCCAGGCCGGCAGTGGCGGTTATGTCGCACTGATGGGCAGGAGCGTGAGCAACCAGGGCGTGATCTCCGCCCGGCTGGGAACGGTCGCCCTGGCGGCAGGCGAGAACGTCACGCTGGACGTCGCGGGAGACGGATTGCTGAAGGTTGCCGTCACCAAGGGCGCCGTCAATGCGCTGGTGGACAATGGCGGCCTCATCCAGGCAGACGGCGGGCACGTCCTGCTGACCGCGCAGGCGGCGGGCGGGCTGCTCGACATGGTCGTCAACAATACCGGCGTGATCCAGGCACGGACGCTGCAGGACCGCAACGGCACGATCCTGCTGCTCGCCGGCAGGGAATCGGGAACCGTCGACCTTTCCGGTACGCTCGACGCGAGCGCTCCCGATGGCGGGAACGGCGGATTCGTCGAAACCTCGGCTGGCCACGTCGTGATCGGCAATGCCGCCCGGGTGAGCACCGCGGCTGCCGACGGAACGACCGGCCAATGGCTGATCGATCCCCAGGACTTCACCATCGGCAGTGCGCCCGGCGACAACATCGCCGGTTCCACCCTCTCCGGGCAGCTGGTCACCAACAACATCACCATCACCACCGCGGGCGCCGGCACCGAGAACGGCGACATCAACGTCAACGACGCGGTGACCTGGTCGGCCAGCGGCGCGCCCACGACGTTGACCCTGAACGCCGATCGGGACATCAATTTCAATGCCGCGGTCACCGCCACCAACGGCAACCTGGTGGCCTGCTGTGGTCGCGACATCAATGTCGATGCGGCGATCACCACCACCAACGGCAGCGTGCTGCTCGCCGCGGGCAACGACGTCAACGACCGCGGCGCCATCACGGTCACCGATGGCAACCTGCTGATCTGCGCGGCCAACGACATCAACATCTTCAGTGCCATCACCCTGACGCGGGGAACGGCCGATCCCACGCGCAGCCTCGGGCTGCCCCTGGGCCTGACGCTGAGCGCCGATACCGACGGCAGCGGCCCCGGCATTGCCGGCGGCACGGTCATCTTCGACTCGCTCGCCCCACCGGCCACGGTGACGGCCGCACCCGTCGGCATCTATTACAACCCGGTGTCCTATACCGCTCCGACGGACTATTCGCAGCGTTTCACCCTGACCGAGGGTGCCGCGCTTTCGCAGCGCATGCTGGTGTTCGCGGCCGGTGGCGACAAGCCGTACGACGGAACGACGACAACGACCCTGTCGGGATTGAAGGGCGACCCGACCGGCGTCACGCTCGTGGCCGGTACGGGGGCCAGCGCCAGTTTCGATTCCCCGGACATCGGCACCAGCAAGCCCATCTCGTTTTCCGGCTACACCCTGGCGGGCCAGGATGCCGGCGCCTACGCATTGCCCGTCAATTGCTGCGGGCCGGTGCTTGCCCATACCACCGGGGCAGTGACTGCCGCCGTGCCGGTCGTTCCGCCGGTTGTGCCGCCGGTCGTTCCCCCGGTCGTTCCCCCGGTCGTGCCGCCGGTTGTGCCGCCGGTTGTGCCGCCGGTTGTGCCGTCGGACACGTCGCCCGTCACGCCACCCGTGGCAACCATCCATGTGGCGCCCCCGCTCGGCCTCGTCGTGCCTCCGCCGGCACCGGGCACGCTTGTCGCGGTCACGCCTGCACCCCCGCAGCCCCTCGTCCTGACCGTGGTCAAGCCGCCGGAGAAGGTGCCCTACGTGGCACCGGTGCGGAAGCCCAAGCCGTATCGCAACTAGCACAGGCAGGACCAGTCCATGCAGATCGACCAGGCGCGGGCAACCGGGCACCCGGCCCGCGCCATCATCGCTGCGCTGCTGGCGTTTGCCGGCCTGCTTGCCGTGCAGGCCGGCGCCGAAGCCTTCGCCCATGGCGGCCCCGCCACCGGACAGGCGGCCCGATCGCCGTCGGCGATGGAAACGGCTTCGCCCGACGTGCGCTACATGGCCGACTGGGTCGCACGTACCGGGGACAACGCCGGGATGCCCTACGTCATCGTCGACAAGGTCAATGCCACGGTGTTCGTGATGGACGCCCACGGCCAACTTGACGGAGCGGCGCCGGCCCTCCTGGGCATGGGCGAAGGGGACGGTTCGGTCGCCGGAATCGGCGACCGGAAGATGTCGGCGATTCGCCCGGAAGAGCGCACGACCCCCGCCGGCCGCTTCATCGCATCGCTGGGCGAGGACCCGCACGGGCAGGACATCCTGTGGATCGATTACGGCAACTCGATCGCCCTGCACCGTGTGGTCGAGGGCACGCCGGCCGAAGGCCGCGCGCGACGCCTGCAAAGCGAGACATCCGATGACAACCGGATCTCCTACGGCTGCATCAACGTACCGGTGAAATTCTACGAAGAGGTCGTCCACCCGGCCTTCGCGACCACCAGCGGTGTGGTTTACATCCTTCCGGAGACGAGCAGCGTCCGCGACGCGTACGGGCCGCCGGTGGGGGATGGAAAGGCGGACGACACAGGCGAGCGGGATACCGCCGTTCCGGGCGTCGGCCCCGCGCGGTAACGGCCGGGCGGCTACAGGGCCGCCCAAGCGGCCCTGGCCGAGCGCCGGTCGGCCACGGATGGGAGGACAATGCGCGCTGCCGGGTGCCCGGCCTGGTTCGCGCCGCGGAGATCGCGGGCCGATCGCAGGCCGATCGCAGGCCGTTAACAGCCGCCACCTCCGCTGCGTCCTGTCCGATGAACCGCGACCCGAAGGATCACGTGAACGAGGCGGAAGCGCTCACCGCGCTGGTCGAGTCCGCGCGCCGCGGCGAAAACGGCGCGATGGACGCGCTGTTTCGCCGGTTCGCGCCCGTGGTGCATGGCGTCCTGCTGGGTTATGTGCAGAAGGCGGACGCCGACGACCTGGCCCAGGACGTGTTCGAGTCGGCGCTGCGGCGGCTGGGCGAACTGCGCGAGGCGGCGGCGTTCCCGGGCTGGCTGCTCAGCATCGCGAGGCACGCGGCGCTGGACGCGAAGCGCCGGCACGCGCCGCTCACCGGCCTCGGCATCGATGCGCCGGACGCCCACGCCACGCATGAGGACCGGCTGGATGCGGAACATGCCCTGGCCGCGGTGCGCACGCTCCCCGAGGCGTATCGCGAAACCCTGCTGCTGCGCCTGGTGGAGGGCCTGAGCGGCCCGGAAATCGCGCAGCGGACCGGGCTGCGTGCCGGCAGCGTCCGGGTCAACCTGCACCGGGGCATGGCGCTGTTGCGCGCGGCACTGGCCGGCACCCCGGCGGGAGCGAAGTTGCGATGACCGTGGACGAACGCATGCACGAACACGACGACTACCTGTGGGAACGCAAGGGCGAAGTCGACCCCGAAGTCGCGCGCCTGGAAACCCTGCTCGGCGCGTATGCGCACGCCGGAGCCCCTCGCCGCTTGCAGCCGCCGGTGCGCCGCGGCGCGCGCCGCCGGCGGATGGCGCTTGCGGCGGCGGCGGTGTTTGCGCTGTGCGCGATCGGGATGCGCACCTGGTACCAGCAGCGCCTGCAATGGGACGACGGGCAGCCCTGGCACGTCGTCGCGCAACGCGGCGACGTGAGCGTCGACGGCCGCAAGGCAGGGGTGCAGGCGACGCTGCCCGTCGGCGGCCTGATGGAGACCGGAGCGGATACGGTCGCGCGGTTGCGCGTAGCCGGCATCGGCGAGCTCGCGGTCGGCGAGGATTCGCGCCTGCGCCTGGTCGAAACGCGGACCGGCCGCCACCGCCTGCAATTGCAGCAGGGCAGCCTGTGGGCGCGAGTGTGGGCGCCGCCGGGACAGCTCGGCGTCGGCGTGCCGGGCGCGGAAGTGCTCGACCTGGGCTGCGAATTCCTGCTGGAGGTCGACCCCGATGGAAGCGGCAGCCTGGCCGTGCGCAGCGGCTGGGTGCAGATCGAAACATCGCGGCGCGAAGTCCTGGTGCCGCAGGGAACCCGGGTACGCCTGCACGCTGGCGGCGATGCGGGCACGCCGTACGACCCCGGCGCCGGCGCCGGGTTCCTGGCGGCGCTGGAGGCCATCGATGCGCGCGATGGCGCTGTCGATGCGCGCGGCGACGAAGTGCGGCGCCTGGTCGCGGGCGCGCGGGCGCAGGACGCGATCACCCTGCTGTCGCTGCTGCAGGCCCATCCGTCCCTTGGCGAAGGCCCGCTGTTCGAGCGCATGGCGCAGTTGCTGCCGCAGGTGCCGGCAAGCCGCGCCGCCTGGGAGGCGGACCGCGAGGCGCTGCTGGATGACTGGCGGCACGCGCTGCCGTATCCGCGGATCAAGGGTTGGTGGACCCAGTGGCCGGATGCCCTTCCAGCCCGCGACCGCAAGCTGGAGCACTGGCTGCGCACGTCCGGGCGCGGTTAACGCTGCCTGCGGTCGCGGCGTCCTTCCAGTGCATCTACCCCAGGAGGACGCCATGCGCCAGTTCCGCACATCTGCTTTCCGCTTCCGCGCCGCAGTGCTTGCCGCGGCATTGCTGTTCACCTCCGCCGCACAGGCCGGGCCGCCACTGCTCTGCCATCCGTTCGACACCGCTGGCGCCGCATCGCTGCCGTGGGGCAAGCACTGGAACGATGCGGACCGCCGCTACGACACCGGGCGGCTGTCCACCGATACCCTGGCCTTGCTCGGCGCGCGCACGCCGGTGATCGTCCGCATGGAAACCCTGCGCCGTGCCGCGATCTACGCCAGCGCCAACGGCGCCAGCGTTCGCGACCTCGCCGCCAGGCTGGAGGCGCGAGTGGCGGCCGCGAGGCAGCCGCGGGCGAAGGCGCTGGCCCTGTTCGATGCCGGTTATTTCGTGGAAACGCTGCAGGACATCGCCCGCCTGCAGGACTACGACATGCCCGGCGTCGGCAAGGTCGATGCGGCAGCGCTGCGCGCCGTGCTCGCGAAGGGCGATGGCAGCCTGCGCATCGCCGAAGCGATGAAGCTGCGACCGGGCGATGCGGTGATGCACTTCGCCGCGGCCCTGGTCTCTTCGGCCGACCGGCGCGGCAGCGACCAGGCACTGCACGCGCGGCTGGCCTGTGCCGGCGCGCGCACGGACCGCCTGCTCGCGCTCAACCTGGACCGGATCCCCGACTGACCGGGCCGGTGCCCGGGGCGGAGCGGTCACCGGGTGCGCGTGGCTACGAAAGCGCGTGCGCCCAGTCGGCGATCAGGTCGTCGGCGTGCTCGAGTCCCACCGAGAGCCGCAGCAGGTCCGGCGGCGACACCGGTGTCGCTCCCTCGACGGAAGCACGGTGTTCGACCAGCGATTCGCAGCCGCCGAGCGAGGTCGCATTGGTGAACAACCGCAGCTTCGAGGCGGCGGACAGCGCCGCTTCGCGCCCGCCGCGCAACCGGATGCTCAGCATCGCGCCGTAGTCGCGCATCTGCGCCGTCGCCACAGCGTGGCCCGGATGCGTGGGAAGTCCGGGCCAGTTCACACTCGCCACCGCCGGGTGAGCGGCCAGGAATTCGGCCAGCCTGCGCGCGTTGGCGCAATGCATCGCCATCCGCGCCGGCAGGGAGCGGCAGCCGCGCAGCAGCAACCACGCGCTGAACGGCGCCAGCACCGACCCGGTGATGTGGCGGCGGTGCATCGCCGCCTCGAACAGCCCGTCGCGGCGCGCGAACACCAGTGCGCCGCCGAGCACGTCGCTGTGCCCGCCGAAATACTTGGTGGTGGAATGCATCGCCACGTCCGCGCCCAGCAGCAGCGGCTGCTGCAGCACCGGGGTGGCGAAGGTGTTGTCGCATACCAGCGCCGCGCCGTGCGCATGCGCGATGCGCGCCAGCGCGCCGATGTCGCTGACCTTCATGAGCGGATTGGAGGGTGTCTCCAGCCACAGCAGTGCCACCGGTTGCGCGCACGCGGCCTCGACCGCGGCGAGGTCGGTCATGTCGACGAAGCCGGCCTCGACGCCGCGCTGCGGCAGGAATTCGGTGGCGAGGTAGCGCAGGCCGCTGTAGCAGTCGTCCGGCAACAGCACCCGCGCGCCCGCCGGCAGGGTTTCCAGCAACCCCGCGATCGCGGCCATGCCCGAAGCGAAGGCCAGCGCGGCCTCGCCGCCCTCGAGCGCGGCCAGCGCAGCCTCGAGCCGGTCCTGGGTCGGATTGCCTTCGCGCTGGTATTCGTAGCCGGCGACGCGCTCGGCCGCGGGGCCGTGGCGGAAGGTCGTGGAAAGGTGGATCGGCGGCGCCACTGCGCCGGTTTCCACGTCCGCTTCGGCGCCTGCGTGCACCGCCAGGGTTTCAAGTCGCATCGCTTGCTTCCTCGTCGAGGCCCGGCCGGCGCGACCCGGCGCGCAGCGTGGGCAGGTCACGGTGGGTGTAGTGGGCCGGCACGCCGTCCAGCTCGGACAGGACGACGGACGGCGCGTTGCTCACGCCCTGGCGATCCTGAAAGCTTCGCGCGCGGCTTCGACCGTGGCCGCGATCTCGGCCTCGCCGTGCGCACTGGAAACGAAGCCGGCCTCGTAGGCCGAGGGCGCCAGGTACACGCCGCGTTCGAGCATGGCGTGGAAGAAGCGGTTGAACGCCGCACTGTCGCAGGCCATCGCCTGGTCGTAGGTATCGACCTTCCCGCCGCTGAAGAACAGGCCGAACATGCCGCCGACGCGATTGGTGGCGAATGCCACGCCGGCGTCGCGCGCGGCCGCCTCGAGCCCGTCGCACAGCGCGTTGGACTTCGCTTCCAGCGCCTCGTGGAATCCGGGCGCCTGCACCAGTTCCAGCATCGCCAGTCCCGCGGCCATCGCCACCGGATTTCCGCTGAGGGTGCCGGCCTGGTAGATCGGGCCGCTGGGCGAAATCTGCTCCATCAGCTCGCGGCGACCGCCATAGGCGCCCACCGGCATGCCGCCGCCGATGACCTTGCCGAAGGTGCTCAGGTCCGGGGCCACGCCGTAGCGCTCCTGCGCGCCGCCGAGCGCGACCCGGAACCCGGTCATCACCTCGTCGAACACCAGCAGCGCGCCGTGCTGCGTGCACAGCGCGCGCAGGTGCTGCAGGTAGCCCTCGCGCGGCGGCAGACAGTTGGCGTTGCCGACCACCGGTTCGATGATCAGGCAGGCGATGTCGCCGCCGCATTCGTCGAACAACGCGGTGGCGGCGTCGAAGTCGTTGTAGGGCAGGGTGAGCGTGAGGTCGGCCAGCGCCTTGGGCACGCCCGGCGAGGTCGGCACGCCGAAGGTGAGCGCGCCGCTGCCGGCCTTGACCAGGAAGCTGTCGCCGTGACCGTGGTAGCAGCCCTCGAATTTCACGATCCGCGCGCGGCCGGTGGCGCCGCGCGCCAGCCGGATCGCCGACAGCGTGGCTTCGGTGCCGGAGTTGACCATGCGCACCATCTGCATCGACGGGACCAGGCGGGTGATGGTTTCCGCCATCGCCACTTCCAGCGCGTTGGGCACGCCGAAACTGAGGCCGTCGCGCGCGGCGCGCATTACTGCCTCGAGCACCGCGGGGTGGTTGTGGCCGGCGATCATCGGGCCCCAGGAGCCGACGTAATCGATGTAGCGGTTGCCGTCGACGTCGAACAGGAACGGTCCTTCCGCGCGCTGCGCGAAGAACGGCTCGCCGCCCACCGACTTGAATGCGCGCACCGGCGAGTTCACGCCGCCCGGCAGCAGCTCGCGGGCGCGGGCGAACAGGGCTTGGGAGCGGCTGGTATCCATCTGGCTTCCTTCAGAAGAGGGCGCGAAAGGCGCGCGCGGCGGCGACCGGGTCCGGTGCGTCGAACACGCCGCCGACCACGGCAAGCAGGTCGGCGCCGGCGGCGATCGCGATCGCGCCATTGTCCGGTGTAATGCCGCCGATCGCCACCAAGGGCAATCGGTGGCAGGCGGCGGCGCGCAGCACTGCGGGCGTCGCGCACCGCGCGCCGGGCTTGGTGGTCGAGGGGAAGAACGCGCCGAAGGCCAGATAATCGGCCCCGGCCGCGGCCGCCGCGCGCGCGCGGTCGAGGTCGTCGTAGCAGGAAGCACCGATGATCGCGTCCTGGCCGAGGATGTCGCGCGCGATGGCGATGGCGTCGTCGTCCTCGCCCAGGTGCACGCCGGCGGCGCCGATCGCAGCCGCCAGCCGCGCGTCGTCGTTGACCAGCATCGGCACGCCCGCCGCAGCGCACAGCGCCTGCAGCCGCGCGGCCTGCTCGGCGCGCAACCGCTTGGATGCCGCCTTGTTGCGATACTGCAGCCACGTCGCGTGCGCCAGCAGCGGCGCGACCCGTGCGAGGAGCCGATCGCTGTCGGGCTCGTCCGGCGTGACCAGGTAGAGGCCGCGGGGGCGCCCGGCGCGTGTGGGGTCGAGGGTGTCCATTCGCGGATCGCATGCCTTCCCGCGGTGTCGGTTCCGCAGTGCCGGCATTATCCGGCTTTCGGCTCGCGGCCGGTGGTGGGACAATCATGCGCCCCATGCACCCCGACCAGGCCCGATGAACGATGCCGCCGCTCCAGTCGCCTACCGCACCTGGATGTGCGTCGTCTGCGGCTTCATCTACGACGAGGCGGCCGGCCTTCCCGAGGAAGGCATCGCGCCCGGCACGCGCTGGGAGGACATTCCCGATACCTGGACCTGCCCCGACTGTGGCGTGACCAAGGACGACTTCGAGATGATGGCGCTGTAGCGGCAGCGAGGCTCGCTACGCGCGACCGTCAGTGCGGCCTGGCCGTCCCCGCGCTCAGCTCCACCAGCCGCTCGCGCAGCGAGCCGGCATCCGGCGCCTGCGGATGCAGCTGCAGGTACCTGCCGAGATCGGCCCGCGCGCCATGCCGATGGCCCAGCTTGAAATAGCCGAGGCCGCGGTCGCGCAGCGCTTCTGCGCTGTCGGGCGAGAGCCGGAGGATGCGGTCGGCGCAGCGCACCGCGCGTTCCCAGTCGTCGCGGTCGCAGTAGACGCCATGCAGGTTGCGCAGCATCCGCGTCAGCATCGCGCGATGCGAGGCAGGATGCAGGATCTGGAACAGCGCCTCGTCATCGGGCATTTCGCCGCCGAGGTGGGGCCGCGCACGCTGGCGCAGCTCGTCCTCGTCCAGCGGTCGCCCGCGATTGAACGGATCCATCACCAGCACGCCGTCGCCGACCGGCAGGCGCACCAGGAAGTGCCCGGGGAACGACACTCCGTCCAGCGGCAGTCCCAGCCTCCGCGCGACTTCCATCTGCACCATCGCCAGCGAGATGGGATTGCCGAGCCGGCGCTCGAACACCTCGTTGAGGTAGCTGTTGCGGGGGTCGTAGTACTCGTCGTGGTTGCCGGCATAGCCCAGCTCGTCGAACAGGTGCCGGTTGATCGCCTGCATCTTCAGCGGCAACGCCTCGATGGCATCGATCTCCCCGCGCATCCCGTCGGCGTGCGCCTGCAGCAGTGCGTCGTAACGCCCGACATCGAGGCCGGGATATTCGTCGCGCGCGATCAGCAGCGCGGTCCCGAGCAGGGGCAGGCCGTCGTCGTCCTGGCCCGCGAGCGAATTCCAGTCGGGGAAGTCGGCGACGGCATGCATGCGGGCAAGCCTGCTACGCGGTGTTTCCCGGTGCAAGCCCAGCGCGTCGCACTTTCAGCGCGCGGGCGCGATGCCGGGGCCGAAGCCCAGAGCCGCACCGTCCGCCAGACCCAGGCGCGCGGCTTCGCCGGCATTCAGTTCGAGGACATAGCGGGCCGGCGCGCCGCTCGGATACGGAGGGCAGGCGTTGCCCAGCGCGCAGGGCGGCACGTCGCGCTGTTGCGAGACCAGCCTGCGTGCGCCGTCGAAATACAGGATGTCGAGCGGAATGCGCGTGTTCTTCATCCAGTACGCCTGCGGTTCCTCGCGCTCGTGGATGAACAGCATCCCGCTGTCGGCCGCCAGCGAATCGCGGAACATCAGCCCGCGCGCCCGTTCGGCTTCGTCGTCGGCCACCTCCACGGCATAGCGGTGCCCGCCCAGCTCGACCCAGGAACCTCCGGCGGCACAACCCGACAGGACGATCACGAGGCATGGCGCCAAGCGGCGGAAACGACGGAAAAAGCGGGTCATGGGCGGTGTTCCGGAAGGGTCCCGGCGACCTTCCGCGAGCAGCCGTTCAGAGTCAAGTCGGCGGACCCCCTTCCCAAACCGCGGCGGCCCATGCACAATGCGCGCCCTTGCCGAGGGGGACTGCGGGAACGGCACCGGAAACGGGCCGCTCCGCCACTCCCGCGGGATCGAAAAACCTCCTCACGAGGTGTTGACGTTCCCGGAAAAGCAGGTATTATGTGCGGCTCCCTCGGGCACTTCGGTGACGAGGACGGAACAAGGCGCTGAGGCCGGTTCCACGATCTTTGACAGTGTGCGCAGGTGACTTGTGCGGGCGTCTGGCGGGTGGATGACTGTCCATTTTGCAGGGCGTTCGTAACAGAGTCTCCATAATCAATTCATGCAAGTAATTGCAGCGAGTGATTCGGGAGCTCGGTGACGACGACTGCACTCAAGAAATTGGCCGGAAGTCCTTCGGGACGGAAAGCCGCAAAACTTAAGTGAAGAGTTTGAT
>JAKFCN010000057.1:0-16789 GCA_036676625.1 Lysobacter sp. | reverse complement strand
CGGCTCGATCACCGCGCCGGACAGGATGTGGGCGCCGACCGTGGCGCCCTTCTCGATCACGCACACGCTGAGGCCGGGGTCGAGCTGCTTGAGCCGGATCGCGAACGACAATCCGGCCGGGCCAGCGCCCACGGTAACGATGTCGTACTCCATCACTTCGCGCTCGATTTCGATCGATTCGCCTTCGGCGGGCTGCATTGCGGTCTCCTCGGCCATCCGCCGATTCTAAACCACCCCTGGAACGCGACACGCCGCCGATACTGCCCTGGCACCTTCAGTTTTTCGAGGTGGTCGTTTCCGTGCGCTCGTGCGCAACGCCGCTCTGCAGCGTCCAGCCGGCGATGTCGTGGGCGATCGCGCCCAGCGCCCGGCCGAAGGCCTGCGCCACCAGCGCGGTGTCGGTGCCCGCCGCGGGCGCCGCCTGCAGGAAGGTTTTCGCCGCCACCACTTCGCGGTCGCCGGCGTGCAGCAGCTTGGCGTTGACTTCGATGGTGGCGGCGGGCGAGGCGTTGCCGGCGTAGTCGGCCTCGTAGCGGCGCAGGTCCAGTTCCAGCCGGTAATCGGCGGCGATGCCGCTGCCCTGGCGGGCGACCGCGGCGATCCTGCCGGAGTCTTCCAGCGCACGCAGCAGTGCGTCCTGCAGCTGCTCGTCCGGCCCCTTGGCCCAGATCGCGCCCTTGTACACCTGCAGTTCGCCCGGCACCGGGCGTACCGCGATGCGCACGCTGTCGACCATGCGCGCTGCAACAGGCTTGTCGATCGACAGCTGCCAGTCCGCCTGTGGCCACGCCGGATCCGGCGCCACCCGCGGATCCGGCGCATAGATCGTCACCGGGTCGCGACTGCCGCCCATGAGCGCGCATCCCCCCAGCACCATCGCCGCAAGCAACCCAAACACGGCGCGCATGGTCGCCATTCCCTGTTCCCGGTTCCCCGTTCCCGCTTTTCTTCCCTGCTTCTCGCTCATTTCGGCTCGAACTCCTTCGGTGCATCGCGCCCCAGCAAATAGCGCGCCGGGCTGCCTTCGAGGCGGTCGCTGATCCGGCGCAGGTCGCGCACCAGGCCGCGCAGTTCGGACAGGGTCGGGCCCAGCTGCGCGAGCCCGTCGTTGGCGAAGCTGTGGATCGCGGCGCGGTTCTCGTTGATCACCGCGTTGGCGCCGCCGGCGGCGGAATCGAGCCGGGTCAGGGTGCTGTCGAGCTTGGCCACCAGCCCGGGCAGCTTGTCGACCAGCTCGCGGTCGATGTCGTCGACCGTGCGATTGGTGGTCTTCAATGTCGCGGACAACTGCTCGCTCGACCGGCGCGCGTTGACGATCAGCGCGCGCAGGTCCTCGCGCTGCGCGGCGATGGCACCGGTCATCGCCTCGACGTTGGCGAGGGTGTTGGCGATGCGCTTGACGTTCTCCTCGCTCAGCACCTCGTCCATGCGCGCGACCAGGCGGTTGGCGGTGTCGGCGATGTTCTGCAGCGCCGACGCCTCGGTGATGATCGCCGGGATGTCGTCGCGATCCTTCGGCAGCAGCCTGGCGGCGCCGGGACTGCCGCCGGTGAGCTGGATGAAGGGCACGCCGGTGAGGCCGGTGATCGAGAGCTTGGCGCGGGTGTCCACCTTGATCGGCACGTCGGCCTTGACCTTGAGCCGGGCGATCACCCGGCGCGGATCCTTCGCGTCCAGGGCCAGGGTCTCGACCGTGCCCACGGCGATGCCGTTGTACTGCACCGAGCTGCCCTCGGTGAGGCCGGTGACCGGCTCGGTGAACACCACCATGTAGGCCTGCCAGTCGCGCTCCGAGGAGTACTTCGCCGCCCACAGGCCGAACAGCAGCAGGAACGCCGCGACCACCAGGGTGAAGGCGCCGATGAGGACGTAGTTGGCCTTGGTTTCCATCAGATCCTCGCTGCTGTCTGCGCGGCACGGCCGCGCGGGCCGTTGAAGTATTCCTGCACCCACGGGTGCTGCAGTCGCTCCAGCTCCTCGACCGGCGCCACGGCGAGGATCCGCCGGTCGGCCAGCACCGCCACGCGGTCGCAGATAGCGTACAGGGTGTCGAGGTCGTGGGTGATGAGGAACACCGTCAGTCCGAGCGCCTGTTGCAAGGTACGGATCAGGTGGTCGAAGGCGGCCGCGCCGATCGGGTCGAGGCCGGCGGTGGGCTCGTCGAGGAACAGCAGCGGCGGGTCCAGCGCCAGCGCGCGCGCCAGCCCGGCGCGCTTGCGCATGCCGCCTGACAGTTGCGACGGCAGCTTGTCGATCGCGTCGGCCGGCAGTCCGGCCAGCTTCACCTTGAGCAGGGCGAGCTCGTAGCGCAGCGAATCGGGCAGGCCGGGGTGGTGCTCCTTCAGCGGCACCTGCACGTTCTCGCCGACGGTGAGCGAGGAAAACAGCGCGCCGTCCTGGAACAGCACGCCGGTGTTGCGCTCGATGTGCAACCGGTCGGCGGGATCGCCGGAGCGCGCGTCCGCGCCCAGTACCTCGATCTCGCCGGCGTCGGGCTCGCGCAGGCCGATGATCGAGCGCATCAGCACCGACTTGCCGGTGCCCGAGCCGCCGACCACGCCGAGGATCTCGCCGCGGCGCACCTCCAGGTCGAGGTTTTCGTGCACGACCTGCGCGCCGAAACGGTTGCTGAGCCCGCGCACGCGGATGACGGGTTCGTCCATGCGCCTACCAGTCCATCTGCATGAACCAGATCGCGGCGATCGCGTCGAGCACGATCACCAGCGAAATGGTCTGGACCACGCTGGAGGTGGTGCGTTCGCCGACCGACTGCGCGGTGCCCTTGACCTGCAGGCCTTCGAGGCAGCCGATCAGCGCGATCACGACCGCGAAAATCGGCGCCTTGGACATGCCGACCAGGAAGTGGCGCAGTTCGATCGTGTCCTGCATGCGCGCGAAATAGGCCTGCGGCGGGATGTCGAGGCCGTAGGCGCCCACGGTCATGCCGCCGAGCAGGCCGGCGATGTCGGCGATGAACGCCAGCAACGGCAGCGTCACCACCAATGCCAGCAGGCGCGGGATCACCAGCACGTCGACCGGATCCAGCCCGAGCGTGCGCATCGCGTCGACTTCCTCGCGGCTGACCATCGCACCGATCTGCGCGGTGAAGGCGCTGGCGGTGCGCCCGGCCAGCACGATCGAGGTCAGCAGCACGCCGAATTCGCGCAGGAAGGCCACGTTCACCAGTTCCACCACGTAGATGGTGGCGCCGAAGTCGGCGAGGATGTTGGAGCCCAGGAACGCGATCACCGCGCCGACCAGGAACGACAGCAGCGCCACCAGCGGCACCGCGTCGAGCCCGACCTGCTCCATCTGGGCGACGGTGGCGGTCGCGCGGAAGCGGCGCGGTTCCTTGACCATGCGCAGCAGCTTGGCGAGGTTCTCGCCGAGGAAGCTGACCAGCGCGACGATCTCCTTCCAGTTGTCGGCGACGGCGAAGCCGAGGCGGCCGAGTGCGGCGGCGAAGCCGTATTCGCGCTTGCCGCGCGGGCGATCGTCGGCCACGTCCTCGATCGCCGTCACCAGGGCGTGGTGGTCCTTGCGGAAGTCGATCGCGTCGGAATACATGCCGGCGCGGCGCGCATACCGCAGCAACTGCAGCACGCCGAGCGAGTCGAGCCGGTCCACGCCGGTCGCATCGATCGGGCGCGACTCCTGCGGAGCCGCGCGCAGGGCCTCGCTGATCGCCGCGGCCTGGTCCAGGGTCCAGCTGCCGGTGAGGCGCAGCTGATCGCCGTCCAGGGCGACGCTCGGCCTGGCGTTGCTGGCGACAGTCATGCGGCTGGCATTCCCGATGCTCCCTGGGCCTCCTCCCTGCGGGCCGAGGATACAGACTCGCGCGTGTGCGCGTGCGATGCTTGCCGCCCATGCCGTCGCCTTCCGCCAGCACCGATTACGCCGCCCGGATCGCCTTCGTGGTGGAACTGGCCGGACACCTGCACGCCTACGGCACCACCGCACAGCGCCTCGAGGGCGCGGTGATCGCGGTGGCCACCGAACTGGGCCTCGACTGCGAGCCGATGTCCAACCCCACCGGAATGACGCTGAGCTTCAGCGACCCGCGGCGGCCGCCTGGCGAGACCGACACCACCCGCTTGATCCGGATGCCGCCGGGCGACACCGACCTGGCCAAGCTGGGCGAGGCCGACCGCATCGCCGAGGAAGTGATGGCCGGCCGGCTCGGCATCGCCGAGGGCCACGCCGCGCTGCGCGCGCTGGAAACCCCGCCGACGCGGCGCGGCAACCTGGTCCAGGTACTCGGCTTCGGCCTGGCGGCGGCCGCGATCGCCGGGCTGCTGCGCCTGCCGTGGCTGGACATCGCCACCGCCGGTGCTGCGGGCCTGCTGATCGGCCTGCTCGAGCTGGCCTCGCGCGGCCGCCCGCAGATGCGCGAGGCGGGCGAAGCGCTGGCGGCGCTGACCGCGGGCTTCGTCGCGATCCTGGTCGCGGCCTTCGTCGGCCCGCTCAATCTCAACACCGTGATCATCGCGTCGCTGATCGTGTTCGTGCCCGGCATGACCTTGACCAACGCGGTCAACGAACTCACCAGCCAGCACCTGGTGTCCGGCACCGCGCGTTTCGCCGGAGCGCTGGCGACGCTGATGAAGCTGACCGTCGGCTCGGCACTGGCATTGGCGCTCGCGTACATGGTCGGGATCGAGCCGCAGGTGCGCGCGCTGCGACCGCAGCCGGTGCTGGTGGAGGGCGCGGCGATGGTGCTGGCGGCCTTCTCGTTCGCGGTGCTGTTCCGTGCGCGCGGCCGCGACTATCCGGTGGTGATGCTGGCGGCGATCGGCGGCTACCTGGTGGCGCGCATCGGCAGCGAACTGTGGAGCGCGCAGGCAGGGATCTTCCTGTCGGCACTGCTGGTCACCGCCGCCGGCAACGGCTATGCGCGCTGGGCCAAGCGCCCCGGCGCGATGGTGCGCGTGCCCGGCATCCTGATGCTGGTGCCGGGCAGCGCGAGCCTGCGTGGAGTGATGACGGCGGTCCAGCAGCAGGATGCGAGCCTGGGCCAGCTCGCGGCGCTGGGCGTGCTCAACATCCTGCTCGCCATCGTCGCCGGACTGCTGTTCGGCAACCTGCTGTTGCCGACCCGGCGAAACCTGTAGAGCGGAGCCATGCTCCGCTCAGCCGGGCATGGCCCGGCTCTACCGGATCAGGAAATCTTCGAGCTTCCTGCCCTTGGCGGTGAGCGCGGACAACCAGCGCGGCTGCTGGCCGCGGCCGGCCCAGGTTTCCTTCGGGTTGGCCGGATTGCGGTACTTGGGCGCGACCTTCCTGCCGGCCTGCTTGTTGGGCTTGCGCGGCGAGGTCGCAGCCTTGCGCGCCTTCGGCGCGGCCTTGGCACTGCCGAACAGCTCGTCGACGGTGTAGCCCTCGGCCTTGGCCAGCGCCGTCACCTTCCTGCGCACCAGGGCGGCCGGCTTGCGCTTGCCGAGGGTGGTCTTGCGCTTCCTGGCCTTGTCGATCAGGGCGTCGAGCTCACGCGGCGAGAGTCGGTCGAGGTCGATGGTCATGGGGTCTCCTTGGTCAGTCGCGAGTCAATCGTGAAAACAGGGTGTCACGGTCCAGCTGTTCGGAGCCGGCGGCGCTGCGTGCGCGGTACTCGAACGTGCCTGCCTCGAGGCCGCGCCCGGACACCACCACGCGATGCGGGATGCCGATCAGTTCGATGTCGGCGAACATCGAGCCGGCACGCAGGCCGCGGTCGTCGAGCGCGGCGTCGATGCCGGCGGCGTTGAGTTCGCGGTACAGCGTCTCGGCGGCCTCGGCGACCGCCGGGTCGTGCTTCGGATTGATCACGCACACCGCCACCTGCCACGGCGCCATCGCCGCCGGCCAGAGGATGCCGGCGTCGTCGTGGTTCTGCTCGATCGCGGCGGCGACGATGCGCGAGACGCCGATGCCGTAGCAGCCCATCAGCGGGGTCGTCGCCTTGCCGTTGGCGTCGAGCACGCTGCAGCCCATCGCCTTCGAATAACGGTCGCCGAGCGCGAACACGTGTCCGACCTCGATGCCGCGCGCGAGGCCGAGCGTGCCCTTGCCGTCAGGCGACGGATCGCCGGCGACCACGTTGCGGATGTCGGCGACGATCGCCGGTTCCGGCAGGTCGCGGCCCCAGTTGACGCCCGCCAGGTGGAAGCGGGGTTCGTTGGCGCCGGCCACGAAGTCGGCCATCGCGGCGACACTGCGGTCGGCGATCACGGTGATCGTCTTCTTCGGGCCCACGGGACCCAGGAACCCGGGCTCGCTGCCGAGGTACTCGAGGATCTCGGCTTCGGTGGCCAGGCGGTATCCGGCCATCCCGGGCAGCTTGGCCAGCTTGATCTCGTTCACCATGTGGTCGCCGCGCACCAGCGCGAGCACGAAGCCGGTGGCCTCGTCACCGACCAGCGCCACCGACTTCACGGTGCGCTGCAGCGGGATGCCCAGCAGCGCGGCGACCTCCTCGCAGGTCTTCTGCGTCGGCGTATCGACCTTGCGCATGGCCTCGGTCGCGACGGGGCGTTCACCGGGCGAAAGCGCCTCGGCCAGTTCGACGTTGGCCGCGTAGTCGGAGCCGTCGGAAAAGGCGATCGCGTCCTCGCCGGAGTCGGCGAGCACATGGAATTCGTGCGAGGCGCTGCCGCCGATCGCGCCGGTGTCGGCGAACACGGCGCGGAACTGCAACCCCAGCCGGGTGAAGATGCGGCCGTAGGTGTCGTACATGTTGCGGTACCCGGCGGCGAGCGATTCGTCGTCGAGGTGGAACGAGTAGGCGTCCTTCATCAGGAACTCGCGCGCGCGCATCACCCCGAAGCGCGGCCGGATCTCGTCGCGGAACTTGGTCTGGATGTTGTAGAAGTTGACCGGCAGCTGCTTGTAGCTGGCCAGTTCATGGCGCGCGAAGTCGGTGATCACTTCCTCGGCGGTGGGGCCGTAGCAGTACCCGGCCTCCTTGCGGTCCTCGATCTTCAGCAGCTGGTCGCCGAACTTCTCCCAGCGCCCGGTCTCCTCCCACAGTTCCCGGGGCTGGATCGTGGGCATCAGCAGCTCGATCGCGCCGGCGCGATCCATCTCCTCGCGTACCACCTTCTCCACCTTGCGCAGCACCCGCAGGCCCAGCGGCGACCAGGTGTAGAGCCCGGCGGCGAGCTTGCGCAGCATGCCCGCCTTGAGCATCAGCTGGTGGCTGGCGATCTCGGCGTCGGCCGGGGTTTCCTTGACGGTGCGGAGGTGGAACTGCGACAGGCGCATCGGTGGCTCTTTGCGAAAGGGGCGGAAAAGAACCCCCATTCTGCCACGCCCCTAGCTTTCTTCGGGTTCGTCCCCTGCTGCGGGCGCGGCCGCGCACTTCACCTTGATGGTGGCTTCCATCAGGGCGCGCTGGTTGGCGCGATCCTCTTCGGTCAGCGTCTTGTCCGGCTTGCCGTCGCCATCGCTGTCGACCCGCAACGGGGACTTCGCACCCAGCAGCGCCAGGTTGCTGCGGGCGGTGGAGCAGCCCGGATCCTCGGCCTGCGGCTGGGCCGGGGACTGGGCCGCGGGCTCGGCCTGCCGATTGTCGATCTCGCGGGCTTCGTAGCTGCCCTTCGCCGGCGGGGTGGCACCGTACTGGGTGACACCGTTGGCGTCCTTCCACTTGTAGACCTGCTGCGCGGCAAGCGGCGTGGACAGCAGCAACAGCGCGCAGGACAGGGCGGCGAAGGCGAGGGCGGGGCGGCAGCGGCGCATGGCGGCGATCCGTGGAGCGGTGGCCCGATTGCAGCACCGTGCCGGATGGGGTGCAAGCGCAACGGGCCACAAAACCATAAACTCCCGGCCATGGAAGACCAGCCCATGCCCGGCCACGAGCCCCCGCGCCCGCGCGGCCGCGGGATCTACCTGCTGCCGAACCTGTTCACCAGCGGCGGGCTGTTCGCGGGCTTCTTCGCGATCATCGCGGCCTCGCAGGGCCGCTTCGAAGCCGCCTGCGTCGCGATCTTCATCGCCGCGGTCCTCGACGGCATCGATGGCCGGGTCGCGCGCATGACCAACACCCAGAGCGAATTCGGTGTCCAGTACGACTCGCTCGCCGACCTCATCAGCTTCGGCATGGCGCCGGCGCTGGTGATGTATTACTGGGCGTTGTCCGCGTTCAAGCTCGACGGCCTCACCGCCGGCAAGATCGGCTGGCTGGCCGCGTTCCTGTACGCGGCCTGCGCGGCGTTGCGGCTGGCGCGCTTCAATTCGCAGGTGGCGCAGGTCGACAAGCGCTGGTTCATCGGCCTGGCCAGCCCGGCCGCGGCGGGATTGATGGCGAGCTTCGTCTGGACCTGCCACAGCCTGCAGCTGCGCGGCCCGGACCTGCGGATCGCCGCACTCGTATTGACCGTGGTCGCGGCGCTGCTGATGGTCAGCCGCATCCGCTACACGAGCTTCAAGGGCAGCGGCAGCGGGCCGAAGGCGGAGCGGGTGCCGTTCTTCACGATCGTGATCGCGCTGGCGATATTGATCGCGCTGGTGCTGGATCCGCCGAAGGTGCTGCTGGCGGCGGCCGTGCTGTATGCGTTGTCGGGCCCGGTGATGTGGCTGCGGCGGCGCGGTTCCAGGCAGCCGGGCTGACGGCGATGTGGGATCCGTTCCAGCGCGAAGTGCTGGCCGAGCTGGGGCATGCGGCCTATGCGATGGCCTTGCCCGACGATCCGATGCTCGACGCGCTGCTGCGCGCGGCCGGGCGCGACCGGAATTCCAGCGATGCCGCGCAATTGGTGCGCGGTTGGCCGAAGCCGGCGGCGCTGCGCGGCAACGCCCCCGCCAAGCGCGCGCTGTGGCCACAGCTGCGCGGGTTGCGCCGCGGGGTGGCGTGAGCGCGCTGGCCGCGGATGCCGGCAAGCCGGCCGCGCTGCGGCCGATGCGCGAGGACGACCTCGACGCAGTGATGGAAATCGAGCGCCGCGCCTATCCGTTCCCGTGGACGCGCGGGATATTCCGCGACTGCCTGCGTGCCGGATACCCGGCCTGGGTGCTGGACGACGGCGGTGTGCTGGCAGGCTACGGCCTGCTGAGCATCGCCGCGGGCGAGGCGCACATCCTCAACGTGTGCGCGGCACCCGAGGCGCAGCGCAGGGGACACGGACGGCAGCTGGTGCGCACGCTGCTGCAGCAGGCGCGCGGACGCGGCGCGCAGCGGGTGTTCCTGGAGGTGCGGCCTTCGAACACGGCCGCGATCGCGCTGTACCACGCCCAGGGCTTCAACGAGATCGGCCGTCGCCCGCGCTACTACCCCGCCGCCAACGGCCGCGAAGACGCCATCGTGATGGCCCTGGAACTGCTCTAAAGATCAAACGCAGGACACGGATTACACGGATTTGAAAAGCCAATAAACACGGATAGAGCCAAAAAAAAATAGTGGATTCGAAGTGGCTTGGCCGATCGCGCGGAACCACTAATGCCTTATCCGCGTTGATCGTTTTTAAAATCCGTGTAATCCGTGTCCTGCGTTTGGCTCTTGCCCTTACAGCTTCGCGCGCTGCGATTGCAGGGTCTGGTGCTGGACGGTCCAGTCGGCCAGGCGATGGCGCTCCTGGTCGACCACCGCCGGGGGTGCGTTGGCGACGAAGGTGTCGCTGGCGAGCTTGTTGCGGCACTTGGCGATCTCGCCTTCGACGCGCTTGAGTTCCTTGTCCAGGCGCGTGCGTTCGGCGCCGAGGTCGACCAGGCCTTCCAGCGGCACCAGCAGCTTGAGTTCGCCGACCACCGCGGTCGCGGCAGCGGGCGCCTGCGACGCGTCGTCGAGGAACCCGATGCGCTCGACCTTGTTGAGGAAGCGGATCTGCGAGTCGAAGCGCGTGGTGCGCTCGCGGTCGGCGGGCGTGCCGCCCGCCAGCAGCAGCGGTACCTGTTTCGCCGGCGCCACGTTGAGCTCGCTGCGTACGCGGCGCAGGGCCGATACCATCGCCTTGAGCCACTCCACGTCCGCAACTGCGCGCGCGTCGCTGGCGGCGAAGTCCGACGGCTGCGGGTAGGGGCGCAGCATGATGGTGTCGCCGGCGATGCCGAGGCGCGGCGCGACCTGCAGCCACAACTCTTCGGTGACGAACGGGATCAACGGGTGCAGCAGCGACAACAGCCGTTCGAGCACGTGCAGCAGCGTGTGGCGGGTGCTGGCCGCGGCCGCGGGATCTTCACCGTTGAGCGCCGGCTTCGCCAGCTCCACGAACCAGTCGCAGAAGTCGTTCCAGGCGAACTCGTACAGCGCCTGCGCCAGCAGGTCGAAGCGGTAGTCGGCGAAGTGCTGCGCGGCCTCGGCGGATGCCGCTTGGAGGCGGGCGAGGATCCATTTCTCGGCGTCGGTTGTGGGAGCGGCGTGAGCCGCGACCCCGGGGATCGCGGCTGACGCCGCTCCTGCGGGCCGTGCCGCTTCGGTGTTCATGAGCACGAAGCGGGTCGCGTTCCACAGCTTGTTGCAGAAGTTCTTGTAGCCTTCGGCGCGACCGAGGTCGAACTTGATGTCGCGCCCGGGGCCGGCCAGCGCGGCCATGGTGAAGCGCAGCGCGTCGGCGCCGAAGGCCGGGATGCCTTCGGGGAATTCCCTGCGCGTGGCCTTCTCGATCTTCGGCGCGTCCTTGGGCTTCATCAGTCCGGTGGTGCGCTTGGCGACCAGCGCGTCGGCCGAGATACCGTCGATCAGGTCCAGCGGGTCGAGCACGTTGCCCTTGGACTTCGACATCTTCTGGCCGTGAGAATCGCGCACGAGGCCGGTGATGTAGACGTCCTTGAAGGGCACTTCGCCGGTGAAGTGGTCGGTCGCCATGATCATGCGCGCGACCCAGAAGAAGATGATGTCGAAGCCGGTGACCAGCACCGACGACGGCACGAACCGGTCGAAGCCGCGCTGCGCCATCCGCTCCTTGTCCGGCCAGCCCATGGTGCTGAACGGCCAGAGTTGCGCGCTGAACCAGGTTTCCAGCACGTCGGCGTCCTGCGCCAGCACCACATCGGCGCCGAGCGCATGCTTCGCACGCACTTCGGCCTCGTCGCGGCCGACGTAGATGTTGCCGCTTGCGTCGTACCACGCCGGGATCCGGTGGCCCCACCACAGCTGGCGGCTGATGCACCAGTCCTGGATGTTCTCCATCCAGTGGCGGTAGGTATTGATCCAGTTGGCGGGGACGAACTTCACGTCGCCGCGCTCGACCAGCTCCATGCCGCGCTTCGCCAGCCCGTCCATCTTCACGAACCACTGGTCGGTCAGGTAGGGCTCGATCGCCTGGCCGGTGCGGTCGCCACGCGGCACCTGCAGCTTGTGCGGCTTCGTTTCGACCAGCAGGCCGGCGGCCTCGAGGTCGGCCAGCACCCGCTTGCGCGCCTCGTAGCGGTCGAGGCCGCGGTATTTCTCCGGCGCGTTGTCGTTGACCTTCGCGTCGGGAGTGAAGATGTTGATCAGCGGCAGCGAATGGCGCTGGCCGACCTGGTAATCGTTGAAATCGTGCGCCGGCGTCACCTTCACCACGCCGGTGCCGAACTCGCGGTCGACGTAGGCGTCGGCGATCACCGGAATCTCGCGGCCGCTCAGCGGCAGCGCCACGGTCTTGCCGATGCGGTGCGCGTAGCGCTCGTCGTCCGGATGCACCATCACCGCGGTGTCGCCGAGCATGGTTTCGGGGCGGGTGGTCGCGACGGTGAGCGAGCCGCTGCCGTCGGTCAGCGGGTACGAGATCGACCACAGGAAGCCGTCCTCTTCCTCGTTGACAACTTCCAGGTCCGAGATCGCGGTCTTCAGCACGGGGTCCCAGTTGACCAGCCTTTGTCCGCGATAGATGAGTCCTTCCCCGTGCAGGCGCACGAACGCCTCGACCACGGCCTCGGCCGCCATCGGGTCCATGGTGAACACGCTGCGCGACCAGTCGCCGGAGGTGCCCAGGCGCCGCATCTGCCGTTCGATGGTGTCGCCGGAACGCTGCTTCCACTCCCAGACCTTGCCGATGAAGCCGTCGCGTCCGAGCGAGTCGCGGGTCTCGCCGCCGCCTTCCAGCGCCAGGTTGCGCGCGACCACCATTTCGGTGGCGATGCCGGCGTGGTCGCTGCCCATCTGCCACAGGGTGTCGAAGCCGCGCATGCGGTGGTAGCGCACCAGCGCGTCCATCAGCGTGTGCTGGAACGCGTGGCCCATGTGCAGGGTGCCGGTGACGTTCGGCGGCGGCAGCAGGATCGAATACGGCTCGCCCTTGCCACTGGGGGCGAATACGCCGCTGGCTTCCCATTGCGCGTACAGCCGGGATTCGAAGGTGGTGGGGTCGTAGCCGGTGGCGAGCGTCATAAGGGCAGGGAACAGGGAACGGGGAACGGGGAACAGTAGAGCAGGGCGATCATGTTGGAGCGGCGGAAGCCGCGATTCCTACATGTCGTGCTTTTTTACGTCGAGGCCGCGGGCAGCGTAGGCTTTCCAGCGCTCGCGCAGCGGCTCGCGCGCGGCGTCGTCGGCGGGCACCACTTCCAGCACCCGCTCGAAGCTGCCTTCCACCGCGGCATCGCGCAGATTGACCAGCAACGGGCGCAGCGGCACGTCCATGTCGGGCGTGGCGATCAGCACCGGCGCCAGGTCGTCCTCGTCGTCGCCGGCGAGCTGGTGCGGAATGTAGGCGTTCTCGTCGAACTCCCACAACAGCTCGTCCAGCGCCTCGGCCTGTTCCAGGTCGCGCGCGAGCACCAGCGTCGGCAGGTTGGCGTCGTGCGCCTTGCGCACCAGCTCGCAGACCAGCAACAGCGGATCGTCGCGGAAGCGCGGCTTGGCGATCAGGTAGAAGTCGGCGCGTGGCATTCCGTGCTCAGCCGGTCGTCACGCGGCGCGGTCGAGCAGCCACTGCGCGAGCAGGCCGACCGGGCGGCCGGTGGCCATGCCCATCTTGCCGTCGCCGTTGGCGACGCCGGCGATGTCCAGGTGCGCCCAGCGCTGGCCTTCGGTGAAGCGCGACAGGAAGCAGCCGGCGGTGATCGCGCCGGCCCAGCGGCCGCCGATGTTGTAGACGTCGGCGAACTGCGAATCGAGCATGCCCTGGTATTCGTCCCACAGCGGCAGCTGCCAGGCACGGTCGAAGGTGGTCTCGCCGGCATCGATCAGCTCGCGCGCGAGGTCGTCGTGCTTGCCCATCACGCCGGTGGCGTACTTGCCCAGCGCGACCACGCAGGCGCCGGTGAGGGTGGCCACGTCGAGCAACGCCTTCGGCTCGAAGCGCTGCGCGTAGGTCAGCGCGTCGCACAGGATCAGGCGGCCTTCGGCATCGGTATTGCCGACCTCGATGGTCTTGCCGGACAGGCTGGTGAGCACGTCGGACGGACGGTAGCTGTTGCCGTCCGGCATGTTCTCGACCGCGGCCGCGATGCACACCAGGTTGACCGGCAGCTGCATGCCGACGGCGGCGACGAAGGTGCCGAGCACGGCGGCCGCGCCGCACATGTCGTACTTCATCTCCTCGATGCCGCCCTGGGTCTTGAGGTTGATGCCGCCGGTGTCGAAGGTGATGCCCTTGCCGACCAGCACGTAAGGCTTGCTGCCCTCTTCCGCGCCGTCGTACTTCATCACCACCAGCTGCGGCGGGTTGGCCGAGCCCTGCGACACCGCGAGCAGCGAACCCATGCCCAGCGCCTGCATCTGCGCGCGGTCCAGCACTTCGCAGGAGACCTTGCCGCCGACGCGGGCGGCGAACTCGCGGCCCTGCTGCGCGACGTATGCAGGGTTGCAGACGTTCGGCGGCAGGTTGCCGAGTTCGCGGGCGAAGGCGACGCCGGCGGCGATCGCCTTGCCCTGGGCCAGCGCCTTGTCGTCCGCGCCATCGCCGCCGGCATGGACGGCAAGCGCCTTGAGCCCGGTTTCCTCGCGCTTCTTGTTCTTCGCGCCGAGCGTGGCGGTGTAGCGATAGCAGGCGTGGTCGGCGGCGATCACCGCCTGGCGGACGTTCCAGGCGGCGTCGCGACCGGCGACCGCGGTCTCCGACAGGGTGAACAGCGCCGAGGCCACCGGACCGGTCTTCAGTGCGCGGGCGGCATCGCCCACCGCCTTGAGGTACTGGGCGACGCCGAACTTGCCCGGCTCGCCGAGGCCGACCACCAGCACCCGCGGCGCGGCGACGCCGGCCAGGTCGTGCAGCATCGCGGTGCGCCCGGTCTTGCCGCTGAGGTCGCCACGGCCCAGCAGCGCCTTCAGCCGGCCGCCACTGGCGGCGTCGATCGCCTGCGCCGCCGGGGTGAGGCTGGCGTCGGCGTAGGCGCCGACCACCACGCAATCGGTGCGGGCGGCGGTGGGGGCATCGTGGTTCAGGCTGAATTCGAGGGTCATTGCGGAGGCTTCCGGCAGGTCTGCGTACAATCGTCGCCCGCGGTGCTGCCGCGGACGGAACCCTGAAGTTTAAAGCACCGAGGCCCGATGCCACAGTTGGACCGCTACTTGTTGCGCGAATTCGCCCAGGCCACGTTCGCCGCCCTGGTGGTGCTGCTGATGGTCAGCCTGGGCGGATTGTTCGCCAACGTGCTCGGCCAGATCGCCAGCGGGCGGGTGCCTGCCGGCATGCTGCTGTCGCAGCTGGGCCTGCAGACCATCCGCTACCTGCCGCTGGTGCTGCCGCTGGGCCTGATGCTGGGCTTGCTGCTGGCGATGGGGCGGCTGTATCGCGATGCGGAAATGCCGGTACTGGCCTCGATCGGGGTCGGCCCGCGAAGGCTGCTGCGGCCGCTGCTGCTGCTGGCGCTGCCGGTGGTCGGGTTGATCGCGCTGTGCTCGCTGTGGCTGGGGCCCTGGGCCAAGGCGACCTCGGCGGCGATGATCGCCGAGGGCAATCGCAACCTGCTGGTGGCGGGCCTGGAACCCGGGCGCTTCACCGAGCTGCCAGGCGGCGGCGTGGTCTACGTCGACTCCATGTCCACCGATGGCACCCGTCTCGGCCGGATCTTCGTCTATCGCCAGTCCGGCGACCGCCTGGACGTGACCACGGCCCGCACCGGCGTCACCAGTGGCGAGAACGGACGCCGCTTCCTGCGCCTGGATGACGGTTTCCGGGTCGAGGGCCCGCGCGAGGTCGGCCGCGATTTCCGCCTGATGCGCTATGCCAGCAACGACCTGCTGCTGCCGCAGAACGAGCCCAGCGAAGATGCCGGCAAGGATCCGCAGGCGATGACCACGCCGGCGCTGCTGCGCGATCCGCGCCCCGAGGCGACCGCGCAGCTGCATTACCGGATCGCGCCGCCGCTGCTGGCGCTGGCGTTCGCGCTGCTGGCGGTGCCGCTGGCGCGCAGCTCGCCGCGCCAGGCCCGCTACGGGCGGGTGCTGATCGGCTTCCTCGCCTACCTGGTCGGCATGAACCTGACCATTCTCGGGACCGAGTGGCTGGGCGACGGCAAGCTGCCGCTGGTGGCGGGATTGTGGTGGCTGGTGCTGCCGTTGTTGGCATTGGGGGCGTGGATGTACTTCACCGATGGCCGACCCGGACGGCCGCGGCGTGCCGGACGCAAGCCGGCGGGGCGCAAGCCATGAGCCCCTTCCCCAAGCTCCACGACCTGTACGTGGGCAAGGTGCTGTTGGGCACCGTGTTGCTGACATGGACGGTGCTGCTCGGGCTCGACCTGGTGATCGGCGGCCTGATGCCGGAGATCGGCGACATCGGCCAGGGCGACTACGGCTTTTCCTCGGCGCTGGTGTACGTGATCTACACCATCCCGCGGCGCGCCTATTTCCTGTTTCCCACGGCGGCGGTGATCGGCACGCTGATGGGCCTGGGGCAGCTGGCGACCAGTTCCGAACTGACGGCGTTGCGCGCGCTCGGGCTGTCGCGTCGCCGGCTGGGGCTGGCGGTGGCGATGGCGCTGGCGGTGCTGACCGCGCTGATGGTGCTCAACGGCGAGACCCTCGCGCCCTGGGGCCAGCGTCACGCCGATTCGCTCAAGGCGTCCGCGCGTTCGCCGGACCTGATCGTGGCCCGCTATTCCGGGTTGTGGGCGCGCGAAGGCAACACCTTCCTCAATGCCGGCGGCGGCGAGGAGCGCAGCAAGGACGGTGAGAACTGGCTGGAACTGCAGGACGTGCACCTGTACGAGTTCGACGACAGCGGCCGCCTGGAATCGATCGCGCGCGCGGCTTCCGCGGAGCATCGGCCCGGCGGATGGCTGCTGCACAACGTCAAGCGCACCTGGTTCGAACAGAAGTCGGTGACCCAGACCGAAGCCATGGAAGAACGCTGGGAATCGCGGCTCGACGACACGGCGCTGGCGGCGAGCGTGATCAGGCCTTCCGGCCTCACTTCGGCGGCGTTGCGGAGCAGCATCCAGTACCGGCAGCGCAATGGACTCGATGCGAGCGAATACGAAGAGCCTTACTGGGGCCGGTGGTTCTATGCGTTCAACGTGCTGGCGCTGTGCCTGGCGGCGGTGCCGTTCGCGTTCGGGACGCTGCGCAGCGGCGGACTGGGGCGGCGGTTGTTCGTGGGCATCGTGTTCGCGCTCGGGTTCTGGTTGCTGCAGACGCAGTTCGTGCGGATGGCGGGGGTGTTCAAGTTCGACTTCCGGCTTGCCTACCTGATCCCGCCGGTCCTCATGCTCGGCGCCTCCGCCGTGCTCTTCCGCCGCCGCAGCGGCTGACTCGGGGCTGAAATTTCGCCTTCGTGAGGGGGCGGTGCGAGTGCGGGCCTGGCAGCCGGGTCACGCCGTGAATACGTCCATGTAGCAACTGTGTCGGATCAGGCTGGGGCCAGGCTGTCTCGCATGCGGGCGTTCAAGATGACCAGCAGCTTGCGCATCACGGCCACGATGGCGACCTTGGCGGCTTTGCCGCGGGCCC
>JAKFCN010000056.1:0-8190 GCA_036676625.1 Lysobacter sp. | reverse complement strand
GCGCGCCGCGGAGATCGCGCAGGTCGGGCGCAACACCCAGGGCGTGACCCTGATCCGGCTGGCCGCGGACGAAACCCTGCAGGCGATCGAGCGGGTGGATGCGTCGCTGGACGAAGAGGAAACTGCTGCAATTGCCGCCGAGGCACAGGCGCCACCGCCGCCCGCCGGCTGATCCTTCGCGCCATGGGCAAGGGGATACCCGGCTGTCGCATCGACGACGCCGGGTCTCCTTGTTTTTGCAGGAAGGCCCAGCCGCGCTTTTGCCCGAACCAGGGCCATGAAAGGCCGCGGCCGGAGACCCTCAGGCCGGCAACACCGGTACCCGGAAATCCGCGGTCGTCGTCTTATACTCCGGGCAGCCCAGGGGATGGACTGACATGCTCAAGCGCGACTTCGTGCTGGCCGCGGCGGTGGCCAAATGGACCTTCGTGTTGTTCCTCGTCATCGGACTGGTGGCCTGCAAGCGCGATCCGCACGGACAGCTTCCGGAGCCCAGCGGCGAGCCGGTCAAGGCCGAGCGCGCGAAAGTCGAGGGATTCGCGTTGCTGCGCGCCTACCCGGACCAGGGACGCGATTCGCTGGCCATCGCGCTGGAGTTCTCGCAGCCGCTGGTGGGTACCCAGGATTTCGACAGGCTGCTGACCTTCGCCGAGCCGGTAGGCGGCAAGAGCAGCTGGTCGCTGGACAAGGACGGCAAGACCCTGCGGTTCCCGTTCGTCGAGGCCAACAGGCATTACACGCTGCGCATCTCTGGCGCGCTGACCGCCGCCGACGGCAGCAAGCTCGGCAAGGACCTCGAGCAGAAGGTATTCACCGGCGAACTCGATCCTGCGGTGGGTTTCGCCTCGCAGGGCAGCGTGCTGCCGGCCAGGGAATCGCGCGGGCTGCCGGTGGTCTCGGTCAACGTCGACGAGGTCGACGTCGAGTTCCTGCGCGTGGAGGAGCGGTCGCTATCGCAGTTCTTCAGCGAGTACCAGCGCGGCGGGCGCCGCGGCAGCTGGGAGCTGGAGCGCGACTACGACGGGAAAGTGCCGCTCTCGAAGCTGGCGAAATCGGTCTACATGAACCGCTTCCTCCTCGACGGCAAGCGCAACGAGCGCGCGCTCACCTACCTGCCGGTGCAGGACATCCCCGAACTGCAGGAGCCGGGCCTGTATTTCGCGGTGATGAAGCGCCCTGGCCAGTTCCAGGACCAGTTCGAAACCGCGTTCTTCACCGTCAGCGACATCGGCCTGCACGCGCGCGCCTACAAGGACAAGCTGTACGTGCATGCCGCCTCGCTGCGGAACGGTGGCGCGGTCGGGGGCGTCGAGCTGCGGATCCTCGACTCCAGGGGCGACACCTTCCTCAAGGGCGCGACCGACGGCAACGGCAATGCGCTGCTGAACTACAAGCTGCAGTCCGGGCACGTGCTGGTCGCCAGGCTTGGCAGCGACGTCTCGTTGCTGCCGTTCAACCAGCCGGCGCTGGATCTTTCCGAATTTGCCGTCGCCGGCCGCGAGTCGGCATGGTTCGACGTGTTCGCATGGTCGGGACGCGACCTGTACCGCCCCGGGGAGACGGTGCGCGTGTCCGCGCTGTTCCGCGACCACGACGGCAAGCCGGTCGCGGCGAAGGGCAAGGGCGGGGCACAACCGCTCTTCGTCCGGCTCAAGCAGCCCGACGGCAAGACCTTCCTCGACAGCCGCATCGAACCCGGGGATCTGGGCTACTTCAAGTTCGAGAAGACCATTCCGGAGGATGCGCCGACCGGGCGCTGGCGGATCGAGTTCCGCACCGATCCGGCCAGCGCCGAAGCGGTCGAAGGCATGACGCTGCGGATCGAGGAATTCCTGCCCGAGCGCATGAAGCTCGACCTGGCCACCGCCGATGCCGTGCTCGCGCCCGGGCAACCGTTCCGGCTGGAGGCCACCGGCGCCTACCTCTACGGCGCGCCGGCCGCCGGCAACCGATTCAGCGCGAAGCTCGCCGTTGCGGTGGAACAGCACCCGCTCGAGAAATTGCCGGGTTACTTCTTCGGCGACCCGACGCTGGAACTGCCCAGGGAAGCGAAGGACGTCATCGACGCCGCGCTCGACGCCAAGGGCAGGCTGGCGCAGGACATTCCGCTTCCCGCCGAAGTGAAGCCGCTCACGCCGGTGGCCGTGGTGGTCTCCGGCAGCCTCTACGAAAGCGGTGGCCGCAGCGTCAACCGCTCGCTGAAGCGGGTGATGTGGCCGGCCGATGCGCTGGTCGGCCTGCGCCCGCTGTTCGACGACCAGGATGGCGCCGGCAGCAATGCCAACGCCGGCTTCGAACTGGTGCGCGTGGACGGCGACGCCAGGCCGCGCCCGGGCAAGGGCCTGAAGGTCACGCTGGTGCGCGAGCATCGTGACTACCACTGGAACTACGACGAAGACGACGGCTGGGACTACGACTTCACCCGTCGTTTCGAGAACGTGGAGACGAAGACCATCGATTCCGGGACGACCGCCGTGCGGTTCGATTTCCCGGTGGAGTGGGGCGAGTACCGGGTCGACGTGCTCGATCCCGCAACCGGCTTGACCATGCGCTACCCGTTCCGCGCCGGCTGGAGTTGGGACGACCAGAACCGCGGCCTCGACGCGCGGCCCGACAAGGTCAAGCTGTCGCTGGACAAGACCGGATACCGGGCCGGCGACACGCTCAAGGCCACGATCACGCCGCCGCATGCCGGCAAGGGCGTGCTCCTGGTCGAGAGCGACAAGTTGCTGTACGTGCAGGACATCGATGTCAAGGCCGGTGGCAGCACGTTCGAGATCCCGGTGACCGGGGACTGGGAACGGCACGACGTCTATGTCACCGCCCTGGTGTTCCGCGGTGGCAGCGTGCCCAGCAAGATCACGCCCGCGCGCGCGGTCGGCGTGGTCTGGGTGCCGATGGACCGCAAGGCCCGCCGCGTGGCGGTCGGGCTGAAGGCGACCGCGCAGATGCGCCCCGAACAGCCGCTGCGGGTGACCGTCAGCGTGCCCGAACTGGCCGGCCAGCAGGCGTACGCGACCGTGTCGGCGGTGGATGTCGGCATCCTCAACATCACCCGCTTCCCGGTGCCCGATGCGAACCGGCATTTCTTCGCGCAGCGGCGCCTGGGGGTCGATGCCTATGACCTGTACGGGCGGGTGATCGAGAGTTTCGAGGGCGGCATGGCCAAGCTGCGCTTCGGCGGCGACATGGCGCTGGAAGCGCTGCCGCAGGCACGGCGGCCGACTTCGCGGGTGCAGACGGTCGACCTGTTCGCCGGCCCGGTGAAGCTCGACGCCAGGGGCAATGCGCGGATCGACCTGCCGGTGCCGGATTTCAACGGCACCCTGCGGGTGTCGGCGCTGGTGTACTCCGGCGAGCGCTACGGCAACCGCGACACCGAGACCCTGGTGCGCGCGCCGATCGTCGCGGAGGCCAGCCTGCCGCGCATCCTCGCGCCCGGCGACCGCAGTACGGTCACGCTGGACCTGACCAACTTCACCGGCAGGGCCGGCGACTTCAAGGTGCGCGTGGACGGCATCGGTCCGGTGTCGATCGGCGACAACGTCCGCGGCGCCAAGATCGCGGACGCAGGCAAGTCGACGCTGAGCTTCCCGCTCACCGCGAAGGAAGGCTACGGCACCGCCAACCTGCGCGTGCGCGTGGACGGCAACGGCTTCAAGGTCGACCGCCACTACGACCTGCCGGTGCGCCCGGCCTGGCCAGCCGTATTGCGCGCGCGTACCCGGGTGCTGGACCAACTCGCCACGATCCCCCTCGGCGCCGATTTCGCCGACGGCTTGATGCCCGGCTCGGTCAACGCGAGGATGACGGTGAGCGCGATCCCGCCGATCCCGTTCGCCAGCGCCCTGCAGGGCGCGCTGGACTATCCCTACGGCTGCGCCGAGCAGACCGCCAGCAAGGGCTACGCCGCGCTGGAACTCGATCCGGCGACGGCGAAGATGCTGGGCACCACCGCGCTCGACGCCGGCAAGCGCCGCGCGAGGATGGAGGGCGCGTTCGGCCGCCTGGCCTCGATGCAGGTCAGCTCGGGGCACTTCTCGATGTGGGGCGACGACGATTACGTCAGCCCGGAACTGACGCCGTACGTGGTCGAGTTCCTGCTCGACGCCCGCGAGGGCGGGTTCCAGGTTCCCGACAACGTGCTGCAGAAGGCGTTGCAGCGGCTCAACGAGAGCCTGCTCGCCGGTGGCGACGAATTCTACGGCCGCGACCATCGCTCGCACCTGAAATTCGCCTACCAGGCGCATGCCGGCTACGTGCTGGCGCGTGTCAACCGCGCGCCGCTGGGGACCCTGCGCGCGTTGTACGACAACGACCGCAGGAAAACGCTGACCGGGCTGCCGCTGGTGCACCTCGGGCTGGCGCTGGCGATGCAGGGCGACAGGGCCCGTGGCGAGAAGGCGATTGCCGAGGGATTCGCGTTCAAGGGCGACCGCCCGGGTTACCTGGGCGACTACGGCAGCCCGCTGCGCGACATCGCGTTGATGATCGCGCTGACCCATGAGCGTGGTTTCGCGAAGCCCGCCCATGACGCGCGCGTGGTCGACCTGGGTCGCGAACTCGATGCGCGCCGCAACAGCGGCTGGCTGTACCTGAGCACGCAGGAGCAGGTGGCGCTGGTGCGCCTGGGCAAGGCGCTGGCGGCCGCCCAGGACAAGCGCGTGTCGGGCAGTTGGCGCGTGGGCGATGTCGAGGACGCGGTTGCGGCCGCGAAGATCGTCGGCCGCATGTTCGACTACGACGCGCTGGCCCGGGGCGTGCGCTTCGCCCCGAAGGGCGCGCCTCCGCTGTATGCGAGCCTGGAAGTCGCCGGCGTGCCGCGCACCGCGCCGCCGCCGGACTTCAGCCAGGTCAAGGTCGAGCGCAAGTGGTACGGCACCGACGGCAAGGCATGGAAGCCGCAGCCCTTGAAGGAAGGCGAGGCGCTGATCGTCGCCGTCAGCATGACCGCCGACAGCGAGATGTCCGACGCACTGCTCACCGACCTGCTGCCCGCCGGCCTCGAGGTCGAGAACTTCAACCTCGGCGATGCGAAACAATGGGCCGACGTGGTAGTCGACGGCATCGAGATCACCGATCGCGCCAACGCCGCCGACGTGGTGCACGAGGAATTCCGCGATGACCGCTACGTGGCCGCGCTTAAGCTGCATGCGGGGCGCACCGCGCGCGTGTTCTACCTCGTGCGTGCAGTGACGCCCGGCACCTATACCGCGCCGCCTCCGCTGGTCGAGGACATGTACCGGCCGCAGTTGCGCGGGGTCGGCAAGCCGGTACCGGCGAGCATCACCGTGGTGCAGCCTTGAGCCGGTCGCTCCGCTCCGGCCCGGGAAGAAGGGGCCCGGACGCGGGATGAGGGCGGGAGCCGCGCACGCGCAGGAACTTGCATGATCCTGAAAGTGCCTTCCTTCACGCGGCGCTCCGCGCCTCGGCCTTCGCGGGCGCGCGAAGGCGCCCCGGGCAATGCGGGCCGACCGCCCGCAACCCCGCATCGTAAGCGGAAAAGTTGGCGGCGCCTGCTTCCCTGGCTGCGCTGGGGCACGGTGGCGATCCTGTCGTCGCTGCTGGCCCTGGACTTCGCATTTCCCCCGTTGCTGCCGCAGACGCGCGACACCAGCACGCTGGTGGTGGCGCGCGACGGCACGCCGCTGCGCGCGTTCGCCGATGCCCAGGGCGTATGGCGTTATCCGGCCACGCCGGAACAGGTCTCGCCGTTGTACCTGCAGGTGCTGCTGAACTACGAGGACCGATGGTTCTGGCGCCATCCAGGGATCAACCCCGTGTCCCTGCTGCGCGCCGGAGGGCAATGGCTGCTGCGCGGGCGCATCGTGTCGGGCGGGTCGACGTTGACCATGCAGGTCGCGCGCATCCTGGAGCGGCCCGTCGACGGCCGGCATCCGCGCACGCCCTGGGTCAAGCTCAAGCAGGCCCTGCGCGCGCTGCAGCTCGAAGCGCGCCTGTCCAAGCGCGAGATCCTGACCCTGTACCTCGAGCGCGCGCCCTTCGGCGGCACCATCGAGGGGGTCGAGACCGCCAGCCGCGCCTACCTCGGCAAGCCGGCCTCGCGCCTGTCGCACGCCGAAGCGGCGCTGCTGGTGGTGTTGCCGCAGGCGCCGAGCCGCTGGCGGCCGGACCGGCATCCCGAGGAGGCGCGCGTGGCCCGCGACAAGGTGCTCGACCGGATGGCAGAGCTGGGTATCTGGACGCCGGCGCAGGTTCGCGACGCCAAGGTCGAGTCGGTGGTGTCGCGGACCCTGCAGGCGCCGCTTGCGGCGGCGTTGCTGGCGCAGCGGTTGCGCAGCGCGCATCCGGCTTCGGCGCGCATCCGCTCCACGCTCGATCCCGGCTTGCAGCGCACCCTGGAGGAGCGCGTCGCGGCCTATTTCTCGGACTTGCCGCCGCGCACGTCGGCGGCGTTGCTGGTCGTGGACAACGCGACCATGGAAGCGCGCGCCTACGTCGGTTCGGTCGCGTTCGGCGACAAGGACAGGCTCGGCGACGTCGACATGGTCCAGGCGTGGCGTTCGCCCGGTTCCACGCTCAAGCCGTTCCTGTACGGCATGGCGCTGGACGACGGCCTGATCCATTCGGAGAGCCTGCTGGTGGACGCGCCGCAGTCGTTCGGCGGTTATCGGCCCGGCAACTTCGATGCCGCGTTCAACGGCCCGGTCGGGGCGGCCGAGGCGTTGCGGTTGTCGCTCAACATCCCGGCGGTCGACCTGCTCGATCGCGTCGGCCCGGCGCGATTCTCCGCGCGCCTGGACAACGCCGGCATCTCGCTGCGATATCCGCGGGGCGCCCGGCCCAACCTGTCGGTCATCCTCGGCGGTACCGGCGCAAGGCTGGAGGACCTGGTGGGTGCGTACGCGGCGCTCAATCGCGCCGGCGTTGCCGGGCGCGTGCGCTACACCCCTTCCGATCCGCGCATCGACCGACGCGCGATGTCGCCGGGCGCGGCGTGGATCGTGCGCGAGATGCTCGAGGCGAATCCGCGCCCCGGCGAGCGCAACGACACCTTCGACGACCGTGGACGCCCGCCGGTCGCATGGAAGACCGGCACCAGCTACGGCTTCCGCGACGCATGGGCCATCGGCAGCACGCGCCGCTATACGGTCGGGGTCTGGGTCGGGCGTCCGGACGGCACGCCGCTGCCGGGGCAGTACGGAGCGGTCACGGCACTACCGCTGATGTTCGAAATCGTCGACAGCCTGCCGCACCGGCGCGGCGACAACGTGCCACCGCCGCCGCCACGCAACGTGGCCGAAACCGAGATCTGTTGGCCGCTGGGCATCGCGGCCGATGCGCAGCCACCGGCGCTGTGCCAGCGCAGGATGAAGGCCTGGACGCTGGACGGCGTCGTCCCGACGACGTTCGCAGAGCGCGGTGCGCGGCTGTGGAATGCCGGGCGCGAACGGTTCGACATGGACACCAAGAGCGGCGAGCGGGTGTCGGCGGTCTGTTCGCTGCCGCACGGGACTCGCGCGGCCGAGATCGCCCGCTGGCCCGCGCTGGCGTCGCCGTGGCTGTCGGCGGCCGAACGGCGCGCATCGCGGTTGCCGCCGCTGGCCGACGATTGCATGGCGGACGGACGCGGCGCGGTGGAGGAGTTGCGCATCGAGGGCATCAACGACCGGGCAACGCTCGCGAGCGCCCCGGGCGGCCGGCACGGGGTGCGCCTGTCGTTGCGTGCGCTGGGCGCGGATTCGCGCGTGCAATGGCTGTTGGACGGGCGCCGGATCGGGGAGTCCGAAGGCGCCGGGCCGTTCGCGCACGACTTCGGGGAACCCGGCGAGCACACGCTGACCGCGCTTGCGCAGAGCGGCGCATGGGCGAGCCTGCAGTTCCGCTTGATCCCCTAGCTCGGGAGCAGCCAGCGCCGCTGCCACGGTCCGGCGAAATGCCGATGCCGGTTCGGCATCGGGCTCGGGCAGAAGCGCGACCGGGATCCATGGCGCAGCGGCGCCTGCCTCGGATCGCCCGGCCGGTGCGCCAAGCCGCGCGGCGGTGCCGCGCAAGCCCCCGGCTTATCCGATCCACCCGTCCAGCAGGTCCTTCATGTCGTCGGCATGTTCCTCTTCCTGCGCCAGGACATGCTCGAGGATGCGCTTGGTGGTGGTGTCGCGGTCGCCGACGTAATTGATCATCTCGCGGTAACTGTCGATCGCGATGCGCTCGGCGACAAGGTTCTCC
>JAKFCN010000055.1:0-2589 GCA_036676625.1 Lysobacter sp. | reverse complement strand
GGGGACCAGGTCCTCGACGATCTCGCCGTTCTTCAGCTCGATGTTGGCCTGGGCGATCGTGTATTTCGCCTCTTCCATGGCCGAGATGTAGACCACCTCGTCCGTGGCCTTGCCGTCCTTGACGCGACGGTACGGGCTCTCGATGAAGCCGTACTTGTTGACCCGGGCGTGGGTCGCCAGCGAGTTGATCAGGCCGATGTTCGGGCCTTCCGGCGTTTCGATCGGGCAGATGCGGCCGTAGTGGGTCGGGTGCACGTCGCGGACTTCGAAGCCGGCGCGCTCACGCGTCAGGCCGCCCGGCCCCAGCGCCGAAAGGCGGCGCTTGTGGGTGATCTCGGACAGCGGGTTGGTCTGGTCCATGAACTGCGACAGCTGCGACGAACCGAAGAACTCGCGCACGGCCGCGGCGGCCGGCTTGGCGTTGATCAGGTCGTGCGGCATCACCGTATCGATATCGACCGAGGACATGCGCTCCTTGATGGCCCGCTCCATCCGCAGCAGGCCGACGCGGTACTGGTTCTCCAGCAGTTCGCCGACCGAACGGACCCGGCGGTTGCCCAGGTTGTCGATGTCGTCGATCTCGCCCTGGCCGTCCTTCAGGCCGACGAGGATCTGCAGCACCTTCAGCACGTCTTCCTTCTGGAGGACGCGGATTTCGTCGGACACCTCCGGGGTTTCCAGACGCATGTTCATCTTGACCCGGCCCACGGCCGACAGGTCGTAGCGCTCGCTGTCGAAGAACAGCGAGTTGAACATGGCCTCGGCGGCCTCCGGGGTCGGCGGCTCGCCCGGACGCATCACGCGATAGACGTCGAACAGCGCGTCCTCGCGGCCGGTGTTTTTGTCGATGCGCAGGGTGTTGCGCATGTAGGCGCCGACCGTGACGTGGTCGATGTCCAGCACCTCGATGGTGGTGAAGCCGTGGCTTTCCAGCAGTTCGATGGTCGGGGCGTCCAGCTCGTCGCCGGCCTCGGCGTAGATTTCGCCGGTCTCGTAGTTGACGGCGTCGGCGGCCAGATACTTGGTCAGCAGGGCGTCGGCGGCCAGCGACAGCGACGTGGTCGTGTCGCCCAGCTTCTTGGCCTGACGGGCGCTGATCTTGGTGCCGGCGGCGGCGATCACTTCACCGGTGTCGGCGTCGACCAGGTCGAACTCGGGCTTCACCCCGCGCCAGCGTTCCGGCTTGTAGGGCGTGACCCAGCCTTCGCCGCGCTTCTCGTAGGGCACGGTCTCGTAGAAGGTCTTCAGGATCTCCTCGCCGTCCATGCCCAGACCCATCAGGAAGGTCGAGGCCGGCAGTTTGCGGCGGCGGTCGATGCGAACGTAGACGATGTCCTTGGCGTCGAACTCGAAGTCCAGCCACGAGCCGCGGTACGGAATCACGCGGGCGGCGAACAGCAGCTTGCCCGAGCTGTGCGTCTTGCCCTTGTCGTGGTCGAAGAAGACGCCCGGCGAACGGTGCATCTGGGACACGATCACCCGCTCGGTCCCGTTGACGACGAAGGTGCCCTTGTCGGTCATGAGCGGGATGTCGCCCATGTAGACGTCCTGCTCCTTGATGTCCTTGACCGAGCGCGCGCCGGTCTCTTCATCCGCCTCGAACACGATCAGGCGCAGCTTGACCTTCAGCGGCGCGGCATAGGTCATGTCGCGCTGGATGCATTCCTCGACGTCGTATTTCGGGTCCTCGAACTCGTAGGAGACGTATTCCAGGATGGCGCGTTCGTTGAAGTCCTTGATCGGGAACACCGACTTGAAGACCGCCTCGATGCCCTGGTCCTTGCGCGGACCGCTGCGCACTTCGCGCTGCAGGAACTGTTCGTAGGAGGCGCGCTGAACCTCGATCAGGTTCGGCATCTGCACCGCTTCGGGGATCCGGCCGAACGAGTGGCGGATGCGCTTCTTGCCGGTGAAGGTCGTGGCGTGTGCGAACTGACCGTTGGAGACGGCGACTTCGGCTTTGGACTTGGCCATTCTGTGTTCCCAATGCGAACCGGGCAGTTCGCGTCAAATGCAGCAGCAGCCGCGGCGGCGCACGGGTGCGCTGTCGCGGCTTCAGGTTTCTCGGCGTCCACCCTCAATCCCTTGCGGAATCAGGACGCCAGCGATGTGGAGCTCCCTTGGGGAGGAGCACGCCTTCGCTCGGTCGGAGGGCGACGGACCGGGCCTCGGCGCTTTCGCGCGCATACGGGGGGTGTGTGCGGGACCGGCACATATACTCGCTTCTTCGACGAAATAAAGGCCTGCACTGATCTTTCTGCGGCTCGCGCGGACCGGGGCCCCATTGCTTTGCGACGGCCGGGAAAATAGCGTCCCCGCCATGAAACACCTGATCCTCGCGTCCCTCGCCGCCCTGACCCTCGCCGCCTGCGCCGGCGCCCCGTCGCCGCCCGCCGCCATGCCGGGAACCGGCTCCGCCGAGGGCTGGGCCGCCGGCAATGCGCAATATCTGGTCGTCAACGGCGCCCGCCGCGGCTGGACCACCACCGAATCGGGCCTGCAGTACCGCCGCGTCGGCCGCGCCCATCCGGAAGGCCGCCAGCCCGCGAACACCGACACGGTCAAGGTTCACTACCGTGGGACCTTCGT
>JAKFCN010000054.1:0-1546 GCA_036676625.1 Lysobacter sp. | reverse complement strand
GCGGACCTCGGCGCCGATGTACACCACGCCCGACTCGTCGAGGCGGTTGAGCGCCTGCTCGGAGACGTTGGGGATGTCGGCGGAGATTTCCTCCGGCCCGAGCTTGGTGTCGCGGGCCTGGACGGTCAGCTCCTCGATGTGGATCGTGGTGTAGCGATCCTGCTCGACCACCCGCTCGGATAGCAGGATCGAGTCCTCGAAGTTGTAGCCGTTCCAGGGCATGAACGCGACCAGCATGTTCTGGCCCAGGGCCAGCTCGCCGATGTCGGTGGAGGGGCCGTCGGCCAGCACGTCGCCGCGCGCGACCACGTCGCCCACGTTCACCAGCGGGGTCTGGTTGATGCAGGTGTTCTGGTTGGAGCGCGTGTACTTGATCAGGGTGTAGATGTCGACGCCGGCATCGGTCTCGCCGGAGATCTCGTCCTCGTTCGCCTTGACCACGATGCGGCCGGCATCGATCTGCTCGACCGTGCCGCCACGACGCGCGTTCACCGTCACGCCCGAGTCGCGCGCCACGGCGCGCTCGATGCCGGTGCCCACCAGCGGCTTCTGCGAACGCAGCGTCGGCACCGCCTGGCGCTGCATGTTGGCGCCCATCAGCGCGCGGTTGGCGTCGTCGTGCTCCAGGAACGGCACCAGCGCCGCGGCGACCGACACGGTCTGCATCGGCGAGACGTCCATGAAGTGGATCTCGGACGGCGGCTTGAGCAGGTTCTCGCCCTGGTAGCGGCAGGCGACGAACTGCGAGGTGAGCGTGCCCTTGTCGTCCTGCGGCGCGTTGGCCTGGGCGATGACGTACTCGTTCTCCTCGATCGCCGAGAGGAACTCGACCTCGTCGGTGACCTTGCCGTTCACGACCTTGCGGTACGGCGTCTCGAGGAAGCCGTACTGGTTGGTGCGGGCGAACACGGCCAGCGAGTTGATCAGGCCGATGTTCGGGCCTTCCGGGGTCTCGATGGTGCAGACGCGGCCGTAATGGGTCGGGTGCACGTCGCGCACCTCGAAGCCGGCGCGCTCGCGGGTCAGGCCGCCCGGGCCCAGCGCCGAGACGCGACGCTTGTGGGTCACCTCGGACAGCGGGTTGTTCTGGTCCATGAACTGCGACAGCTGCGACGAACCGAAGAACTCCTTCACCGCCGCCGCGACCGGCTTGGCGTTGATCAGCTCCTGCGGCGTCAGCCCGTCGGCCTCGGCCATGGTCAGGCGCTCGCGCACGGCGCGCTCCACGCGCACCAGGCCGACGCGGAACACGTTCTCCGCCATCTCGCCGACGCTGCGCACGCGGCGGTTGCCCAGGTGGTCGATGTCGTCCACCGTGCCGCGGCCGTTGCGGATCTCGGTCAGGACCTTGATCACGTCGAGGATGTCGGAGGTATTGCCGAGCAGCCCGCGCAGGCGCACGGACTCCTCGTCCTTGCGCTCGGCGTAGTACTTGGCGTCGTACAGCACCGAGGCGCCGGTGACTTCCTTGCGGCCGATGCGGCGGTTGAACTTCATCCGGCCCACGGCCGAGAGGTCGTAGCGCTCGAAGGTGAAGAACAGGTTG
>JAKFCN010000053.1:0-22289 GCA_036676625.1 Lysobacter sp. | reverse complement strand
TGCCATTACCTCACCCCGGTATCGAGCCCGGTACCGTCGCATTTCGCCTTCATGATCGAGAACGGCAGGTTCGTGCGTTACGACGTCGGCAACGACAAGGAAGTCGCGCCCGGCGGCGGCAGGCTCGGGATGAGCGCGGACGAGATCCGCAGCCTGTACCCCGGCCGCGTCGAGGAGAGCGCGCACAAGTATGTCGAGGACGGCAAGTACCTGAAGGTCGCGGCCGACGACGGCAGCGCCGGCAAGCTGGTGTTCGCGACCGATGCCGCCGGCAGGGTCACCGAATGGCACGCCGGGATCGAGCCGCAGGTCGACTACATCGAGGGCTGCTCGTAGAAGGTTGCTCGTAGCTCGGGGAGCTGTTGCTAGACTGGCGCAATGACGCCGGAACCGCTTGCCAACCGTGCCCTGAGGGCACTCACGGATTTCCTGCGGCTGGAGGCGGCGGGCGGCATCCTGCTGATCGCCGCGGCACTGCTGGCGCTGCTGTGCGCGAACTCGCCGCTCGAGGAGTTCTACGACGGCTTCCGCGAGATGCCGGTCGCGGTGGTGTTCGGCGAACTGCGGATCGCCAAGCCATGGCTGCTGTGGATCAACGACGGCCTGATGGCGGTGTTCTTCCTGCTGGTCTCGCTCGAGATCAAGCGCGAGTCGCTGACCGGGCAGCTGGCCGGGCGGGAGCAACTGATCCTGCCGCTGGTCTGCGCCTGTGCCGGCGTTGCCGTGCCGGCGTTGCTGTTCATCGCGCTCAACCGCGGCGACGCCGCGGCGATGCGTGGCTGGGCGGTCCCGACCGCGACCGACATCGCCTTTGCGCTCGGCGTGCTGTCGCTGCTGGGTTCGCGCGTGCCGACCGGGATGAAGCTGCTGCTGTCGACGATCGCGGTGGTCGACGACCTGATCGCGATCCTGATCATCGCCCTGTTCTATTCGCACGGGCTGTCGCTGGCGGCGCTGGGCTGGGCCGCCGCGGTGCTGGCGACGATGCTGCTGCTCAACCGCCGCGGGGTGACCGCGCTGACGCCCTACCTGGTGCTGGGCATCGCGTTGTGGTTCTTCATGCTCAAGTCCGGCATCCACGCCACCCTGGCAGGCGTCGCCACCGGGTTGATGATCCCGCACGTCGATCGACGCAACGCGATCCCCGATGCGGTCGAGCACTCGCCGCTCGAGTACCTGGAACATGCGCTGCATCCCTGGGTCGCGTACGCGATCCTGCCGCTGTTCGCATTCGCCAACGCCGGTCTCGCGCTCGGCGGATTGCGGATCCAGGACGCGTTCGCGGCGCTCCCGCTCGGCATCGTGCTGGGCCTGGTGCTGGGCAAGCCGGTCGGCATCGTCGGTGCCGCGCTGGGTTTGCGTGCGCTGGGTTGGGCGCGGTTCCCGGCCGGGATGGGCCTGCGCGCGATGATCGGCCTCGGACTGCTGTGCGGGATCGGCTTCACCATGAGCCTGTTCATCGCCTCGCTGGCCTACAGCGACATGCGCTATGAGGAGGCGGTGCTCGGCGTGCTCGCCGCCTCGGTGATCGCCGCCGCACTCGGCACCGCCTGGCTGCGCGCGGTGCTGCCGGCGGGCGGGAAGCGGGAGGACTGATGCGCCGGGCGCTGGTGTTCGGCGGCAGCGGCCAGGTCGGCGCGGCGCTGTTGCCGCGCCTGCTCGATGCGGGTTGGCAGGTCATCGCGGTCTCGCGCAGCACCCAGGCCGAGGCGCCCGGCTTGCGCTGGTTGCACGGCGACTTCGCGCATTGCGGCGGCCTGCCCGCGGCGGTCGATGCGATCTTCAGCTGCGGGCCGCTCGATCACTTCGCGGCCTGGTACGCGCTGTCGACGCTCGCCGCACCGCGCGTGCTCGCGTTCGGATCCACCAGCGCGACGGTGAAGGGCGACTCCGCGGATCCGCACGAGCGCGACCTCGCGCGCCGGTTGCGCGAGGGCGAGCGGCGCGTGCACGCCGCGGCCGCGGCGCGCGGCGCGGCCGCGACGTTGTTGCGGCCCACGCTGGTGTACGGCGCCGGGCGCGATCGCACCTTGAGCCGGCTCGCTGCGCTGGCCAAACGGATGGGTTGGCTGCCAGTGCCACGCGACGCCGGCGGCCTGCGCCAGCCGGTGCATGTCGACGATCTTGCCGCAGCGGCACTGGCCGCTTGCGATGTGCCAGCGACGTTCGGCAACGGCTATGATCTTCCCGGTGGCGAGACGCTGGCATGGCGCGGGATGGTCGCTCGCACGCTGGCATCGCTGGAGCCGCCGCCGCGACTGGTGCCGGTGCCGGCGCCGTTGTTCGCGCTGGCCGTGCGCGCTGCGCGCCTGCTGGGCAAGGGCGAAGGTTTCGGCGATGCCGCGCTGGCCCGCCTGCGCGAAGACCTGGTGTTCGATGCCGGCCCGGCCCGGCGCGATTTCGGGTATTCGCCTCGCGGTTTCCACCCGGAGGCGCGAGTATCCGGTGTGGGAGCGGCGTAAGCCGCGATTCCCTTAAATCTCTTCCGCCGGCGGCATCGGCCGCGCCTTGGTCAGCGCGCGCAATGCGATCAGCAGCACCCCGCCCAGCACCATCGCGCCACCGATCCACAACTGCGGCCCGGGCTGGTCCCCGTAGAACCAGATCCCGAGCAGCACCGCCAGTACCGGCGACAACAGCAGCCATGGCGTGACCTGCGCGATCGGGTGCCTCTGCACCAGCACGTAATACAGGCCGTGGCCGAGCAGCGAGGAGCCGATCGCCGAATACGCCGCGCCGCCCCAGCCGATCCAGGTCGCGTCGCGCAGTCCCGCGAAGCCCCCCGGCTCCAGCCACGCGCTCAGCGCCAGCAGCGGCAGCACGCCGAAGATCGCGGTCCAGCCCTGCTGGCTGAACATGTCGAGGCCGCTCAGCTTGCGCATCAACACGGTGCCGGTCGCCAGGAACAACGCCGACACCAGCATCAGCAGCAGCGAGGCCGGTTCACGCAGCACCATCGGATCGAAGCCCAGCACCAGCACGCCGGCAAAGCTCACGGCAATGGCAACGCCGGTGCGCCAGCCGAAGCGCTCGCCCAGCCACCACCAGGCCAGCAGCGCCGCCATCGGCACGTAGCTCTGCATCACGATCGCCGGCGAGGACAGGTTGCCGGCCAGCTGCAACGACCAGAAGCTGAGGCCGAAGTGGAACACGCCGTTGCACAACGCCACCGCGAACAGCAGCGGCCATTGCCCGGCCTGCGGCGGCTTGACGAAGGCGCCGAGCAGCAGCGCCAGGATCACCAGCCGGATCGCGGTGAACAGCAGCGGCGGGATTTCCGCCAGCGCCCATGCCGAGGTCAGGAAGTTGAGCGCCCAGGCGACGCAGATCACCAGCACCAGCGCCAGGTCGCGACCACCGAGGCCGGCGCGCGCGGCACTCACCTCAGCACCGCATCCTAGTAGCCCCAACCGAGCTTGCGATACAGCTTGGCCAGCACCCAGGCCGGCCCGATCAACAGGTAGGTCAGGTCGGTGAGGAAGCTCGGCTTGCGGCCCTCGATCCGGTGGCCGACGAACTGCGCGATCCAGGCGACCACGAACACCCCGATCGCCAGGTACAGCAACCGGGTGGTACCGAGCGTGTCGTGCAGCCAGCGTGTCGCCCAGGCCATCAGCACGAACACCACCAGCATGCCGTAGCCGAGCTTGCGCGAGTTGCGGAAGTAGAACGCCCAGGCGAAGAACATCGCCAGCGCGGCCCACAGCCCGGGCTTGAACAAGGTGCCGATCACCGGGATGCACCACAGCAATGCGACCACGCTCCACAGGATCGCCGGCACCGCGAACACATGGATGCGCTGGTTGGTGTCGTTGCGATGGTCGCCCGAGTAATGCCCGAACCACCGGTCGATCGCGCGCTCGTTCATCCGCTGCTCCTTCAATCCACCGAAATGCCCGCCAGGCGCTGCAGCGCCTCGGCGTACTTGGCCCGGGTGCGGGCGATCACGTCCGCCGGCAACCGCGGACCGGGGGCACTCTTGTTCCAGTCCAGCGTTTCCAGGTAGTCGCGCACGAACTGCTTGTCGTAGCTCGGCGGGCTGGTGCCGACCCGGTATTCGTCGGCCGGCCAGTAGCGCGAAGAGTCCGGCGTCAGCATCTCGTCCATCACGTGCAGGCGGCCGTCGGCGTCGGTGCCGAACTCGAACTTGGTGTCCGCGAGCAGGATGCCTCGCTGCGCGGCGTAGTCGCGCGCGAAGGAGTAGAGCCGCAAGGTCGCGTCGCGTACCTGCTCGGCGAGGTCGGCGCCCACCGTGCGCACCATGGTGTCGAAGTCGATGTTCATGTCGTGGTCGCCGACCGCGGCCTTGGTCGACGGGGTGAAGATCGGTTGCGCCAGCTGCTCGGCCTGGCGCAGGCCGTCGGGCAGGGCGATGCCGCTGACCCGGCCGGTGCGCTGGTAATCCTTCCAGCCGCTGCCGATGAGGTACCCACGCGCGATCGCCTCGATCGGCACCGGCTTGAGTTTCTTCGTCACCACCGAGCGCAGTGCGTACAACGCCGGATCGACCCCGGCCGGCAACACGCTGGCGACATCGACGCCGGTCAGGTGGTTGCGCACGATGTGCGCGGTCTGCTCGAACCAGAAGTTGCTGACCTGGCACAACATCTCGCCCTTGCCCGGGATCGGATCGGGCAGGACCACGTCGAACGCGCTGAGGCGGTCGGTGGCGACCATCAGCAGGCGCGGTCCGTCGCCATCGGCGGGCAGGTCGAACACGTCGCGGACCTTGCCGCGATGGCGGAGGGGCAGGCCGGGCAGGTCGGCTTCGAGCAGTGTGGTCGCCACGCGGGATCCCTGTGGGAGGCGGGCCGGCCAGTGTAGGGCTTCCGGTGGCAGCGGGTACACTGGCGCCATGCAGACGACCGTCATCGCCCCCTCGATCCTCTCCGCGGACTTCGCCCGGCTGGGCGAGGAAGTCGACCGGGTCCTGGCCGCCGGCGCGGACTGGGTGCACTTCGACGTGATGGACAACCACTACGTGCCCAATCTCACCATCGGCCCGATGGTGTGCGAGGCGTTGCGCAAGCATGGGGTCACCGCTCCGATCGACGTGCACCTGATGGTGGATCCGGTGGACCGGATCATCCCGGACTTCGCCAAGGCGGGCGCCACCGAGATCAGCTTCCACCCGGAAGCCAGCCGCCACGTCCACCGCAGCATCCAACTGGTCAAGGCCAGCGGCTGCCGTGCCGGCCTGGTGCTGAACCCGGCGACTCCGCTCGACGTGCTCGACTGGGTGCTGGAAGACCTCGACCACGTGCTGCTGATGTCGGTGAACCCGGGCTTCGGCGGGCAGTCGTTCATCCCCTCGACCCTGGACAAGCTGCGCACCGTGCGCGGCATGATCGACCGCAGCGGCAAGCCGATCCGGCTGCAGGTCGACGGCGGGGTGAAGCCCGACAACATCGCGGCGATCGCCGCGGCCGGCGCCGACACCTTCGTGGCCGGCAGCGCGATCTTCGGCCAGCCGGACTACGCGGCCGTGATCGCCCGGATGAAGGCCGCGGTTGCGGCGACCCGCTAGCCCGGCCGTGCGCCGGACTGGTACAGTGCCGGCCATGAGCTTCCGCGCCTCAACTTCCTCGTTCCGGGCCCCGCAGGGCTGGCGATGGTGGCCTGTTGCCGCCGTCACCGCCGCCCCTGCCTGTCCGTCGAAGGAAGTCCTGCGTGAGCACCATTCCGAGCCGCTCCGAAACAAGCAATACCGAAGCCGCTGAGCGCTTCAACCGGCACGCAGCTGCCGGGCATACCCTGATCCCGGTCGTGCGCGAGGTCCTGTCCGACCTCGACACGCCGCTGTCCGTCTACCTGAAGCTCGCCGACGGCCCGCACACCTACCTGTTCGAGTCGGTCGAGGGCGGCGAGCGCTTCGGCCGTTATTCGATCATCGGCCTGCCGGCAAAACGGGTGTACGCGTTCGCCGGCCACACCCTGTACGTGACCGAGCATGGCGAACTGGTCGAGGCGCGCGACGTCGCCGACCCCTTCGCCGAAGTCGAGCGCCTGCGCGCCGCGCATTCGGTGCCGCGGATCGAGGGACTCCCCGGCTTCAGCGGCGGCCTGGTCGGCTGGTTCGGATTCGAATGCGTGCAGTACCTGGAGCCGCGCCTGCAGGGCCCGGGCAAGGAAGACGAACTCGGCACGCCCGACATCCTGCTGATGCTCAGCACCGAGGTCGCGGTATTCGACAACCTCAAGGGCCGGCTGTACCTGGTGGTGCACGCCGATCCGTCCGAGCCGCAGGCGTTCGCGCGCGCCAACCGCCGCCTCGACGAACTGACCCATCGCCTGCGCCACGGCGGCGCCGGCTATCCGCAACTGCAGCAGCCGCAGGTGCTGGACGAGGAACACTTCGTCTCCGGCTTCAGCCGCGAAGGCTTCATCGACGCGGTGCACAAGGCCAAGGACTACATCGCCGCCGGCGACGTTTTCCAGGTGGTGCTGTCGCAGCGGCTGTCGGTGCCGTTCAACGCGCGCCCGGTGGACGTGTACCGCGCGTTGCGCGCGCTGAATCCGTCGCCGTACATGTATTTCCTCGACGTCGGCGAGATGCAGGTGGTGGGCAGCTCGCCGGAGATCCTGGCGCGGCTCGAGTACGACGCCGACGGCCGGGGCGTGGTCACCGTGCGCCCGATCGCCGGCACCCGCCCGCGCGGCACGACCCCGGCACAGGATTCGGCGCTGGAAGCCGAGCTGCTGGCCGATCCCAAGGAGCGCGCCGAGCACCTGATGCTGATCGACCTGGGTCGCAACGACGTCGGCCGCATCGCCGAGCCCGGCACGGTGGAAGTCGGCGAGCAGTTCGGGATCGAACGCTACAGCCATGTGATGCACATCGTCAGCGAGGTCACCGGCAAGCTGAAGACCGGCCTGTCGTACGCCGATGTGCTGCGCGCCACCTTCCCGGCCGGCACCGTCAGCGGCGCGCCCAAGCTGCGCGCGCTGGAACTGATCCGCGAGCTCGAGCCGATGAAGCGCAACGTCTACGCCGGTGCGATCGGCTACATCGGCTGGCACGGCGACGCCGATACCGCGATCGCGATCCGCACCGCGGTGATCCAGGACGGCAAGTTGCACGTGCAGGCCGGCGCCGGCATCGTCCACGACTCCGATCCGGCGCTGGAGTGGGAAGAAACCATGAACAAGGGCCGCGCGCTGTTCCGCGCGGTGGCCGAGGCGGCGAAGGGGTTGTGACATGTTGCTGATGATCGACAACTACGACAGCTTCACCTTCAACCTCGTGCAGTACCTGCAGATGCTGGGGGCGGAGGTGCAGGTGGTGCGCAACGATGCGCTCACCGTCGCGGACATCGCGAAGCTCGCGCCGGAACGGATCGTGATCTCGCCGGGGCCGTGCACGCCGAACGAGGCGGGGGTTTCGCTCGAACTGATCCGCGAACTCGGAGCGCGGGTGCCGATCCTCGGCGTATGCCTGGGACACCAGGCGATCGGCCAGGCTTACGGCGGCCGCGTGGTGCGCGCAGGCCGGATCATGCACGGCAAGACCTCGCGCGTCCGCCATCGCGGCGAGGGCTTGTTTGCGGGCCTGCCGGATGGTTACGAGGCCACCCGCTACCACTCGCTGGTGGTGGACAAGGACGCGTTGCCGGAATGTCTCGAGGTGACGGCCTGGACGGAAAACGGGGACGGCAGCGTCGAGGAGGTGATGGGGCTGCGTCATCGCGAGCACCCGGTGGAGGGCGTGCAGTTCCATCCGGAGTCGATCCTGACGGAGCACGGGCACGCGTTGTTGAGGAATTTCCTATGTCGATGAGCCCCCAGGAAGCGCTGCAGCGCACGATCGAGCACCGCGAGATCTTCCACGACGAGATGGTGGACCTCATGCGCATGATCATGCGCGGCGAGGTCCCGCCCGCAATCACCGCTGCGATCCTGACCGGGCTGCGGGTGAAGAAGGAGACCGTCGGCGAGATCGCGGCGGCGGCGACCGCGCTGCGCGAGTTCGCGCGCCCGGTCGAGGTCGCCGACCGCGAGCGCCTGGTCGACATCGTCGGCACCGGCGGCGATGGCGCGCACACCTTCAACATCTCCACCGCGTCCAGCTTCGTGGCCGCGGCGGCGGGCGCGCGGGTGGCCAAGCATGGCAACCGCAGCGTGTCCTCGAAGTCGGGCGCCGCCGACGTGCTGGAGGCGCTGGGCGCCGCGATCGAATTGCAGCCGGAACAGGTCGCGCGCTGCATCCAGGACACCGGCGTCGGCTTCATGTACGCGCCGGTGCACCACCCGGCGATGAAGGTGGTGGCGCCGGTGCGCAAGGAGCTCGGGGTACGCACCCTGTTCAACATCCTGGGGCCGCTGACCAACCCGGCCAACGCGCCGAACATCCTGATGGGCGTGTTCCATCCGGACCTGGTCGGCATCCAGGTGCGCGTGCTGCAGGCATTGGGCGCGCAGCGCGCACTGGTGGTCTGGGGGCGCGACGGCATGGACGAGTTGTCGCTCGGCGCCGCGACCCTGGTCGGCGAGCTGCGCGACGGCGTGGTGCGCGAATACGACGTGCACCCGGAGGACTACGGCATTGCCATGGCCCATACCCGCAACCTGCGGGTGGCGAACCCGATGGAATCGAAGGCGATGCTGCTGGCCGCGCTCGACAACACGCCGGGCCTGCCGCTGGAGATCGTGGCCCTGAACGCGGGCGCCGCGCTGTACGTGGCCGGCGTCGCCGACTCGATCGCCGATGGCATTGCGCGCGCGCGCGTGGCGATGGCCTCCGGCGCGGCGCGGGCCAAGCTCGACGCATTCGTGGCCGCCACCCGTCGACTGCAGGAAACGCCGGCATGACCGTGCTGCAACGCATCCTGCAGCGCAAGGCGGAAGAGGTGGCCGAGCGCCAGGCGCGCCAGCCGCTGCGCGAACTCGCCGCGCGTGCCGCGGACATGCCGCCCGCGCGCGGTTTCGCGATGGCGATCGAGGCGCGGATCGCCTCCGGGGATCCCGCGGTGATCGCGGAGGTGAAGAAGGCCAGCCCGTCGAAGGGCGTGATCCGCCCCGACTTCGATCCCGTCGCGATCGCCCGCAGTTACGAGGCCGCCGGCGCCGCCTGCCTGTCGGTGCTGACCGACGTCGACTTCTTCCAGGGCAGCGATGGGTTCCTGCAGCAGGCGCGTACCGCCTGCGCGCTGCCCGTGTTGCGCAAGGACTTCACCATCGACCCGTACCAGGTGGCCGAGGCGCGCGTGCTGGGCGCCGACTGCATCCTGTTGATCGTCGCCGCGCTGGACGACGCGCGCCTGGCCGGGCTCGCCGCGCAGGCGCTGGAACTGGGCCTGGATGTGCTGCTGGAAGCGCACGACCGCGACGAGCTCGAGCGCGCGTTGCGGATCCCGCCCGGCAACGGACGCGTGCCGCTGCTCGGCATCAACAACCGCGACCTGCGCAGCTTCGAAGTCTCGCTGGACACCAGCCTGGCCCTGCGCGGCAAGGTACCGCCGGGACGTCGCCTGGTCACCGAAAGCGGGATCGCGGCGCCTGCCGACGTGCGCCGCCTGCGCACCGCCGGCATCGACGCTTTCCTGGTCGGCGAGGCGTTCATGCGCGAACCCGATCCGGGGGAGGCGCTGCGCCGGTTATTCTTCGCGGCATGAACCCGCCCGCCATCGACACGTCTTCCATCGATACGTTCGCCGAAACCCCGCTGCCGTACCGGCCGCTGGTGGTGTTCGACTTCGACCACACCCTGTACGACGGCGATTCCGGTGCCCACTTCGTGTCCTGGCTGATCGGGCGCAGCCGCTGGCGCAAGGCGCTGGCGCTGCTGGCGGCGCCGCTGCTGCTGCCGATGGTGGCGTGGCTGCCGACCCGGCGGCAGGGCATCTCCGGCTTCCTGTGGATCGGCACGGTCGGCGCAGGCCCCGACATCGAGCGCCTGATCGACACCTACGTGCAGGCGAACGCCGCCACGATCCGCGCGCGCCTGCTGCCGCCGGCGTTGACGGTGCTGCATCGCCATCGCAGCGACGGCGACCGCGTGCTGATCGCCACCGGCGCACCGCCGGAACTGGCGCGCGCGATCCTGGACTTCGTCGCCCACGAGGACCTGCCGGTGGTCGGCAGCCTCGGCGAGCGCTTCCTCGGCGGCTATGTCACCGCACAGCATTGCCACGCGGCCAACAAGATGCGGATGATCTGGGACCGCGGCTACGACCAGATCGCGATCGCGTATTCCGACAGCACCGCCGACCTGCCGCTGCTGCAGGCCGCGCGCCGTCCGGTGGTGGTGAACCCGAAGCCGGGGCGGGTGGCGATGTTCCGGCGGGTGTTGCCGCCGGGGACGCCGATCCTCAATTGGGGATGCGGGTCGCGGGCGGGGGATCGTGGCGATCGCGGCTGACGCCGCTCCCACGGGTGGTCAGTCGCCGAGCATCTTGACGAAGCGCAGCGAGCCGTCGGTGTAGCCGCAGCTGCGGTAGAACGCGTGCGCACCGGTGCGCTGGGCGTTGCTGGTCACCTCGATGCGGTGGATGCCATGGCGCCGCGACAGCAGTTCGACCTCGCGCAGCAGCACCCGGCCGATGCCGAGCCGGCACTGGTCGGACGCCACCACCAGCGCCGTGATCCGCGCCAGCTCGCTGCCGTGCGCGAGCGAATACAGTGTGTAGAGCGCGATCAGCCCGCAGGCTTCGCCGTCGACCTCGGCCAGCAGCAGGTGCTGGCGTCGATCCGACATGACGAGCGCGATGCGCTCGGCGGCCTCCCCGCGCGAACAGGGATAGCCGAGGTGGTCGAGCAACCGGGCGACGTCGCTGGCATCGCCCACCGCCGCCGGCCGCACCCGGGTGGTGCCTTCGGCGCGGGCGGCGACGGGTTCCATCGACTCAGCGGGTGCCGTACAGCACGAGGGTCTTGCCGCGCGCGTGCAGCACGCCGTCGGCTTCCAGCTTCTTCAGCACGCGCCCGGCCATCTCGCGCGAGCAGCCGGTCAGGCGCGCCAGCTCCTGGCGCGACACCCGCAGCTGGGTGCCCTGCGGATGGGTCATCGCCTCGGGCTCGCGGGTAAGGTCGTGCAGGGTGCGGACGATGCGGTCGGTGACATCGAGGAAGGCCAGGCGCCCGGCCTTGCGGCTGGTGTCGAGCAGGCGCCGCGACAACTGCGCGCCGATCGCCCACAGCAGCTTCGGCGCGTCGGCCGCCAGCGGGCCGGCGAACAACTGGTACAGGCGTTCGTAGCTGATCTCGGCCAGCTCGCAGGGAACACGCGTGCGCAGGATCACCTCGCGCCGATCGGACTCGATGAACAGGCCCATCTCGCCGACGAACTCGCCTGCGCCGAAGTAGCCCAGCACGAGCTCGCGGCCGTCGTCTTCCTCGGTGATGATGCTGGTCGAGCCGTTGACCATGTAATACAGCGTTCCCGCCGGATCGCCCGGGCGGAACACCTCGGTGCGCGGCGGATAGCGGCGGCGGTGGCAATAGCCCAGGAAACGCTCGATCGCCGCGGCATCGGGCGCGAGCGGATTGTTGCTGGCCTGGCGATGTACGCCGTGCAGGGCGGGAGGCATAGGGTCCGATCCGTGGGGCATAGGGTCGTGCGCAGGGTAGTGCCTTGCCGCTTCCGCGGCAAACCGGGACGCCGGCTGCAGCGGGGGCGGGGATTTTGCCGCATAATTTGCGCCCACTTCGCCCCGCCGGAAATGCCGATGCCCGTGGTCAAGCCGCTGCCGCGCCTGAAACTGCAGGGTTTCAACAACCTGACCAAGGCGTTGTCGTTCAACATCTACGACGTCTGCTACGCCGTGTCCGAGGAGCAGCGCCGGCGCTACATCGAGTACATCGACGAAGAATACAACGCCGACCGGCTGACCCAGATCCTGACCGACGTGGCCGAGATCATCGGCGCCAACATCCTGAACGTGGCCCGCCAGGACTACGACCCGCAGGGCGCCTCGGTGACGATCCTGATCTCCGAGCAACCGGTGGTCGACAAGTCGCAGGCCAAGGGCGTGATCTCCGACGCGGTCGTGGCGCACCTGGACAAGTCGCACATCACCGTGCACACCTATCCGGAGACCCATCCGGACAACGGCATCGCGACCTTCCGTGCCGACATCGACGTCGCCACCTGCGGCGTGATCTCGCCGCTGAAGGCCCTGAACTACCTGATCGAGAGCCTCGAGTCGGACATCGTGGTGATGGACTACCGCGTGCGCGGCTTCACCCGCGACATCAAGGGCCGCAAGCATTACATCGACCACAAGATCAACTCGATCCAGGACTACCTGGCCAAGAACGTGCGCTCGCGCTACGAGATGCTCGACGTCAACGTGTACCAGGAAAACATCTTCCACACCAAGATGCACCTGAAGGACTTCGACCTCGACAACTACCTGTTCGAGGAAAAGGCGAAGAACCTCTCGTTCAAGGAGCGGATGAAGATCGAAGCGCGGCTCAAGCGCGAGATCGAGGAGCTCTACCACGGCCGCAACCTGGTGGAATGACCGTTCTACACGGTCAGATCCGGTAGGCGACCTTCTTCATCAGGGCCGACGCCGCGGCCATCAGCGACGGGATCGGCGGCGGCAGGATGCGGGCACCGGCCTGCTCGGCGTTGACGGCATGCCGGGCCTCGTCGGCCTTCATCGTTTCCAGGATCGCGCGGCTGCGCAGGTCGGCTTCGGGCAGCGCCTGCAGGTGCTCGTCCAGGTGCGCTTCGACCTGGCGCTCGGTCTCGACCACGAAGCCCAGGTTCCAGCCGTCGCCGCGCAGGCCGGCGAGCGCGCCGATCGCGTAGCTGCCGGCGTACCACAGCGGGTTGAGCAGGCTGGGGCGGCTGTCGAGCTCGCGCAGGCGATCGGCGCACCAGGCGAGGTGGTCGGTTTCCTCCTGGGCGGCGGCGAGCAGCTGCCGGCGCGTGGCGTCGTCGCGCGCAACCGCGGCCTGGCCGACATACAGCGCCTGCGCGCAGACCTCGCCGACGTGGTTGATCCGCATCAGCCCGGCGGCGTGGCGACGCTCGGTGTCGTCCAGTAACACTTCGGCTTCACGTGTGCCGGGATTGGGGCGTTCGGCGCGCGTGCTGCCGAACACGGTGCCCAGCGCGTTCTGCGCATCCACGAGAATCCGGTCGAGCGGCGTCAGCGTGCGTTCCATGCCCCGATTATCACCCGTAGGAGCGGCGTAAGCCGCGAACAAGCTGCTGGAACTCCCTCCGTGAAGGGACGCCGCGAGTACGGGCCTGCCAGTCGGGACACGCCGTGAATACGTCCATGTAGGCTCGGCGCCGGCATCCATGCCGGCGACGGTCCCGCCTGCCAGACCCGCACTCGCGACGCCTACCGCAAGCGCGTATCCCCGTTCCTTGTGGCCGAGGCGCTGCGAACTCATACGCCGAGGCCGGGGTGAGGTGGCTTTCCCCAAGGTGGGGCCTTCTGCGGCATGGATGCCGCAGCAGAGCCTACAAGGATGTATTCACGGCGTGCCCTGACTTGGGGAAAGCCACCTCACCCCGGCCCCCGCACGAGAATCCGGCTTTCGGGATCGCGGCTTACGCCGCGCCCACAGGGAGGTGGTCGGCGAGGAACTCGAGGGGGTGCTGGACGCGCAAGGCGGTAGCGTTCGCGAAGTGCAGGCGGCAGCCGATGTTGGCGCTGAGCAGGTGGCTGGCGCCCGAGGCGTGCAACTGGTCGAGCAGCGGCTGGCGGAACTGCGCGGCACGCGCGGGATCGGTCGTCATCTGCGTGCCGGCGGCACCACAGCAGCCGTAGCCGGCATCGAGTTCGATGATCTCCAGGCCGGGCACCCGTGCCAGCAGCATCCGCGTCGCATCGACGCTGCGCACCACGTTGCGCTGGGTGCAGGGCAGGTGCAGTGCCACACGTCCGTTGCCGGCACGGAACCGCAGCCTGTCCGCATGCGCCGCGACGAAGGCGAGTGCGTCGCGTGCCGCCGCCACGCCGGCGAGCGCGCCTTCGACGGCTTCGTGGCAGCCGCTTGCCAGGGTCAGCACCGTATCGGCACCGGCGAAGGCGGCACGGTTGCGGGCGGCCAGCACGTCGGCGGTGGCGATGTCGCCGGCGTGCGCGTGAAGGGTGCCGCAGCATGCCTGGCCTGCGGGTTGTGCGAGGCCGACGCCGGCCGCCGCGCACAGGCGTGCGGTGGCCTCGCGCAGCCCCGCTTCGTACGGACCGGCGACGCAGCCACGGAACAGCGCGACCGGGCCAGTCTCCGGCAGCGTTTCCGGCCGCGGTGCGGGCGGAAGCGGCAATGGCTTCCAGGGCCCGGGCAGCAGCGGATGCAGGCGGCGGTACAGGCCGAGGGCCGTGGCCAGCGCCCGTGGCCGGGCGGCCAGCCATTCCAGCAACCGCTGGCGCATGCCCGGGAGGCGCCGCAGGCGCTGGTGCGCGCGCGCCTGCACCAGCAACGCGCCGTATTCCACGCCGGCCGGGCACACCGCCTCGCAACTGCGGCAGCCCAGGCACTGGTCCAGGTGAGCCTCACCGACGGCCGTGGGCACGATGGTTTCGAGTGCCCAGGCCCGGGACAGGGCGATCCGGCCGCGCGGGGACTCGGCTTCCAGCCCCTCCAGGCGGTAGGTGGGGCAGGCCGGGAGACACAGGCTGCACTGGACGCAACGGTCGGCGAGGTCGACGAGGGGAGCGGGGATTGCGGGCACGAGGGCGAGTTTACGGTTGCGTGGGCCGGGGGCGGCGGGTATCATTCCGCCTCTTGTATTCCGCATTCACAACGCGAGGCGACCTTCCGCTGGCGGCGACGCCCGGAACCAGCCCGACAAGGTACCCATCGCAGGACCCGCCATGAAGACTTTCACCGCAAAGAACGAGACCGTCCAGCGCGACTGGTACATCGTCGATGCCGAGGGCAAGACCCTGGGCCGACTCGCCTCCGAGCTCGCGCGCCGCCTCCGCGGCAAGCACAAGCCCGTGTTCACCCCGCACGTCGACACCGGCGACTACCTGATCGTGATCAACGCCGAAAAGGTCGCGGTCACGGGCAAGAAGCTGCAGGACAAGATGTACCACCGGTTCACCGGTTACGTCGGCAACCTGAAGACGGAAAACCTCGCCCAGGCGCTGGAGCGCCACCCGGAGCGCGTGATCGAGATCGCGGTCAAGGGCATGCTGCCGAAGAATCCGCTCGGCCGCGCGATGTACCGCAAGCTCAAGGTCTACAAGGGTGCCGAACACCCGCACGCCGCCCAGCAGCCGCAGCCGCTCGAGATCTAAGGTAAACCCATGGCAACCACGCAGAATTACGGCACCGGCCGTCGCAAGTCCTCCACCGCACGCGTGTTCCTGCGCAAGGGCAGCGGCGCCATCACCATCAACGACCGTCCGATCGACGAATTCTTCGGCCGCGAGACCGCGCGCATGATCGTGCGCCAGCCGCTCGAGCTGACCCAGTCGACCGACAAGTTCGACGTCAAGGTCACGGTCGAGGGCGGTGGCATCACCGGCCAGGCCGGCGCCATCCGCCTGGGCATCGCCCGCGCGCTGGTCGAGTACGACGAGACGTTGAAGACCGGCCTGCGCAAGGCCGGCTTCATGACCCGCGACGCCCGCGAGGTCGAGCGCAAGAAGGTCGGCCTGCACAAGGCGCGCCGCGCCAGCCAGTTCTCGAAGCGTTAAGCGGGAACGTCGTAAAAACCAGTCAATAGCCCCGTCGCCAAGCGGTAAGGCACCTGACTCTGACTCAGGCATTCGGAGGTTCGAATCCTTCCGGGGCTGCCAGATCCGCAACAAGTCGAGATTGCAGAAGACCCGCCGCGAGGCGGGTTTTTTGTTGGGCCGGAGTCGCGGCTTACGCCGCTCCTGCATCGACCGCTCCTACAATGGCGACATGGACCTGACGCTGCCGCCGCCGTACACGCCGCCTGCCGCGCTGCTCTCGCAGCTGCGCGGGCACGGTTATGCAGTGCTGTCGCCGCAGGCGGTCCCGGCGCTGTGCGGCCTCGAGGTGTCCGCGCTCGAGGCGTTGCGCCCGAGTTGGGACGATCTGGCCGAGGACCGCTACCTCAAGGACGGCGGCCGTTATCGCCGTCGCCGCCATTCCTGCTTCGTGGTCGAAGGCGGCGAAGTGGTCCAGGCGCCGCACCGCGCGCACTGGCAGTCGCTCGAATACAACGCGCTGCACGGCGGCATGCACCGCTGGTTCGAACCGATCGAACCCGGCGTGATCGCGCAACCGGCGTGGACGCGGTTGCTGGCCTCGTTGACGCGCCTGTTCTCGCAACTGCGCGAGGTCGAGCGCTGGCATGTGGAGGCGCACCAGTTCCGGATCGATACCGGCGAAGGCATCGGCCGGCCGACGCCGGAAGGCGCGCACCGCGACGGCGTCGACTTCGTCGCGGTATTCCTGGTCGGCCGCTTGGGCATCAAGGGCGGCGAAACCCGGGTGTTCGAGGCTGCCGGCCCCGACGGCCAGCGTTTCACCCTGCGCGAGCCGTGGTCGCTGCTGCTGCTCGACGACGCACGCGTGATCCACGAATCCACTCCAATCCAGCCGGAAGCGCCCGATGGCGCGCCCGGGCACCGCGATACCCTGGTGCTGACCTGGCGTGCAGGCGGCTTCCAGGGCGACGACGCTACAATCGCGGGCTGAACGGAGAAACGCGATGAAGCTCGGAAGTCTCAAGGAAGGCGGCCGCGACGGCACTCTGGTGGTGGTGTCGCGCGACCTCGCGCATGCGGTGCGCGCCACCGGCATCGCGCCGACGTTGCAGCGGGCGCTGGAGGACTGGACGAATGTCGCGCCGCGGCTGGCCGCGTTGTCGGATGCGCTCAACGACGGCAGCGCCGACGGCGCCTTCGACCTGGACATGCAGGCGCTCGCGTCGCCGCTGCCGCGCGCCTACGAGTTCGTCGACGGCAGTGCCTACCTGCCGCACGTGGCGCGGGTGCGCCGCGCGCGCGGCGCCGAGGTGCCGGAGAGCTTCTACACCGATCCGCTGATGTACCAGGCCACCAGCGCGGGCTTCAACGGCCCGCGCGATCCGGTGCGGGTGGTCGACGAGGCCTACGGCATCGACCTCGAGGCCGAGGTCGTGGTGGTGACCGACGACGTGCCGATGGCGGTGACGCCGGAACAGGCCGCGGAGCACATCCAGCTGGTGGGCCTGGTCAACGATGTCTCGCTGCGCAACCTGATCCCGGGCGAGCTCGCCAAGGGCTTCGGCTTCCTGCAGTCCAAGCCGCGCTCGACCCTGTCGCCGGTATTCGCGACCCCCGACGAGCTGGGCGGTCATTGGCGCGGCAACAAGCTGCACCTGCCGCTGCTGACCCACGTCAACGGCGAATGGTTCGGCGCCCCCGAGGCCGGGGTCGACATGCAGTTCGATTTCGCCCAGCTGGTGGCGCACGTGGCGAAGACCCGGCCGCTGGGCGCGGGCACCATCGTCGGTTCCGGTACCATCGCCAACGAGGACACCAGCCTGGGTGCCTCCTGCTTCGCCGAGAAGCGTACCGTCGAGGCGCTCGCGACCGGCAAGCCGCAGACGCCGTTCATGTCGTTCGGGGACATGGTGCGGATCGAGATGCTGGATCGCGACGGCAACAGTCTGTTCGGCGCGATCGAGCAGCGGATCGAGCGCCAGTCGCCGCCCTGACCCGGTACGTACACCACGCAAGGGGGGATCGATGGATCGTTTGTGCCTGTTTTCCTACTGGCGCTCCAGTGCCGCCTACCGCGTGCGGATCGGCCTGAACCTCAAGGGCCTGGCCTACGACATCATGCCGGTGCACCTGCTGCGCGATGGCGGCGAGCAACATTCGGAAAGCTTCCGCGAGGCCAACCCGCAACAGCTGGTGCCGGTGCTGCAGCACGGCCACCGGATGCTGCGGCAGTCGCTCGCGATCCTCGAATACCTGGACGAGATCTGGCCGTCGCCGCAGCTGTTGCCGGCAGTCGCGCGCGACCGCCAGCGGGTGCGCGCGCTGGCGCAGCTGGTGGCGTGCGACGTGCATCCGCTCTGCAACCTGCGCGTGCTGCAGTACTTCGAGCGCGAGTGGGGCGTGCCGCAGCCGGAACGCGACAACTGGGTACGGCACTGGATCGAGGAAGGCTTCGCCGCGATGGAGGCGATGCTGCACCACCATCCGTCCACCGGCACCTTCTGCGACGGCGACGTGCCGACCATCGCCGACTGCTGCCTGGTGCCGCAGGTCTACAATGCGCGCCGCTTCGGCATCGATCTCACGCCATATCCGACCATGGTCCGGATCGAGCAGGCCTGCCTGGCACTGCCGGCATTCGATGCCGCGCGTCCGGAAAACCAGCCGGATGCGCCTGCGAAATAACCATCAGGCGTTGAAAGTGTCCGCGTAAGGGTCGTGCTCGCCGCTGCCACCCTCGGCCAGGCGGAACTTGAGCGCCAGGCCGTCGCGGGAGTCGGCTGCGCGCAACGCCTCCTCCATCTCGACCTTGCCTTCCTTGTACAGCCGGAACAGGCATTGGTCGAAGCTCTCCATGCCGGCTTCCAGCGATTCCTCCATCGCCTGCTTGATCTCGTGCACCTGGCCGCGGCGCAGCAGGTCGCGGATCATCGGCGTGTTGATCAGCACCTCCGCGGCGGGCATGCGGCGGCCGTCGGTGCCGACCACGAGGCGCTGCGAGACCACCGCCTTCAGGTTCAGGGCAAGGTTCATCAGGATGTTCTTGTGCGCCGACTCCTCGAAGAAGTTGAGGATGCGCTCGATGGTCTGGTCGGCGTTGTTGGAATGCAGCGTGGCCAGGCACAGGTGGCCGGTCTCGGCGAAGGCGATCGCCGCCTCCATGGTGGTCTGGTCGAGGATCTCGCCGATCAGGATGACGTCCGGCGCTTCGCGCATCGCGTTCTTGAGCGCATTGTGGAAGGTGTGGGTGTCCATGCCCACTTCGCGCTGGTTGACGAGCGATTTCTTGTGCTTGTGCAGGTACTCGATCGGATCCTCGATGGTGAGGATGTGGCCTGCGCTGGTGCTGTTGCGGTAATCGATCATCGACGCCAGCGTGGTCGACTTGCCGGAGCCGGTGGAGCCCACCAGCAGCACCAGCCCGCGCGGGGCCATGATGATCTGCTTGAGTACCTGCGGCAGCTGCAGCTCCTCGATCGACGGGATGGTGCTGCGGATCGCACGGATCACCATGCCGACCTCGCCGCGCTGCTTGAACACGTTGACGCGGAAGCGGCTCTTGTCGGGCAGCGCGATCGCCATGTTCGCCTCCAGGTCGCGCTCGAACTGGGGCACCTGGCCCTCGTCCATCAGCGAATAGGCGATCTTCTTCACCATGCCCGGCGGCAATCCGGCGTTTCCGAGCGGGTACAGCCGGCCCTCGACCTTGATGTAAACGGGGGCTTCTGCGGTCAGGAACATGTCCGACGCGTTCTTTTCCACCATCAGCTTCAGGAAATAGCTGATATCCATGCGCCGCACCCCATCGAAATTGCGCCATCATTGCGGGTGGCGAGACCAACATGCAAGGGCGGCCCCCCATGAATCCAAGCTTCGCACAATTCATCCGCAGCCGGCAGGCAACCCTGTCACTTTCCTTCGTGCTGCTACTGGCACTCACGGCATGCGCCACGCTGCCGCCGCCGACCGCGGAACTGGCGGCCGCACGGCAGGCAGTCGCGCACGCCGGAGACGCGGATGCCGACCAGTACGCAACCGCCCAGATCGAGAGCGCGCGCATGGAACTGTCCCAGGCGCAGACGGCGATGGCCGAAGGCCACCAGGCGCAGGCCCGCACCGCGGCACTCATCGCCGCGGCCGGCGGCGACCTGGCCTACGCGCAAAGCCGTGCCCAGGTGCTGGAGCAGGACCACGCACAACGCCGCGACGAGATTGCCCGCCTGCGCGAACAGCTCGGGATCACCGGCGAGGGCGACGCCGGCGGGGACGTCCCGCCACCGCTGGTCGCGATGGATGCGATGGGCCCGTCGATGCGGCTGCAGGCCCTGGAAGCGGATCCGCGCTACGCCGGGCGGGCCGCATATGAGCGGCTGCAGGCGCGGCAGGCGGTGGACGCCATCGCCACCGTGCGCAGCAAGGATCGCCCGTCGGCGACCGTGATCGCGGCGCGGCGGGTGGCGATCGCCGAGCTGGCGGCGCGCAGCGAGCTGATCGAGGCCGCGGTGCGGCGCCTGGACCAGGCCCGCAGCGAGCTGCTGGTCGAGGCCAGCCGGCGCGAGGCCGAGCGCGCGCGCCAGGAGGCGGAACGGTTGCGGGTGCAGGCCCAGATCCAGGCCGAGGAGGCCGAGCGGTTGCGTGCCACGGCCGAGGCCGAAACCGCCGCGCGCCAGCAGGCCGAGGAAGTGATCCTCGACGTCGGCGGCCAGCAGGCCGAGAAGCTCAAGGCGGCCCGCAAGCGCGAGGCCGAGCTGGCGCGCCAGGAAGCGGAGCTGCTGCAGGCGCAGAAGAAAAATGATAATTGAATCAATAATTTGCGTCGAGCACTGCGCAAACCGGCACCGTTGGCAGGTGAACCGCCACGGGGAATCAGTGGCTTGCCGCGACCGGCTTGCCCGGCCCCGGGGGGTGGAGTAGGGTCGGGTCAGCCATGCCCATCCTCGATTCCAGACCGGTTCCATGACGAACGCCCCAGCCGCAAGGCCGGGGCGTTCCTGTATTGCGATAAGGAGGGTTCCATGTTCGAAGGGCAAACGCAGGCGGACGTCGAAGCATTGATGATCAATCCCGAGTTCAAGCAGCTCTACCACCGCCACAAGCAGCTGGACAAGCAGGTGCTGGATGCCGAGCTCGGGGTATTGGCGGTCGACGACACGACCCTGACCAAGATGAAGCGCGAGAAGCTCGCGGCCAAGGACCGGCTCACCCGCCTGTACGACGTATTGCACCATTGAAGCCGGCACCATTGAAGCCGGCACCATTGAAGCCGGTACCACCGACAGCCTGAGGCACGGGCGGCGGCGGCCTCCTCGTCGGCCGTCGCCGCCCGTCCCATATGCGGGATAATCAGGGTTTCCGCCCGGGGCCCCGCATGAAGATCCACCAATCCGTGCTCGAGCTGGTCGGCGACACGCCGATCGTGCAGGCGCAACGCCTCGACACCGGGCCGTGCACGCTCTACCTGAAGCTGGAAAGCCAGAACCCCGGCGGCTCGATCAAGGACCGCATCGGCCTGTCGATGATCGAGGCCGCCGAGAAGCGCGGCGACATCAGGCCCGGCGACACCCTGGTCGAAGGTACCGCCGGCAACACCGGCATCGGCCTGGCGCTGGTCGCGCAGCAGAAGGGCTACAAGTTGATCCTGGTGGTCCCGGACAAGATGAGCCGGGAAAAGATCTTCAACCTGAAGGCGATGGGCGCGCAGGTCGTGCTCACCCGCTCGGACGTGGCCAAGGGCCATCCCGACTACTACCAGGACATGGCCGCGCGGATCGCGCGCGAAACGCCCGGCGCGTACTTCATCAACCAGTTCGGCAATCCCGACAATCCGGCCGCGCACGAATTCGGCACCGGCCCGGAACTGCTGCGCCAGCTCGGCGGCAAGCTCGACGCGATCGTGTTCGGCTGCGGCAGCTCCGGCACGATGACAGGGCTGTCGCGCTGCTTCGCCGAACATTCACCGCAGACGGAACTCGTTCTCGCGGATCCGGTCGGCTCGATCCTCGAGGACTACATCAACCGCGGCGAAATCGTGGAGAAGTCCGCGAGCTGGATGGTCGAAGGCATCGGCGAGGACTTCCTGCCGCCGATCTCCGACTTCACCCGGGTGAAGAAGGCCTATGCGATCTCCGACAAGGAAAGCTTCCTCACCGCGCGCGAGCTGCTGGCGAAGGAAGGCATCCTCGGCGGTTCCTCGACCGGCACCCTGCTGGCCGCAGCGCTGCGCTGGTGCCGCGAGCAGACCGAGCCGAAGACGGTGCTCACCTTCGTCTGCGACACCGGCAACAAGTACCTGTCGAAGATGTACAACGACTACTGGATGCTGGACAACGGCTTCCTCGAGCGCGAACCGAGCAACGACCTGCGCGACCTGATCCTGCGGCCGTTCTCGCAGCGCGACACCGTGGTGGTCGGCCCGAACGACCTGCTGGTCACCGCGTACCAGCGGATGAAGCTGTACGACGTCTCGCAGCTGCCGGTGATGGAAGGCGACGCGCTGGTCGGCATGGTCGACGAGTCCGACGTGCTGCTGCACGTGTACGGCGACGAGGCGCGCTTCCGCGATCCGGTGTCCACCGCGATGGTCAGCAAGCTCGACCGGCTCGACGTGAAGTCGCCGATCGAGGCGCTGTTGCCGGTGTTCGACCGCGGCCATGTCGCGATCGTCACCGATGGCGGCAGGTTCCTGGGCCTGATCACCCG
>JAKFCN010000052.1:0-54721 GCA_036676625.1 Lysobacter sp. | reverse complement strand
CGCCGGCGAATGATCAGGCCGCCACCGGATCCGCGATCCAGTGGCGGGGCAGGTCGATGGTGAAGACGCAGCCTTCGCCGGGAATGTCGCGCACGCCCAGTCTTCCACCATTGGCCTCGACGCTGCGGCGGGCGATCGACAGCCCGAGCCCCATCCCGCTCTTGTCGGCGTCGGCCTGCTGGAACGGAAGGAACAGGCGTTCGGCATCGCCCGCGGGCAGGCCGCCACAGCTGTCCTGCACGTCGATCAGGATGCGGTCGGCCGCGGCGTAGGCATTCAGCGTCACCTTGCTGCCGGTGCGGGTGAACTTGAAGGCGTTCTGCAGCAGGTTGCCCACCGCGGCGAACAGCAGGTCGCGGTCGGCGATCACGGCCAGGTGGTGGTCCACGTGGGCCACGACCAGCACGCTGCCCTTGATGTCGGCCTCGAGTTTCGCGACCAGCTCCGTCTCGGCGATGAAGTCCGCCAGCGAGAACAGCGCGTGCTGGGCGGGCATGCCGGCGCTCACCCGCACCTCCGCCAGCGAGCGGTCGATCAGGTTGCGCAGGCTCACCAGGCTGCGGTCGAGCACCGCGCCGGTGGCGCCGTTGAGGCCGACGTTGCCCAGCCGGATCACCGCCAGCGCCATCGTCGCCGTGCCCAGGTGGTTGCGCAGTTCGTGCGCGAAGTACCCGAGCCGTGCGTTGAGCGAGTCGGCTTCCCGGTCGGCCACCTGGAAGTCGCGCTGGTAGGCGAATTCGGTGACCGCGTCGGCGATGGCGTTGTCCAGGCAGCGGTTGAAGGTGCGGAACTCCTCCACCTCGAACGACTGGTCGAGCTCGCTGGCCAGGTCCATGATCGCCTGGCACAGGTCGCCGTAGTCGTGCACCAGTTCGCCCAGGGTGTAACCGTGCTCGAGCAGCTCGCGTGCATGCGCGGCGGCGCTTTCGCCCATTTCCGATTCGGCGCTCAGCGCGACCTGGAGGTTGCGGATCAGCTGGTCGAGGAAGATCGAGATGCCGTGTTCGAACTCGGCGGGCAGGGCGTCGGTCGCCGAGCGCAGGGCCGCCTTGGCCCGGCACCGTTCGATCAGGTCCGCGCGGTGGCGAGTGATGAACTGGTGCATCTGCATCGGGGCCAGCCTAGCACCTGGACCGATGTGGTGGGCGGTGCAGGGTTCGAACCTGCGACCCTTGCCGTGTGAAGGCAATGCTCTACCGCTGAGCTAACCGCCCGATAAGAGGTGTTGCGCGGCCGCGTAGTTTACGGGCTGGGGCGGCTGCCGATCAATATGCGCGGCACTGCAGGAAGCGGACCGGGCGCTCGCTGCCGGCCGGGAGCTGCAGTTGCAGGCGCGAGGCGCGCAGGTCGTCGTCGCGTTCCAGCAGCGGGCAGATGCCGGCGCGCGGGTCGAAATCCTCGCGGTCGACCGCGACCAGCAAGGTGGATTCGGTCGGCCAGCTGGCGCTGCTGACGTGCGGCAACGTGGCGATTGCCTCGGCCAGGGCCAGGCGGCGGGCTTCGATCGGCGCGGTGGATGGTTGTGGGAGCGGCGTCTGTGGGCGCGGCGCGAGCCGCGATTCGCCGCCCCCCGGGGCTGCGATCGCGGCTGATGTCGCTCCTGCGGGGGCTGGTGCGCGCGGGAGGGCCAGGTAGAGGGCGGCGGCCAGGGCCAGGGCGGCCAGCCAGGCGATGGCGAACTGCCACTTGAGGCGGGCACGGGCTGGCAGGTCGATGGCGGCGTGCTGTTCGTCGTTGAGCAGGGGCTGCAGTTCGTCCCACATGCTGGCGCCGTCGAGCAGTTCGACCCGATGGGCGCGGCCGAGGGCGAAGGCGGGGCGCGGGAAACGGCCGGGAACGGCGAGGATGCCGCCCTGGATGCCGCGCTGGCGCAGGTGGTTGGCGAACTCAGCGATCGCGGTGGAGCCCGGGACGTAGGCGCGGCTGTGGCGGCTCGAGAGCAGCCAGTCCTGGCCGCGGCGCTGCAGCAGGTACTCGCCCTCGGTGCCGCCGCCGCCGAAGCCGCGTTCGTAGCCGCGCGCATTGAGCACCGCCAGCACCAGCTGCAGGAAGTCGCCCTGGTCCATCGCCGACAGCAGGTTGCGGCCGGCCGAGCGCCGTTCCAGCGGCAGCCGGTACCGGTAGAGGAAGAAACTTGTCGCCAGACCCGCAATCAGGAACGTCGTTGCCGCCAACAGCATCGGGGTCAAGGCAGGCGCTCCTGGAGCACGCGTCGGAGTTCGGATTCTATGGTGCCCTTCATCGCCGAGAACAGCAGCCCGAGGGTCGCGGTGACGTGGACGCTGCCGGGGATCAGGGCGATGCGGCCGTCGACGCCGGAGCGGACGAAGTGCAGGGTGTCGCCTTCCCAGCGGTAATCGATGCCGAATTTCTGCCCGAGCCGGGTGATCGCCTGCTCCACCGCCTGGCGGGCGTCGGCGTGGGGAAGGGAGTGGGGGTGCTGGATGTCGATGTCGGCCATCCCGCATTCTAGATTGCATGGGCGACGCAAGTCGCGACTTCCGTCGCGCCCGCTGCTAGATTTGCCGGTGTGAACGACATCGTGTTGCGTGCCCCCGGAACCGAACTGGATGCGCTGCCCCTGGGCACGGGCATGCATGCCATCGGGCGCCTGGATGGCGGGGCGCTGACCCTGCTCGACGGCGCCGATGGCGCGCGGGTGTGCTTCTGCGTCGACCGGCGCGGGGTATGGCTGGCGGTGGGGGCGGGCGTGCGCGGCGTCCACGTGAATGGGCGGCCGGTGCAGCGCAAGGCGCTGTTGCGGGTCGGCGACTGCGTCCATGTGGACGGCAACGAGCTCGTGCTGACGACGGCGCGACCTTCGCCGGCACCGCCGCGCGACAACGGCGCCACGAGGACTGCGGAGGCCGATCCGCGGATCGTGTTGCGCGGGGTCGGCGGTCGCCATCACGGTCGCAGCTTCACCCTCGACCGCCCGCGCCTGGTCGGCAGCGCGGCGGATGCCGACATCTGCATCGACGATCCGGCCTTCGCCGCGCGCCACGCGCGCATCGGCCTGCAGGACGGATTGGTGGTGCTGTGCGGGCTGGACGAGGAAGCCTGCGTGGTCAACGGCGAGCGCCGCCGCGACGCGGTGCTGCAGCCGGGCGACCAGGTGGTGTTCGACGTCAATCACCGCTTCGTGGTGGAGGCGCCGCTGCGGGTGCTGGGTGCGGTGCCGGTGGAAGACTTGCCGGCGGCGGTGCCGATGGCGGCGCCGACGCCATCATCCGCACGCAGGTTGCCCTGGTTGCTGCTGGCGGCCCTGCTGCTGGCCGCCGCCCTCAGTGCCTTGCTCCTTCTCTAGGGATATTCGATGCGCGCGTACAACTTCAGTGCGGGGCCGGCGACGCTGCCGGAATCGGTGCTTCGCCAGGCCGCGGACGAGATGCTCGACTGGCGCGGGCTCGGCGCCTCGGTGGTGGAGGTCAGCCATCGCGGCGCGGAGTTCATCGCGATGGCGGCCGAGACCGAAGCCGACCTGCGCACATTGCTGTCGGTGCCGGACGAGTACGCGGTGCTGTTCCTGGCCGGCGGCGCCACCACGTTCCAGGCGTTGCTGCCGCTCAACCTGGCCGCGCCGGGGCAGGCGGTCGACTACGTGGTCACCGGGCACTGGGGCAAGACCGCGGTCAAGCAGGCGAAGCCCTATGTGGCGGTGAACATCGCGGCCAGCGGCGAAGCCGGCGGCTTCCGCGACATCCCGCCGCGCGCGCAGTGGGCGTTGTCGCCGGATGCGGCCTATGTGCACATCACCGCGAACGAGACCATCCACGGCGTCGAATTCCGCGACCCGCCGGACGTCGGCGGTGTTCCGCTGGTCGCCGACTTCAGCTCCTCGGTTGCCTCCGAACCCGTCGACGTGTCCCGCTACGGCGTCGTCTACGGCGGCGCGCAGAAGAACCTGGGGCCGGTGGGCATCGGCTTCGCCATCGTCCGCCGCGACCTGCTGCAGCGCGAGGGCCAGCCGCGCGCCGACATCTTCGACCTGCGTTCGATCCTGGCCAAGGACTCGATGCTCAACACGCCGCCCACCTGGAACTGGTACCTGCTCGGGCTGACGGTGAAGTGGATGCTGGCCGAGGGCGGCGTGGCCGAATTCGCGCGCCGCAATGCGCGCAAGTCGGCGTTGCTGTATTCGGCGATCGACGGCTCCGGCGGTTACTACCGCAACGAGGTCGCGCATGCGGTGCGTTCGCGCATGAACGTGCCGTTCTTCCTGCACGACGAGGCGCTCGACAAATCGTTTCTCGCCGAGGCGAAGGCGGCCGGGATGATCGGCCTGAAGGGACACCGCGCGCTCGGCGGCATGCGCGCCTCGATCTACAACGCGATGCCGGAAGCCGGGGTGCAGGCGCTGGCGGACTTCATGCAGGACTTCCGCGAACGCCATGGCTAGCAAACCCGCCGACAAGCCCGTCGACCTCGCGGCGATCCGTGCCCAGATCGACGGCATCGACCGCACCATCCAGGCGCTGATCGCCGAGCGTGCGCAGTTCGCGCGCCAGGTCGGCAAGGCCAAGGGCCAGCTCGCGGCGGCGGTGGAGTACTACCGTCCGGAACGCGAAGCGCAGGTGCTGCGTCGGGTGGTCGACCGCAACGACGGTCCGCTCGCCGACGAGGTGCTGGTGCGGTTGTTCCGCGAGATCATGTCGGCCTGCCTGGCCCAGCAGGAACCGCTGAAGGTCGGCTTTCTCGGCCCCGAAGGCACGTTCTCGCAGCAGGCCGTGTACAAGCACTTCGGCCACTCGGCCAAGGGCCTGCCGCTGGCGAGCGTGGAGGAGGTGTTCCACGAGGTCGCCGAAGGCGGCGCCGACTTCGGCGTGGTGCCGGTGGAAAACTCGGGGCAGGGCACGATCCAGTCGACCCTCGACCTGTTCCTCGCCTCTCCGCTGAAGATCTGCGGCGAGGTCGAGCTGCGCGTGCGCCAGTACCTGATGTCGCGCAGCGGGCGCATCGAGGATGTCGAGCGGGTGTACTCGCACGGGCTGTCGCTGGCGCAATGCCGCAACTGGCTGCGGCAGAACCTGCCGGACGCCGAAAGGCACGCGGTGGCCAGCAACGCCGAGGCCGCGCGCCGCGCGCGCAATGCCGACGATGCCGCGGCCATCGCCGGCGAGAACGCGGCGCACGCCTACGGGCTCAAGCTGATCGCGGGGCCGATCGAGGATTTCAGCGACAACACCACGCGCTTCCTGGTGATCGGGCGCAACTCGTTCCCGCCGTCGGGCAACGACCGTACCTCGCTGCTGGTTTCGATCCGCGACCGGCCGGGCGCGCTGTACCGGATCCTCGAGCCGCTGGCGCGACGCGAGATCACCATGAACCGGATCGAGTCGCGCCCCGACCACGGCGCGCTGTGGCAATACGCGTTCTTCATCGACGTCGGCGGCCATGCCGAAGAGGCGCCGCTGAAGGATGCGCTGGCCGAGCTCGAGGATTTCGCCGGCGACCTGCGCGTGCTCGGCTCGTACCCGGTCGCGGTGCCATGAGCGACAGCTGGGCCGCGGCGCTGGCGCAGCCTGCGATCCGCGCGTTGCGCGCCTACGATCCGGGCCACGACCTGGTCGCGCTGCGCCGCGCCGCCGCTCCCGACTGGTTGGTGGAACTGGGTTCGAACGAGAATCCCCATGGTCCGGCCCCGGGTGTGCGCAAGGCGATCGAGACGGCGATCGCCGCCGTGCATCGCTATCCGGACCCCTTCGGCGGCGACCTCAAGCGCGTGCTGGCGGCGAAGCACGGTGTCGCGACGGCGCAGATCATCCTCGGCAACGGGTCGCACGAGTTGCTGATGCAGTTGGGACAGGTGTTCGCGGGCCCGGATGTGGAGTTGGTGTATCCGCAATACGGGTTCGCGGTGTTCGCGATCGCCGCGCAGGCCGCTGGCGCCATCGCGAAGAGGGTGCCGGCGCTGCCGGACGATGCGGCGATGCCGCGCGGGCACGACCTGGACGCATTGCTGGCGGCGGTGACGCCGCGCACGCGCCTGCTGTTCGTTGCCAACCCGAACAATCCCACTGGCACCTGGTTCGCTCCCGAGGTCTTTGCCCGCTTCCTGGCGGCGGTACCGGATCACGTGATCGTGGTGGTCGACGAAGCCTATGCCGAGATCGCGGACGCGCCGGACTACGCCAGCGCGCTGGCGTTGCTGCCGGCGCATCGCAACCTGGTGGTCACCCGCACCTTCAGCAAGGCCTATGCCCTGGCCGGCCTGCGCGTGGGCTATGCGATCGGCCACGTCGAGCTGGTGGCGGTGCTGGAGCGCGTGCGCGAGAGCTTCAACGTCAATTGCGTGGCGCTGGCCGCCGCCGAGGCTGCGCTGGCCGACGAGGCGCACCTGCGCGCGACCTGCGCCGAGAATGCGCGCCAGCGCAGCCTGCTGGCAGAAGCGCTGGCGCAGCGCGGCTGGAAGGTGTCGCCGTCGCAGGCCAACTTCCTGCTGGTCGAATTCGGCGCGGACACCTCCCGCATCGAGGCAGGTTTGCTGCGCCTGGGCGTGGTGCCGCGACCGATGGCCGGTTACGGCCTGCCGCAGTGCCTGCGGATCAGCGTGGGCGATGCGGTGGGGAACCGCCGCCTGCTCGCCGCGCTGGATGCGCTGGCATGAACTGGGTGGCGTCCGCCGGCGGGCCGCTGCGCGGCACGCTCGCCATTCCCGGCGACAAGTCGGTCTCGCATCGGGCGGTGATGCTGGCGGCGCTCGCCGATGGCGAGTCTCGCATCGACGGTTTCCTCGAAGGCGCGGACACCCGCGCCACCGCGGCGATCTTCGCCGGCATGGGCGTGCGCATCGAGGCGCCGGCCGCGGGCGTGCGCATCGTGCACGGCGTCGGCGTCGATGGCCTGCGCGCGCCGGATGCGCCGCTGGACTGCGGCAACGCCGGTACCGCGATGCGGTTGTTGACGGGATTGCTGGCGGGACAGGGCTTCGACAGCGTGCTGGTCGGCGACGCTTCGCTGTCGCAACGGCCGATGCGGCGGGTGGTCGGGCCGCTGGCGGCGATGGGCGCGCGCATCGACAGCGACGACGGTCATGCGCCGCTGCGCATCCATGGCGGCCATGCGCTGCATGGCATCGATTACGCGCCGCCGGTGGCGAGCGCGCAGGTGAAGTCGGCGCTGCTGCTGGCGGGATTGTTTGCGGAGGGCGAGACCGTGGTGCGCGAGCCGCACCCGACCCGCGACTACACCGAACGCATGCTGCAGGCCTTCGGTTATCCGGTCGGGGTTGCCGAAGGGCGGGTGGCGCTGCGCGGCGGTGGGCGGTTGCGTGCGACCGATGTCGCGGTACCGGCGGATTTCTCGTCGGCGGCGTTCTTCATCGTCGCCGCGTGCCTGGTGCCCGAGTCGGAACTGCGCTTGCGCGGGGTCGGCATGGACCCGCGGCGGACCGGATTGCTGCGGGTGCTGCGCGAGATGGGCGCCGACATCGATGTGGAGCCGAGCCATGCCCGGCTTCCCGGTGCAGCCGGGCATGGCTCGGCTCTACACGACATCGTGGTGCGCCATGCGCCGTTGCACGGGATCGAGGTGCCGGTCGATTGCGTGCCGGACATGATCGACGAGTTCCCTGCGCTATGCGTGGCTGCGGCCTGCGCGCAGGGCGCGACGGTGATCCGCGGCGCCGCCGAACTGCGGGTGAAGGAATCGGACCGCGTCGCCGGCATGGCCAGCGGCCTGCGCGTGCTCGGGGTCGCGGTGGACGAGGCGCCCGATGGCGCCGTCATCCATGGCGGTCGCCTGCACGGCGGGGACGTCGACAGCCATGGCGACCACCGGATCGCCATGGCTTTTGCGGTCGCCGGCCAGCTGGCCGATGGCGAGGTACGGATCGCCGATGTCGCCAACGTGGCGACTTCGTTTCCCGGCTTCGGCGACCTCGCCCGCAGCGCGGGCTTCAACCTCAGAGCCGGAAGTTGACCGGGACGTCCACGGTGGACGTCACCGCCTCGCCGCCTCGGGTCGCGGGCCTGAAGCGCCAGTCGCGGGCCGCGACCAGGGCGGCGCGGTCGAGCGCGGGGTCGCCCGAGCGGCTGGCATAGCCGATGTCGGTGGGCACGCCGGCCTTGTCGACCGTGATGCGCAGGGTCACGTCGCCTTCCACGCCGCGGCGTTGCTGCTCGACGGGGTAGCGCGGCTGCGCATGGGCCAGGAGCTCGGCACTGCGGCTCGCGGGGGTGCGGGTCGCCGTGCTGCTGCGCGCCGGACGTGGTGCCGATCTCGCGGCGGGCCGGGCGGCACGCGTGGCGCCCGCATCGCGCTCCCCCTCGGCGGCTTGCTGGGTGCCGCCGATCGGCGTGGTGTCGTAACCGGTGTCGTCGAAGCCGGTGCTGCGGTTGGCCAGGGACCACCAGGCGAAGCCGACCAGGGCCAGGACCAGCAGCAGCCAGAGCAGTGGGGTGGCGCCCTTGCGGGGTGCGTCATCCTGCATCGGCAGGGTGTGGTTGGAATGGGTCGTGTCGGTCATGTGAACGCTCCTTCACTGGGACGCGTTCACCGTCGCACGCAACTTGTGGGAGCGGCGTGAGCCGCGAGTCGCTCAGCGCCCGAGGTTGAAGGTGATCGGCACCTGGACCGTGCCGGCGACCGCCTGCCCGTTGCGGATCGCGGGGTCGAAGCGCCAGCGGCGCACGGCGTCGACGGCGGCGCGGTCGAGCGAGCGCGAGCCGCTGCCCTCGACCAGGTCGACGCCGACCGGCTCGCCGTCGGCACCCACGTGCACGCGTACGAGTACGGTGCCGGACTCGCCGCGGCGTTGCGCTTCGCGCGGATAGCGCGGCGCCGGCGAATGCACGGGCTGCGGAATGCTGCGGTCGGCGATTCGTGCGGGAGCGGCGGGAGCCGCGACGGGCGGAACGGGCGAAACCGGGGGTCCGACGGGAGTCGCATCCCTGTGCGGGGCTTCCGCCCCTCCCGCGGGGGCGTCGCCGGGGTCGCCCATGCCGCTGGCGTTGTCACCGTTCTCGCCGGCGGGCAGCGGCACCGGCAGCGGATCGAATACCTGGCCGGCGATGCTGCGCGGCGCCTCGAGGGTGCGGTAGAAGCTGGTGCTGTCGCGCTGGTCGATCCAGAGCGCCAGGAACAGCAGCAGGCCGATGCCGAAGGCGATCGCGGCCACGAGCAGGGCCTTGCGCGAGGGCATCCAGGCGGGCGTGGGTGCTGGCATCGTCAAATCCGGCTCCGGAACGGTCGTCTGGCCGCATTCTGGCATGGGCCTGCGTGGAGCGAGGTCAACGGGCGCACGAAAACACGCGATAATTCAGCTTTCCGACTGCAGCCCGTGCCCGATGCTCGATCCTGTCCTGCTCCGCAACCACGCCGCCGACACCGCGACCCTCCTGCGCGAGAGCCGCGGCTTCGCGCTCGATGTCGCTGCGCTGGAAGGGCTCGAGGCCGAACGCAAGGCGCTGCAGGTGCGGACCCAGGAGCTGCAGAACCTGCGCAATACCCGCAGCAAGGCGATCGGCCAGGCCAAGGCCAGGGGCGAGGACGTGTCCGGGCTGATGGCCGAAGTGGCCGGCTTCGGCGACGAGCTGAAGGCCTCCGAGCTGCGGCTGGACGCGCTGCGCGCCGGGATCGAGGCGATCGCGCTCGGCATCCCGAACCTGCCCGATCCCGCGGTGCCGGCCGGCGCCGACGAGGCCGCCAACGTCGAGCAGCATCGCTGGGGTACGCCGCGCACCTTCGACTTCGGGGTGAAGGACCACGTCGAACTCGGCGCCCGCAACGGCTGGCTCGACGGCGACACCGCGGCCAAGCTGTCCGGCGCGCGCTTCACCGTGCTGCGCGGCGGCCTGGCCCGGCTGCACCGTGCGCTGGCCCAGTTCATGCTCGACCTGCATACCGGCGAGCACGGGTACCTCGAGACCAACGTGCCGCTGCTGGTGAACGCCGAATCGATGCGCGGCACCGGCCAGCTGCCGAAGTTCGAGGACGACCTGTTTTCGACCACGGTGGGCGAGGGCGAACACGCTTCTAAACCGGCTTCCGACAAGCGTTATCTCATCCCGACCTCGGAAGTGCCGCTCACCAACATCGTGCGCGACGAGATCGTCGACACCGCCGCGTTGCCGCTGCGCATGACCGCGCATTCGATGTGCTTCCGCGCCGAGGCCGGCGCCTACGGTCGCGACACCCGCGGCATGATCCGCCAGCACCAGTTCGAGAAGGTGGAGCTGGTGTCGGTGACGCGCCCGGACGAGAGCGACGCCGAGCACGAACGCATGACGCGTTGCGCCGAGGTGGTGCTGGAGAAGCTCGGCCTGCCGTACCGCCGCATGCTGCTGTGCACCGGCGACATGGGCTTCTCCGCACGCAAGACCTTCGACCTGGAGGTGTGGCTGCCGTCGCAGGGCGTCTATCGCGAGATTTCGTCGTGCTCCAACTGCGGCGACTTCCAGGCCCGCCGCATGCAGGCGCGCTGGCGCAATCCCGAGACCGGCAAGCCCGAGCTGGTGCACACCCTCAACGGTTCCGGCGTGGCCGTCGGCCGCGCCCTGATCGCGGTGATGGAGAACTACCAGCAGGCCGACGGCAGCATCGAAGTACCCGAGGCCCTGCGCCGCTACATGGGCGGCCTCACAGCACTGACCTGACCCTGGCGATGAAGTCGGGGTCCACATCGCTGCCCATCTCGTCGGTGCGGGCGATGATGCGGCCGTTGGCGTCCAGCAGGATCAATGCGCTGGTGTGGTTGAACTCGCCGTCCGAAAGCTGCCGATAGCGCACGTCGAGCACGCCGGCGACGCTGCGCACGTCCGCGGGCTTCGGGCTGGCCAGCGCCCAGCGCTTGTCGGTGATGCGCCGATCCTTCGCCACCTTCGCCAGCGCGGCCGGTGTGTCGCGCGCCGGATCCATGCTGATCAACATGATCCCGAGCCTGGCGCGTTGTGCCGGGGTCAGTGCGCGATCCACGGCCTTGCCGCTCTCCACGATCAGCGGGCAGATGTAGCGGCACGAGCTGTAGAACATCGCCACCAGCTGCGGCTTGCCGCGGCGGCTGCGCCAGTCCCAGCGCTTGCCGTGCTGATCGGTCAGCGGCAGCGGCAGCTGGTAAACCGAGTCGCTCGGTAGCGTCGCCCCCTGCAGAGCCGAGTCGTGCTCGGCTGCGGTAGCGGGTCCAGGGAATGCAGGAGCGGCGTAAGCCGCGACCCCAATCGCCAACACTATTCCAGTCACGAATCTCATTTTCCCGCACTCCTCGCGCAGCGGAATCCCAGGTTTGGGGTGGTGTCGCGGGCCTGCAGCGAAGACAGCATCGCCACCCGCATCAGCACCGCATAGTTGTCGCGGTCGTCCATGGAAAGCGCGCCCGCACCGCAGAACTTCGACTTGTCGGGATCGCCCTGGTTGCGGCTCTCCGGATCGACCAGCAGCGACGAAAAATCGTCGGTCCATTCCCACACCAGTCCGTGCAGGTCCTGTATGCCGTAGGCATTGGCGCCCTGCAGCCCGGCGCGCGGCAGGGCATGGTTGGAGGGGCGCGAATACCAGCCCAGGATGCGCTCGCGCCAAGCCGGGTCCTTGCGCGCGTCGCGCCGGGTCTCGTCCGCGGCGGCAGCGTATTCCCATTCGTTCCAGGTCGGCAGGCGCGCGCCCTGCGCCTCGCAATAGGCTTGCGCGGCAAACCAGCTGACATTGACGACGGGTTGCTGCGGCAGTGCCTTGTCGCCCAGCGTGGCCGGACCGGACCAGTGCTGCAGGAAGCGCGGCTCGGCCAGTACCCGGGCGATGCGATCGCGCCGCCACTCCGGATGCTTCTGCACGAAAGCGAGGAACTCGGCGTTGGTCACCGGCCGCTTCTGCAGTTCGAACGCCGCCAGCTTCACTGTCGGCGCATCCTCGTATTTGAGCGCCGTGCGGAAGCTGCCGCCCGGCAATTTCACCCAGACCGCGCCGCCGGCCGCGATCGCGCCGGCGACGGGCAGGATGAACAACGCAATGACGAGCAACTTGCGCATGACGTGCCTAGTGGCCCTCGGCGCTGGCGTCGGTGCTGATGCCGGGGCCCTTGCGGATCGCGGCCGCTTCTTCCTTGGTGATGCGGCCGCCCGGGTTGCCCCAGCTGTTGAGCACGTAGGTGGAGATGTTGGCCACCTCGTCGTCCGTCAGCTGCGCCATCGGCGGCATCACCGAGTTGTAGTCCTTGCCGTTGACCGTCACCGGGCCCTGCAGGCCGTGGGTGATGATCGTGGCCACGCGCTTGGGATCGGCCGCGATGTAGTCGGACTTGGCCAGCGGCGGGAATACCCCGGCCATGCCTTCACCATTGCCCTGGTGGCAGGTGGAGCAGGTGCCGGCGAACAGCGCCTTGCCCGCGTTGACCTGGTCCTCGACCGTGAGCGCGCCGGTCTTCTGAGCGGTCGCCGCCGTGCCGACCGCGGCCAGGTTGGCATTGGCCTGGTCGCCGATGTACATCGCGTCGACTTCCTTGCCAGAGTAGATGTCGGGGCGTTCGGCGCCGTCGGCCTTGAGGATCGCCAGTGCGCCCTTGTTGAATGCGCGGAAGATCGAGTGGTCGACCAGTACGTAGCTGCCGGGAACCTCGACGTGGAAGTCCATGATCGCGGCACCGCCCGACGGGATCAGCGTGGTCTGCACGTTCTCGTTGTAGCGCGTGCCGCCCTCGAACCAGACCTTGTCGAAGATTTCGCCGATCACGTGGAAGCTCGACACCAGGTTCGGACCGCCGTTGCCCACGTACAGGCGCACGTTCTCGCCAGTGTTGGCCTTGAGCGCGTTGTCGCCGGTGAGCGCGCCTTCGCGGCCGTTGAACAGCACATACGTCGGGTTCTCGTCGATGCCCTTTTGCATGTCGAAGTCCTGGTGGCCTTTCTCGCGATAGCGACCCGTGGTGTAGAAGTCGCCCTGCATCACGTAGTACTCGCGGTCCACCGGCGGCATGCCCTCCGGCGGTTCGACCAGGATCAGGCCGTACATGCCGTTGGCGATGTGCATGCCCACAGGCGCGGTGGCGCAGTGGTAGACGAACAGGCCGGCGTTGAGCGCCTTGAAGGTGAAGCGGGTGACGTGGCCCGGTGCGGTGAAGCTGGACGCGGCGCCGCCGCCTGGCCCGGTGACGCCATGCAGGTCGATGTTGTGGGGCATCTTGCTGTCGGGCATGTTGCGCAGGTGGAACTGCACCGTGTCGCCCTGGCGCACGCGGATGAAGCTGCCGGGCACCGTGCCGCCGAAGGTCCAGAACGTGTAGGTCACGCCATCGGCGATTTCCATTTCCTTCTCGATCACGTCCAGTTCCACGATCACCTTCGCGGGTGCGTGCCGGCCGGTGGGCGGCGGCACATTCGGCGGCGAGGTGATGATGGCCTCGACCGGTTCGCCCTGTGGCGGGCCGAAGTCGCCCTTGAGCGAACCGCCGCTGCCTGCGGTTTCGGCGGGCCTGGCGGGAGCGTCGGATTCCTTGCGGCAACCACCCAGCACGAGCAGGGCGACGGCCCCGGCCAGCATTGCCAGCCTGAAGGACCCAGCGAGATGGAGCTTGCGACTCATGGTAGTTCCCCTTTTGCGGGAAGGCTGTTGCGGACGGGCGGAGCATGCACCCAGGCCGGGGGCGATGACCTGACGTGGATCAATTGGCACCACTGTGGCCTGCGTATGTTGCACGGCGCTTGATGTGGGTCAATGCGACGATCCGCCTCCGGGCCGACGCTGGCGCCGATTTCCAGCGCCGGGGCCCCCATGCGATCCGATCTCGTCCTCGCCGCGCTCGCCGCGGCCCTCGCCATGCCCTGCGCCGCGCAGGCGCAGCAGTGGAACGCGCAGTGGAACCTGCGCGTGCGTCACGAGCATGTCGACGATGCTGCGTTCGCGCGCAATGCCGATGCCACGACAGCGCGGCTTCGCGCCGGGGTGCACGGCAAGTTCGGTGAGGGCTGGGAATCATTGCTGGAAGCCGAGGTCATCGGCTCGGCGGGAAACTTCAACGACGGCAGCAACCGCAAGGCCGCATGGCCGGCGGTGATCGATCCGGCAGGGGCGGAGCTCAACCAGGCCTGGTTGCGGCACAAGGCCGGGCCTGCGCTGGTCACCGTCGGCCGCCAACGCCTGCTGGCGGCCAACCAGCGCTGGCTGGGCAACAGCGGCTGGCGCCAGAACGAACAGACCTTCGACGCGATAGCGCTGGATTGGCGACTGCACCCCGATCTCGTGCTGGGCTATTGGTGGCTCGATCGCGTGCACCGGGTCGCCGGCGACGATGCGCTGGATCGACTGGCGCGGGGACGCGCACTCGATACGCACTATCTCGAGCTGGCCTGGAAACGCGGCGCGCTGCAGTTGGCGCCGTACGTGCTGCTGCACCGGGATCGCGATCTCGCGACGGCCTCGACCGCCACCCGGGGCTTGCGCGGAACCGTGGACCGCACCCGCGACGGCCGCGGCTGCCGGGTCACGGCGGAAATCGCGCGGCAGCGCGAGCATGGCAACAATCCGCAGCGTTTCTCCCACGAGTACTGGCTGCTGGAACCCGCCTGCAATGCAGGTACGACGGTCGTGCGGGCCGGCTGGGAGCACCTTGGCGGCAATGGCGAGCATGCCCTGCAGGCGCCACTGGGCACTTTGCATGCCTTCAATGGTTGGGCCGACAAGTTCAACGCCACGCCGCCCGGCGGGCTCGACGATCGTTACCTGGGCGCTGGCGGCAAGTCGGCCGATGGCCGCCTGGACTGGCAGGTGGCCTGGCACGATTACCGAGCCGATCATGGCGGCCGCTACGGCCATGAAATCGATGCCTCGCTCGGCTTCCCCGTAGCCAGGGGGGTGCGTGGCCTGGCCAAGCTCGCCGACTACCAGGCCGATGGCTACGCCCGCGATACCCGCAAAGCCTGGTTGCAGCTGGAGTGGACGCATTGATGGCCGAACGGCCGGTGTCGCTTGCGCTCGCGCGTGGCCTGATCGATGGCGTCGACGATGCCTTGGTCGCGTTGTTGGCCGGTCGCGGTCGCCTGGTCGACGGTGCCGCCCGGATCAAGCGGCGTGCAGGATTGCCCCCGCACGATGCGGCACGCGAGGCCGGCGTGCATGCACGGGCGCAACGGCTCGCGACCCGGCTTGGGTTGCACCCGTCGGCAGCGCACGCGGTACTCGATGTCGCGATCGCCGAAGCGCACCGGCGCCAGGCGGGCGGCGAGGGCGGCGGCACGGCATCGCATGCACGCGGCCGGCGATGGCTGCGCTGGCTGCCGCCGCCGAAGCGCTTGGCACCGCTGCTGCGGCTCCTGCCGCAAGCCGCGCAGCATCGGGCACTGGAATCCGCGCTGGCGCGGGTACTGGGCGGAGCGCTGGCGGCGGGCGACCTCGAGTTCCTGCGCGGGCGCAGGCTCGGCATCGAGGTGACCGACCTTGCCCTGCACTGGGTGTTCGGCGTGGAGGACGGACGCATTGCCCATGTGGCGGGCCAGCCGGAGGCCAGCGTGCGCGGCACCACCACCGATCTGCTGCTGCTGGCCAGCCGCCTGGAAGACGCCGACACGCTCTTTTTCCAGCGCCGGCTGGAAGTGACCGGCGACACCGAGCTGGGTCTGGCTGCGCGGAACCTGCTCGATGGCCTGCGTTGGGAATCGGTGCCGCTGGGCCTGCGGATCGCCCTGGATCGTGGTGCCCGGTTGGCCCGCGCGGCCCGGGCCGCCCGCGGAACCGGGCGTTGATTTGCCTCTGCAGGCATAATCCGGGGTCCCTTCCGCCCGAATTTTACTGATGTCCCGACCTTCCTCCTTCGACCGCGACCAGCTGCTGGCCTGCGCCCGCGGCGAGATGTTCGGCCCCGGCAACGCGCGCCTGCCGGCGCCGCCGATGCTGATGTTCGACCGCATCACCGAGATTTCGACCGAGGGCGGCCGCCACGGCAAGGGCTTCATCCGGGCCGAGCTCGACATCCATCCGGACCTGTGGTTCTTCGCCTGCCACTTCGAAGGCGACCCGGTGATGCCCGGTTGCCTGGGCGTTGACGCGATGTGGCAGCTGGCGGGGTTCTACTTGCCGTGGCTGGGCGAGCCCGGCCGTGGCCGCGCATTGGGCGTGGGCCAGGTGAAGTTCAGCGGACAGGTGCTGCCGAGCGCGAAGGTGGTGAGCTACGAGATCGACATCCGCAGGATGATGCGCGGCAAGCTGGCGCTGGTCATCGCCGACGGCCGCACCTTCGTGGATGGGCGCGAGATCTATGTCGCCGAGAACCTGCGAGTGGGCCTGTTCGGCTCGACGGAGGCGTTCTGATGGCTGCCGATACGAAGCGCCGCGTCGTGGTCACCGGCATGGGCATCGTCTCGTGCCTGGGCAACGACTTCGACAGCGTCAGCGATTCGCTGCGGCAGACCCGTCCCGGCATCCGTTTCATTCCGGAATACGCCGAGCTCGGCCTGCGCAGCCAGGTTGCCGGCGTGCCCGAGGTCGACCTGGACGCGCGGATCGACCGCAAGCTCAAGCGCTTCATGGGCGACGCGGCGGCCTACGCCTACCTGTCGATGCGCGATGCGATCGCCGATGCCGGCTTGTCCGACGAGCAGGTGCGCTCTCCGCGTACCGGCCTCATCGCCGGCTCCGGCGGTGGTTCGGCGCAGTGGCAGATCGAGACCGGCGAGCTGCTCAAGCAGAAGGGCGTGCGCAAGATCGGCCCGTACATGGTGCCGCGCACGATGTGCTCGACCGTGTCGGCCACGCTGGCGACCTCGTTCGGCATCCATGGCGTCAGCTATTCGATTTCCGCCGCGTGCGCGACCTCGGCCCACTGCATCGGCGCGGCCGCGGACATGATCCGGCATGGCATGCAGGACGTGGTGTTCGCCGGCGGAGGCGAGGAAGCGCACTGGGGCATGACCGCGCAGTTCGACGCGATGGGCGCACTGTCGACCCATCACAACGACACCCCCGGCACGGCCTCGCGCCCGTACGACACCGGCCGCGACGGCTTCGTCATCGCCGGCGGCGGCGGCATGCTGGTGCTGGAGGACTACGAGCATGCGAAGGCGCGTGGCGCGCGCATCCATGCGGAACTCGTCGGTTACGGCGTCACCTCCGACGGCGTCGACATGGTCGCGCCCTCGGGCGAGGGCGCGGTGCGCTGCATGCGCATGGCGCTGGAAGGCGTGGATACGCCGATCGACTATCTCAACACCCATGGCACCTCGACCCCGCTGGGCGACATCGTCGAGCTGGAATCGGTGCGTGCCGCGTTCGGCGACAAGGTCCCGCCGCTGTCCTCGACCAAGGCGCTGTCCGGGCATTCGCTCGGCGCCGCCAGCGTGCACGAGGCGATCTACTGCCTGTTGATGATGCGCGACGGCTTCATGGCCGGCTCCTACAACATCATGGAGCTGGACGAGCGCGCCGCCGGTTTCCCGATCCTGCGCCAGGCGCAGGACGCCGAACTCACCACGGTGATGTCCAACAGTTTCGGTTTCGGCGGCACCAACGGCACCCTGGTGTTCCGAAAACTGTAGAGCTCGGCTCTACGGGGCTGCTGGCGCGCCCATCCCGGGTTCGCCATGCCAGTATCCGCTGCGTCGCGCGAGCCCGGGCACGGGTGCCTCGCTTTCCAGCGCCTGCCGGAAATGCGCGAGCACTTGCGCCATGCCCTCGGCCTGCGGCTGGATCCGCAACAGCCCCACACCCAGTTCACGCAGCATCGGCATCTCGGGCGCCAGGTCGAGGACATGCTCGCCTTGCACCTGCACGCCGTTGATCCGCAACAGTGCAGCGCCCTCGCGGGTCGCCAGCGGCAGGCCGTCCGGATAGTCGATGCAGCGGAAGCCGCACTGGTCCTTGGGCAGGTCGAGCGCGCGCGCGGTGAAGCAGCGCGCCGACCATGCCAGCGCCGGGCGGCCCCAGGCCATGACTTCGAGTTCCGGCGTCGCCAGGCCCTCCGCGCCGGTGGCGACGAGGAGCTCGGCGATCAATGCATGGCCCTGTTCGACCCCTGGCACCCATCGCCGCAGCCCGTCTTCCATCAGCAGGGCAAGCGCACGATGGTTGTAGACGTTGAGCGATGGGCCGGCCACGAAGGGCACGCTACGTTCGCGGCATAGCTGTACCGCCGACAGATCGTTGGCTTCGATCCAGAAATCGCCGTGTCCGACCTGGCGATGCAGCACCGAGAGTTCGGATTCGGCTTCGATCAGGGCCAGGCTCGACAGCACCACTTGCTTGCCGCAGGCCGCCAGCTCCTCGGCGAGCGTGAGCCAGTCCCGGGTGCGCAGTTCGCGGCGCTTGCTGCACACGGTCTCGCCAAGGTAGACGACATCCACCGGCCAACTGGCGGCCTCCCGGTAGAAGGCCAGCGTTCGCTCGCGCGGCCAGAAGTACTGCAGCGGACCCAGGCTCAGGCGCATGCCGCATTCAATGCCAGGCACGATGGTAGGGGCCGAGCGTGGTCTGGTGGCCTTCGGCATGCGCCGACAGTTCGTCCTGCCAGCGCTGGCTTGCCTGCCATGCATCCGGCGCGGCGGCATGGCGATCCAGTGCGGCGCGCCAGGTGCGGGTGACCGAGCGCACGTATGCCACGCCGCGCTGGCGACCTTCGATCTTGAGTGCGGCCACACCCGCGCGCGCCAGGCGTGGCAGCAGCTCCAGGGTATTGAGGCTTGTCGGTTCTTCCAGCGCGTGGAAAATCTCGCCGCCAACGTCGAAGCGGCCCTTGCAAACGGTCGGATAACCCGCCGGCTCGGCCGGCGCGAAGCGATCGATCAGCACTTCATTGAGGCGCACGCTGCGCCTGCCATCGGCTTGCTCTTCCCAGCGGACGAACTTCGCTGGAGAACACACTCCGTGCCGGTTGGGCGAGGCGCCGGTGACGTAGCTCGACAACTGGCAACGCCCCTCGACCATGATGCACAGGCTGCCGAACGCGAAGACTTCCAGTGGCACCGGCGCGCTGGCGCACAACCGCTCCACCTGCTGGATCGACAACACCCGCGGCAATACCGCGCGGGCGATGCCGAAGCGTTCAAATGCATAGCGCAGGGCCGGTGCGGTGGTCGCCGAACCTTGCACCGAAAGATGCCTGGGCAGCTGGGGGTGGGTGCGCGCGGCATAGTCGAGCACCGCCATCTCGGCGGCGATGATCGCGTCGCAGCCTAGCGCGGCGGCACGATCGACGGCGGCATGCCATTGACCGAGTCGCACGCTGTCCGGGTAGGTGTTGAGCGCGAGGAAGACCATGGTGCCACGGGCATGGGCGTAGTCGATGCCTTCGCGCAACGTGGCGTCGTCGAAGTTCAACCCGGGGAAGGCGCGTGCGTTGGTCTGGTCGCGGAAGCCGGCGTAGACCGCGTTGGCGCCGGCATCGACGGCGGCCTGCAGCGAAGGGAGGTTGCCGGCCGGGCAGACCAGTTCCATGTGCGAATTCCTGTCGGGCAGGGCATGGTCGCAGCCGGCGCCGTGGCGTGTCCTTGACCTGGGTCAGGAACCCTGCCCATTGCCCGGCATATGGTGGCTTCATGCCGGTCATTCCAAACCTTCGATGAGGTCTCACATGCGCAATATTCTTTTCGTTGCATTGATTGCCAGCCTGGGGCTCGTCGTCCCGCAGGCGGGTGCGCAACAACACGATCACCACCCGGTTGCCGGCACGACCCAGGTGCCGGCGCAGCGCTACACGACCGACGCCCCGCTGCGCGCGCACATGGACGGGATTCGCATTGCGGTGGCCGCACTCGAACACGGTGAACGCGGATACCTGGACGCCGCGCAGGTGCGGGTCCTGGCCGAAGGCATCCAGGCGCATGTCCGCGGCATCGTCGCCGAGTGCAGGTTGCCGCCCGACGCGGATGCCGCGCTGCACGGGATCATCGCGCCGTTGGCGGCGAATGCGGAGAGGCTGAAGTCGAATCCACAGGACACCGGGGCGATCATGCCGATGCGCGCGGCGCTGGAGGTCTACGAGGCGAGTTTCGACGAAGCATCGGCTGCCGAATAGCGGCCGCTAGCGGCGATCTTCGACCACAGCGCATCCACGCGGCGCTCCACCGCCGCATCGAGCGTGATCGGCTGTCCCCAGGCGCGAGTGGTCTCGCCAGGCCACTTGTCGGTGGCATCGATGCCGAGCTTGGAACCGAGTCCGGAGACGGGACTGGCGAAGTCCAGGTAATCCACCGGCGTGTTCTCCACCAGCATGGTGTCGCGCGCCGGGTCGACCCGGGTGGAGATCGCCCACAGCACCTGCGACCAGTCGCGCACATCGATGTCGCCGTCGACCACGATCACGAACTTGGTATAGGTGAACTGGCGCAGGTACGACCACACGCCCATCATCATCCGCCGCGCGTGCCCGGCGTACTGCTTGCGGATCGAGACCACCGCGATGCGGTAGGAGCAGGCCTCCGGCGGCAGGAAGAAGTCGACGACCTCGGGGAACACCCTGCGCAGGATCGGCACGAACACGTCATTCAGCGTCGAGGCCAGCACCGAGGGTTCGTCGTGCGGTGCGCGGCCCATGTAGCTGCCGTGGTAGATCGCATCGCGGCGCAGGCGCATGCGCTCGATGGTCAGCACCGGGAAACGGCCGACCGCGTTGTAGTAGCCGGTATGGTCGCCGAACGGGCCTTCCAGCGTGCTGTCGCCGGGGCGGATGTGCCCCTCGAACAGCATCTCGGCACCGGCCGGCGCGTCCAGGCCGGTCGCCGTGCTGTGCCAGGTGCGGGTGCGACGACCGCGCAGCAGGCCGGCGAATTCGTACTCGGACAGGGTGTCGGGGATCGGCGCCACTGCCGCGAGCAGGGTCGCGGGATCGGCGCCGATCGCCACCAGCACCGGAAACGGCCGGTCGGGATGGTCGCGCGTCCAGTCGGCGTGGTCGAGCGCGCCGCCGCGGTGGGGCAGCCAGCGCATCGCCACGCGGTTGCGGTCCAGCACCTGCATGCGGTAGATCGCGATGTTCTGCCGCGCCTGGCGGGTGCCGCGGGTGACCACCAGCCCGAGCGTGACCAGTTTGCCCGCGTCGCCAGGCCAGCAGCGCTGGATCGGCAGCCGGCCCAGGTCGACGTCGTCGCCCTCGAACACCTGCTCGTTGAATGCCGCGTCGTCGACCCGCCGCGGCGCGACGTGCGACAGCTGTGCCAGCTCGGGCCAGCTCGACAGCGCCTGGCGCAGGCCGGACGGCCAGCGCGGCTCCTTGAGTGCGGCCAGCAGTTCACCCAGTTCGCGCAGGCTGGCCAACGGACGTCCGCCGAGCGCCGCTTCGATGCGGCCGCGATGGCCGAACAGGTTGCCGAGCATCGGCCGGCCGGATCCGCCGGCATGTTCCATCAGCAGCGCCGGCCCATCGGCGCGCAGGGCGCGCAGGCACAGCGAGGTGGATTCGAGTTCGGGATCGACCGGTTCGGCGATGCGCAACAGCTTCCCGTCCTGTTCCAGCTGCCCGAGGAAACTACGCAGGTCGTGGAAGGTCATGCCGCATCGCCCACGGTGGCACGCAATGCCGCCAGTTGCGGCCGCGGATCGATTCCCCGCGCGGCCAGCCAAGCGCGATCGAACAGGGTGTCGCTGTAGCGCTCGCCACGGTCGCAGAGCAGGGTGACGATGCTGCCGTGCTCGCCGCGATCGCGCATGCGCGCGGCCAACCGCAGGCAAGCGGCGAAATTGGTGCCGGAGGAGCCGCCGTAGCGGCGACCGAACAGTTCCTCCAGCAGCCATGCACTGGCGACCGACTGCGCATCGGCCACCTCGATCACGTCGTCGACCACCTGGAACAGGAAACCCGGCTCCACCCGTGGCCGCCCGATGCCTTCGATGAGCGTCGGGGCCGTGGCGCTGGCGTTGCGGTCTTCGTGGCGCCAGCCATGGGCAAAGGCGGCGCCGGCCGGCTCGGCCACGCACAGCTGCGTGCGCAGGCCCCGATGGCGCAGGTAGCGCCCGATCGTGGCCGACGTGCCGCCGGTGCCCGCGCCGCACACCACCCACGCCGGTTCCGGGTGCGCCTCGTGCCGCAACTGCCAGATGATCGATTCGGCGATGTTGTTGTTGCCGCGCCAATCGGTGGCGCGTTCGGCGAGGGCGAACTGGTCGAGGTGGCAGGCGCCGTGCGCGGCGTGCGCTTCGGCGCGTGCACCCACATCGGCGGGATCGTCGACCAGGTCGCATTCGCCGCCCAGCTCGCGCACCGCAGCGATCTTGCGTGGTGCGGTACAGGCCGGCATCACTGCCACGAATGGCAAGCCGAGGATCCGCGCGAACCAGGCCTCCGAGATCGCGGTGCTGCCGGACGAGGCATCGACCGCGCTCTGGCCCTGCCGCAACCGGCCGTTGCACAGCGCATACAGGAACAGCGACCGCGCGAGTCGGTGCTTGAGGCTGCCGCTGGGGTGGGCCGACTCGTCCTTGAAGTAGAAATCGATGCCGGGAAAGGCCGGCAGGTGCTGGTGCAGGAGGTGGGTATCGGCCGAGCGCGCGGCCTCGCGGCCGAGGATGGCAACCGCATCGCGCACCCAGCCGCGGCTGTCAGCGTCCGGTGGCGAGTGCACGGATACGCGTTTCCAGGTATTCGAAGTACAGGTCGATGTAACTGATGCCGTTCTCATGGTCCACCAGGTAGGGATTCATGAGCGTGTGCCGCAGGATCACCAGGCCTGCGTCGGTCCCGGGCGGGGGCGGTTCCAGCGAGAGCTCGCGCAGCAAGCGTTTCGCGTCGTCGGCATCCACGGCATCGAGCGGCAGGATGGTGGCCGAGCCGAAGAATTCTCGCGCCTGCAAGGGCTGTCGTGGATCGCAGCGCAACTCGTCGTGCAGTCGGCGCACGAATGCACTGGCCCGTACGATGTCGCTGTCGCCGCGCGGGTTGACGGCGATGCAGACCAGGTTGCTGTCCGGCGCGAACGGAACGCACGCGTGCGCCCACGGCGCGACCCGGGCCACGAAGCGCAATGCCGCCGCATGGAACGCCTCCGCGCCGCGGATGGATTCCCGCGGCAGCAGACCGAAGTTTTCATGGTCCAGCGGCAACACCTTGTGGGTGACATAGGCTGCTGCCGACATCGCGCCCGGCCGCGATCCTTCCAGGGTGTAGCGGCCCAGGCTGCGATAGCGCGCCAGGTAGTCCGGGGTTCCGGAGGCGTGGAAGACGTAGTCGGCATCTTCCGCCAGCAGTCCCATGGCATGGTGGTCGCGGCACACGAACGCACCGGCGCCGTACGGCAGGTAGCCGAGCTTGTGCGGATCGACCGTGATCGAATCCGTGCGTGCCAGCGCGGCAAATGCAGCATGCACTCCGGGCGCGGGGAAATGGCTGAAATCGCCTGCGACTTCGTCGCGGCCGCGCAGGCTGCCATCCGGATTGCGGAACAGCGTGGCGAGATAGCCGCCCCACGCCGCATCGACATGGACATGCATGCCCAGGCCGCGTTGCGCCGCGGCGTCGCGCACGTCGCAGAAAGCATCGATCGGATCGATGCTGCCGTATTCGGTGGTCCCCAGCACCGCCATCATGGCCAGCACTGGCTGGTGTTGGCGCTCGCACTCGCGGACCCGCGCCGCGAGCGCTTCCGGATCGGTGCGCATGCCGCATTGGCGCAGCGGCAACAACTGTGCCCGGCCCAGGCCGAGCAGCTTCATCGCCTTGCTCCACGAGTAGTGGGCGCTTGCCGGCGCCAGCACCACTGGCGTGCGCAGCTGCGGATGCCGGGCCATGAACGCGACCAGGCCGAGCTGCTCCAGTCGCTGCGCCTGCACGCGTGCCTGCCACTGCATCCGCGCGGCGGCCGGTTGTGCGGCCAGCCATTCCTGCCATTGCCGCCACAGCGCGATCGAAGCGGACGGGGTGAGGTTGAACGCGCCGCGATCGTCGGTGGCGGGTTGGAGATCGGGCACTTCCGCGGCGCGTAGCGCCACCGGGAACGCCTTCAGCGCCAATGCGAGCCGCAGCGCCTGGAAGTTGGCGAGAGTGCCGCCGGAAGTGAGATGGCCGAACGCGCAGTCCGGTTGCCGCGGATCGTGCGGATAGCCGAGCATGCGCGCCAGTTGCAGGCCGACCTGGACCTCCAGGTCGACGGTGACGGGAGCCGCGTCCTCGCTGACGTTGTTGGGGTTGTAGGGCAGGGCCAGCATCTGCGCGGCCAGGCCGGGCAACAGCAGGTCCGACACCATGTGCCCCATGTACCGCGGACTGTGGAACGGCACCGATTGCTTCAGTGCCGCGGACAACCGGTGCAGCTCGCGTCGCATGCGCGCTTCGAACTGCCGGTACCCGATCCCGTTCGCGGCGCGCGTCGGGATCGCCGGCGGATCCCCGGGATGGAAGTTGCGGCGCCAGTAGACATGGTCGCGCAGGAACTCGACTACCAGCTTCTCCAGGAGGCTGTCGTTTTCGGCGTACGGACCCAGGAAGCAGGCGTCGATCGGCCCGCGATCGGGACGGACGGGATCGGTGCCGTCCACCGGCCAGGTGCCGTCCACGCTAGCCGCTGCAGCCGCCGCAGCAGATCGACGGAAGCTGCCGGACCTGCGCGGGATCCACGCGGTATCCGGCTTGCGTGATCAGATCGACCAGCTCGCGCGCTCCCACCAGGGTGGCGACGCGCAAGGCCTGTCCGTCCGGATCGAGGTCGACCAGCGCCGCGGGGTCGACTGCCTGGATGGCGTCCTCGATGACACGCGCATCCGGTGCCGGGCCGGCGATTCCAATCTGGAATTCCATCGGATCAGAAGGGAATCATCATCGTCGCCTGCACCTTCGGCGCGGCGGCGTCGCTGCCGTGGTCCACGGCCAGCGCATAGCCGGCAGCGGCGAGTGCGACCAGCCCGGCGATCACGATCGTGGCCAGGATGGCATTGCGTTGCATGAGATCTTTCATCGATGTGCTCCGACATGGGTGTCTTGTCGAAGCAGATTGTCCGCCCGAGGCCGTCGGGCGGCCCTGACCTGGGTCAAGTAGAGTCGAGCATGGTCCGGCTCTACAGGATCGGCAGCAGCCAGCCCAGTGGATGGTGCATGCGGGCGATGCCGACGATGGCGGCGAATACCAGCAATGCGGCGGCATAGCAGCCGGCGCGCATGCCGCAGGTACGTCCGCGCCGCAATGCGAACACGCCCAGCACCACGTACACCACTACCAGCACCAGCTTCGCCGTCAACCAGCCGTTGGCGAACATCGCCCCCGGCAGGATCGTCACCAGCATCAGCGCCGCGGTCAGCAGCACGGTGTCGATGCCGTAACTTAGATAGCGCACGGCCGCCCATTGCGGCCAGCGCATGCCGGCGAGCGCGCCCATCCCGCGCAGTGCGAACACGCCGCCGCTCAGGCTGATCGCCAGGATGTGCACGAAGCGGATCTGCGGGTAGAACTCGATCATCCGCGGCCTGCGGTCAGCCCGGCTTGCCGTCGGCGCGCGGCGTGGCGTAGATGCGCAGCGAGCGCAGCACCCAGGGCGCGAACGCGAGCAGCCAGCCGGCGGCGGCGACCGCCTGCCATGCCATCTGGTCGGGCACCAGCTCGGCGGCGATCCGGGTCACCGCGACCAGCTGGATCACCACGAACGCGAAGGTGGCCGCGCCGCCGAACACCAGCGGCCTGCCCGAATGTCCCTGCGTCACCCGCGTCACCATCGCCACCAGCAGGCTGCCGAAGAACCCCACGAACAGCGCGTGCGCGGGCGCGCGCCCGAGCACGAATTCACCCTGCAGCGCGTAGACGGTGCTCTGCAGCAGGTACAGCGCCAGCGCGACCGGAAGCCAGGCGTAGCCCGCGAACAGCACGCGCAACAGTGCGGGCGCCGGGCCGCGTGGCCAGTTGCGCCACAGCCATGCCGCCGACAGTGCCAGCAACCCCGCGTCTGGCAACCATAACCAAGCGTAGCCGTGCATCAGTTCCAATGCCAGGTGCGCGAGCAGCAGCGGCCAGAACGCGCCCAGCACCCACAGCGGCCGCCATGGCCGGTAGCCCGGGACGACGTTGCCGGCGAAGAACGGAAACATCCGGTGCGCCACCGTGAAGTACACCGGCAGCAGCAGGCCGAAACTGCCGATCTTGATCGCCGCGAACACCAGCCGTGCGTCGCCGGTGTGCAGGAACGCTGCATAGGCGAGGAAACCCGCCAGGCCCAGCAGCATCGCCCCGCCACAGGACACGGCGTGCCGGGTCCTGCAGCCGTCGCGCGCCAGCCAGCGCAGCAGGTGGAACAGCCCGATCGACCAGCCGGCGATGGTCAGCACCGCGCCTGCGTGCAGCAGCCGCTCCGGGCCGAACGCACCGGCCAGCGTGAACAGCTGCCCGCCGAACAGGCCGGCTCCGACCGGCACGTACTGCCAGCGGCGCAAATCGTCCAGCCCCATCCAGCGCGGAAACACCGTCAGCAGGAAACCGAACATGAAGGGCGCCAGCACCTGGTACTGCATGACGATGGCGTGGATCCAGCCGCCGTAGACGGCCGGTTGCGCAAGGCCGATCGCGTGCCAGCGCACGTCGATCAGCCACAACGCCCACCAGGCCATCGCCAACAGCACGTTGCCCGCGCCGATGGCGAACAGCAGTCGGTGCGGCGCGTTGGCGAAGCTGACGCTCATTCGGCTTCCCTGCGCGGGAACACCCACAGCCGCAGCACGAACCAGACCAGTGCCAGCGCGCCGGCGCTGAAGATCGTGTCGCCGGGCACCCGCATCCATACCAGCATGTCGACGATCGGCTTGCTCATGAATTCCGCCGAGCGCGCGTACCAGTAACCATGCTCGATCGCCGCCAGCAGCTGCATCGTGCCCAGCGGCAACAACGTCAGCACCGCCATCAGCGCCAGGCCGATGTTGAGGCACCAGAAGGCGACCTTGAGCGCGCCGGTGTTCCAGACCATGTGCCCGCGCAGGCCGCGCAGGCAGAACAGCACCAGCGCGATGCCGAGCATGCCGTACACGCCGAACAGCGCCGTGTGCCCGTGCAGCGGAGTCAGGTTGAGGCCCTGCATGTAGTACAGCGAGAGCGGCGGGTTGATCAGGAATCCGAACAGCCCCGCGCCGACCAGGTTCCAGAACGACACCGCGAGGAAGAACATGATCGGCCAGCGATAGCGCGCCATCCACGGCGTGGACTGGCCGAGCTTCCAGGTGTGGTAGGCCTCGAAGCCGATGTAGGCCAGCGGCACCACCTCCAGCGCCGAGAAGCTGGCGCCCAGCGCGACCACCGCGATGGGGGTGCCGACGAAGTACAGGTGGTGCAGGGTACCGAGCACGCCGCCGGCCATGAACACGATGGTGGCGAACAGCACCGCCACCGATGCGGTCGACGTGCGGATCAGGCCGAGGCGGGTGAAGATCAGCGCCATCACCGCGGTGGCGAATACCTCGAAGAACCCTTCGACCCACAGGTGCACCAGCCACCAGCGCCAGTATTCCACCTCGGAGATGTGGGTGTCGTGGCCCCACATCAGCGCGGCGCTGAAGAACAGGCCGATGCAGACGGTGGACAGGAACAGCAGGCCGACGATGGCCCTGGTGTCCGTCTTCGGTCCGCGCAGGACCGGCCACAACGCGCGACCGACCAGGGTCAGCCACAACAGCAGGCCGATGAACAGGAAGACCTGCCAGAAGCGCCCCATGTCGGCGTATTCCCAGCCCTGGTGGCCGAACCAGAAGTTCGCGCCGTCGATGCCCATCCTGTCCATCACCGCCAGCCACTGGCCGGCGAAGGAACCCGCGACGATGACCAGCAGGCAGACCCACAGGAAGTTGACGCCCAGGCGCTGGAACCGCGGCTCATGGCCGGACAGCGCCGGTCCGATGTACAGCCCGGTACCGAGCCATGCCACTGCGATCCACAGCACCGCCAGCTGCGTGTGCCAGGTGCGCGTGATCGAGTAGGGGAGGATCTCCGACAGGTTGAAGCCGTAGGCCACCTGGCCCTCGACCTGGTAGTGCGCGGTGATCGCGCCCAGCAGGATCTGCACCAGGAACAGCGCCAGCACCACCCAGAAATACTTGGCGGTGGCGCGCATCGACGGCGTGATGTGCAAGGCCGCGAACGGATCCGCGGCGGGCAGCAGGTGCGGTTCGTCCTCGCCACGGCCGTGGCTGGCGGCATGGTGCCAGCCGAGCAGCGCGATGCCGGCGATCAGGAACAACACGCTGAAGGCCGACCACACCCACAGTGCCGGCGGCGGCGTGTTGCCGATCAGCGGTTCGCTGGGCCAGTTGTTGGTGTAGGTGACGCGGTGCTCGGTGATGCCAGCCTGCGCCGGCGCCAGCGTGGCGCCCTGGTCGCCGGGACGCTCGGTGCCCGCCGCCCACGCCGTCCACCAGAAGAACGCCGCGAGCGCGCGGCGGTGCGCGGCGTCCGGCACCGTGCCTTCCTTCATGGCATAGGCTTCGCGCAGGTCCGCCGTTGCCGGATCGTTGCCGAACAGGCTTTCGTAATGCGCGGCGACGTTGGAGAGCGCCGCGACGCGGTCGCGCGGCAGGGTGATGGTGCCGGTGGCGGAGTCGTAGGTATTGCGGCGCATCAGGTCCTGCAATCGTCCCTGCAGTGCGGCCTGCTGCTCCCGCGGCAACGCCTGGTAGTTGGCCATGCCGCCATCGGCGCGCGCCCACAGGTCGAGGATCCCGATCGCCTCGCGATGCAGCCAGTCGGCGCTCCAGTCCGGGGCGACATAGGCGCCGTGGCCCCAGATCGAGCCGAGCTGCATGCCTCCCATGGCCTGCCACACGCGGCGCCCCTGCTCGATGTCCGCCTTGGTGAACACCACCGCACCGTCGTCGGCCACCACCTGCTCGGGCACCGGCGGCGCGGCGCGGAAGATTTCGCCGCCGGCCCACAGCAGCACCCCGAACGAAAGCACCAACAGGGTGCCGAGCGCGATCCAGAGCTTGCGGGTGTTGTCCATCGTTCACTCTCCAGGAGATGGCGACATGGTCCGTGGCGCATGGCGGCCCGGCCATGACGCAAGTCAAGCGGAGCCCACCATGCCCGGCTCTACAGGATGCTGGCGGCCATGGCTTCGAGGCGGGGCCGGTCGCGCAGTTCGAGTTCGCGGCGATCGACCGCGAGCATGCCCTCGTCCTGGAAGCGCTTGAGCACCCGGCTCACCGTTTCCGGCGCCAGGCGCAGGTAGTTTGCGATGTCGGTGCGCGCCATGGTCAGCTGGAAGCGGTCGGGCGAGAAGCCGCGCGCGGCCAGGCGCCGCGAGAGGCCGATGAGGAACGCGGCCATGCGTTCGTCCGCGGTCCAGTCGCCGGCCAGCAGCGACGCGCTGCCGATGTCGCGGCTGAGCAGGCGGAACAGGTGCTGCTGCAGGCCGGGCAGGCGCGCGGCCAGCACCGAGATCTGCGGAAACGAGAACCGGCACAGGGTGACCGTGTCCAATGCCACCGCGTTGCATGGATAACGGTCGCCGGCGATCGCGCTGAGCCCGATCACCTCGCCCGGCAGATGGAAACCCAGCACGTGCTCGCGGCCATCGCGGTCGACGGAATAGGTCTTGACCGTGCCGGCGCGCACCGCGGCGATCGCCTCGAACGGATCGCCCTCGCGGAACACGTGGTCGCCGGCATGGAACGGCCCGATGTGTTCGACCAGCATGTGCAGGTCGCGCAGCGAGGACTTGTCCATGCCTTGCGAGAGGCAGGCCTGGGAGAACGCGCAGGTGGAGCAGAAGGTGAAGGCGTCGCCATCATCGGCGACGATGCTGGCATCGTAGCGGGGAAAGGCCGTTCCGGTCACGTGCGGGCGCACTCCTGGACCGGGCGTTTCAGATCGCGCGCGAGAACCTGGGCGCGATGCCTTCCACTGGCCGGGTCCTTGAAGGATCGTCGAGGTAACGGTCGAAGCACATGGCGATATTACGCAACAACAGTCGCCCCTGCTTGGTGGCGCGGATGCGGTCCGGCTCGACCTTGACCAGGCCATCGGCCTCCAGCGGCCGCAACTTCTCCAGCGCCTCGGCGAAATATTCGCGGAAATCGATGCCATGGCGCCGTTCCAGCGCGGTCACCGGGATTTCGCCCTGGCACATCAACTGCTGGACCAGGTCCGCGCGCAGCACGTCGTCCTCGTCCAGGCGCATGCCGCGGAATACCGGAAGCCGGCCTTCGTCCAGGGCGATCTGCCAGCTCGGCAGGTCGCGCGGGTTCTGGCTGAAGCTGTCGCCGATGTGGCTGATGGCGCTCACTCCGAACCCGATGAGGTCGCTGTCGGCGTGGGTGGTGTAGCCCATGAAGTTGCGATGCAGGCTGCCGCGCCGTTGCGCCTGGGCGAGGTCGTCGTCCGGCAGCGCGAAATGGTCCATGCCGATGTACGCGTAGCCGGCCGCGGTCAGCCTGTCGATGGCCAGTTGCAGCAACGAAAGCTTGGTCGCGGGATCGGGCAGGTCGGTATCGTCGATCTGGCGCTGCGCCTTGAACAGCTCGGGCAGGTGCGCGTAGCCGTAGATCGCCAGACGGTCCGGGCGCATCTCCAGCACGGTGTCGAGGGTCTGCGAGAAGCCTGCTGCGGATTGCTTCGGCAGGCCGTAGATGAGGTCGATGTTCACCGAGCGGAAGCCGCCTGCGCGGCATGCATCCACCACGGCCCGGGTTTCCTCCACGCTCTGGATGCGGTTGACCGCCTGCTGGACCGCGGGATCGAAATCCTGCACGCCGAAGCTGGCGCGGTTGAATCCGAGCTGGGCCAGCGCCGCGATGTCGGCGGGATTGGTGAAACGCGGATCCAGTTCGATCGACAGGTCGCGCACGGGCGAATCGGAAAAGTGGAAATGGCGGCGCAGGGTATCGACCAGCTCGCCCAGCTGCGCCGGCGAGAGGAAGTTCGGGGTGCCGCCGCCGAGGTGCAGCTGGATCACTTCGCGGTCGCGATCGAACAATTCCGCGACCAGCGCGATCTCGCGGTACAGGCGCACGAGGTAGGTTTCGCCGCGCGCCAGATCGCGGGTGATGATGCGGTTGCAGCCGCAATAGAAGCACGGGCTCATGCAGAACGGCACGTGCACATACAACGACAGCCGGCGCGGGATCGGGTCGCCGTTGCTGGCCGTGGCGGCGGCGCGCAGCGCCTCCTCGCCGAAATCCGCGCGGAACTGCGGCGCGGTGGGATAGGAGGTGTAGCGCGGCCCCGGCCGGTCGTAGCGGCGCAGGAGCTCGGCATCGAAGCGGGGATTGATGAGCATGGTGCAAGGCTAGGCCGGCTTTGCCGACCCGGCCTTGACCCTGGTCATGCCGGCAAGGGAATGATCAGGCGGCTTCGGCCAGCGGCACCTGGATCATGGCGTGCGCGGCGGCCATGCCGTCGGTTCGATGCTGCGGCGACACGGCCAGGCCCTCGGCACGCACGAACTCGACGTCGGTGATGCCGAAGAAGCCGAACATGAAACGCAGGTAGGGTTCCTGGAAGTCCGACGGCGCGCCCTGGTGGAAGCCGCCGCGGCTGCTGGCGACGATCACCTGCTTGCCGCCGGCCAGGCCTTCGGGCCCGTTGGCGGTGTAGTGGAAGGTCTTGCCGGCCACCGCGAGGCGGTCGATCCAGGCCTTGAGCGTCGACGGGATGCCGAAGTTGTACATCGGCGCACCGACCACCACGATGTCGGCTTCGAGGAACTCCTGCAGCACCTGCGCAGCGGCCTCGGCCTCTGCCGGATCGGCACCGGCCAGGGAGCCGCCGGACAGGTGCGGCAGCGGGTCGGCATCGAGGTCGCGATAGCGGACCTGGAGGCCGGGCGTGGCGGCCTGCCAGCGCGCGACAATGGCGGCGCTGAGCTCGCGGCTGGCGGAGTTGCCCCCGAGGATGCTGGAATCGATATGGAGAAGCTTCATGGCGTGGCCCTGGCCTGTGGTAGGAGCGGCGTCAGCCGCGACAAGCCATCCTCAACCGTTGCAATCCCGGGATAAATAGAGTTATCTACCACTATTAGTTCCATATATGGAACACTGACCCCCAAAGGCGCGCCATGCAGGACCTCAACGACCTCTACTACTTCGCCATGGTGGTCGACCACGGCGGTTTCGCCGCGGCCGAACGCGCGCTGGGCATCCCCAAGTCGCGCCTGAGCCGGCGCATCAGCCAGCTCGAAACCGAGCTCGGCGTGCGCCTGCTGCAGCGCTCGACCCGGCGTTTCGCGGTCACCGACGTGGGCACCAGCGTCTACCGCCACGCCCAGACCATGCTCGCCGAGGCGCAGGCCGCGCGCGACGTGGTCGATCGCCTCAGCGCGACCCCGCGCGGCGTGGTCCGGGTGAGCATGCCGGTGAGCCTGGCGCAGCAGCAGATGCCGATGCTGCTGCCGGAATTCCTGGCGCTGTACCCGGAGGTGCGGTTGCAGTTCCACATCAGCAACCGCCGCGTCGACCTGATCAACGAAGGTTTCGACGTCGCGCTGCGCGTGCGCTCGAAACTCGACGACGACGGCAGCCTGGTGATGCGCAGCTTCGGCCAGATCCAGGAATTGCTGGTGGCGAGCCCGAAATACCTCGACGGCATGGGCCGTCCGCGCGATCCGGAGGAGCTGGCCGAACACGTCACCCTGAGCATGGGCGAGGACGAAGCGCGCCAGCGCTGGGAGCTGCACGGCCCCGACGGCGCGTTGCGCCAGGTGGAGCTGCGGCCGCGGGTGGCCGGCTTCGACTTCCCGATGCTGCGCTCGCTGGCCTGGCAGGGCGTCGGCATTACCCTGATGCCGGAGACGCTGTGCGCCGAACTGGTGCGCGCGCGCGAACTGGAAGTGGTGCTGCCGGACTGGCGCCTGCCGCAGGGCATCTGCCATGCGGTGTTCGCCTCGCGTCGCGGGCTGCTGCCGGCGGTGCGGGTGTTCATCGACTTCCTGGCCGAGAAGCTGCCGCCGCTGCTCGAGGCCGCACAACTGCAGTGCAGCGAGGTCCGCCCGAAACCGTGACTGGTGGAAGAGGTGGGATTCGAACCCACGGACGGTTACCCGTCGCTGGTTTTCAAGACCAGTGCCTTAAACCACTCGGCCACTCTTCCCTGGAGGCCATTGTAAAGCCGAGCCATGCTCGGCTGTTGTCCCCTCAGTGACGAGCGGTCGCGACATTGCTGCTACCCGCGCGCCGCGCCTAGGCTGGGGCCATGGCGATCCGGGTGTTCCTTGTCGACGACCACGCGCTGGTGCGCGCCGGCATGCGCATGCTGCTCGACGGCGAGGACGGGATCGATGTGGTGGGCGAGGCGGCGTCCGGCGAGGAGGCGCTGCCGCTGGTGCGCCGGTTGCAGCCCGACGTGGTGCTGTGCGACCTGCACCTGCCGGGGCTCAGTGGGCTGGAGGTGACCGTGCGCATCGTGCGTGCCGGCAGCAACGTGCGCGTGGTGATGGTCTCGGTGCTCGAGGACGGGCCGATGCCGCGACGGCTGATCGAGGCCGGGGCCTGCGGCTACGTCGGCAAGGGCGGGGATGCGGGCGAGTTGCTGCGCGCGGTGCGCGCGGCCGCACAGGGCCGCCGCTATCTGTCCAGCGGGATCGCCCAGGGCATGGCGCTGTCGGGCATCCACGATCGCGACTCGCCGTTCGACGCGCTGTCGGCGCGTGAACTCGAAGTGGCGCTGCTGCTGGTGCGCGGCCTGCGCCAGGAGGACATCGCGCGCAGGCTGAGCCTGAGCGCGAAGACCATCAACACCCACAAGTCGCGGTTGTTCGACAAGCTCGGCATCCGCGACAGCATTGCGCTGGCGCGGATGGCGGGCCACTACGGCCTGGCCGAGCCGCTTTGATCAAGCGCTATGCTGCTGTTCCTCGCCTTTGGCCGCGGCGTCGGCCGGTTCTTCGGCGGACGCATCGGCGATGGCCGCGGGCGCGGCAGGCACCGGCAGGGTGTCGAACAGGCCCGGAACCGGCGTCGGCTTCGGCGCGGCAGGTTCGATTTCGGCGACCGGCGTCGCGGCAGCGGGCTCGACCGGCGCGACTTCAACCGGCGCGGGCTCCACCGGTGTGGCTTCCACCGGCGCAGGCTCGACCTGGGCCATCTCCGGGGGCGCAGTTTCGACCGGGCTCACCGCGGCGATCGCCGGCTCTTCGTCTTCGAAGTCGAATTCCGGCTGCGAACGCTGCGCGAGCGCGACGTCGCCCGACATGGCCTCATCGTGTTCGGTGGCATCCGCCTGGCCGTTCTCGCCGACGGCACCCGCTTCGCCATTGCCACGGCGACGGCGACGGCCGCCACGACGACCGCGACGGCGGCGACCGGCGGCTTCGCCCGCTGCATCCTGGCCACCCTCGGCTTCATTGGCTGCCTGCTGCTGGTGCGGCTGCGAGGCGATCGCGGCGGCGGCTTCGGCAGCGGGTGCGGCAGTCGCGGGGACCACGGTTGCGGTGGCGATCACGGGCATTTCCGGGACCGGCGTGGTGACCGTCTCGAACTCGGCATCCGGATCGCGCACGGGGCGCGTTCCGGTGACGGGCTCGTTGCGCGGCGGGCGTGGTGCCTTCGGCTGCTGCGGTTGCTGCTGCTTCGGCGGCTTCTGCTTCGGCTGCTCGTTGCGCGGCTTGTCCTGCTTCGGCTGCGCGGCGGCCTGCGGCGGCTGGTTGCCGCGGCGTTCGTCGCGGCGCTGGCCGTCGCGATTGCCGCGGCCGCCGCGGGCGTCACGCCCGTCGCGGCGCTGGCCGCCACGCTCGCTGCGGTCGCCGCGTTCCCTGCGTACGTCGCGTTCGCTGCTGCCGCCACGCCCGTCCTGCCGCCGTGGCTGCTGGCGTGCCGGCAGGGTGGGTTCGCCGGAGCCGAAGAAGCCGAGGATCCGGTCCCAAAGACCGGTGCTCTTCGACGCGGCGGGCGGGGGCGCGACGGCCTGCACCTGCTCGACGTCTTCGCGCGATTCGCGGATCGGCGCCGGCTGGGCCGGGCGCACGTTGGTCACCATCGCCTGCGCCGGCACGTTGAGGTTGGACTTGGTCAGCGCGATGGTCGCCAGCTTGCGCGGGGTGCCGCGCTGGTAGCTGGGCTTGCCGGTTTCCTCGTTGAGTTCGTTCTCGCGGATGCGGGTGACCTCGTAGTGCGGGGTCTGCAGCTGGTCGTCGGCGACGATCACGATCGGCGCGCCATGGCGCGTCTCGATCTCGGCCAGCGCACGGCGCTTCTCGTTGAGCAGGTAATTGGCGATCTCCACCGGGGCCTGCACCAGCACCTGTCCGGTGTTGTCCTTCATCGCGTGCTCTTCGGCGACGCGGACGATGGACAGCGACAGCGACTCGATGCTGCGCATGCGGCCGTGGCCTTCGCAGCGCGGGCACACCAGCTGGCTGGACTCGCCCAGCGACGGGCGCAGGCGCTGGCGCGACATCTCCAGCAGGCCGAAGCGCGAGATCCGGCCCAGCTGCACGCGTGCGCGGTCCGAGCGCAGCGCGTGCTGCAGCTTGTTCTCGACGTCGCGCTGGTGCTTGTTGGACGCCATGTCGATGAAGTCGATCACCACCAGGCCGCCGAGGTCGCGCAGGCGCATCTGGCGTGCGACTTCCTCGGCCGCCTCCAGGTTGGTGTTGAACGCGGTTTCCTCGATGTCGCCGCCCTTGGTGGCGCGCGCCGAGTTGACGTCGACCGCGGTCAGCGCCTCGGTCTGGTCGATCACCAGCGCGCCGCCGGAAGGCAGGCGCACTTCGCGCTCGTAAGCGCCCTCGATCTGCGACTCGATCTGGAAGCGGTTGAACAGCGGCACGTCGTCGGTGTAGTGCTTGAGCTTGCGCAGGTTGTGCGGCATCACCTGCTGCACGAACTCGCGCGCCTCTTCGTACATCTCCGGGGTGTCGACCAGGATCTCGCCGATGTCCGGGCGCATGTAGTCGCGCAGGGCGCGGATGATCAGCCGCGACTCCTGGTAGATCAGGAACGGGGCGGGCTTGCTCAGCGCGGCCTCGGCCACGGCCTTCCACACGCTCAGCAGATAGTCCAGGTCCCACTGCAATTCTTCGGCGTCGCGGCCGACGCCGGCGGTGCGGATGATCACGCCCATCTCGTCGGGGATCGCGAGCGCATCCATCGCGCGCTTGAGCTCGGCCCGGTCCTCGCCCTCGATCCGGCGCGAGACGCCGCCGGCGGTGGGCGAGTTGGGCATCAGCACCATGTAGCGGCCGGCCAGCGAGATGAAGGTGGTGAGGGCGGCGCCCTTGTTGCCGCGCTCTTCCTTCTCCACCTGGACCACGACTTCCTGGCCTTCGCGCAGCAGTTCCTTGAGCCCGGCCTTGTTGTGGTCGACCCCGGCCTGGAAGTAGTCGCGGGAGATTTCCTTCAGCGGCAGGAAGCCGTGGCGCTCGCCGCCGTATTCGACGAAGGCCGCTTCCAGCGAAGGCTCGAGCCGGGTGATGCGGCCCTTGTAGATGTTGGACTTCTTCTGCTCTTTGGCAGGTTGCTCGATATCGATGTCGTACAGCGCCTGGCCGTCGACGATGGCGACGCGCAGCTCTTCGGCCTGCGTCGCGTTGATCAGCATGCGTTTCATTTTGGCGTTCCTCGCGCGCTCCGTCCCTTCCGGGACAAGCTCGCGGCGACGCCGTGGGCGTACCGCCTCTGGATACCGCAAGTCACTGCTGCGCGCTGGTACTCGCCGCGCGGCGGCAACCTCAAGTTTTCCAGCGCTGCGACACCACGGCTGGCCGCGGGAGCGCTTGTTCTCGTATGTTCAGTGTTGCCGGGCCGCCGTCGCACATCTTGGTGCGACGAACGGGTCGTGTTCAGCGCCGGCGTCTGACACGCCGGGCGATGGCCGGGTTTGCCAACGAGCCGCTAACATGGCCGCCCCGGGGGCGGTGGTCGCGCACTACTGCTGGAATCGCGGGGGAGGCGGGCTTTCGGCCCAAGTGTGTCAACTCCCTGCGAAATCAAACCCTTATCTCGCCCGGCGAGTGTAGCAGATCAAGGCCGCCCATGACCCTCCCGGAAGACCCGGAACGACAGCCCGGCCGCGGCCACGACCACGGTGGCGGCGCCCGTACCATGCGGGTGCCGGAGGACCGTGCGGGGCAACGCCTGGACAATTTCCTGCTCGGCCTGCTCAAGGGCGCCCCGCGCAGCCTGGTCTACAAGCTGGTGCGTTCCGGCCAGGTCCGCATCAACGGGGGCCGGGTCAGGGCCGATCGCAAGCTGGAGGAGGGGGACGAGGTCCGGATCCCGCCGGTCCGGCTGGACCCGCCCGGCGAGAAGGGCACCCCGGCCAAGGGCCTGCTGGAGGCGATGGAGGCCAGCATCGTGTTCGAGGATGCCCGGCTGCTGGTGGTCAACAAGCCCTCGGGCGTGGCCAGCCATGGCGGCAGCGGCATTTCCTTCGGCGCGATCGAGACCCTGCGCGCGCTGCGGCCGCGCGACTCGCTGGAGCTGGTGCACCGGCTGGACCGCGACACCTCCGGGGTACTGGTGGTGGCGAAGAAGCGCTCGGCGCTGTCGGAGCTGCAGGCGCTGATGCGCGAGAACGGCGGTCGCGGCGGCGGGCTGCGCAAGCGCTACCTGGCGCTGCTGACGGGACGCATGCCCGACGGAGTGATGAGCGTGGATGCGCCGCTGCACGTGGGCCTGCGCCAGGGCGGCGAGCGCCATGTGCAGGTCAACCCGCAGGGCAAGCCGTCGCTGAGCCATTTCAAGCTGCTGGAGCGCCGCGGCGGACAGTCGTACTGCGAGATCCGGATCGAGACCGGCCGCACCCACCAGATCCGGGTGCACGCGCTGCACATCGGCCACCCGGTGGCCGGCGACGACAAGTACGGAGACCCCGAGGTCAACGCGCGCCTGCGCCGCGACATCGGCCTCAAGCGCCTGTTCCTGCACGCCGCTTCGCTCGAGTTCGCGCTCGACGCCGGCAAGACCCCCTACGTCCTCGACGCCCCGTTGCCCCCCGACCTCCTCGACGCCCTCGACCGCCTTGGGGGGTGAAGTCGGGCGCTGCGCGCCCTGTGAACGGTAAATGGAACCAGCGCTTCGCCCTTACCCCTTTACAGCGAGCGTAGCGAGCGACTTTACAGGCCGCGTAGCGGCCGACTTCACCCCGCGAGGGCAGAAGCCCTCGCGGCGCAGATGAAGTCGTTCTCGGACAGGCCGCCGACGTCGTGGGTGCTGTAGCGCACGACGCAGCGGTCGTAGTGCACCGACAGGTCGGGGTGGTGGTCTTCGCGGTTGGCCATGTGCGCGAGTGCGTTCACGAACGACATGGTGCGGTAGTAGTCCTTGAAGCCGAACGTGCGCACCAGCGCCTTGGCTTCCTCCGCGAGTTCCCAGCCCGGCACCTCGGGCAGCAGTTCGCGCACGCGCGCTTCGGGCAGCCGGTGTTCGGTGCCGCGGCGGGGAATGCAGTGAGCCTGAACGAGGGGGACGAGGTCGGACATGGTGGGCATCCTCGGGCCGGGGGATCGCTAGAATAGCGCCATGATCCAGATCTCCGAGTCTGCGCAGACCCATTTCCGCAAGCTGCTCGAACGCGAGGGCCTGCCCGGGATCGGTGTGCGGCTGTCGGCGCACATGCCGGGCACGGCGCAGGCGGACGTGCGCCTGGAGTTCGCCGAGCCCGCCGACCTGGGCGGCGACGAGTGGGCGGTGGACTGCGAGGGCTTCACGCTGTGGGTGGACGCGGCCAGCGTACGCTTCCTCGATGGCGCCGAGATCGATTACCAGCACCAGGCCACGGGCGGGCAGTTGCAGATCCGCGCACCGAAGATCAAGGGTGAGGCACCGGCCGAGTCGGCATCGCTGGTGGAGCGGGTGCAATGGGTCATCGAGCACGAGGTCAACCCGCAGCTGGCGATGCATCGCGGCCACGTGTCGCTGCAGGAAGTCAGTGGCGAGGGCGTGGTCGTGCTGAGCTTCGGCGGCGGTTGCCACGGTTGCGGCATGGTCGACGTGACCCTCAAGCAGGGCATCGAAAAGACCCTGCTGGCGCGGGTGCCCGGCGTGACCGCCGTGCGCGACGCCACCGACCACGATACCGGCCAGGCGCCGTACATGCCGCGCGGCTCCGCCTGACCCGGCCTCGGCACGAGTGTTCACCTCGGCCGAACTGATCGAAGCCCTGCGCCGGCGCGCACGCAGGTCGTTGCGTCCCGAAACCCTGCCTGGCGAGTTCCCGCCGGGCTGGCGTGCATGGTTCGCCGCGATGCGCGAGCGCATGGGCACCATCACCGGTGCCAGCGCCGAGGCGATCATTGCGATCCTGGTGCAGCGCGAGTTGCGCCAGGCGCCGCGCCGCAGCGCGGAGCTCAACCCATGGCAGGCCTTCGCCACGCTCTGGCGCCAGCAATGGCGGCCCGCCGGCCCCGAGGACCGGATCCAGCGCATCGCCGCCTTCACCATTGCGGTGCTGCTGCAACTGGTCTTTGCGATCCTTGTGCTGTGGCTCGCGTACGCGCGCTATGGCGGCGAGCCGCTGCCGCCCGGCGAAGACGTGGTGCAGGTGGAATTCATCGGCGAGGGCATGCCGCAGGAGCAGGGTGGTGGCGCGCCGTCGGGGCCACGTCCGCAACCGGAGGCAGCGGCGGCCGCCAGCAGTGCCGCGCAGCCGGCACGGCAGGCGACGGCACCCGTGCCCGTGCAACCCGCGCCGGTGGCAGCGGCCGCCAGCACGGCCGAACCTGCGCCGGCGCAATCGCAACCGCCTGCACCGGCCGAGGCCGCGCAGCCGCTGCAGGCCACCGAAGTCGTCGAGCCCGATATCCCGTTCGTGGTACCGCCGCCGCAGCCGCGCACCGTGGTGGTACCGCAGGCGCAGGTCGACGTGCCGCAGTTGCAGGCACGGCCCGAAACGTTGCCTTCGCCGGCACCGCCCTTGCCCGCTGCGATCGCGCGCACGGTCCGGGTGCAGGCAGCGCAGGTACAGGTGCCGGGCCTGGAGCAGCAGGCGGAGGCGCTGCCGGCACCCGGGCCGCCCTTGCCCGGTGTCAGTGCACGCACGGCGGAGGTACGGCAGGGGCAGGTCAGCGTGCCGGGACTGAAGGCGTCGGTCGCTTCACTGCCGTCGCCGTCCACGGCGCCGGGGAGCGGTGGCGCGCCGGTCCAGGCTGGGCAGGCGGGGGGTGCGGGCACACCGTCGGGCGCGCAACCGTCGACCACCCGCGCGGGCGCCGGCGCGGGACCGGAACAGGCGGCGAAGGCCGGGGCATGGAGTACGTCCAGACTCGGCGACGACTGGGGCGCGTCGGATCGCAACCGCCCGGGCGGCCAGCGCGGCGGTTCCGGCCTGTTCGACGAGAGCGGCAGGCCGCGGCTGCCGCCCGGCACGGGTGCCCGCGCGGGTGCTGGCCTGCCGCCGGGAATCGTGACCGAGGACATCGCCGACCTGGATCGCGCCGGCACCTGGCTCAAGCGCCCGCCGATCGACTACTCGCCGACAGCTTTCGACCGTTACTGGATGCCGGGCGGCACGCTGCTGGAGGAATGGGTGCGTCGCGGCGTGCGCGAGGTGCAGATCCGCATCCCGGGCACGTCCAAGAAGATCCGCTGCGTGGTGTCGATCCTGCAGCTCGGCGGCGGCTGCGGCATCGACGATCCGGACATGCAGGACCAGGAAGCCGGGGCGAAGCCGCCGCCGGACATTCCGTGGAAACCGGAGTTGCAGGAGAAGTAGACGTGTAGAGCCGAGCCATGCTCGGCTCAGCGGAGCATGGCTCCGCTCTACAGGTGGCTGAGGTCGGTCAGCTCGGTCGGCTGCGCGCCGAAATAGGCGGCAAGGTCGGCGATCTGCTGGTCGGTCAGGTCGGCGGCCTGCGAGGCCATCAGCGCATTGGTGCGGTCGCCATCGCGGTACAGCTGCAGGGAATGCGCGATGTAGTCGTAGTACTGGCCGCCCAGTTTCGGGTAGCTCGGGTCGATCGGGGCATTGCCGGCGGCACCGTGGCAATCCACGCAGGCCTGGCCGGTCTTGGCATTCCTCGCGCTGGCGAGCTTCTCGCCCGCATCGATGCGCCCGGCCGGGAGCCCGGCCGAGGATCTGGTGTGACCCGCGGCACGATCGGCGGAGGAGTGTTCGGCCGGGGTCTCGCCCGAGGGGCTGCAGCCGGCGACGAGGCCGAGCGCGGCGAGCAGGGCGGCGGCAAGGATGACCGGCTTGATGTTGGTGCGATTCATGGGGTTGCTCACTTCAGGCTCGACAGGTAGGCGGCGATGTCGGCAATGTCCTGCGCCGAGAAGCTCTCGGCCTGGGCCTGCATCGTCGGGTGCTTGCGGTTGCCCTGCTGGTACTCGGTGAGCGCGTTGACCAGGTACGGCGCGGCCTGGCCGCCGATCCGTGGCACGTGGTAGTTCGGGTAGGCGTTCTTGTAGCCGGGAATGCCGTGGCAGCCCTGGCAGGTATAGGTCAGCTGGAGGCCGTTTTCGGCATTGCCGACGAGCGCGGCGGGAGCGGTCGGGGCCGGGGCGGCGGCGGGCGCTGCCTGGGCGGGAGTGCTGGCTTCGGCGGGTTCCTGCGCGGCGGCGCCGGTGGCGATCAGCAGGCAGGAGGCAAACAACAACGATCGGATCATCGGCTTGTCCGCAATCTCAAGGGAAGTTGGAGGCGGGCGACTGCAACGCAGCGGCACGCAATCGCATCAGTATAGCGGCCTCCGACGTGCAACCCAATCGGACGTCACCATGACCTCTGGCGGATATCGCGTTCCTTTCGGGTGATATACCTTGATACAACACCAAACAACGAGCCTCCCCATGATCCGTACGACCGACCCGATGCACGGCCGGCTGCCCAATGCGCGTTCGCCCTTGCTGGTACCGCTGCTGCTGTGCCTTTTGGTGCCCGGAGTGCTGGCACTGGGCGCCTGCAGGAAGGGCGGGGACGGCGCCGCGGCCACCACCGGGGACGGCGCCGACAAGGCGCCCGAAGCGGTTCCGGTGGAGGTGGCCAAGGTCGCCCGCCATGCCATCGCCGCCAGCTATTCGGGCACCGCGCCGCTGGAAGCGCGGGCCGATTCGCAGGTGGTCGCCAAGACCTCCGGCGTGGCGCTCGCCGTGCTCGCCGAAGAAGGCCAGCACGTGCGTGCCGGCCAGGTGCTGGTGCGGCTGGATTCGGCCCGCGCGCAGTTGCAGGCCGCGCAGAGCTCGGCGCAGATGCGCAAGCTCGAGGCCAACTACGCGCGTTCCCTGCAGCTGTCGAAGCAGCAGTTGATCAGCGCCAACGACATCGACCAGATCAAGTACGACCTGGAGAACGCGCGCGCGGCCAATCGCCTGGCCAACCTCGAGCTGTCCTATGCCGACGTCAAGGCGCCGATCTCCGGCGTGATCGCCCAGCGTTCGATCAAGGCCGGCAACTTCGTCCAGATCAACACCCCGATCTTCCGCATCGTCGACATCGACAAGCTCGAGGCCACGCTCAACGTGCCCGAGCGCGAACTGGCGACGCTCAAGGCCGGGTTGCCGGTGCAGCTGCGGGTGGATGCGCTGCCGGGCAAGACCTTCCGCGGCACGGTCGACCGGGTGTCGCCGGTGGTCGATGCCGGCAGCGGCACCTTCCGCGTGATCTGCGCGTTCGACAACGGCGGCGTGCTGCAGCCGGGCATGTTCGGACGCCTGCAGATCGACTACGACCAGCGCGCCGATGCACTGGCGATTCCACGCAACGCGTTGCTCGACGACGAGTCGCAGCCGGCCGTGTTCACCGTGCGCGACGGCAAGGCCGTGCGCGTGCCGCTGGTGCTGGGTTACGTCGAAGGCCAGTGGGTCGAAGTCCGTGGCGGCCTCAAGCTCGGCGAGCCGGTGGTCACCGCCGGCAAGGTCGCGCTGCGTGAAGGCACGCCGGTGCAGGTGATTCACGCCGATGCCGGCAAGCCGGCGGCTCCGGCGCAGGGCAGCAAGCAGTGAGTCCGCCCGACGCCGGGTTCAACTTGGTCGAGTTCGCCACCCGCCGCCGGGTGACGGTGGCGATGGTGACCCTGAGCTTCGTGCTGTTCGGCCTGATCGCGCTGGGCGGGCTCAAGGTCAACCTGCTGCCCGACCTGAGCTATCCCACGCTGACGGTGCGCACCGAATACACCGGCGCCGCGCCGTCGGAAATCGAGACCCTGGTCACCCAGCCGGTCGAGGAAGCGGTCGGCGTGGTCAAGAACCTGCGCAAGCTCAAGTCGGTGTCGCGCACCGGCCAGAGCGACGTGGTGCTGGAATTCGCGTGGGGCACCGACATGGACCAGGCCAGCCTGGAGGTGCGCGACAAGATGGAGGCGCTGCAGCTGCCGCTCGAGGCCAAGGCACCGGTGCTGCTGCGTTTCAATCCGTCGACCGAACCGATCATGCGCCTGGTGCTGTCCGACAAGGGCGTGCCCGCGAGCGAAACCGAGGCGCAGCGCCGCCTGATCGAACTGCGCCGCTACGCCGACGACGACCTCAAGAAGAAACTGGAGCCGGTGGCCGGCGTCGCCGCGGTCAAGGTCGGCGGTGGCCTCGAGGACGAGATCCAGGTCGAGATCGACCAGCAGAAGCTGGCCCAGCTCAACCTGCCGATCGGCACCGTCATCAGCCGCCTGCAGGCGGAGAACGTCAACATTTCCGGCGGCAGCCTGGAAGAGGGTTCGCAGCGTTACCTGGTGCGCACCGTCAACCAGTTCGCGACCGTCGACGAAATCCGCAACATGCTGGTCACCACCCAGTCGGCCGGCGGCGGCGCCGCGGCCAGCGCGGCCGAGCAGATGGCGCGGGTCGCGGCCGCGACCGGCGACGCCAGTGCGATGGCGGCGGCCGCGTCGGTGCAGAGCGCGTCCTCGTCCGACAGCAACGCCGCGGCCGGCGGCGTGCCGGTACGGCTGGAGGATGTCGCCAGCGTGCGCCAGGGCTACAAGGAGCGCGAGGCGATCATCCGCCTGGGCGGCAAGGAAGCGGTCGAACTTGCGATCTACAAGGAAGGCGACGCCAACACCGTCGCCACCGCCGACGCGATCCAGAAGCGCCTGGAGCAGATCAAGGCGCAGATCCCGCCGGATGCGGAACTGACCAGCATCGACGACCAGTCGCAGTTCATCCGCCACGCGATCGCCGACGTCAAGCTCGACGCGGTGATCGGCGGCCTGCTCGCGGTGCTGATCATCTTCCTGTTCCTGCGCGACGGCTGGAGCACGTTCGTGATCGGCCTGTCGCTGCCGGTCTCGATCATCACCACGTTCTTCTTCATGGACCAGCTCGGGCTGAGCCTCAACGTCATGTCGCTGGGCGGCCTGGCGCTGGCCACCGGCCTGGTGGTCGACGACTCGATCGTGGTGCTGGAATCGATCGCCAAGGCGCGCGAACGCGGGCTGGGCGTGCTCGAGTCCGCGATCGCCGGCACCCGCGAAGTGAGCATGGCGGTGGTGGCCTCGACGCTGACCACGGTGGCGGTGTTCCTGCCGCTGGTGTTCGTGCAGGGCATCGCCGGCGAACTGTTCCGCGACCAGGCGCTGACCGTGGCGATCGCGATCGGCGTGTCGCTGGTGGTGGCCATGACCCTGATCCCGATGCTGAGCGCGCTCAAGGGACGGCCGCCACTGGCGTTCCCGGAAGAGCCGCCGCATCCGCGCTGGCAGCCGGCCGCACGCTGGCAGAAGCCGGTGGCCATGGGTGGACGCGGCATCGGCGGCGCGATCCGCGGCGCGTTCTTCGGCATCGCCTGGGTCGTGGTGCGCGCGTGGCGCGGCATGGCCGCGGCGGTCGGGCCGGTGATGCGCAAGGCCAGCGACCTGGCGATGGCGCCATACGGCCGCGCCGAACGCGGTTACCTGCAGTTGCTGCCGGCGGCGCTGAAGCGTCCGCGGCTGGTGCTGGGTTTCGCTGCGCTGGCCTTCTTGCTGGCCGCATTGGCGGTGCCGCTGCTGGGCGCGGACCTGATTCCGCAACTGGCGCAGGACCGTTTCGAAATGACGGTGAAACTGCCGCCGGGCACGCCGCTGGCGGAGACCGACGCGCTGGTGCGGCGCCTGCAGTCGCAGCACGACAAGGACCCCGGCATCCGCGCGTTGTACGGCGTCAGCGGCAGCGGCACGCGGCTGGACGCGAACCCGACCGAGAGCGGCGAGAACATCGGCAAGATCACGGTGGTGATGGCCGACGGCGGCAGCGAGGAACTGGAGGCCAGCGAGACCGAGAAGCTGCGCGCGTCGATGCGTGGCCAGGCCGGTGCCCAGGTCGACTTCAGCCGCCCGCAGCTGGTGAGCCTGTCGACGCCGCTGGAGATCGAGTTGAGCGGCCAGGACATGGACACCCTGCGCACCGCCGGGCAGAAGATGGCCGCATTGCTGCGCGCCAACCCGCATTACGCCGACGTCAAGTCGACGGTGGAGCAGGGCTTCCCCGAAATCCAGATCCGCTTCGACCAGGTGCGCGCGGCCGCGCTCGGCCTGACCACGCGCCAGATCGCCGACATCGTGGTCAACAAGGTCAAGGGCAACGTCGCCACCCGCTACAGCTTCCGCGATCGCAAGATCGACGTGCTGGTGCGGGCGCGCGAATCCGACCGTGCGTCGCTGCAGGACATCCGCCAGCTGATCGTCAATCCCGGCAGCGCGCGCCCGGTGCGGCTGGAGTCGGTCGCCGACATCGTCGCCACCAACGGCCCCAGCGAGATCCACCGTGCCGACCAGGTGCGGGTGGCGATCGTCTCGGCCAACCTGCGCGACATCGACCTCGGCGGCGCGGTCCGGGAAGTGCACGACATGGTGGCGAAGGATCCGCTCGCCGCCGGCGTCGGCATGCACATCGGCGGCCAGGGCGAGGAACTGGGCGAGTCGATCCGCTCGCTGATGTTCGCGTTCGCGCTGGCGATCTTCCTGGTCTACCTGGTGATGGCCTCGCAGTTCGAGTCGTTGCTGCATCCGTTCGTGATCCTGTTCACCATCCCGCTGGCGCTGGTCGGCGCGGTGGCGGCATTGCTGCTGACCCGCTCGCCGGTGTCGGTGGTGGTGTTCATCGGCCTGATCCTGCTGGTCGGCCTGGTGGTCAAGAACGCGATCATCCTGATCGACAAGGTCAACCAGCTGCGCGAGGCCGGCGTGGCCAAGCACCAGGCGCTGGTGGAAGGTGCGCGTTCGCGCCTGCGCCCGATCGTGATGACCACCACCTGCACCCTGTTCGGCTTCCTGCCGCTGGCGCTGGCCTTCGGTGAAGGCGCCGAGGTGCGCTCGCCGATGGCGGTGACGGTGATCGGCGGCCTGCTGGTCTCCACCCTGTTGACCCTGGTGGTGATCCCGGTGGTCTACGACCTGCTGGACCGGCGTGCGGACGGCTACTACACCGAGCGCGCGCGCCGCGTGCGCGTCGACGCGGAAGCGGCGGCCGAGCGCCTCAGCCACGACCAGGATCCATTGGACGGCGTCGAGGGCGCCCACCCGGGGCAGGCATGACCACGGTCGCCGAGCGCAGCATCCGCCGTCCGGTGACGACGGTGATGCTGTTCGTGTCGTTGTTCGTGATCGGCCTGATCGCGGCGGTGCGGCTGCCGCTGGAGCTGTTCCCGGAGGTCACGCCGCCGTTCATCTACGTGTCGCTGCCGTACGCGGGGTCCACGCCGAAGGAGGTCGAGCGCAGCCTGCTGCGCCCGGTCGAGGACGTGCTGGCGACGATGAGCGGGATCAAGTCGATGGAGTCCAGCGCGCGCTCCGACGGCGCCGGCATCTTCATCACCTTCACCGACTGGGAGCGCGACAGCGCGATCGCGGCTTCCGATGCGCGCGAGCGCATCGACGCGATCCGCGACGAGCTGCCGGACGACCTGCGGCGCTACGACGTGTTCAAGTGGTCGACCAACGACCAGGCCGCGGTCGAGTTGCGCCTCACCGGCGACGACATGACCGCCAAGCACGATCTGATCGAGCGCGAATTCAAGCGCCGGCTGGAGCGGATCGCGGGCGTGGCACGGGTGGAAGTGGAAGGGGTGCCGGAAAACGAGGTCGAGATCGCCATCGATCCCGACCGCCTGACCGCGCACGGCATCAGCATCAACACCCTGACCACGCGCCTGCAGAGCCAGAACTTCTCGGTGTCGGCCGGCCAGATCAGCGATGCCGGGCGGCGCCTGCGGGTGCAGCCGATCGGCGAGCTGACCGACCTGGACCAGCTGCGCGACCTGGTGATCGACGACAGGGGCGTGCGCCTGGGCGACATCGCCAAGGTCGGGCTCGCACCGGAACGGCTGCCGTATGCGCGCCTGATCGACGGGCGCCCGTCGGTCGGCCTGGACATCTACAAGGAACGCAGTGCCAACCTGGTGGCGATGTCGCAGGCGGTGCTGGACGAAGTCGAGCGGATCAAGGCCGAGCCTGCGGTCGCCGGCATCGACGTCGAGGTGACCGACAACCAGGGCGAAGCCGTCACCAGTTCGCTGCTGGAGCTGGCCGAGGCCGGCGGGATCGGCCTGGTGCTGTCGATCGCGGTGCTGTTCTTCTTCCTGCGCCACTGGGCCTCGACCCTGATGGTGACCCTGGCGATCCCGATCTGCTTCGTGATCACCCTGGGCTTCATGTACTTCGCCGGCGTCACCCTCAACATCCTGTCGATGATGGGCCTGTTGCTGGCGATCGGCATGCTGGTCGACAACGCGGTGGTGGTGGTCGAGAGCATCTACCAGGAGCGCGAGCGCATGCCGGGGCAGCCACGGCTGGCCTCGATCGTGGGCACCAGGCACGTGGCGATCGCGCTGTCGGCGGGCACCCTGTGCCACTGCATCGTGTTCCTGCCGACCCTGTTCGGCGACCGCAATTTCATCAGCATCTACCTGTCGCAGATCGCGATCACGATCTCGGTGTCGCTGATGGCGTCGTGGCTGGTCGCGGTCAGCCTGATCCCGATGCTGTCGGCGAAGCTGAAGACGCCGCCGGCGGTGCGCAGCCAGGGCGGGCTGATCCCGCGCATGCAGCAGCGCTACGCGAGCCTGTTGCGCTGGACCCTGGAGCACCGCGGCTGGAGCGTGCTCGGGATCGTGTTGATCGTGGCGGTCAGCATCGTGCCGATGACCCTGACCAAGACCAACATGTTCGGTGGCGAGGACGTCGGCGAGGCCGACATCTTCTACCAGTGGAACGGCTCCTATTCCAAGGAACAGATGGGCGAGGAAGTGGCCCGGGTCGAACGCTACATCGACGCCAACCGCGAGCGTTTCCACGCCACCCAGGTGTACTCGCGCTACAGCGAACAGGGCTGGGCGCGGACCCGGGTCACGTTCGACACCAAGGATCCCGAGGAAACCGTCGCGCTGACCGAACTGGTGCGCAAGGACCTGCCGAAGTCGGCCCGCGCCAAGCTCGGCATCGGCGACCAGGGCGGCCCCGGCGCGGGCGGCGGTCCGGGTACCGAGGTCGAAGTGCGGCTGGTCGGCGATTCCACCCAGACCCTGCAGGAACTGGCCGAGGACGTGGTCCCGATCCTGTCGCGGCGCAAGGAGCTGCGCGACGTGCGGGTCAACACCGGCGACAGCAACAGCGAACTCACCGTGCGCGTGGACCGCGAGCGCGCCGCCGCGTTCGGCTTCAGCGCACAGGAAGTGGCGAGCTTCGTCGGCCTGGCCCTGCGCGGGGCGCCGCTGCGCGAGTTCCGCGAGGGCGACAACGAACTGCCGGTGACCGTGCGCTTCGCCGGCGCCGAGGATTTCGGCACCGCGGACCTGCAGTCGTTCACCGTGCGCGCCCCCGACGGCCGCAGCGTGCCGCTGCTGGCGATGGTCGATGTCGCGGTGGTGCCGTCGGCGAGCGAGATCGAGCGCAACGACCGCCAGACCACGCTCACCATCCAGGCCGGGCTCGGCAAGGACGTGACCATGCCGGACGCGCGCAAGGCGATGGAGGAGACCCTCGACGGCGTCGCGTTCCCGGATGGCTACGGCTACAGCTTCGAGGGCGGCGGCTTCCAGGACGACGACGAGGCGATGAAGCAGATGATGTTCAACCTGCTGATCGCGCTGGTGATGATCTACGTGGTGATGGCGGCGGTGTTCGAGTCGCTGCTGTTCCCGTCGGCGATCATGAGCGGCGTGCTGTTCTCGGTGTTCGGCGTGTACTGGCTGTTCTGGCTCACCGGCACCGAGTTCAACATCATGGCCTTCATCGGCATCCTGGTGCTGATGGGCGTGGTGGTGAACAACGGCATCGTGCTGGTGGAGCACATCAACAACCTGCGTCGCCGCGGTATGAGCCGGACCGAGGCGCTGGTCAACGGTGGACGCGAACGCCTGCGCCCGATCCTGATGACGATGGGCACGGCGATCCTGGCGATGGTGCCGATCGCGATCGGCAATACCCAGATGGGCGGCGACGGCCCGGCCTACTACCCGATGGCACGCGCGATCGCGGGCGGGCTGGCGTTCTCGACCCTGGTCAGCCTGCTGTTCCTGCCGACCATCTACGCCATCCTCGACGACCTCAGCCTCGGCACCTCGCGCGTCCTCGCGCGGGCCCGCCGCCGCCGCGGCGACCCGGTGCCTGCGTGATGCAGAGCAAAAGCCGGCCACAGATCAAATCTGATAAAAGTCCATCAACACGGATAAAGCTTTTATATATTGAGCTTTATCCGTTTTGATCAGATTTGATCCGTGTAATCTGTGGCCAGCTTTGCGCTTGCCTTTGCGTCAGGCGAGGAGCTTGCCGAGGATGCGGGCGCCGCCGAGCCAGACGCCGATGGCGGTGCCCAGGCTGGTGAGGAAGAAGTTGAGCAGCACGCGGGCGACGCGGTTGCGCCACCAGCCGCGAACCGTGGCCACGTCGTTGCGCAGGGCCATGAAGTCGGCGTAGGTGGGCTTGCGCACCCAGGCCTCGACCAGCGCGCTGATCGTGCCCGACGCCAGTGCCGGGTGCAGCGGCGTCACCGGCGAGGCGACGAACGCGGCCAGGATGCTCAGCGGATGGCCACCGGCGACCGCGCAGCCGATCGCGCCGAGGGTGCCGGTCAGCAGCACCCAGTACAGCAGCAGGTCCGCGCCGACATCGACGCCGCCGTGCCAGAACCCCCAGGCGAAGCCGCCCAGCACGAACGCGGTGAGCGCGATGGTGAACCACGGGATCGAGGACTTTTCCTGCAGCGATTCCAGGTCCGCGCGCACGACCGCCGGCGCGACGCTGTCCTCGCGCAGGTGCCGCGCCAGGCCCTGCAGGTGGCCCGCGCCGACGACCGCCAGCACTTCCCGTGCACTGGACGACGGGTCGATCGCGAGCTCGCGCAGGTGCGCGGCCATGTAGCGGTCGCGCTCGGCGATCACCACCTCGTACAGTGCAGGGTTCTCGCCGGCGAACTCGCCGAAGCTGGCTTCGAGCATGTCGCCCTGCTTCAGCTTCTCGATCTCGGCGGCGCCGACTTCCTCGTCGCCGAACAGCGCGCCGACCAGGCCGCCGATCAGTTTCGCGCGGCCCCACCAGCCCAGGCGCTGCGACGCGCGCTTGAAGGTCAGGCCGACGTCGCGGTCGATCAGGTGCAGCGCGAGTCCGCGCGCCTGCGCCTCCTGTGCCGCTGCCTTGAGCTCGGCGCCAGGCTCGATGCCGAGCTGCTCGGCGAGCCGGCGCTGGTAGGCGGCCAGGCCCAGGTTGGCCGCGAACAGCGCGGTCCGGCCCGAGCGGATCACCTGCACCAAGTCCAGCCGCGCCAGCGCGTCCGGATCGGTGAGCGACTGGAAGCGGTGCGCATCGAGCTCGACCGCGACCGTATCGAACGCGCCGCTGTCGATCGCCGCGCGCACCGCGTCGACGCTGCTGCTGGAGACGTGTGCGGTACCGAGCAATGTGTAACGGACGCCGTCGCGCTCGACGATCGCGTGCGGCTGTTCGCGCCAGCCGGGCGCGGGCGCGTCAGTCACGGTAGCGTTTCGTGAGGTCGCCGTAGGCGTCGATGCGACGGTCGCGCAGGAACGGCCAGATCCGCCGCACATGCTCGCTGCGCTGCAGGTCGACTTCGGCCAGCAGCACTTCCGGTGCGTCGATCGAGGCTTCGGCGAGGAACTCACCCTGCGGCCCCAGCACGTGACTGGAGCCCCAGAAATCGATGCCCGGCGAACCACTCGCCGGCGACGGCTCGTGGCCGACGCGATTGCACGACAGCACCGGCAACCCGTTGGCGACCGCATGGCCGCGATGGCTGAGGATCCAGGCATTGCGCTGGCGATCCTTCTCGGCCTGGTCGTCGTTCGGGTCCCAGCCGATCGCGGTCGGGTACAGCAGCAGTTCCGCGCCGGCCAGCGCCATCAGCCGCGCACCTTCCGGATACCACTGGTCCCAGCACACCAGCACGCCGAGACGGCCGACCGAGGTGTCGATGGGATGGAAGCCGAGGTCGCCGGGGGTGAAATAGAACTTCTCGTTGAAGCCCGGATCGTCCGGGATGTGCATCTTGCGGTACTTGCCGGCGAGGCTGCCGTCGCGCTCCAGCACCACCGCGGTGTTGTGGTACAGGCCGGCGCCGCGGCGCTCGAACAGCGAGCCGACCAGCACGATGCCATGACGCTTCGCCAGGGCGCCGAGACGCTCGGTGCTGGGACCAGGGATCGGCTCGGCCAGCTCGAACTCGCGCACGTCCTGGTGCTGGCAGAAGTACGCGCCGTTGTGCAGTTCCTGCAGCAGCACCAGGCGCGCGCCGGCCTTGGCGGCTTCGGCCACGCGCTGCTCGATGACGGCGAGGTTGGCTTCGGCGTCGCCACTGCCTTGATCGAGGATGGCGCGCTCCTGGATCAGCGCAACCGGAAGGATCTTGTTGCTCTTCATGCCGCCATTATCCCCTGCGGCAACTGCATGGTGAGGCAATGCAGGCTTCCGTTCTGCCAGATCAGCGGGCGGCAGGGGACCGGCACGATCTCGCGATCGGGGAAGGCCTGCGCCAGCACTCCGGCGGCAAGGCCGTCGGCCGGATCGCCGTAGGCAGGCATCAACACCGCGCCGTTGACGATCAGGAAGTTGGCGTAGCTGGCGGCCAGGCGCCGTTCCCGGCCGGCCGCATCCGTATCCAGGATCGGCCGCGGCCACGGCAGCGGGAACAGGCGGTAGGGCTGGCCGTCGCGGGTGTGCAGCGCAGCGATCTCGTCGGCCATCGCGCGCAGTTCGAAGTAATGCGAATCGTCCGGGTCGTCGCAGGCCTGGAACACGATCGCGTCGGGCGCGGCGAAGCGGGCGAGGGTATCGATGTGGGCGTCGGTGTCGTCGCCCTCGAGGTAACCGTGCTCGAGCCAGAGTACCCGGTCCTGTTGCAGCCAGCCGGCCAGCTTTTCCGACAGTTCCTCGCGGCTGCTGCCTGGATGGCGCTCGTGCAGGCACTGCCAGGTGGTCAGCAGGGTGCCCGCGCCGTCGGTGTCGATGGCGCCGCCTTCCAACGCAAAATCAATCGCTTGTCGGTCACTCTTGAAGAAGTTTCCAGCCGCATGCAGGCGTTCGACCAAACGATCGTCCTGTGCGGCCTCGAACTTGCCGCCCCAGGCGGTGAAGCGGAAGTCGAGGAGCTTGAAAGCGCCGTCGGCGGCCAGAGTGATGGGGCCGCTGTCGCGCAACCAGGTGTCGTCGTAGGCGACGCTGGCGAAGGTCACCCGCGACATGTCGATGCGCGCCGAGGACAGGCGCGCACGAGCGTAGGCCTCGATGTCGTCGTCGCCCACGCAGATCAATACCCGCTCGAAGCGCGCGATCGCAGCCACCAGGGCGATGTAGGTCTCTTCGACGTCGCCCAGGCGTTCGGCCCAGTCGGTGCCGGCGTGCGGCCAGGCCAGCAGGACGGCCGACTGGGGCTCCCATTCGGCCGGGAACCGGAATGCTGCAGTCATCGGATTGCGGGCTTCGGTCCGATCTCGGACGGGTCGGCCTTGTTGGCCACCGCGTCGATCACCTTGTCCCTCTCGAAGTACACGGTGAAGGCCGGATAGCTCCAGCGGTTGATGGTCGGCCATGCCCGGCTCTGGCCGCCGCGCGGATCCAGCCGGTGCGCCGGTGCGCCGTAGCGGGCCTGGACCTGGGCCATGGACAGGCCGCGGGCGGGCAGGGCGGCGGTGTTTTCCTGCTGCACGCGCTCGATCAGCAGGGTGTCGCCGGTGGTGACCCGATCCTGGGCGGTGGCGGTCCCGGCCAGGCCGGTCAGCAGGAGCAAGGCGGCGATCTGAAGGCGCATGACGATGGTCCTCGGAAGGTCAGTTCGATGGATTCTGCCGCATGCTGCCTGTTCGGGGTGTGCGGAAGGTCCGGAAAGCAGAAAGGCCGCATCGCTGCGGCCTTTCTGCGACGGAGCCGGGCATGGCTCGGCTCTGCGCGGCGAACTCAGCGCTGGCGCGCCTTGAACCGCGGGTTGGACTTGCAGATCACGAAGACCTTGCCACGACGGCGGACCACCTTGCAGTCGCGGTGACGGGTCTTCGCCGACTTCAGGGAGGACAGGACCTTCATGACGAACCTCGGCAACGGTTGAATGGATGGAAAGAAAAGGCGCCAAGAGCGCCAGCCGCCTATTGTAGACGGGTTTTCCCACGGCATTCAAGTGCTTGCGCCGCTTTCCCGGTCGGCCCGGCTACAATCGCCGGCATGCCCGACACCCAAGCCGTCCCCGTCCTCACCATCGATGGCCCGTCCGGCTCGGGCAAGGGCACCATCAGTCGCCTGGTGGCGCAGCGCCTGGGCTGGCATTACCTCGATTCCGGCGCACTTTACCGCGCGGTTGGCGTGGCCGCCGGCTGGGCCGACCTCGACCTGGACGATGCCGGCGCCCTGGTGCGCTGCGCCTTCGACTCGGACATCACCTTCCGGGAAGCCGCCGACGGCGAGCTGCGGGTGCTGGTCAACGGCCACGACGCCACCGACGAACTGCGCACCGAGACCGCCGGCGCGGCCGCTTCGGCCATCGCGGCCATCCCCGAGGTGCGGGCGGCGCTCAGGGACCGGCAACGGGTTTTCCGCCAGCCCCCGGGGTTGGTGGCGGACGGCCGCGACATGGGCACGGTCATCTTCCCGGATGCGGCCTTCAAGGTGTTCCTCACGGCCAGCGCCGAGGAAAGGGCGGAAAGGCGCTATAAGCAGTTGAAGGGAAAAGGGGTTTCCGTTACATTGGCCGGTCTGCTGCGGGAGATTCTGGCCCGTGACGCCCGCGACGCCAGCCGCGCGGTGGCGCCGCTGCGACCGGCCGAAGACGCCGAGCGCATCGACACTACCGGGTTGCCGATCGAAGCGGTCGTGGAACGGGTGCTCGCACTCGTCCTGTAGAGCCGACCCATGGTCGGCTGCCTGACCAATCCCCGGCACCCGCCGGGTCATCCACCCAACCCCTGGCAAGTGCAAGCCCGCACGCGCCAACTGAGAAAAACATGACCGTAGCTACCGAATCCTTCGCCGAACTGTTCGAACAGAGCCAGTCCCACATCGCCAAGCTCAAGCCGGGCGCCATCGTCACCGGCATCGTGGTCGACGTGCGCTCCGACGTGGTCGTCATCAACGCCGGCCTGAAGTCCGAGGGCATCGTCCCGATCGAACAGTTCCGCAACGACGCCGGCGAGATCGACGTGGGCATCGGCGACACCGTCAAGGTGGCGCTGGACTCGCTCGAGAACGGCTTCGGCGAGACCGTGCTGTCGCGCGAGAAGGCCAAGCGCGCGATGGTGTGGGACGAACTCGAGGAAGCCCTCGAGAAGAACGAAACCATCACCGGCCGCATCAGCGGCAAGGTCAAGGGCGGCTTCACCGTCGACATCAAGGACGTCCGCGCGTTCCTGCCCGGTTCCCTGGTCGACGTGCGCCCGGTCCGCGACCCGGTGTACCTGGAAGGCAAGGAGCTGGAGTTCAAGCTCATCAAGCTCGACCGCAAGCGCAACAACGTGGTGGTGTCGCGCCGCGCGGTGGTCGAGAGCGAGCATTCGGAAGAGCGCGAGCAGCTGCTCGAGAAGCTGGTCGAGGGCGCCGTGCTCAAGGGCGTGGTCAAGAACCTCACCGACTACGGCGCGTTCGT
>JAKFCN010000051.1:0-2974 GCA_036676625.1 Lysobacter sp. | reverse complement strand
GCCGCGCGCGGTGATCGCCATTTTTTTGTGGTCGTAGCCCACCGAGCCGCCCGAGGCGAACGCGTCGTCCAGCCAGAAGCCATACTCGGCAGAAATCGCGTTGGCGTAGTCGGAGAAGGTGGCGGTGCCCTTGTCGGCCGCGACCACCAGGTAGGGATCGTCCGCATCGTGGCGCACCACGTCCGCGGGCGGCACCACCTGCGCGCCGACCAGGTTGTCGGTGAGGTCGAGCAACCCACGCAGGAAGGTCTGGTAGCAGGCGATGCCTTCCTTCATGTACGCGTCCCGGTCAGTCTGGGGCGGCGGATTTTTCACGACGAAGCCGCCCTTGGAGCCGACCGGAACGATCACCGCGTTCTTCACCATCTGCGCCTTGACCAGCCCCAGCACCTCGGTGCGGAAGTCCTCGCGCCGGTCGGACCAGCGCAGCCCTCCACGCGCGACGCGGCCGCCGCGCAGGTGCACGCCCTCGACCCGCGGCGCATAGACCCAGATCTCGAACATCGGCTTGGGCTCGGGCAGGCCGGGCACGCGCGCCGGGTCGAGCTTGAACGACAGATAGGATTTGGGCCCGCCGTCGGCCGCGTGCTGGAAATAGTTGCTGCGCGTGGTCGCCCCGATCACGCCGAGGAACTGGCGCAGGATGCGGTCCTCGTCGAGGTTGGGCACCTGGTCCAGCGCGTGCTCGATGTCGTTTTGCAGCTTCTGCGTCCGTGCGCCGCGCTCCTCGCCTTGCGCGGGGTCGAAGCGCGCGAGGAACAGCTCGACCAGCTTGCGCGCGATCGCCGGGTTGCCGGCCAGCGCGCGCTCGACATAGGCGTCGCTGAACGTCGAGCCGACCTGGCGCAGGTAGCGTGCATAGGCGCGCAGGATCGCGACTTCGCGCCAGGTCAGTTGCGCGCGCAACACCAGCCGGTTGAAGTCGTCGTTCTCGATCTCGCCGCCCCAAGCGCGCGCGAACACGTCCTCGAACAGCGCCTTGATGCGGTCGATCTCGATCTCGACGCCGTCGGCGAGCTCCATGCCAAAGTCGTGCACCCACACGGCTTGCGCGTCCAGTGGCTCAATGCAATAGGGGCGCTCCTCGTTCACCCGGACACCCAGGTGCTCGAGCATGGGCAGGCTCTGCGACAACGCAATCGGCTGTCCAGCGCGGTAGACCTTGAAGCGCAGCGAACCCGGTGGCGCCTCGATCGGCCGGTAGAGGTTCATCGCGAGCGCGGCCGGCGCGCCATCTTGCTGGCCGACCTGCACGCTTTCCATCAGCTCGATGTCGCGCACCGCGGAGCGCGCCGCGTAGTCCTCGCGAAAGCCGGCCGGGAACGAGCCGCCCCAGCGGCGCAGCAACCGGTTGCCGCGCTCCTCTCCGTAGCCTTCCAGCAGCGCCTGGGCCAGTTCGTCCTGCCAGCGGCGGGTGCTTTCGACGATACGTGCTTCCAGCTCCCGCACATCGACCTCCGGAATATTGCCGGGCTGGGTTCGCACCATGATGTAGATGCGCGCCAGCATCGATTCCGACAGCTGCGGTGTGAACTCGGCGCTCACGCCGTGGAAGGCCTCCAGCAGCAGGCTCTGGATCCGCAGGCGCAAATCGGTATTGAACTTCTCGCGCGGGACAAACACCATGCAGGACACAAAGCGGTCGAAGCGGTCGCGGCGCACGAACAGCCGGGTGCGCTGGCGCTCCTGCAGGCGCAGGATGCCGAGCGCGATGTCATACAGTTCGCTGTCGTCGATCTGGAACAGCTCGTCGCGCGGGTACTGCTCGAGTATCGTGAGCAGCGTTTTGGCCAGGTGGCCCCTGGGCAGAAAGCCGGCGCGGCTCATGACGTGGGCCACCTTGCGCCGCACCAACGGGATCTCGTCGGTCGCGACCCGGTAGACGATGGAGGTGTAGAGGCCGATGAAACGGCGTTCCCCGAACAGCTTGCCGTCGGCGTCGAACAGCTTGACGCCGACATAGTCAAGATAGCCCGGCCGGTGCACAGTGGAGCGCGAATTGGCTTTGGTGACAAAAATCGGCGACAGCGAGTCGACGACGTGCTGCACGCCGGCCGGCAGCCGGGTCAGGTCGGGCGTGGACGGGTCGCGCAAGGCCTCGCGCAGGATGCCCTGGCCGGAGCCTGCGACACCCTGCAGATAGTAGACGCCGTCCCGCACAAGCGACTCATAGTCGCGACAGCCGAGGTAGGTGAAATGGTCGTCAGCCATCCATTCGAGGAAGGCCCTGGCTTCCGCGGCTTCCGCGGTGTCCACCTGCGCCGGGCCGGCTGCCTGCTCGTGCGCAGTCAGGTCCGCGATCGTGCGCCGGGTCGTCTCAAGCATCAGAGGCCAGTCCTCCACCGCCGCCCGCACGTCGCCCAGAACCTTGATCAGGCCGGACGTCAGTTCCTCCAGGCGCGCCGCCTCGGTACGACGATCCACCTCGAGGTGAATATAGGACTCCAGCGCCGAACCGTTGGATTCGGCCTCGCCCTGCTCGCTGGCCGCCTGCACATTCGCGATCTGGCCACCGGCCTCGCGCCAGACCCGGAACACAGGGTGCACCGCCGCATGCAGCGTAAGCCCGAGCCGGTTGACTTCCATAGTCACCGAGTCGACCAAGAATGGCATGTCGTCGTTGACGATCTCGATCACCGTGTGATCGGAGTACCAGCCGTGCTGCTCCAGACTTGGGTTGTACACACGCACGCGCACGCTGCCTGTCGAGAACTTGCGCGCAAACTGCCAATGCGCCATCGCGGCGCCGTACAGGTCGGCGATGCTGCGGCTCAGTATGTCTTCCGCATCGGCCTGCCCGTAGTAGTGGTTCAGGAACGGTTCGAACGCCGCAAATGCCGCATCCGGCAGCCGTTCGCGCGCGCACGCCATGACGTCATCGAACAGGCGCCGCACTCTGTCTTCTGTTCTGGCTAGCATGACTTGCCCCCCAGTCTCAGAGCTGACCGACAGGATCAGCGATCTTCATCTTGCG
>JAKFCN010000050.1:0-8498 GCA_036676625.1 Lysobacter sp. | reverse complement strand
TGCCGTCGAACGCGCTGCCGCCGTCGACGAACACCGCGCCGCCCCAGCTGGCATTGAAGTAGCGCTCGTACTCGCCGCTGGCGGTGATCACGTTCTTGGCGCCGAGGCCGAAGTCGCCGATGCGCGGACCGACCTCGCGGTAGTCGTAGCCGCGGATGCTGCGGTCGCCGCCGGCGTAGAAGCGCAGGCTCGGCGGCAGATCGACCACGGTGTCGGTGAAGGTATGGCCGAGCTCGCCGCGCACGATCACGCGGTCGTGCGGGCCCAGGCCCTTGAACCAGCTGGCGCGCGCATGCAGCTGCAGGAAGCCTGCGTCCGAACCCAGCACGCCTTCGCGCGCACCGCGCAGCTGCACGGTGCCGCCGAGCGCATTGCGTGGATACAGGCGGTCGTCTGCATTGACGTATTCGGCGCGCAGCGAGGGATAGGTGAAGTTGCCGTAGCGGTAACCGGGATGGTCGATGTCGCCGGTGAAGGCCCAGCGCTCGCGCAGCACGTGCAGCGAGGCGACCGCGGTCAGCCGGCGGTCGATCTGGCCGCTGCGGCTGGCGACGAACTCGGCGCGGCGGCTGTCGATGTAGTCGGTCTGTTCGTCCGCCAGCTGCAGGCTGGCGGTGTACCAGCCGTCGAGCCAGGCGAATGCGGGGATGCGGTACTGCACGGTGGCGGTCTTGCGCTTCTGCGCCCAGTCCACCTGCGCCAGCGCCTTGTGCCCGCGCGAGTTGAGATAGCGCCGCTCCACGCCCAGGCGGACGCCGGCGCCGCTGTCGGTGCCGTAGCTCACGCCGGCGGTGTAGATGCTGCGCTTCGCGGGCGTCAGCGTCACCGTGACCGGGACGCGCTTGTCGGCGCCGGCGTCCTCGGGACGGGGTTCGATGTCCACCCGGCTGAAGTAATCCAGCCCCACCAGCGAGGTGCGCAGGCGATCGAGCTTGCCCTGGTGGTAGTAGCTGCCCTCGTCCCAGTAGACCAGCTTGTCGAACAGCTCCGGGCGGATGATCTGACTTGGTGTCTGGGTGAAGCTGACGTGGCCCATGTCGTAGCGCGCGCCGCTGCTCCAGCGCAGGTCGATGTCGGCAGCGTGTTCGGCGCGGGTGACCTCGACCCGGCGCGCGAGGAAGTCGGTGTCGAAGTAGCCGCGCTCGGCCAGGCGCCGGCTGATCCGGGTCTTGCTGGATTCGTACAGGCTGCTGTCGAAGATCGCCCCCGGCCCGGGCACGAATGCATCCAGCTCTTCCCGCATGTAACGGTCGTCGCCGGCCTCGCCCTCGATCGCGACGTTGCTGTCGCGCACGCGCACCGGCTCGCCGGGGACGACCGTGATGGTGACGACGCCGTTGTCGCGATCGCGCGCCACGGTGACCTGCGGCGAGTAGTAGCCGAACGGCTCGAGCGCCTCGCGAGTCTCGTCTTCGGCCTCGCGCACCAGGTAGGCCATGCGCCGGCCGGACACGTCCTTGCCGATGGTCTCGACCAGCGACAGCGACTCGCGCACGTTTTCGGTCATCGCCTCGTCGAGGCCGATGATCTCCACGCGGCTGACCACAGCTGCCTGCACGGCCATCGCGGACAGGCACAGCACGGCAGTGGCAACGTACAGGCGGAGAGCCGGGCGGCGGGGGGCGGCTGGGCGCATGGCCGCAGCATAACCGCCCCGCATGCAGGTCAGGTCGAGAGGTGCTCGATCGCGGCGACACTGCCCAGGCGGTCGGCGAGCCGCCGCAGCAGGGCCAGCCGGTTGTTGCGCACGGCCGCATCGTCGACGTTCACCATCACCTGGTCGAAGAACGCATCGACCTGCGGACGCAGCCGGGCAAGCCGGCCGAGCACGGCCACGTAGTCGCCGGCGGCGAGCGCCGGGCCGGTGTCGCCGTAGGCGGCCTCGACCGCTTCGGCCAGTGCGGACTCCGCGGGCTCGCGCAACAGCGCCGGATCGATCGCATCCGGAATGACGCCCTCGACCTTCTTCAGGATGTTGCGGATGCGCTTGTTGGCCGCGGCCAGCGCCTCGGCTTCGGGCAGGGTGGCGAATTCGCCGATCGCGGCGATGCGGCGGTCGAAGTCGTACAGCGACGGCAGCGCGAGTTCGGCGACCGCATTGAAGTTCTGCACCGGCACGCCCTGGTCGGCGTAGTAGCCGCGCAGGCGGTCGATGATGAAGTCGCGCACTTCGGCGACGTTGGCGTTGGCCTTGGCCAGGGCGGCATCGAGGTCGAGCTCGATCCCGCTCTCGATGATCGTGCGCGCCAGCGCCAGTGCATTGCGCCGCAGCGCGAACGGATCCTTGTTGCCGGTCGGCTTCAGGCCCGCGGAGAACCCGCCGGCGAGCGTGTCCAGGCGCTCGGCGATCGCCAGCACCTTGCCCAGCGGAGACAGTGCGATGTCGTCGCGCGCGAAACGCGGCTGGTAAGCCTCGTCGATCGCGTTCGCGACCTCGACGGGCTCGCCCGCGGCCACGGCGTAGTAGCGGCCGGCGATGCCCTGCAACTCGGGGAATTCGTTGACCAGGCGCGACTGCAGGTCGGCCTTCGACAGCTGGGCCGCGCGCTTCGCCAGCGCAGGATCCACGCCCGCTTCGGCCGCGATCGACTGCACCAGTGCAGCCACCCGCGCGACCTTGTCCGCGACCGAACCGAGCTTGGCCTGGTAGGTCACCGTCTTCAGGCCCTCGTTCATCGCGGCGAGCCCCTGCTTCAGGTCCTCGTCGAAGAAGAAACGCGCGTCGGCGAAGCGCGGACGGATCACGCGCTCGTAGCCCTTGCGCACCTCGGCCGCGTCGGTGGATTCGATGTTGGCGATGCCGACGAAGTGCTCGGTGAGCCGGCCTTCGCCATCCAGCACCGGAAAGAATTTCTGGTTGGCTTCCATGGTCGCCACCAGCGCTTCCTGCGGCACCGCCAGGAATTCACGCTCGAAGCTGCACAGCACGGCGCTCGGCCATTCGACCAGGCAGTCGACCTGGGCGAGGTTGCCATCGTCGATGCGCGCCTCGCCGCCGACCGACTTTGCCGCGGCCTCGACTTCGCGCACGATCCGCTCGCGGCGCTCGTCCGGGTCCACCAGCACGTGCGCACTGCGCAGCGCATCGACGTAATCCGCGGGCGCGCCGATCCGGACCGGGCCTTCGTGCATGAAGCGGTGGCCGCGGCTCATGCGGTCGGACTTCAGCCCGACCAGCTCGCCGTCCACCACGCTGTCGCCATGCAGCAGCACCAGCCAGTGCACCGGCCGCGCGAAACCGACGTCGCGCGAGCCCCAGCGCATCGGCTTGGGAATCGGCATCGCCGCCACCGCCTCGCGCACGATCTCCGGCAGCAGGCTCGCGGTCGCCGCGCCAGGCGTCGTCGCGCGGTGCACGAAGCGCTCGCCCTTGTTGTCGCTGGTGCGCTCCAGCGCCGTCCACTCGACACCGGCTTTCTGCGCGAAGCCCTGCAACGCCCGCGTCGGCTGGCCATCGGCGTCGAGCGCGATGTTCAGGTATGGGCCGAGCACTTCCGAATGCTGCTCGGGCTGCATCGCGGCGACCCCCGGCAGCAGCACCGCCAGGCGACGCGGCGTGTACAGCGGCTTGGCGTCGTCGCGCTCGAACGCGATGCCGCGCTTCGCCAGGCCGTCGATCACGCCGTCGAACAATGCCTGCGCCAGGCCGGGCAGTGCACCGACGGGCAATTCCTCGGTGCCGATCTCGATCAGGAGGGGGTGCATCGTGGTGTTCATGCCAGCCGACCATGGGTCGGCGCTACACCGGCGCCTTTCAACCCCGGGAACCCGAGCTTCTCGCGTTGCGCGTAGTACGCATCGGCCACCGCGTGCGACAGCTTGCGCACGCGCAGGATGTAGCGCTGGCGTTCGGTCACGCTGATTGCGCGGCGCGCGTCCAGCAGGTTGAAGCTGTGCGACGCCTTCATCACCTGCTCGTAGGCGGGCAGCGGCAGGCCGAGTTCGACCAGCCGCAACGCCTCGCCCTCGCAGGCGTCGAAGCGATGGAACAGTTCCGCTACGTCGGCATGCTCGAAGTTGTACGCGCTCTGCTCCACTTCGTTCTGGTGGTACACGTCGCGGTAGGTCACCGGTGTGCCATCCGGCCCGTGCGTCCACACCAGGTCGAACACGTCGTCGACGTTCTGCAGGTACATGCACAGGCGCTCGAGGCCGTAGGTGATCTCGCCGAGCACCGGCTTGCACTCGATCCCGCCGGCCTGCTGGAAATAGGTGAACTGGGTCACTTCCATGCCGTTGAGCCAGACTTCCCAGCCCAGGCCCCAGGCACCGAGCGTCGGCGACTCCCAGTTGTCCTCGACGAAGCGCAGGTCGTGCACCGTCGGGTCGACGCCCAGCGCCACCAGCGAGCCCAGGTAGAGCTCCTGGATGTCGTCGGGGTTGGGCTTCATCACCACCTGGTACTGGTAGTAACGCTGCAACCGGTTGGGGTTCTCGCCGTAGCGGCCGTCGGTGGGGCGGCGGCAGGGCTGCACGTAGGCGGCCGCCCACGGCTCCGGGCCGATCGCGCGCAGGAAGGTCGCCGGGTGGAAGGTACCGGCGCCAACTTCCAGGTCCAGCGGCTGCACCAGCACGCAGCCCTGCGCCGCCCAGTAGGCATTGAGGCGCTGGATCAGTTCCTGGAACGTGCTGGTCGGAGCGGTCGGGCCTGTCATAGCGGGCTAGTATAAGGGCGTGAATGCGCCCTTCCTGATCCTCGAGACCGGGCAACCGGTCGCCTCGATGCGCCGCCACCGCGGCTTCCCGCACTGGATCCGCGTCGCCGCCGGACTCGCTGCGGACGATGCCGTGGTGGTGGATGTCGAACATGGCGAGCCGCTGCCGCCGCGCGACGGCTTCTCCGGTGCCATCGTCACCGGCTCCGCGGCCATGGTGACCGACCGTCACGACTGGAGCGAACGCAGCGCGCACTGGCTGCGCGACGCCGCCCACGCCGGCATGCCGCTGCTGGGCATCTGCTACGGCCACCAACTGCTGGCGCATGCGCTCGGCGGCGAGGTCGGCGACAACCCGGCCGGGCGCGAGATGGGCACGATCGAACTGGAGCTGCAGCCGCACGCGGCCGACGACATCCTGTTCGCCGGCCTGCCCTCGCGTTTCCCCGCCCAGGCCACCCACCTGCAGAGCGTGCTGCGGGCGCCCGAAGGCGCCGCGCTGCTGGCGAGCTCGGCGCTCGACGCCTGCCACGCCTTCCGCTGGGGCGAGTCGGCCTGGGGCGTGCAGTTCCACCCCGAATTCAGCACCACCCACATGCACGGCTACCTGCGGGCGCGCCACGATGCATTGACGCGCGAGGGCCGCGACCCCGCACGGGTGGCCGACGCCGTCGCGGCCACGCCGCAAGCCCGCCGGGTGCTGCGCCGCTTCGTCCGCCATGCCCGTAAACTGGCGGCGGGATAACGAGCCGGCCGATCCGGTCATTGGGGGAAGGCAATGAACGACGTGAACAAGGTGTCGGCTTCGGCCGGTGCGCAATGGCTGCTCGACGGCTTCGCCACGCTGCGCAAGGCGCCGCTGGGGCTGGGGCTGCTGGGCGTGATCTACGGTGCGCTGGCGCTGGCGGCGAGCCTGACGGTGAGCAAGCCCGGCGTGTTCCTGGCGCTGGAGGTGCTGATGCTGCTGCTCGGGCCGCTGCTGATGGGTGGCTTCGTGTTCGCGGTGCGCAGCGTCGAGGAAGGCGGCACCGCGGTGCCCGCGCACCTGCTGGAAGGCTTCCAGCACGGCCGCGCCGGACGCCTGCTGGCGACCCTGCTGCCGAACATCGCGGCATTGCTGGTGTGCGTGCTGCTGCTGTTCGTGATGGTGGGGCCGGCGGCGCTGACCGAGATGGCAAAGGCGGTGGAGCAGGCCGGCGCCCAGGCATCGCCGGATCCGGCGCTGTTCGCCTCGTTGCCGCTCGGCCGGCTGATGCTGTGGCTGGTGCTGGTGGTGCTGATCGGCATCACCGCCAGCTTCTTCACCTTCGTCGCCATCCCCGAGATCATGTTCGGGCCGACCGGCGCGTTCGCCGCGATGGGCCGCAGCTTCCGCGCCTGCGTGCGCAACCTGCCGGCGCTGATCGTGTTCCTGGTGCTGGCCTTCATCGCGATCGTCGCGATCTACGTCGTGGTCATGATCGTCGGCGTGGTGGTGAAGCTCGTGGCCGGCGAGATGGCGATGCAGGTGGTGACCCAGCTGCTGGCGATGGCGGTGCTGATGCCGGTGCTGATCGGCTCGATCTACTCGGCCTGGCGGCAGATGCTGGCCGGCAGCGCGGCGTCGCCGGTGAATGCCGGGATCGAGGCCTGATAGGGGCCCGGCCTAGCGACGCACCACGCGCGCGCCGGCGATCCGGTCGTGCAGCGCGCGCTTGTGCGGCGGCAACGCCGCCAGCAGGTGGCCGAGGTTGAGCGTCAGCCACGACAGCAAGCCGGCCGCGTGCCGCAGCAACGCACGCGGCAGCGACAACCGCCGGCCATCCAGGTCGGTGACCTGCAGGCCGAGCGCGTGCTTCCCGGGCGAACCCTGCCACGGCGACAGCTCGCCGCCGACGTGCCAGGCCAGTGCGAGCAGCGTGTAACCGAACAGCCACGGCACCATCAGTTGCCACAACCCGGCCTGCAACGCGGCCGCCGGCTCCAGCAGCCGCGGATCGTGCAGCAGCATCTGCACCAGCACCGGCAGGCGGACGCCGTCCAGCAAGCCGTCGACCAGCGCCTGCGCGGTCCGGTCCGACAGCAGGTTCGCGGCGGCACGGGTCGTGTCCCAGGCCGACCGCATCGGCGCCCGGGCCAGCATCGCGGCAAGCGTGCCGAGCACGAGGAAGTCCAGCACCCAGGCGGCCGTGCGGCGCCAGAACCCGGCCGCGGTCATCGCCGCTTCAATGCGCTCGCCGCGAGGATCCCGGCTTCGTACAGCGCCACCATCGGCACCGCCAGCAGCAGCTGCGACACCACGTCCGGCGGGGTGATCACCGCGGCGACGATGAAGATCCCGACCACCGCGTAACCGCGCCATTCGCGCAGTTGCGCCGGCGTCACCCAGCCCAGCAGCACCAGGATCACCAGCGCCACCGGCAGCTCGAAGCTGGCGCCGAACGCGAGGAAGATCACCAGCACGAAGTCGAGGTAGGCGTTGATGTCGGTCATCATCGCCACGCCGGCGGGCGTGACCTTGGCCAGGAACGAGAACACCGCCGGCAGCACGATGAAGTAGGCGAACGCGCAGCCGGTGTAGAACAGCGCCAGCGCCGACGCCAGCAACGGCAGCGCGAGCTTCTTTTCCCGCTTGTACAACCCGGGCGCGACGAATGCCCAGGCCTGGTACAGCAGCCATGGCATCGCCACCACCACCGCGGCGAAGAACGCGAGCTTGAGCGGCGCGAAGAACGGCGAGGCGACCTCGACCGCGATCAGCTGGCCGCCCTTGGGCAGCTTGTCGAGCAGCGGCTGCGCCAGCCAGCCGTACAGCCGGTTGGCGAACGGCAGCAATGCCACGAACACCAGCATCAACCCGGCCACCGCGCGCAGCAGCCGCGAGCGCAGTTCGACCAGGTGGTCGAAGACCGTCGGCGTGGCGGCCGGTACGGTGTCCTCAGCGCGGGTCATCGGCGCGTTCCGGCTCTGCCGGCGTCGGCGATGCCGCGGTCGGCGGCGGCGACGATCCACGCATCACGTCCCGCCCGGCATCGCGCAGCGACGCCTGCGCATCGCGCATCGCCGTGCCTGCGTCCTGCAGGTCGCGTTGCAGGGTGCGCTGCAGGTCCTCGGTGGCGAGGTCGCGCTCGAGCTCGGCGCGCACCGAATGCCACTGCGCGCGCGCGCGCCGCACCCACAGCCCGGCGAAACGCGCGGCCTTGGGCAAGCGCTCGGGGCCCAGCACCAGCAGCGCGACCACCGCGATCACCAGCAGTTCGGAGAAACCGACGTCGAACATCTCTTGTCCCGTCCCGGGCGGGGCGGCGCGAACGCCGGCCCTCGGTCAGCGCGCGGCCGGCGGGTTGTGGTCGTCTTCGTCGGCGCGCGGACTCGCGGTCGGGGTCGGCGCCGCGTCCGTCGGTGCGGACGCCGTCTCGTCGCCGGGCTTGGCTTCCTCGCCGTCCATGCCCTTCTTGAAGCCGCGTATCGCCTCGCCGAGGTCCTGGCCGACGTTCTTCAAGCGCTTGGTGCCGAACACCAGCAACACGATCACCAGCACGATGAGCCAATGCCAGAGGCTGAAACCACCCATGTCGATTCGCCTGTACGAGGGAGCGTCAGGATACCGCAGCGGCTACGGGGTCGTCGGCAGCGGCTCGGTGGTGGCCGGGTTGTCGTCGACCGGCTGGAAGGCGCCGGGTTGCGGCGCCGGCGCCGCCGCATTCACGGTGGTGGCCGGCAGGGTCGCCTCGGCGCTGGCCGCGGCCTGCACCGGCGCGTTGGCCGGAGGCGCGGGGGGCGCGTCGTCGATGTCGTCGCTGCGCGCGGCGCGGGCCGCGGCGGTGGCCTCTTCCAGCGCATCGCGGAAGCCGACGACCGCAT
>JAKFCN010000049.1:0-15894 GCA_036676625.1 Lysobacter sp. | reverse complement strand
CAAGTTCGCGATCCACCCGGTCGCCGGGCGCATGCCCGGGCACATGAACGTGCTGCTGGCCGAGGCCGGGGTGCCCTACGACCTGATCGCCGACATGGACGACATCAACCCCGAGTTCCCGAACACCGACGTTTCGCTGGTGATCGGCGCCAACGACGTGGTCAATCCGGTGGCGAAGACCGATCCGTCATCGCCGATCTACGGCATGCCGATCCTCGACGTGTCGCAGTCGAAGAACACCGTGGTGATCAAGCGCGGCAAGGGCACCGGCTTCGCCGGGATCGAGAACGCGCTGTTCTACGCCGACAACACGCGGATGCTGTACGGCGACGGCGCCGGGATGGCCGGCGCCCTGGTCAGCGAACTCAAGGCCCTGGACGGCGGGCACTAGCGCGCCGCGCGAATCGCGCGCACAGCACCCCGATGACCATGTGCATGGCGATGCTCGCCGCCACCCACGGCACGTTGGCGAACGAGGGTGCGCCCGCGGCGGAAAGCGGCAGCACCACGAAGTTCATCGCCAGGTACAGCAGCACGCCGTAGGGGAGGCCGAAGCGTTCCGGCTGCGCGAACAGGCGCGGGACCTGCCGGCCCACCAGCCAGTACGCCAGCACGAACATGCCGGCGATGCAGTAGTGCAGGACGATCCCGAGCGCGGCGCTCGCGCCGCCACCGTCGAATGCAGCGTCTCCCTGCAGGCCGGCGGCGATCGATTGCGCGATCCGGATCGGGGCGACGCCGTGCATCGCCCAGAAGCCGATCGCGAACAGCAGGTCGAGAGTGCCGATGGCGAGGCCGCCGAGGACGATCCAGCGCATGGCCTGTCTTGCATTTCCCATGGACGATTCCCGGTTCGTTGGTCAACGGGCGGCGAGCGCCGCCAGCAACAGCCCCGCACCCACCCAGGCCAGGTCGGCGGGCGTGTTCGCCAGCCCGGCCAGGGTCCAAGCGTATCCCGACCCGAGCTTGAGCGCGGACTCCCATGGCGGCAGCCCCATCGCCCGGCCGATCTGGCCGGCGGCGATGCCCCAGTTGGCCACGGCGACGGTCGCGCCGGTGCCCAGCATCGCCAGCAGCATGCGTGCCCGGCCGGCCGGCATCCGCGCCAGCCGCAGCAGCAAGGCCGCGTCCAGGGCGGCCAACAGCGCCATCCAGCTGCATTGGCGGTCGCTGGCGAGGGCGAGCAGGATCCAGGCCGCTGCGCAGCCCAGGCTGCCCAGGACGAGCAGGGCCGGCGCGAGCCAGCGCGCGCGGCGCACTGCGATATCGGTCATGGGCGGTAGAATATCCGTCAACATGTATTCCCGCAGCAGCGAACCCGTGCGCTTCGAGCGCGACTGCCCCGCCGTGCTGGTTCCGCAGGGCGATGCCGTCACCCTGCCGGCCGGCACCAGTGGCTACATCACCCAGGCCCTGGGCGGCAGCTATACCGTGTTCGTGGAAGGCAACCTGTTCCGGATCGCCGGCCAGGACGCCGATGCCATCGGCAAGGAGCCGATCGAGCCGCTCGAGCTGCCCGACGACGCCTCCGACGAGGCCGTGGAGCAACTGGTCTGGCGGCAGCTGCGCACCTGCTTCGATCCGGAAATCCCGATCAATGTCGTCGACCTGGGGCTGGTGTACGAGGCCACGGTCACCCATCGCGACGATGGGCAGCGGCTGGTGGCGGTCAGGATGACGCTCACCGCGCCGGGTTGCGGCATGGGCGAGATCCTGGTCGACGACGTGCGCAACAAGCTGGAGCTGATCCCGACGGTCGTCGAGGCCGACGTGGAGCTGGTGTTCGACCCGCCGTGGACCCGCCACATGATGTCCGAGGCGGCACGGCTCGAGACCGGCATGCTCTGACCCGCGGGCGCGGGCGCGGGCGCTTCAGTCGATCGGTTCGAAGCGGTTGGCGGCGACGTTCTTGCGCACCTTCGCAGGGTCCCAGATGCGGCCGTTCATGGCGATGTACACGCCCGTCGGCAGCGATTGCACCGCACCGACCGCGGTGCCGATGTTGAACTCCGCATCCGAGCCGCGGAAGCCCGCGGGGTTCAGCGCGCCGGTGAGCACGATCACCTTGTCCGCGATGCTGGCCAATACCCTGGCGGTCTCGACCATGCTGTCGGTGCCGTGGGTCACCAGCACGTGCCGGGTGCCCTGCGCGGCGATGGTCGCGCGCAGCAGCTCGCGATCGGCGGCGTCGATGTGCAGCGAATCCTTGCGCAGGATCGGGATCACGTGGAAGCGGAAGGCGACCCCGAGGTCCTCGAGGATGCGGCCGATCTGCGGCTCGCCGACCTGGTAGTCCGACTTGTCGTCGAAGTACACCTTGTCGATGGTGCCGCCGGTGGTGACGATGAGCAGGTGGTCCATGCGCCTATGTTATTCCTTGCGTCCGAAGCGCGCGCGCAACCCGGGCACGCTGGCGGCGAACACCACCGCCACCGCCAGTGCGACCTCGACCAGTGCGAACACGCGTTCCGGCGGCCGGGTCCAGGTCACCATCACCCCGTGCGAGAACCACAGCAGCGCCATCAGTCCCGCCCAGAATCCGGCATGCGCGCCGGCACGCGGCACCGCCAGCGCCAGCAGCAGCGGTGGCAGCGCGAACACGCCCAACGCGACCCATTGCGCGTCGCGCGCGAACCAGACGCCGTACGACAGCACCAGGCCGAGCAGCGCCAGGCGCAGGATCCGCCGCGCCGGCGTCATGGCGACAGCCTCGTCGCCAGCTGGGCGATCCGGCGCCCGAGCGCGCGTGCGAGCAGCGCCTCGTCGTCGCTGGGTTGCGGATCGTCCTGCAGGCCGGCGACATGGCTGGCGCCGTAGGGCGTGCCGCCGCCGCGGGTGCTGTTGAGCGCCGGCTCGGTGAAAGGGATTCCCGCGATCACGCAACCGTGGTGCAGCAGCGGCAGCATCATCGACAGCAGGGTCGATTCCTGGCCGCCGTGCATGGTGCTGGTGGAGGTGAACACGCCCGCCGGCTTGCCCACCAGGGTACCGCTGGCCCAGTCGGCGCCGAGACCGTCGATGAAGTGCTTCAGCGGTGCGGCCATGTTGCCGAAGCGGGTGGGGCTGCCGAGCAGCAGGCCCGCGCACTCGGCGAGGTCGGCAAGCTCGACGTAGGGCGCGCCCTCGTCGGGTACCGGCGGCGCCGCGGCCTGGGTGACGGCGGCCACCGGCGGCACCGTGCGCAGGCGCGCCGACATGCCGTCGACCTCGCCGACGCCGCGGGCGACCTGGCGCGCGAGCCTGGCCACGGAACCGCCGCGGCTGTAGTAGAGGACAAGGATGTCGGCCATGGCGCGAGTGTACCTTTGCTACCCTGCGCCGATGGAGCCGCTGGACTCGATCAACCGCTGGAGCGACCGCCTGCGCGACCGCGCCCGGGCGCGCTCGTTCTTCTCGTTCCTGTGGCGGCGGTTCCTCGACGACCGCCTGTTCGAGGCGGCCGGTGCGCTGTCCTACACCACGGTGTTCGCGCTGGTGCCGCTGTCGATGGTGGTGTTCGGGGTGCTGTCGGCGTTCCCGGTGTTCGAGCAGTGGAGCGACAGCCTCACCAACTACATCTTCACCAACTTCGTGCCCAGCGCGGCGCGCAAGGTCGAGGATTACCTGCGCGGCTTCACCGCCAACACCGGCCAGCTCACCACCGCCGGCGTGATCGCGCTGGTGACCTCGCTGCTGATCACGCTGACCAGCGTCGAGGCGACCTTCAACCGTATCTGGCGGGTCCCGGTCGCGCGTCCGAAGTTCGGCCGCTTCCTGGTGTACTGGACGGTGCTCACCCTGGGTGCGCTGGTCGCGACCGCGAGCCTGGCGCTGTCGACCCAGTTCTTCGCCCTGGCCGTGTTCAGGACCGGCCTCGGGCACCTGGTCGAGACGGCGATGCTGCGGCTGGCGCCGATGGCGATCGAGTTGCTCGCGTTCGCGGCGATCTTCCGGGTGGTGCCGCACCGCACGGTCAAGTGGCGGCACGCGGTGGTCGGCGGCCTGCTTTCGGTGCTGCTGTTCGAGCTGGTGAAGTGGGGAATCAGCCAGTACATCGGCAGCTTCGGCACCTACCAGAAGATCTACGGGCCGCTGGCCTTCGTGCCGGTGTTCCTGTTGTGGATCTACCTGGGCTGGGTCTCGGTCCTGCTGGGCGCTTCGTTCGCGGCCTCGATGTCGGCGTTCCGCTACCAGCCTGTCGCGATGCGGTTGCCGGAAGGCTTCGAGGTATACGGCCTGCTGCGGCTGCTCGGGCGCTTCGCCGAGGCCCGGCGCGATGGCCGCGGCCTGCACAGCGACGAGATCCAGCAGCTCGAACCGCCGCTCACCGATGCGCTGGTGCAGGAATTGCTCCGGGAACTGGGCGGAATCGGCCTGGTGACCCGTGCCGAGTCCGGCGAATGGCTGCTGTCGCGCGACCTCGACGACCTCACCATGGCCGACCTCTACGAGGCCTGCCAGCTGCGCATCCCGATCGCCGAGGCGCACCTGCCTTGCCATGACGATGCGCTGGGTCGCGCCGCGATCGCCGAGCTCGACGAACTGCGCCTGCCGCTGCGCGACCTGCTCAAGCGCCGCGTCTCCAATGTCTACGAAGACCTGTCGAAGGATCCTGCATGAATCGTCTCCTGTTGTTGCCGCTGTTGTTCCTGATCGCATTGGCCGCGTGCAAGCGCGAAGCCGGGGCACCCGCGGCGCCCGCGCCTGCGCCTGCGCCCGCCACCGCGCCGGCAAGCGCACCCGAGGCGGCGGCGAGCGCGAAGGACGTGGAGACGCCTGCATTGAAGGTGACCACCATCGACGGCAACGCCTGGGACCTGGCCGGCCATCGCGGACGCTGGGTGGTGGTGAATTTCTGGGCCACCTGGTGCGGCCCGTGCCTGAAGGAGATGCCCGACCTGTCGGCGCTGGATGCGATGCGCGAACACGTCGAGGTGATCGGGCTGGCCTACGAAGAGATCGAGCCGGCGGAGCTGCAGGCGTTCCTCGAGCAGCATCCGGTGGTGTACCCGATCGCGATCGTCGACGTGTACGACCCGCCCGCCGACTTCGCCACCCCGCGCGGCCTGCCCACCACGTACCTGATCGCGCCCGACGGCAAGGTCGCGAAGCACTTCCTCGGTCCGGTCACCGCCGCCGACATCGACGCCGCCATCGCGGCTGCTGGCGGCCCCGCCGTTTAGAACCGCCTAGTCTTCCCGCAGGCGCGGGCGCAAGGTCGCCAGGTTGCACGGCTTCGTGCGCGCGTCGAGTTGCGCGCGCACGATCTTTTCCCACGCGGTGCGGCAGGCGGAGGTCGAGCCGGGCAGGGCGAACAGGAAGGTGCCGTTGGCGAGACCCGCGAATGCGCGCGACTGCAGCGAGGACGTGCCGATCTCGTCGAAGCTGAGTGCGCGGAACAGTTCGCCGAAGCCCGGCATCTGCTTGTCGAGCAGCGGCAGCAGCGCCTCGGGGGTGGAGTCGCGGCCGGTGAAGCCGGTGCCGCCGGTGACCAGGATGCCGTCGACCGCGTCGTCGGCGATCCACTGCGAGACCGTCGCGCGCAGGCGATAGCGATCGTCCGGCAGCAGTTCGCGCGCGCGCAGCCGGTGGCCGGCTTCGGTGAGCGCCGCGACCAGCCAGTCGCCGGAACTGTCTTCGGCCAGCGTCCGCGAGTCCGACACGGTCAGCACGCACAACGACAGCGGGACGAAATCGCCTGCGGTGCTCATGGCGTGGACAGCGAGTACCACTGGGTGTCGTCTTCGTGCCAACCCGCTGCCCGGTACAGCGCCCGCGCCGGCGCATTGTCGCGGGTGGTCTCCAGCGACAGGCCCGCGGCGCCGTCCCCGCGGGCGAAGGCGGCCGCGGCATCGAGCAGCGCGCGGGCGACGCCGCCGCGGCGCACCCCCGCGTCCACGTACAGGTCGTTGAGGATCCAGGTGCGCGCGGTGCGCACCGACGAGAACATCGGGTAGAGCTGGGTGAAGCCGACCGCGGTTCCGTTGCGCTCGGCGAGCAGCACCACCGACTCGTCGTGCTGCAGGCGTTCGCCCAGGAATGCGGCGGCGCGCGCCCGGTCGGAAGGCTGCCGGTAGAAGCGCCGGTAGTCGTCGAACAACGGCACCAGTGCATCGAGGTCGGCAAGGCTGGCGCGGCGGATGCGGGTGTCCATGGCTGCGAGTCTATTCCCTGCCGAGGCGGGCCAGTTCGTCGGCCTGGTGCTCGCGCACGAGCCGCTCGACCAGCGCGTCGAGGCCGCCTTCCATCACGTTCGGCAGGTCGTACAGGGTCAGGCCTTCCACCCGGTGATCGGTGATCCGGCCCTGCGGATAGTTGTAGGTGCGGATGCGCTGGCTGCGGTCGCCGCTGCCGACCTGCAGCTTGCGGTCCGCGGCCTGCGCGGCCATGCGCTTGTCGAGCTCGGCTTCGACCAGCATCGCCTTCAGCCGCTTCATCGCCTTGTCGCGGTTGGCGTGCTGGCTGCGCTCGGTCTGGTTCTCGACCACCACGCCGGTGGGCAGGTGGGTGATGCGGATCGCCGAGTCGGTCTTGTTGACGTGCTGGCCGCCGGCGCCCGAGGAACGGAAGGTGTCGACCTTGAGGTCGGCGGGGCTGATCTCGATGGTGTGGTCGCTGGTGTCCTCGGCGATGATCGCCACGGTTGCGGCCGAGGTATGGATGCGGCCCTGCGATTCGGTTTCCGGCACCCGCTGCACGCGATGGGTGCCGGACTCGAACTTGAGCTTCGAGTACGCGCCGCGGCCTTCGATCCGGGCCACGATTTCCTTGTAGCCGCCGTGCTCGCCCGGGCTGGCGGACTCGACCTCGACCTTCCAGTGCTGGCGCTCGGCGTAGCGCGAGTACATCCGGAACAGGTCGCCGGCGAAGATCGCGGCCTCGTCGCCGCCGGTGCCGGCGCGTACTTCGAGGTAGAGGTTGCCCTCGTCGCGCGGATCCTTCGGCACCAGCTGCGCCATCAGCTCGGCTTCGAGGCCTTCGAGGCGCCGGTTGGCGGCATCGATCTCCTCTTCCGCGAGCTCCGACAGTTCCGGGTCGGCGCGCATCGCCTCCGCGGCCGCGAGGTCGCGGCGCGCCTGTGCCTGCGCGGCGAGCGCGGTCGCGACCGGCTCCAACTGCGAGAACTCGCGCGACAGGCTCCGGAAGCGCTCGTTGTCGCCGGTCACGCCGGGGTCCGCGAGCAGCCGTTCCAGCTCCTCCCGGCGCTCGACCAGGAGTTCGAGCTTGCGGCGCAGGCTGGGCAGCATCAGGCGTCTTCGTCCGTGGTCGGCGTGGGCGTGTCGCGGGGCTGGTTGTCGGGGGGCAGCCTGTCGAAGAACAGCTTCTCGCTCGCGCGGGCGAGCGTGTGGTCGCCTTCCAGCGCAGCCTGGCGCAGCGCGACGGTCGGCGCATGCAGCAGGCGGTTGGTGAGCGAATGGGCGAGGAACTCGAGCACGGCCTGCGGTTCGTGCCCGGCCGCAAGCTGGTGCCGGGCCTTGGCCAGGATCTCGTCGCGCGCGCTCTCGCCCTGCGCGCGCAGGCGCTTCACCGGTTCCACCCGGGTGCCCGCCGCATGCAGTTCGACGTAGCGCGCCACCTGCAGGTCCACGATCGCTTCGGCGGCGTCGGCGGCCTCGCGCCGGCCACGGCGGTTTTCCTCGACCGCGCGCTCGAGGTCGTCGATGGTGTAGAGGAACGCATCCTTCAGGCTCGCGACCGCGGGTTCGATGTCGCGCGGCACCGCGAGGTCGAGCAGCAGCATCGGCCGGTGTCGCCGTTGCGCCAGCGCCGCCGCGACCTGCCCATGGGAAATCACCGGATCGCGGCTGGCGGTGGCCGAGAACACGATGTCGGCCTCGGCCAGGTGCCGTTGCAGTTCCTCCAGCGGCAGGGCGACGCCGCCATGGCGGCTGGCCAGGTCCTGGGCGTGGGCGAGCGTGCGGTTGGCGACCAGCAGCCGCTTCACCCCGGCTTTCGACGAGGTCGGGTGCGACAGGTGGCGAGCGACGAGTTCGATGGTCTCGCCGGCGCCGACCAGCAGCACCACTGCATCCTCGAGGCGCGAGAACGAAGCCTGCGCCAGCCGCACCGCGGTCGAAGCGACCGAAACCGGGTTGACGCCGATGCGGGTGTCGGTGCGCGCGCGCTTGGCCGCGACGAAGGCTTGCTGGAACAGGCGGTCGAGTTGGCCGCCGAGGGTGCCGGCACTGCGCGCAGCGACCCAGGCCTGCTTGACCTGGCCCAGGATCTGCGGCTCGCCGAGCACCAGCGAGTCCAGCCCGGTGGCGACCCGGAACAGGTGCCGCACTGCCTCCGCGTCCTCGTGCCGGTACAGGTAGGCGCCGAGGTCCTCGTGCCGGGCATCGCCGGGATGGTTGGCGAGCCAGGCGTCGAGGGCGCGGCCGTCGTCCTCGGCCACCGCGTACAACTCGGTGCGGTTGCAGGTGGACAGCAACACCACCTCGCGCACCGTTTCCAGCCCGCGCAGCGCCGCCAGCGCCGCCGGCAGGCTGTGGTCGGCGAACGCCACCCGTTCGCGCAGTTCGACGGGCGCGGTCTGGTGGTTGAGGCCGATGGCGAGCAGGGTCATGTCGGGGTCGCGTGGACGCGGCGGTTCAGGGGCGTGCGCTAAACTTCGGATGCATCAGGGTCGCCATTTTACGGCCCGGCCGCGATCGATGCCCGCAAAGCTGCGTTTTCCTGCCAATGCGCCGATGCTGGCGCTCGCGCTGATGCTCGTGCCACTGGCGCCGGGCCGGGCCGGCGACCTGCTCGAGGCCACCATCGCCGGCGAGTTCGCGTTGCAGGCCGGCAAGCTCGACGAGGCCGCACGCTGGTACCTGGATGCCGCCCGTTCGGCGGCCGGCGATGCCGGCCTCGCCGAACGTGCCACGCGCATCTCGCTGCTGGCCGGCGACGACGCCGCCACGGCGGCGGCGCTCGACTTGTGGCGCGAACGCGCGCCGGACTCATCGGCGTTGCATGCCGCCGAACTGACCCTGGCCCTGCGTCGCGAGGACGAAGCCGCGGCCCGGCGCGACCTCGCGTCGTTGCTGCGCGAACCCGGCCCGGACGGTTGGCGCCATGCCCTCGGCGCGCTCGGTGGTGGCGGCAAGCATCCGCAACTGGTGGCGAAGCTGCTGGGAGAAGCGGTCGACGGCGACATGATCCCGGACCAGTTGCAGGCCTGGCTCGCCTTCGGTGGATTGGCGCAACGGCTGGACGAACCGGCGCTCGCCGCGCGCATCGTCGATGCGGTGATCGCACGCTTCCCCGGCGAGCCGCGGGTGGCGCTGCTGCACGCCAGCCAGCTGCGCGAGAGCGGCAAGCAGGACGGGGCGAGGGCGATCCTCGCCGGGCTCGAACAGGCAACCCGTGCCGATGCCGACCTGCGCCTGCTGGTGGCTGCCGAATACGATGCGCTCGGCGACCCGTCCGCCGCCGCCGGGGTGCTTGCGCGCGGACCGCAGGACGATCGCAGCTATCGCCTGCGCGCTTCGCTGCTGGCGCGCGCCGACGATCGCGAGGCACTCGCCGCGCTGTACCAGGCCCTGGAACGCGATTCGGCGCGCCCGGATCCGCGACGGCGCCTGCTGCTCGGCCAGGTGGCCGAATTCCTCGGGCGCAATGCCGACGCGTTGCAGTGGTACCGCAGCGTGCCGGGCGGCGACGAACGCTGGCAGGCCGAACTGCGCGCGGCCAGCGTGCTTCACGCGCTGCAGCGGAATGCGGAAGCGTGGGGCAGCCTGCGCGGCCTGCAGGCGGATGCCGCGGCCGATGACGATGTGCGCCGCGATGCCTACCTGCTGGAGGCGGAACTGCGGCAGAAGGACCAGGACGCGGAGGGCGAGCTGGATGCCTTCGCCCGCGGCCTGGCCGCGTTCCCGGACGACAGCGCGCTGCTGTATGCGCGCGGCCTGGCCTGGGAGCGGCGCGACGACATCGCGCGCGCCGAAGCCGACTTCCGCCGCATCCTGGTGGCCGAGCCGGAGAACGTCGCCACCCTCAACGCGCTCGGCTACACCCTGGCCGACCGCACCACCCGCTATACCGAGGCGCTGGAACTGATCGACCGCGCGCGCGTCGCCGATCCCGGCAATCCCGCGATCATCGACAGCTACGGTTGGGTGCTGTACCGGCTCGGCCGCAACGACGAGGCGCTGGTACAACTGCGGCGCGCGTTCTCGTTGCAGAAGGATCCGGAAATCGCGGCGCACCTGGGCGAAGTGTTGTGGATCAGCGGCGACAAGGAAGAGGCGCGGCGGTTCTTCGAGGAAGGCCGCAAGCTCGATCCCGACAACCGCGCACTCAAGCGCGCGCTGGCGAAGACCGGCGCATGAGCCCGCGCAACGCCGCGATCTTCGCCTGCGCGGCGGTCCTGCTCGCCGGTTGCGCCACCATCGCGCCGCGCGCGCCATTGCCGCCTGCCGCGCGCGCGGCGGCGCTGGCGCACCAGCAGGCGCGCGAGGCCACGCTCGCCGCGCAGCCGGACTGGAACCTCGGCGGGCGGGTGGCCTTGTCCAACGGCAGCCGAGGCGGCAGTGGACGGATCGAATGGCAGCAGCATGGTGCGCGGTTCGAGGTGTCGCTCAGTGCGCCGGTTACCCGCCAGAGCTGGCGCCTGTCGGGCGACGCCGGCTCGGCCCTGCTCGAAGGCCTGGACGGCGGCCCCCGCCGTGGTGGCGACCCGCAAATGTTGCTGCGGGAAGCCACCGGCTGGGAGATCCCGGTCGCCGCGCTGGCGTCCTGGGTGCGTGGCGCGCGAGCGCCCGCGGGCGGGGCGGCGCAATTGCAGTTCGATGGCGACGGCCGCCTGGCCCGCCTGCAGCAGGACGGCTGGACCCTGGACTATGCCGGATGGCGCCTGCAGCCCCTGTCCGGCGTGGAACTGCCGCTACGGGTGACCGCCGAGCGGGGCGCCGCCCGGGTGCGGCTGGTGGTCGATGCCTGGCAAACCGGGGATCCCGGTTCATGAACCGGGATCCGGCCTGGTCGACCTGGCCGGCACCGGCCAAGCTCAACCTGTTCCTGCGCATCCCGGGACGCCGCGCCGACGGCTATCACCTGCTGCAGACCGTGTTCCGGTTGCTCGATTGGGGCGACAGCCTGCGCATCCGGCCCCGCGCCGATGGCCGCATCGTCCGCCATGGAGACCTGCCGGAAGGTGTCGATGCGGATTCCGATCTCGCGGTTCGGGCGGCGAACTTGCTGTCAAGAGAGTCGAATGTCTCGGAAGGCGCCGACATCTTCGTCAAAAAGCGCATTCCAGCCGGCGCGGGATTCGGCGGGGGGTCTTCCGACGCTGCGACCGCGCTGCTGGCGCTGGACGCGATCTGGGGCACCAACCTGGGCCTCGAACGGCTCGCCGCGCTCGGCCTGGACCTTGGAGCCGACGTCCCGGTGTTCGTGCGCGGCGAGAATGCCTGGGCCGAGGGCATCGGCGAATTGCTGACCCCGGTGGCGCTGCCGCCGGCGTGGTTCCTGCTGGTCGATCCGGGCGTCCACGCCGCGACCGCGGAATTGTTCCAAGCCCCTGAATTGACGCGGGATGCGGCGCCCGCGACAATAGCCGACTTCGCTTCGGCTGCTGTGGAACAGCACGCCCTGCTCGGCAACGCTTTCGAGCCGGTGCTGCGCCGCCGCGAACCGGCCGTCGAGGCCGCGTTCGCTGCGCTGGTGCACGTCGGCCGGCCGCGGTTGACCGGGACGGGTAGCGGTTGTTTCGTCGAATTCGGGGATCGCGCCGCGGCGCAGGAGGCGCTGGCCATGCTGCAGCAAGGCATGCCGCCGCCGGGCCTGCGGGCGTGGATCGCCGAAGGCGCGGCACGGTCGCCGTTGCACGTTGCGCTGGATGCGTTCCGCCTGCAGGGGCGTCGCCAAGAGGCCCAAGGCACCAGGTTTTGATCCTGGCATTCGCAGGTTCGAATCCTGCCGCCCCTGCCAATCAGTGAGACAACCAGCGAGGCGGACATGACAATACAGGACGATCGCAACCTGCTGGTGTTCACCGGCAACGCCAACCTGCCGCTGGCGCACGAGGTGTGCAAGCAGCTGGGGGTGCGCCCGGGACGCGCGCTGGTCGGGCGCTTCTCCGACGGCGAGGTGCAGGTCGAGATCGAAGAGAACGTCCGCGGCCAGGACGTGTTCGTGCTGCAGTCCACCTGCGCGCCGAGCGCCGAGAACCTGGTGGAACTGCTGGTGCTGATCGACGCGCTCAAGCGCGCATCGGTGGCCAGCGTCACCGCGGTGGTGCCGTACTTCGGCTATGCCCGGCAGGACCGCCGCCCCAGGTCCGCACGCGTGCCGATCACCGCCAAGGTCGCCGCGCAGATGTTCTCCACCGTGCACACCGACCGGGTGCTGACCGTGGACCTGCACGCCGAGCAGATCCAGGGCTTCTTCGACATCCCGGTCGACAACGTGTACTCCTCGCCGCTGCTGCTGGCCGACATCTGGCGGCACTACGGCACCCAGAACGTGATCGTGGTATCGCCCGACGTGGGCGGCGTGGTGCGGGCCAGGGCGATCGCCAAGCGCCTGGACGACGCCGACCTCGCCATCATCGACAAGCGCCGCCCGAAGGCCAACGTCGCCACGGTGATGAACATCATCGGCGACGTCGCCGGCAAGAACTGCGTGCTGGTCGACGACATCGTCGACACCGCAGGCACCCTGTGCGCGGCGGCGGCGGCGCTGAAGGCGCAGGGCGCGGCCAAGGTGGTCGCGTACTGCACGCATCCGGTGCTCTCGGGCGCCGCGATCGAGAATGTTTCGAAGGCCGCGCTGGACGAGCTGGTGGTGACCGACACCATCCCGCTGTCCGAGGCGGCCAGGGCCTGCGGCAAGATCCGCCAGCTCAGCGTCGCCGAGCTGCTGGCGGAGACCATCCGCCGCATCGCCTTCGGGGAATCGGTCAGTTCGCTCTACGTGGACTGACGGAACACGGCTCTCCTGGTCGCGGGAGAGTCGCCATTGCCGCCGCGAGGCGGTCCATTGCAAGCAAAGTGAGTAATCGAAAATGTCCGAACACAAGATCACGGCCACCAGCCGCAAGGACGAGGGGAAGGGTGCGAGCCGCCGCCTGCGTCATGCCGGCCAGGTCCCGGCCATCGTCTACGGCGGCCACGCCGAGCCCGCCAGCATCCAGCTCGAGCACGAGCGCACCTGGCTGCTGAGCCAGCAGGACTGGTTCTACTCCTCGATCATCGACCTCGAGGTCGACGGCAAGTCGCAGCAGGTGCTGCTGCGCGACATGCAGCGCCATCCGTACAAGCAGCGGATCATGCACCTGGACTTCCAGCGCGTGAACGCGAACGAGGCGATCCGCGTCGCCGTGCCGCTGCGCTTCGTCAACGTCGAAGTGTCCGTGGCCGGCAAGACCGCGGGCGTGGTCGTCACCCATGAGCTGAACGAGCTGCAGGTCAGCTGCCTGCCGGGCGACCTGCCGGAGCACATCGAGGTCGACCTGTCCGGGCTCAATCCGGGCGACACCATCCACCTGTCGCAGGTGAAGCTGCCCAAGGGCGTCGAGGTGGCGGAGGTCAAGGCCGGCGCCGAACACGACGTGGCGGTGGTGATGGCCCGCTTCGCGCGGACCGAGACCGAAGAGACTGCCGCCGAGGCCCCGGCGGCCGAGGGCGCCGCTCCGGCTCCGGCCCCTGCCGAAGAAGGCAAGGGCGAGTAATCGCCCGCAGCCGGCGCGCCCGTCCCGGGCGTGCCGGCGCGTGCGTTCGCGATGGCGGGCCTGCGGCTCATCGTCGGGCTGGGCAACCCCGGTCCGGAACACGCCAGGACCCGGCACAACGCCGGGTTCTGGTTCGTCGATGCGCTGGCGGAGCGCGAGCGCGCCCGTTTCGGGCTGGAATCGAAGCTGTTCGGCGAGACCTGCAAGGTGGAAATCGCCGGCCGGCCGGTCTGGCTGCTCAAGCCGGCGACCTTCATGAACCTGTCGGGCAAGTCGGTCACCGCCGCACTGCGTTACTGGAAGATCGAGCCGGAAGAGGCGCTGCTGGCGCACGACGATCTCGATCTTCCACCCGGTACCGCGCGACTGAAGTTCGACGGCGGCCATGGCGGCCAGAACGGCCTGCGCGACACCATGCAACTGCTCGGGCACGGCCGCTTCCATCGGCTGCGCCTCGGCATCGGCCATCCCGGCCACAAGGACCGGGTGACGCCGTGGGTGCTGGGCAAGCCCGGCCGCGACGACGAGGCCGCGATCCTGCGCGCCATCGACGATTCACTCGACGTGCTGCCGCTGGCGGTGGCCGGCGACTTCAACGAGGCGATGAAGCGCCTGCATACGGGCAAGGACTGAATGGGCATCAAATGCGGCATCGTCGGCCTGCCGAACGTCGGCAAGTCGACCCTCTTCAATGCGTTGACCAAGGCGGGCATCGCCGCGGCCAACTTTCCCTTCTGCACGATCGAGCCCAACGTCGGCGTGGTCCCGGTGCCGGACGAGCGGCTCAATGCGCTGGCGGAGATCGTCAAGCCGCAGAAGTGCATCCCGACCGCGGTCGAATTCGTCGACATCGCCGGCCTGGTGGCCGGCGCGGCCAGCGGCGAGGGCCTGGGCAACAAGTTCCTGGCCCACATCCGCGAAGTGGACGCGATCTGCCACGTGGTGCGCTGTTTCGAGCATCCGGACATCATCCACGTCAACAACCGGGTCGATCCGATCGCCGACATCGAGACCATCGATACCGAGCTGGCGCTGGCCGACCTGGAGTCGGTGGACCGGGCACTGCAGCGCGCCGAGCGCGCGGCCAAGACCGGCGACAAGGACGCCAGGGCCCGGGTCGAGGTGCTGTCGCGCGTGCGCGCCGGGCTCGATGCCGGCAAGCCGGCGCGGGCGCTCGGCCTGTCCGAGGACGACCGGGTCCAGGTCCGCGACCTGTTCCTGCTGACCCTGAAGCCGGTGATGTACGTGGCCAACGTGCTCGAGGACGGTTTCGAGGGCAATCCGCACCTGGACGTGGTCCGCGCCCGCGCGATGGGCGAGGGCGCCGAGGTGGTGCCGGTCTCGGCCGCGATCGAGGAGGAGCTGAGCCAGCTCGAGGACGAGGACCGCAATGCCTTCCTCGCCGACCTCGGCCTGGAAGAGCCGGGGCTGAACCGGGTGATCCGCGCGGCCTACAGGCTGCTGGGCCTGCAGACCTACTTCACCGCCGGGGTCAAGGAAGTCCGGGCCTGGACGGTGAAGGGCGGCTCGACCGCGCCGCAGGCGGCGGCCGTGATCCATACCGACTTCGAGAAGGGCTTCATCCGGGCCGAGACCATCGGTTACGACGACTTCATCCGCTACCGCGGCGAGGCCGGGGCCCGCGAGGCCGGGCGGTTGCGCCTGGAAGGCAAGGAATACCGTGTTCAGGAAGGCGACGTCCTGCACTTCCGCTTCAATGTCTGAAGGGATGCGTTGACAGGAAACCTGCCGCGCGTCAAAATCGCGGGCTGTTTCACTGGGTTAGACCAAGAACGACCGGAGGGATACCCAAGCGGCCAACGGGGGCAGACTGTAAATCTGCTGGCTTACGCCTTCGGTGGTTCGAATCCACCTCCCTCCACCAGCTTCACTCCGCATAGAGTCAGGTTCCCCGGCGCGGGAGTAGTTCAACGGTAGAACCTCAGCCTTCCAAGCTGATGGTGCGGGTTCGATTCCCGTCTCCCGCTCCATTGGACTCCACGCCAGCAACAAAAGAAGTTCCAACGCTCACGTAGCTCAGTCGGTAGAGCACCTCCTTGGTAAGGAGGAGGTCGATGGTTCGATTCCATTCGTGAGCACCACCCAAATCAAGTTAGCGAGACGCAGCCATGGCAAAGGGTAAGTTCGAGCGCACCAAGCCCCACGTGAACGTGGGTACGATCGGCCACGTGGACCACGGCAAGACGACGCTGACGGCGGCGCTGACGAAGATCGGTGCGGAGCGGTTCGGC
>JAKFCN010000048.1:0-5954 GCA_036676625.1 Lysobacter sp. | reverse complement strand
CGGATGGGTGGCCTGGTCGACCGCCATCAGCACCTTGGTGTTGATCTCGTCGCGCTTGGACAGCGACTCGTCCAGGTCCATCGAGCCGATCGCGGTACGGATGTTGGTCATCACCAGGTTGAGGATCGCGATCTCCAGCGTCGCCACCTCGTAGGCCGCCTTGGCGGCGTCCAGCACCTGGAAGAACACGATGCCGTCGACCTTGACCACCGCGTTGTCCTTGGTGATGACGTCCTGCGACGGCACCTCCAGCACCTGCTCCATCATGTTGACCTTGCGCCCGACGCCGTAGACGACGGGAATCAGGAAGTGCAGGCCCGGCGACAGGGTCTCGGTGTAGCGGCCGAAGCGCTCGACCGTCCATTCCCAGCCCTGCGGCACCATGCGCACGGTCTTGAACAGGATCACGATGCCTGCGACCAGCAGGACGATGGCGAGCAGTGAAACGGACATCCGGATTCCCCTAGTTGGAGCGCCCCAGGGGCGCGACCTCCATCATATCCCGCGGCGTGCGACGCTTCCGCCCCCAGGCGCATCCTCCTCCTCGAATGCCCGCCACCGCCACGCCCGCATCGGCCTTTGCGATCGACGTGCCCGCCGCCCTGCTCGCCAGGGCGCGGTCCGGCGACCGGGCGGCGTTCGAACAGCTCTACCGCTGGTTCGAACGGCCGGTATTCACCCTGGCGCTGCGCATGTGCGGCGACCGCGAGGAGGCTGCCGACGTGCTGCAGGACACCATGCTCAAGCTGTTCGACCGGATCGGCGCCTACCGCGCGGTCGACGGCGCGCCGTTCTGGGGCTGGCTGCGCCGGGTGGCGGTGAACGAAACGCTGATGCGGCTGCGCCGCGGCCGCTCGGCGGGCCGGCCCGAAGAATTGCCTGGCGACGACCTCCTGCCCGACGACCTGGCACCGCCGCCCGCCGCCGCGGCCGACGCCGCCGCACTGCAGCGCGCGCTGGCGGAACTGCCCGCAGCGACCCGCAGCGTGTTGTGGCTGTACCACGCCGAGGGCTACACCCACGAGGAGATCGCGTCGCTGATGCAGCGCACCCCCAGCTTCTCCAAGTCGCAGCTCGCCCGCGGCAGCCGCAGGCTGCGCGCCCTGCTCGAGCCCGAACCACGCACGGAGCCGGCCCATGCCTGACGCCAGCCATCCCCGCCCGGATCGCCCGCTCGACTGGACCCGGGCGTTCGCCGCATTGCCGCAGGAAGCGCCGCCTGCGCAGGGATGGCAGCGGGTATCCGCGCGGCTCGATGTCCGCCGCCGCAATCGCCTGCCCGCCTGGATCGGGTTCGCCGCCGCCGCGGCGCTGGTCCTCGCCGTCACCCCGTGGGAGCAGCGCGAGCCGCAACAACCCGCGGAGCCGAGCCATGCCCGGCTGCCCAGCCAGAAGGAACCAACGCAGGCAACCGCAGACAATCGCAAGCCCGAAGTCCGGGTCGCGGCTTCCGCCGCTCCCGCGAAAATCGCTCCTGCGAAGCCTGCACCGGAGCAGAACGTGGCTCCGCTCTACGATCTCTACGCCGAGTCGGCGCAGCTGGAAGCCCTGCTCGCCCTGGCCCGCGACGACCGCGTCTCCAGCGCGGGCGCCGCGCTGCTCGCCGATGAACTGGACGCGCAGGTCGCCGCCATCGACGCCTCGCTGGCGCAGCCCGGCCTCGACGACGGCGAACGCCTGCGGTTGTGGCGCGCGCGCGTGGGCGCACTGCGCCAGGCGGCCGGATTCGAAAGCACGCAACGCCTGCTGGCTTCGCAGGGACGCAGCGACGTGATGCTGGTGAGCGTGGATTGAATACAACCGAGGAACTTCCCATGAAATATCGCACCCCCGTCATTGCTGCACTGTCGCTGGCCGTCGCCATGGCGATCGCCGCGCCCGTCGCGGCACAGGAATGGACCGGAAAAGCACCGACTGCGACGCAGCAGAAGCAACTCGATGCCGCGCGCGCGAAACTCGACGCCGCGGCCAAGGACTACGCTGAACTCGCGCGCCAGTACGGCATCGAGCGACAGAACCTCGACATCCAACGACGCCTGCTGCGCAAGCCGGTGATCGGCGTGATCCTCGCACCCGACGCCAAGGCCGGCGTGCATATCGCAGGCGTCACGCCCGGCGGTGCAGCGGCTACGGCGGGCCTGCGGACCGGCGATCGCCTCGTGGCCATCGATGGCAAGGCCATCATGGCGGCCAACCCCGAAGCCAGAGTGGAACTCGCCCGCGCCGCGATCGGCAAGCACGACGACGAATCCAAGGTCCAGCTTCGCTACATCCGCGACGGCCTGGAGAAGACCGTGGTCGTCGCACCGAAGGCTGGCGACCGGTTGATGTTCATCGGCGAAGACGCGCAGCGCGACTGGCAACTGATGCAGGAGGATGTGGCGGCGGCCAGGCTGGCAGCGGTCGAGGCACGCGCCGCCATGCCTGCCGCAAGACGGGCCGCTGCGGAAGCACGGGAGCATGCTGCCCATGCCGCGGTCGAAGCCCGCGCCGCCGCCCGCGTCGCCGCCATCGCGCCCGAAGTGCGCCGCGAAATCATCCGGCTCGGGCCGAACGACGCCTGCAAGGGCGAGCACTGCAGGTTCCCGGTGATCGCCGAAGCGCTGCGCTGGAATGGCCTCAACCTGGCATCTGTCGACGCCAGCCTCGGCAAGTACTTCGGCACCGACGACGGTGTGCTGGTGATCAGCACCGGTCCGGAACTGGATGACCTGCAGCCGGGCGACGTGATCCGCAGCGTCGACGGCAGGAAGGTCGAATCGCCGCGCGAAGTGATGGACGCGTTGCGCGGCCGCAAGACCGGTAGCAAGGTCGCCGTCGGCTACCTCCGCGACCGCAAGGCCGGCACCGCGCAGATCACCGTGCCCGAGCCGATGCAATTCAGGATCCCTGCGCCGCCTGCGCCGCCGACACCGCCGCCGGCCGCCGTGATGCCGGCGCCACCTGCTCCTCCCGCGCCACCCGCTCCGCCACCGGCCCCACCGCTCGACTGAGTCGGTAGGATGGGGGCTCCGCAGCACGGAGCCCCCCCATGCAATATCGCCGCCTCGGGTCGTCGGGCCTGCAACTTTCGGCGCTGTCGTTCGGCGCCTGGGTCACCTTCGGCAACAAGGTCGGGCGCGGCGATGCGCGCGAGATGATCGCGGCGGCCTGGGACCACGGGGTCAACTTCTTCGACAACGCCGAGGCCTACGCCAACGGCGAAGCCGAGCGGGTGATGGGCGACGTGATCGCCGACCTGCGCCTGCCGCGCGACGGCTTCTGCATCTCCAGCAAGGTGTTCTTCGGCGCCGCCAGGGAGCCGCGGCCCACCCAGAAGGGGCTCTCGCGCAAGCACGTGGTCGACGCCTGCCACGACGCGCTCAAGCGCCTGCGGGTGGACTACCTCGACCTGTATTTCTGCCACCGCCCCGATCCGGACACGCCCATCGAGGAAACCGTGCGCGCCATGGACGCGCTGGTGCAGCAGGGCAAGGTGCTGTACTGGGGTACGTCCGAATGGTCCGCCGCGCAGATCCGCGAGGCGCACAAGATCGCGCGCCTGCGCAACCTGCAGGCGCCGACGATGGAACAGCCGCAGTACAACCTGATGCACCGCGAACGGGTGGAACTGGAATACGCGCCGCTGTACGCCGAGTTCGGCATGGGCACGACGATCTGGTCGCCGCTGGCCTCGGGCCTGCTGACCGGCAAGTACAACAGCGGCGTGCAGCACGAAGGCCGGCTGGCGCAGGAAGGCTACGGCTGGCTGCAGAAGATGGTGATCGGCGAGCCGAAGGAGCGCCGGATCGAGCGCGCGCGCAAGTTCACCCTGCTGGCGCGCGAACTCGGGGTGGCACCGGCACCGCTGGCGATCGCCTGGTGCCTGCGCAATCCGCACGTGTCCACGGTGATGCTGGGTGCATCACGCGCGGAGCAACTGGTGGAGAACTTCGAAGCGCTCGCGGTGCTGGAGCGCCTCGATGAAGCGACCTGGAAGCGCATCGAGGCTTCCACCAGCAGCTGACCGTAGATCAGATCCCGGAGACGAGGAAATCGAGCGCGGCGAGGATGATCGCGCGCTCGCCCGACAGGTCGCCTTCCAGCACGCCAAGGTCCGCAAGCTCCATCGCAGCCATCAGGGGCGTCACCATGACGTGCGGCTTGCCGCCAACCGACATGCCCGGCATCAGCGGAGGCATGGTGCGGATGCTGCGGCCGGCTGGAACCAGTGGCACGACGACGCGTGTTCCGGTTCCGGAAATCAGGTCGCTCTGGACGTTCAGCAGCAGGGGATACGCGGATCGCGTCGCTGCATTGCGATTGCGGTAGACGCCGAACTGCCGCATCAGCGCCTGCGGAACATCGGGCTGAGCACGCCGTGTTCCGCCACGCACGCGTTATACGCGGCAATCCCGTCGCGGTTTTCCGCCAGCCACTGCTCGCGCTGGCGCGCGCGGACCTCTTCCTGCAATGCCCGTTCGAACGTTGCGGAGAGGTTGATCTCCAGCGACTTGGCCTGGTCCAGGAGTTCGGCGTTCACACTGAGGTTGGCGGCCCGCTTGGCGTAGCCGGCCCGTTCTTCCTTCATGCGCATCGCGATACCCTCATTGAACGTGCGCATGAATCATGCGCACGAAATCAGGCCACGTCAAGCAGGCAAACAGACAGGGGACAGACCTCTGTTTTGCTTACGCGAGGCGCTTGGCGATCGCGGCACCGAGGTCGCCGGGCGACTTCACCGTGGTGACGCCGGCCTTCTCCATCGCGGCGAACTTGCCTTCGGCAGTGCCGGCGCCGCCGGAGGCGATCGCACCGGCATGGCCCATGCGCTTGCCCTTCGGCGCGGACGCGCCGGCGATGAAGCCGACCACCGGCTTGGTCACGTATTCGGCGATGAACTCGGCCGCTTCTTCCTCGGCCGAACCGCCGATCTCGCCGACCATGATGATGCCCTGGGTCTGCTCGTCGTCCTGGAACAGCTTCAGGCAGTCGATGAAGTTGAGGCCGTTGATCGGATCGCCACCGATGCCGATCACTGTCGACTGGCCGAGACCGGCGTCGGTGGTCTGTTTCACGGCTTCATAGGTCAGGGTGCCCGAGCGCGACACGATCGCGACCTTGCCCGGCATGTGGATGTGCCCCGGCATGATCCCGATCTTGCACTCGCCGGGAGTGATGATGCCCGGGCAGTTGGGACCGACCAGCACGACGTCCTCGTAGCCCTTCAGGGTGTTCTTGACCCGCAGCATGTCCAGCACGGGGATGCCCTCGGTGATCGCGACGATCACCTTGATGCCCGCATCGGCGGCTTCCAGGATCGCGTCGGCCGCGTACGGCGGCGGCACGTAGATGACCGAGGCATTGGCACCGGTCTCGGCGACCGCATCGGCGACGGTGTCGAACACCGGCAGGCCGAGGTGCTCGGTGCCGCCCTTGCCGGGGGTCACGCCGCCGACGACCTTGGTGCCGTACTCGATCATCTGCTCGGCGTGGAAGGTGCCCTGGGTGCCGGTGAAGCCCTGGACGATGACCTTGGTGTTCTTGTTGACCAAAACGCTCATTGAATTCGGATCCTTGGAAGTCAGCGGACGGCGGCGACGGCCTTGCGGGCGCCGTCGTTGATGTCGTCGGCGGGGATGATGGCGAGGCCGGAGTTCTTCAGCAGCGCCTTGCCTTCCTCGACGTTGGTGCCTTCCAGGCGCACGATCACCGGCACCTCGACACCCACTTCCTTGACCGCCGCGATGATGCCCTCGGCGATCATGTCGCAGCGGACGATGCCGCCGAAGATGTTGACGAAGATCGCCCTCACCTTGTCGCTGGACAGGATCAGCTTGAAGGCCTCGGTGACGCGCTCCTTGTTGGCGCCGCCGCCGACGTCGAGGAAGTTGGCCGGCTCGCCGCCTTCCAGCTTGATCACGTCCATGGTCGCCATCGCCAGGCCGGCGCCGTTGACCATGCAGCCGATGTTG
>JAKFCN010000047.1:0-95039 GCA_036676625.1 Lysobacter sp. | reverse complement strand
ACTCGAGTTCAAGCTCATCAAGCTCGATCGCAAGCGCAACAACGTGGTGGTTTCGCGCCGCGCGGTGGTCGAGAGCGAGCATTCGGAAGAGCGCGAGCAGCTGCTCGAGAAGCTGGTCGAGGGCGCGGTGCTGAAGGGTGTGGTCAAGAACCTCACCGACTACGGCGCATTCGTAGACCTCGGCGGCATCGACGGCCTGCTGCACATCACCGACATGGCCTGGAAGCGCGTGCGCCATCCGTCCGAAGTCGTGGAAGTCGGCCAGGAGCTCGACGTCCGCGTGCTCAAGTACGACCGCGAGCGCAACCGCGTCAGCCTCGGCCTGAAGCAGCTGGGCGAGGATCCGTGGGACAACATCGCGCGCCGCTACCCGGCCAACACCCGCGTGTTCGGCAAGGTCTCCAACGTCACCGACTACGGCGCGTTCGTCGAGATCGAGCCGGGCGTCGAGGGCCTGGTGCACGTGTCCGAGATGGACTGGACCAACAAGAACGTCAACCCGTCCAAGGTGGTCCAGGTCGGCGACGACGTCGAGGTCATGGTGCTGGACGTGGACGAGGAGCGCCGCCGCATCTCGCTGGGCATCAAGCAGGTCACCAGCAACCCGTGGGAGACCTTCGCGGCCATCCACAAGAAGAACGACAAGGTGTCCGGCCAGATCAAGTCGATCACCGACTTCGGCATCTTCATCGGCCTGGACGGCGGCATCGACGGCCTGATCCACCTGTCCGACATCAGCTGGAACTCCACCGGCGAGGACATCGCCCGCAACTACAAGAAGGGCGACACCCTGGAAGCCGTGGTGCTGGCGGTCGATCCGGAGCGCGAGCGCATCTCGCTGGGCGTCAAGCAGCTCGAGCAGGACCCGATGGGCCAGTTCCAGGCCAACAACACCCGCGGCTCGATCGTCAAGGGCACGGTCAAGGAAGTCGACGCCAAGGGCGCCACCATCGACCTCGGCGACGGCGTCGAGGGCTACCTGGCTGCGCGCGACATCGCCCACGAGCGGGTCGAGGACGCGAGCCAGAAGCTGAAGGTGGGCGACGAGGTCGAGGCCAAGATCGTCGGCACCGACCGCAAGAGCCGCCTGATGCAGCTGTCGATCAAGGCCAAGGACGAGGCCGAGACCCAGGAAGCCATCGCCGAGTACAACAAGTCCTCGACGGATGCTTCCAGCGGTACCACCAAGCTCGGCGCGCTGCTGCGCGAGCAGCTCGAGAGCAAGTCCGAGTAAGGACGTATGCGGGTCCCTCCGCAAGAGCCCGGCCATCCATGGCCGGACTTTCCAGAAAGCGGCGGCCCGGCAGCGATGCCGGGCCGCACGTTGCCAACACTTCCTCGGGCCGGCGTTTCGAGACCATGACCAAGTCCGAACTGATCGAGATCCTCACGTTGCGCCAGGGCCACCTGAAGGCCGACGACGTCGACATGGCGGTGAAGTCGCTGCTGGAGATGATGGGTGGTGCGCTCGCCCACGGCGAACGCATCGAAATCCGCGGCTTCGGCAGCTTCTCGCTGCATTACCGGCCACCGCGCACCGGCCGCAACCCCAAGACCGGCGATGCCGTGGCACTGCCCGGCAAGCACGTCCCGCACTTCAAGCCCGGCAAGGAGCTGCGCGAACGCGTCGCCGACGCGATGCCGCTGGCAGCCGAGGACTGATGCGCCTGTTGCGCCTGCTGGTCGCTTTCTTCTTCCTCGCCGCCGGTCTGGCCGTCGGTGCTCTCAACCCGCAGCCGGTCGCCATCGACCTCGGCTTCGCGATCCTGCATGCGACCCTGGGCATCGCCCTGCTGGTCGCGTTGCTGCTCGGCGTCATCGCCGGCGGCCTGGTGCTGGCCGCGAGCGTGGTACTGCCGCTGCGCAAGCGGCTGCGACGCGCGCATCCTGCGCAGGCACCCGGGCAGGACTCCTGAGCGATGGCCTTCCTCGACCAATGGATCTGGTTCGTGCTGTTGCTGCCGGTCGCGGCGATCAGCGGTTGGGTGATCGGCCGCCGCGGTGGTGAGCGCCACAGGGACAGCCAGGTCAGCAAGCTGTCCACCACCTACTTCCGCGGCCTGAACTACCTGCTCAACGAGCAGCCCGACAAGGCGATCGAGCTGTTCCTGCATATCGCCGAGCTGGACAAGGACACCTTCGAGACCCAGGTCGCGCTCGGCCACCTGTTCCGCCGCCGCGGCGAGGTCGACCGCGCCATCCGCCTGCACCAGGCGCTGGTGCAGCGGCCCGATCTCAGCGATGCGCAGAAGGTGCAGGCCCTGCTGGCGCTGGGCGAGGACTACATGAAGTCCGGGTTGCTCGACCGTGCCGAGACCGTGTTTTCCGAGCTGGCGCGGATCGACCAGCGCGCGCCGCAGGCGCTGCGCCATTTGATCGGCATCTACCAGGCCGAGCGCGACTGGGCCAAGGCGATCGAGAACGCGAGCCGCTTCGAGGCGGTGACCGGCGAGCCGATGGGCAAGCTCATCGCCCAGTTCGAGTGCGAGCTCGCTGATCGCCAGCGCGCCGCCGGCGAGACGACGGCGGCGCGCGAGTCGATCGTGCGCGCCTATGCCGCCGATTCCGCCTCGGTGCGCGCCGGCATGCTGGAGGGCCGGATCGAGGTCGAGGCCGGCAACGACGCCGCCGCGATCCGCGCGTTCGAGCGTGCCGCGCGCCACGATCCGGACTACCTGCCGGAGCTGTTGCCGTCGCTGCTCGCCAGCTATGCGCGGGTGGGCGACAGCCCCGGCGCACGCGCGTTCCTGGCCGAGATGGCCGAGCACTATCGCGGCATCTCGCCGGTGCTGGCGCTGACCCGGATGGTGGAGGCGGAGGAGGGCGCGGGCGCCGCACGCGCCTACCTCGCGCAACAGCTCAAGGACCGGCCTTCGGTACGCGGCGAGGCCGCGCTGATCGACCTGACCCTGGTCGAGCGCGCGGACCCGGTCGCGACCCTGCACGACCTCAAGCACATCACCGACCAGCTGCTGGTGCGCAATCCCAGCTATCGCTGCAGCCGTTGCGGCTTCGGCGCGCGCAGCCACCACTGGCAATGCCCGAGTTGCAAGGAGTGGGGCACGGTCAAGCCGCTGTTGAACTACGCGGTGGTGTAACGGCGTGGGCGGCGGCGGGATTCCCTGGATGGTGGCGATGCCGTGGCTGGTGCTCGCGTTCCTCGTTGCGCTCGCCGGAACCTGGCTGGCCCGACGCTATGCGCTGCGCAACGCGCTGCTCGACCTGCCCGGCGAACGCCGCAGCCATGCCGCCCCCACGCCGCGCGGAGGCGGTGTCGCGATCGTGGCGGCGATGCTGCCGATGCTGGCCTGGGTCGCATGGCGGGAGCCGGCGTACGCATCGGCCATCGCCGCGGTCGGCGCCGGCATGCTGCTGGTGGCCGGGATCGGCTGGGCCGACGACCATCGCCCGCTTTCACCCGGGCTGCGGTTGGCGGTGCATGCGATCGCGGCCGCGCTGCTGGCCTGGGCCTTGCTGGCATCGGGGGCCGGACCGGGCAGGGCCGCCTGCGGCTTCGTGCTGGCGCTGGTGCTGGTCAACGTCTGGAATTTCATGGACGGCATCGACGGCCTCGCCACGAGCCAGGCGCTGCTGGCGGCGCTGGCGTATGCGCTGTTCGCTTCCGGTGGACCCGTCGCATGCCTGGCGCTTGCGCTGGTTGCGGCGTGCGCGGGCTTCCTGCCGTTCAACCTGCCCAGGGCGAGCATCTTCCTCGGCGACGCAGGCAGCGGCGCACTCGGCTACCTGCTCGCGGCACTGGCGGCGCTGGTGCTGGCCCGGACCGACTGGGAGCAGGCGCCGTTGCTGCTGCTGCCGCTCCTCGCCTTCGGCATCGATGCCGGCTTGACCCTCGTGCGGCGGATCTTGCGCGGGGAGCGCTGGTGGCAGCCGCACGTGCAGCACGCCTACCAGCGATGGGCGCGCGCCAGCGGTCATGGCAAGGTCGCGGTGGCCTATTTCGCATGGAGCCTGGCGGCGCTGGCACTGATGCTGGCTGGTCGAACGCATTCGTTCGCCTTTATCATGTCCGTCGTCGGAATCTCCTGCCTGGCCGCCAGCGCCATCTGGTTGCGTCTGCAATCTAGGGAATCCTCGGCCGGAGGCAACGCATGATCGACTGGAAGGAACGAGCCGCCACCGCCCTGCCGCGCGCCGCGGTCGTGCTGCACGACCTGGCGATGGTCTGGCTTGCCTGGACCGGCCTGCACCTGATCCGCTACGCCCTGCGGTCCGAACCGTCGCCGTTGTCGCCCTGGTCGGCCGAAACGGCGCTGGTGCTGATCGCGCAGGGCCTGGTGTTCTGGCGGGTCGGCCTGTACCGCGGTGTCTGGCGATTCGCCAGCGTCCCCGACCTGATCAACATCCTCAAGGCCTGCCTGTTCGGGCTGGTCGCGCTTTCGGTGGGCCTGTTCCTGTACAACCGCATGGACCAGGTGTCGCGGATGGTGCTGCTGCTGTATCCGTTCGTGCTGACCGCGCTGCTGGGCATGCCGCGGCTGCTGTACCGGGTCTGGAAGGACCACCAGCTGTCGCGCTCGGAGCAGGCGGGGTTGCGGGTCCTGATCCTGGGCGCGGGCCGGGCGGGCGAAGCGCTGGTGCGCGACCTGCGCCGCGCCGGCGCCTACCATCCGGTCGGCTTCCTGGACGATGCCGCCAGCCTGCGCGGGAGCCAACTGCAGGGCGTGCCGGTACTGGGCCGGATCGACGAAGTCGATCGGATCGCCCGCGAGACCGCCGCCGGCTTGCTGGTGATCGCGATGCCGGCGCTGGACGCGGAGGCGATGCGCGGGGTTGTCGCGGTATGCGAACGCACCGGACTACCGTTCCGGCGGGTCCCGCGGCTGGACGACCTGCTCGAGGGCCGCTCGCTGCCGGGTGAACTCAGGGAAGTGGCGATCGAGGACCTGCTCGGGCGCCAGCCGGTGACGCCCGACTGGAAGGCGATCCGTGGCTGGCTGGGGGGCCGCAGCGTGCTGGTCACCGGTGCCGGCGGATCGATCGGTTCGGAACTGTGCCGCCAGTGCGCGCGTCACGGCGCCCAGCAGATCGCCCTGGTCGAGATCGACGAACTGGCGCTCAGCACCATGACAGCCGAACTCGCCCGCGATTTCCCTCAGGTCCGCTGCGTACCCGTGCTCGGCGACTGCGGCGACCCGGCGGCGATGCGCCATGCGATCGCGCTGTCGCAGCCGGAAGCGGTATTCCACGCCGCGGCCTACAAGCAGGTTCCGCTGCTGGAGGCGCAGTTGCGCGAAGCAGTGCGCAACAACGTGCTGGCGACGGAGACGGTGTCCCGCGAAAGCCAGCGCGCCGGTGTCGGCACCTTCGTGCTGATCTCCACCGACAAGGCGGTCGACCCGGTCAACGTGCTCGGCGCCACCAAGCGCCTGGCCGAGAAGATCTGCCAGGCCCAGGCCCAGGCCGTCGCCGAGCCGCACGCGACCCGCTCGGTGACGGTGCGCTTCGGCAACGTGCTGGATTCCGCCGGCAGCGTGGTGCCGCTGTTCCGCCAGCAGATCCGCAACGGCGGCCCGGTGACCGTGACCCATGCGGACGTCACCCGTTATTTCATGACCATCCCGGAGGCCTGCCAGCTGATCCTGCAGGCGGCCGCGATCGGTTCGCAGCACGCGATCTACACCCTGGACATGGGTGAGCCGGTGGCGATCAAGCTGCTGGCGGAGCAGATGATCCGGCTCGCCGGCAAGCAGCCCGAACGCGACATCGCGATCGTCTACACCGGCCTGCGTGCGGGCGAGAAGCTGCACGAAACCCTGTTCCACGCCGACGAATGCTACCGGCCGACGGCTCACCCGAAGATCCTGCAGGCCGAGGCTCGAGGCGTCCTCGCCGAGCGCATCGTGACGATCGTCGCACGCATGCGCGATGCGGCCGCACGCTACGACCTCGACGAACTGGCGTCGCTGCTGCGCGATTCGGTGCCGGAGTTCATCCCGGTCGATGCCGACGAAGTCGCGCAACCTGCGTCGGGCGCGGTGGTCGCATTCCCCGCCCGCAATACCCGGAAGCACTGATGGGCATGTCCCCTGGCCGCACGCCGGCCCGCATTCGCAAGGCCGTATTCCCCGTCGCCGGGCTCGGCACCCGCTTCCTGCCGGCCACCAAGACGGTGCCGAAGGAAATGCTGCCGATCATCGACAAGCCGCTGATCCAGTATGCCGTCGACGAGGCGATCGAGGCCGGCTGCGAAACCCTGGTGTTCGTCACCAACCGCTACAAGCACGCGGTCGCCGACTATTTCGACAAGGCCTACGAGCTGGAACAGAAGCTCGAGCGCGCCGGCAAGACCGAACTGCTGGAACTGGTGCGCAACGTACTGCCGCCGGGCGTGCGTGCGATCTTCGTCACCCAGGCCGAAGCGCTGGGACTGGGCCATGCGGTGCTGTGCGCGAAGCCGGTGATCGGCGACGAACCGTTCGCGGTGCTGCTGCCGGACGACCTGATCTGGAATCGTGGGCCCGGCGCGCTGAAGCAGATGGCGGACGCGGCGCAGGCCGCCGATGCCAGCGTGATCGCGGTCCAGGACGTGGCGCGCGAGAAGACCGGCAGTTACGGCATCGTCGCCACCGAAGGCTTCAACGGCCGCGCCGGCCGGATCACCGGGATCGTGGAGAAGCCCAGCCCGGAGCAGGCGCCGAGCACGCTGGCGGTGGTCGGGCGCTACGTGCTGTCGCCGCGGATCTTCGATCTGCTGGAGCAGACCACGCCCGGCGCCGGCGGCGAGATCCAGCTCACCGACGCGATCTCGGCACTGCTGCGCGAACAACCGGTACTCGCGTACCGCTTCCAGGGCACGCGCTTCGATTGCGGCACCCATGTGGGCCTGATCGAGGCCACGATCCGCTACGCCCTCGACCACGAGACGCTCAGCGACGCCGCCCGCGACATGATGGCCAGCGCCCTGAAGGAAATGGGCGTCACCGAACTCGACTGAATCGCGTCCCGAAAGCCTTTTCGACGCGGATCAACGCGGATTTGAAAAGCGGATCAACACGGATCGAGCGGTAATGGTTGAAAGCCCCGAGGTCTCCTCGCGACTTGCCGATCGCCAGAAACCACTACCGCCTTATCCGCGTTGATCGCTTTTCAAATCCGTGTAATCCGTGTCCTGCGTTTGCTCTTACAGGCTCTCGAAGATGCCCGCGGCGCCCATGCCGGTGCCGATGCACATGGTGACGAGGCCGTACTTCTGCTTGCGGCGGCGCATGCCGTGAACGATGGTCGCGGTGCGCACCGCGCCGGTCGCGCCGAGCGGATGGCCGAGCGCGATCGCGCCGCCCAGCGGGTTGACCTTCGACGGATCGAGCTGGCTGTCGCGGATCACCGCCAGCGCCTGCGCGGCAAAGGCCTCGTTGAGCTCGATCCAGTCGATCTGGTCCTTGGTCAGCCCGGCCTGCTTCAGCGCCTTCGGGATCGCCGCGATCGGGCCGATGCCCATCACTTCGGGGCGCACGCCGGCGACCGAGAACGACACGAAACGCGCCAGCGGCGTCAGCCCGTAGTCCTTGATCGCCTGCTCCGAGGCCAGCAGCACCGCGCCGGCGCCGTCCGACATCTGCGAGGAGTTGCCGGCGGTCACGCTGCCGCCGTACTGGCCGTTGCGGAACACCGGTCGCAGCTTCGCCAGGCCTTCGGCGGAACTGTCCGGGCGCGGACCCTCGTCGGTGTCGACCAGGAGTTTCTTCAGGCGGATGGTGTTGCCGGCGAGGTCGGGCAGGCGCGCGACGACTTCCAGCGGCGAGATCTCGTCGCGGAATTCGCCGGCGTCGATCGCGGCGATGGCCTTCCGGTGCGAGGCCAGCGCGAACGCGTCCTGGTCCTCGCGCGAGACCTTCCACTCCTCGGCGACCTTCTCGGCGGTGATGCCCATGCCGTAGGCGATGGCGACGTGGTCGTCACGGAACACGGCCGGCGACAGCGCGACCTTGTTGCCCATCATCGGCACCATCGACATCGACTCGGTGCCGCCGGCCAGCATCAGGTCGGCGTTGCCGAGCCGGATCTGGTCGGCCGCCAGCGCCACCGCCTGCAGGCCGGAGGAGCAGAAGCGGTTGATGGTCTGGGCCGCGATCGTGTTCGGCAGCCCGGCCAGCAGCACGCCGATGCGCGCCACGTTCATGCCTTGCTCGGCCTCGGGCATGGCGCAGCCGATGATGGCGTCGTCGATGCGGTTGACGTCGATTCCCGGCGCCTGCGCGATCACGCTGCGCAGCACGTGCGCGAGCATGTCGTCGGGGCGGGTGTTGCGGAACACGCCGCGCGGCGCCTTGCCGACCGGGGTGCGCGTTGCCGCGACGATGTAGGCGTCCTGGATTTGCCTGGTCATGCGAGTACCTCTTAGTTTCTGAGCGGCTTGCCGGTCTTGAGCATGTGCGCGATGCGCGCCTGGGTCTTGTCCTGTTGCGCCAGCGCGACGAAGTGCTCGCGCTCCAGCCGCAACAGCCAGTCCTCGTCCACCAGCGCGCCGCGGTCGACCTCGCCGCCGCACAGCACGGTGGCGATGCGGGTGGCGATCTCGTAGTCGTACTCGCTGATGAAGCGGCCCTCGAGCATGTTCTCCAGCAGCATCCTGAAGGTGGCGATGCCGACGTCGCCGGCCACGCGCACGCGGCGCGCGGGCATCGGTGGACGGTAGCCACGGTCGGCCAGCGCCAATGCCTGGCCCCTGGCGATGTGCAGCAGTTCGTGCGCGTGGAAGGCGACGACGTCGTCGGCGCGCAACAGGCCGAGTTCCTTCGCCTCGACCGCGGAGCTCGAGGCCCTGGCCATCGCCACGGTCTCGAACACCTTCTTCAGCTGCGCGAACACGTCGCCGTCGGCACCGGCGGCCTGCGAGGCGCGTACCGCGAGTTCCTTCAAGCCGCCGCCCGCGGGCAGCAGGCCGACGCCGGCTTCCACCAGGCCGACGTAGCTCTCGAGGTGGGCGACGGTGCGTGCCGAGTGCATCTGGAATTCGCAGCCGCCACCCAGCGCCAGCCCGCGCACCGCGGACACCACCGGCACCAGCGAGTACTTGATGCGCTGGCTGGTGGCCTGGAAGTTGGCGACCATCGCTTCGAAGCCGGCGACGTTGCCGGCCTGCAACAGGCCGAGCGCGCCGGCCAGGTTGGCGCCGGCCGAGAACGGCTCCTTCGGCTGCCAGATCACCAGGCCGCGGAAGTCGCGTTCGGCGACCTCGATGGCCTGTTGCAGGCCCGCCATCACCTGGTCGTCGACCGTGTGCATCTTGGTCTTGAACGAGGCCACCAGCACGCCGTCGCCGTCGTGCCAGGCACGCAAGCCTTCGTTCTCGAATAGGGTCTCGCCCGGATCGGCGCGTTCGCCGAGCAGCGGATCCGGGAAGCGCTGGCGCTGGTAGACGGGCAGGGCGGAACGCGGCAGCTTGGCATTGCGCGCCGGGCTGAAACTGCCCTCGGCACCATGCACGCCGTCGCGGCCGTCGAATACCCAGTCCGGCAGCGGCGCGTCGCTCATCGCCTTGCCGCCGACGATGTCCTCGGCGATCCATTCGGCGACCTGCTTCCAGCCGGCGGCCTGCCAGGTCTCGAACGGGCCGAGCGACCAGCCGTAGCCCCAGCGGATCGCGAGGTCGACATCGCGCGCGGTGTCGGCGATGTCGGCGAGGTGGAAGGCGCTGTAGTGGAACAGGTCGCGGAACACCGCCCACAGGAACTGCGCCTGCGGGTGCCCGCTGGCGCGCAGCGCGGCGAACTTCTTCGCCGGATCCTTTTCCTTCAGCATCGCCGCGACTTCCGGCGCGACCTCGCCGGCGCTGGCACGGTAATCCTGCGCCTGCAGGTCGAGCACCAGGATGTCCTTGCCGCGCTTGGTGTAGATGCCGGCGCCGGACTTCTGCCCCAGCGCGCCCTTGGCGACCAGCGCCTCGAGCCAGGCCGGTGCCTTGAAGTGCCGGTGCCACGGGTCGTCCGGCAGGGTGTCGGCCATGGTCTTGATGACGTGCGCCATCGTGTCCAGCCCGACCACGTCGGCGGTGCGGTAGGTGGCCGACTTCGGCCGCCCGATCGCCGGGCCGGTGAGCGCATCGGCCGCGTCGAAGCCCAGGCCGAAGGCATCGGTGTGGTGCATGGTCGCCAGGATCGAGAACACGCCGATCCGGTTGCCGATGAAATTGGGGGTGTCCTTGGCCCGCACCACGCCCTTGCCCAGGGTGGTGGTGAGGAAGGCTTCCAGTGCGTCGAGCACCGCCGGGTCGGTGCTGCGGGCCGGGATCAGCTCGGCCAGGTGCATGTAGCGCGGCGGGTTGAAGAAATGCACGCCGCAGAAGCGATGGCGCATGTCTTCCGGCAACACTTCGGCCAGTGCGTTGATGCCCAGGCCCGAGGTGTTGCTGGCCAGTACCGCGTGCGGCGCCACGTGTGCGGCGATGCGCCTGTACAGGTCCAGCTTCCAGTCCATGCGTTCGGCGATCGCCTCGATCACCAGGTCGCAGCCTTCCAGCAGCGCCAGCCCGGTCTGGTAGTTCGCCGGCACGATGGCCCCGGCCAGTGCCTTGCTCGCCAGCGGGGCGGGCGAGAGTTTGCCGAGGTTGGCGATCGCCTTGAGCACCACGCCATCCGGGTGCCCGTCCTTGGCCGCGAGGTCGAACAGCACCGTGTCGACCCCGGCGTTGGCGAGGTGCGCCGCGATCTGGGCACCCATGACCCCGGCGCCCAGCACCGCGGCCCGCCGAACAAGTAATTTCTCAGACATGTTTCGTATCTCACTGTATGTGAAGCATATTTTTGACGCGGATCAACGCGGATCCAGAAATGCGATTAACGCGGATAAAATCTTTTATGGCCTTCCGCAATTCGTACTTCTCTCTATTCATTTGCTTGATCCGCGTTAATCCGCGTCCAAGGAAAGCCCCGGTCACGAGGTAAAGCCGGCGGCAGCGAAGCGGATGAGTTCGCGCGCGGCGCGCTCGCGGTGGGCCGCTTCGGAGGCGCCGGCAGGGCGCTTGATCATCCCGAAGTCGGCCATGGCATAGGTCAGCGCCCCGGACAGGAAGTCCAGGCGCCAGTACAACTGCTCCTTGGGCAGGTCCGGCAGGCAATGCGCGATCGCCCTGGCGAATTCGCGCGGCACGTGACCGTACTGATCGGACAGGAACTTGCGCAGGCCGTCGTTCTTCTCGGCGTAGGCGCGGGCGATCACCCGGATGAAGGCGGCGCCGCCGTGGCGGTCCAGCGCCAGCGACAGCGCCGGCTCGACGAACGCGGCCAGCACCGGCTCCAGTTCGCCCGGACGCTGCTCCACGGCGGCCTGCAGCTGCGCCAGCCGCTGTGCGCTCATCTCGTCCATGCGCCGGCGGAAGACCTCGTTGACCAGGTTCTCCTTGCTGCCGAAGTGGTAGTTGACCGCGGCGATGTTGACGTCGGCGCGGCTGGTGACCTGGCGCAGCGAGGTGCCGGCGAAGCCGAACTGGGCGAACAGTTCCTCGGCGGCGCCGAGGATCCGGTCCTTGGTGGAGAAGGCAGTGGTCGTCGCCAAGATTCGATCCTGTTCCGGAAGAGGGTGATTCAAACGATTGTTTGATCGTACGCCGGGGTTGCGGGAGCGTCAATCGAGGCTCGGTGGGGCCTGCCAACTTGCGGGACAATGCGTTAGAATTACCGCAGCCATGTCGGCTAAACCCGCGTTCCTACGCGGGTTTTTCTGTTATCCTCGGGCGCGGGACCCTGCTGGAAGTAGGGAAATTCCGCTGCCCGCCTTCCGGAGAGTGTCCAATGGCGCTGGAGCGCACCCTGTCGATCGTCAAGCCCGATGCCGTTGCCAAGAACGTCATCGGCGAAATCTATTCGCGTTTTGAAAAGGCCGGCCTCAAGGTCGTCGCCGCGAAGATGAAGCATCTCTCCAAGCAGGAAGCCGAAGGCTTCTATGCCGTGCATCGCGAGCGTCCCTTCTACGCCGCGCTGGTCGACTTCATGATCTCCGGCCCGGTGATGATCCAGGTGCTGGAAGGCGAGGGTGCGGTGTTGAAGAACCGCGACCTGATGGGTGCGACCAATCCGAAGGATGCGGCGGCGGGCACGATCCGCGCCGACTTCGCGGATTCGATCGATGCCAATGCCGTGCACGGTTCCGATTCGCTGGAGAATGCCGCGACCGAGATCGCGTACTTCTTCCCGGCCACCGACGTCTACGCCCGCTGAAGCAGATGGAGCGGACGCGCGACATTCCGATCGGCCTCGTTTCCCCTGCGGAAGCGCTGCCGGCGCGCGCGTCCGCCCCTGGTGTTGCAAGCCACGATGGAGCAACGGAGTCGAGGACTGCGGACGGTCGCACCAATGTCTTCGACTTCGATCGTGCCTCGCTCGAGCGTTTCTTCGAAGAAGAACTCGGCGAAAAGAAGTTCCGCGCGCACCAGGTGATGAAGTGGATCCATCACCGCTACGCCACCGAATTTTCCGAGATGACCGACCTGGGCAAGGCGCTGCGCGCCCGGCTCGAGGCGCGCGCGGTGGTGCATGCGCCCTCGGTCATCCTCGACAAGGGCTCCACCGACGGCACCCACAAGTGGCTGCTGGGCATGGACCCGAAGAACGCGATCGAGACGGTCTACATCCCGGACAAGGGACGCGGCACGTTGTGCGTGTCCTCGCAGGTGGGCTGCGCACTCAACTGCACGTTCTGCTCCACCGCCACCCAGGGCTTCAACCGCAACCTGTCGACCGCCGAGGTGATCGGCCAGGTCTGGGTCGCGGCGCGCCATCTCGGCAACGTCCCCCACCAGCAACGCCGCCTCACCAACGTCGTGATGATGGGCATGGGCGAGCCGTTGATGAACTTCGACAACGTGGTGCGCGCGATGTCGATCATGCGCGACGACCTCGGCTACGGCCTGGCCAACAAGCGGGTGACGCTGTCGACCGCGGGCATGGTGCCGATGATCGACAGGCTCGGCGAACTCAGCGACGTGTCGCTGGCCGTGTCGCTGCACGCGCCGACCGACGAGCTGCGCAGCCAGCTGGTGCCGCTCAACAAGAAGTATCCGATCGCCGAGTTGATGGACGCCTGCGTGCGCTACGCGCTGCGCAAGCGCGGCAGCTCGGTGACCTTCGAGTACACCCTGATGAAGGGCGTCAACGACCAGCCCGAGCATGCCCGCGGCCTGCTCCGGCTGATGCAGGATTTCGACCGCGCGGTACAGATGAAGGACGCGGCCAAGGTCAACCTGATCCCGTTCAATCCGTTCCCCGGCACCCGCTACGAGCGCCCGGACGACGCCGCGATCCGCACGTTCCAGAAGCAGCTCAACAACGCCGGCATGATCGCGCCGGTGCGCCGCACCCGCGGCGACGACATCGACGCCGCCTGCGGCCAGCTCAAGGGCCAGGTGATGGATCGCACCCGCCGCCAGGCCGATTTCCGCCGCGACCTGGAAGCCCGGGGCCTCGGCCCGGGTACCCGTGATGAAGCTCCCCGCGATGCAACGGCCTGACGCCAGGCTCGCCTGCCTGCTGCTCGCCGGGTCGATCCTGGCCGGCGTCGCGCTGGCGGGTTGTTCGCGGCTGACCTTCGTCAAGCCCAGCACCGAGCGCGGCGACTACACCCGCGTCGCTCCCGAATACGACATGCGCGAGGATCCGCGCGAACACCGCCGCACCCTGGCGCTGGAGCAGGTCGCCGCCGCCGGCGACAGCCTGCGCGACGGTCGCCTCGACGTCGCCGAGCGCCAGGCCCGGGCCGCGCTGGAGAACGATGCGTCCTCCGCCGAGGCGCATACCTTGCTGGCGCTGGTGGCCGAGCGGCGCGGCCAGGCCAGCGAGGCCGGCGGGCACTACGCCAAGGCAGCCGAACTTGCCCCGCGACGCGGCGTCGCCCTCAACAATTACGGCGCCTGGCTGTGCGGCCACGGCCGGGCCACGGAGTCGCTGCCGCTGTTCGATCGCGCACTGGCCGACCCGGCCTATGCCACGCCGGCCGCCGCGCTGGCCAATGCCGGTACCTGCGCGATGCGGGCCGGGCAGGGGCAGCAGGCCGAGCGTTACCTGCGGCGTGCCCTGCAGTACGACCCCGGCAATGCGGTCGCGCTGGCAGGAATGGCCCGGTTCTCGTACGACACCGGCGACTACCTGCAGGCGCGCGCGTTCTCGCAGCGCAGGCTGGGCGTGGGGCCGGCAACGCGCGAGGTGCTGCAACTGGCGTCACAAATCGAACAGAAACTCGGCGACATGGCAGCATCCGCTCGCTATGTTCAAAGGATGGGGAACGAATTTCCCCAGGCGCAGGCTCCCCGGGGGGGTGAGAGTCAGCAATGAACGAAAACCACAACGAATCCGATGGGCAGCAGGGGGCCGGCAGCCGCCTGCGCGAAGCCCGTGAAGCCGCCGGCCTGAGCCAGGCCGATGTCGCCGCGCGACTGAAGATGCCGCTGCGCGTGGTGCGCTCGCTGGAGGCCGAAGATTGGTCGCGGCTCGGCGCGCCGGTCTTCGTGCGCGGCCAGTTGCGCAGCTATTCGCGCCTGCTGGGGCTCACCACCGCGCCGGTGGTGGAAGCGTCCGGCGTCGCCCAGGTCGAGCCGCCGACGCTCACCCCGCGCACCTTCACCTCGCCATGGCAGCGCTTCGCCGAGCAGGCCGCGCGCCGCTTCGTCTACATCGTCATGACCGTGGCCATCGCGATTCCGGTCTGGCTGGCGACCCGCCCGCACCTGGAGACCGTGGCCCACGACGCGGCGCCGCTGGATGTGCCGGCGAGCAACTCCAACCGGGTCCGCGCACCGGCATCCGGTGGCTCCGACGATCCGCATCCGCTGGTCGCGTCGCTGGCGCCGATGCCGGCGCGCGAGGCGCCCGCGCTTTCGCTGCAGTTCAGCGGCGACAGCTGGATCCAGGTCATGGACGGCGACGGACGTACCCTCGAGCAGGCACTGCTGCATGCGGGCGACCGCCGCAGCTACGACGCCGGCGACGTCGCTGCCGTGGTGCTGGGCAATGCCGCCGCGGTGCAGGTGCGCAACCATGGCCGCCAGGCCGACCTGGCGCCCTTCCTGCGCGCGAATGTCGCGCGCTTTACGGTATCCTCTGACGGTTCCCTCGTGCCTGCCGCGGACTGAGTCCAGCGGCCCCCGGTCCCCTGGACCGGACGGCTGCGGGGTCGGTCCCACCCCCTACATGGCAGCTGCATGGCAATCGACGATCTTCTCGACGAACACGAACAAGGCGAAATCGTCCGCAGTTGGCTGCGCGAGAACGGCGCCGGCCTGATCGGCGGCGTGGTGCTCGGCCTGGCCCTGATCTGGGGCGGGCAGTGGTGGCAGCAGCAGCGCGTGCACAAACGCGTCCAGGCCGGCAACGATTTCCAGGCGGCCATGAACGATCTCGCGGCCGGCAAGCTGGAACAGGCAGGGCCGCGGATCCAGGCATTGCCCAAGGGCGCCTACGACACGCTCGGCGGGCTGGCGCTGGCCAAGGCCCATCTCGACGCCGGCAAGCGCGACGAGGCGATCGCTGTCCTGCGCGCGGTCAAGCCCCGCGATCCGGGCATGGCCGCGATCGTGGACCAGCGCCTCGCCCGGCTGCTGATCGATGCGGGCAAGCCCAAGGACGCGCTGGCGCTGCTGGCCGACGCCGGCGACGGTGCGGAAACCCTGCAGGTCCGTGGCGATGCCTACAGCGCGCTCGGCCAGGACGAGCAGGCGCGGGCGGCCTATGCCCGCGCGCTGACTACCCTGGAAGTCGGGTCGCCGCAGCGCAACCTGGTTGAACTCAAGCTTTCCGAAGTCGGCGGCGAGCCGGCCACGACCGAGGCCCGCAGCTGATGATGCACGCACGCAAACGCGCCACCCCGATGGGCACCGCCGCGAAGCTGGCCCTCCTGTTCGCCGCCGCTTTCGCGCTCGGCGGTTGCACCACGGTCAAGGGCTGGTTCGGTGGCAAGAGCGGCGACGAACTCAAGCCGGCCGAGCTCACGGATTTCGCCGCTACCGCCAAGCCGGAACGGTTGTGGTCGGCCAACGCCGGCAAGGGCGAAGGCAGGCTGGGTGCCCGCCAGGGTCCCGCCGTGGCCGATGGCCGCGTCTATGCGACGGCGCTGGCAGGCGGGGTTGGCGCGTACGACCTGCAGACCGGCAGGGCGCTCTGGCACCACGACAGCGAACTGTCCCTGTCCAGCAGCCCGGGCGTGGGCGACGGCACCGTCGTCGTCGCCGGTCTCGAGGGCGACGTGCTTGCACTGGATGCCGCTACCGGCGCGCAGAAGTGGACCGCCAAGGTGGGGACCGAGGTGCTTGCCGCGCCGGCTGTCGGCCAGGGCATGGTGCTGGTGCGCTCGATCGATGGGCGGGTGACCGCGTTCGATGCTGCCAGCGGCGAACGCCGCTGGTTCTGGGAGAAGGAAACCCCGACCCTGACCGTGCGCGGCAATGCATCGCCGCTGCTGGGCCCGGGCCTGGCGTTCATCGGCAACGACGACGGCACGCTCAGCGCGCTGGCGCTGGCCAGCGGCCGCCTGCTCTGGGAACAGGCCGTCGCCGCGGCCGAGGGCCGCAGCGAGCTCGATCGCATGGCCGATGTCGACGGCACCCCGGTGCTCGACGAGACCACCCTGTACGCGACCAGCTACAAGAAGCAGACCATGGCGATCGATGGCCCCAGCGGCCGGCCGCTGTGGGCGCACGACGCGGGCGGTCCAGGCCGTGCCGGCGTCTCCGCCGACCGCGTGGTGGTGAGCGATGCGCAGGGTACGGTCTGGGGCCTCGGCAAGTCCGACGGCAGTGCGCTGTGGCAGCAGCCCGCGCTTGCGCGCCGCAACCTTACCGGGGTGGCGATCCAGGGCGAATACGCGGTGGTCGGCGACTTCGACGGCTACCTGCACTGGCTGCGGCTCGCCGATGGCGCCTTCGCCGCGCGCACGCGCGCGACCGACGATGCGATCCGCGCCGCTCCGGTGGTCGCCGACGGCATCCTGGTCGTCCAGGGCACCGGCGGCGAACTCAGCGCCTGGCGCGTCTCGCCCTGACAGGATTCGCCCGCGCGAATCCCGGACTTCCGCATGCTGCCCCTCGTCGCCCTCGTCGGCCGTCCCAACGTCGGCAAGTCCACCCTGTTCAATGCGTTGACGCGCACGCGCGACGCGCTGGTGCACGACGCGCCCGGCGTGACCCGCGACCGCAACTACGGCGTCTGCCGCCTCGACGAGGCGCGCCCGTTCGTGGTGGTCGATACCGGCGGCATCGCCGGGATCGACGAGGGCCTGGCCGGGGCGACCGCGCGGCAATCGCGGGCCGCGGCCGAGGAGGCCGATATCGTCCTGTTCGTGGTCGACGGCCGCGAAGGTGCGTCTTCGCTCGACGACGAGATCCTGGCCTGGCTGCGCAAGATCTCCAGGCCGGTTTTCCTGGTGGTCAACAAGGTCGACGGCATCGACGCGCAGCAGGCGCGCAACGAATTCGCGCGCTACGGCTTCAAGGACGTGCTGGCGGTGTCCTCGGCGCATCGCCAGGGCCTCGACACGCTGCTCGCCGAAGTGCTGGCCAGGCTGCCGGCGGACGGCGACGCGCAAGTGCTCGACAACGATCCGGAACGCATCAGGATCGCCTTCGTCGGCCGCCCCAACGTCGGCAAGTCGACCCTGGTCAACCGCATCCTCGGCGAGGAGCGGATGATCGCCTCCGACGTGCCGGGCACCACCCGCGATTCGATCGCGGTGGACCTCGAGCGCGACGGCCGCAAGTACCGGCTGGTCGACACCGCCGGCCTGCGCCGCAGGTCCAAGGTCGAAGAGGCGGTCGAGAAGTTCTCGATCGTGAAGACGCTGCAGGCGATCGAGCACTGCCAGGTCGCGGTGATCATGCTCGACGCCGGCGAGGGCGTGACCGAACAGGATGCGAGCGTGCTCGGCGCGGTGCTCGACGCCGGCCGCGCGCTGGTGGTCGCGGTCAACAAGTGGGACGGGCAGAGCGACTACCAGCGCAAGCAGACCGAGTCGCTGCTGTCGCGCAAGCTCGCGTTCGTCGACTGGGCCGAGGCGGTGCGCATCTCCGCACTGCACGGCTCCGGCCTGCGCGAGCTGTTCAAGGCGGTACACCGCGCGCATGCCTCGGCCACCCGCCAGTTCAGCACCGCGGAAGTGACGCGTGCGATGGAGACCGCGATCGAGGCGCATCCGCCGCCGGTGGTGCGCGGGCACGCGGCCAAGCTGCGCTTCGCACACCCGGGCGGCGAGAACCCGCCGACCTTCGTGGTCCACGGCAATCGCCTGCGCACGCTGGCGGAGAGCTACCGCCGCTATCTCGAGAACTACTTCCGCAAGCAGTTCAAGCTGGTGGGTACCCCGGTGCGCTTCGTGTTCAAGGAAGGCGAGAACCCGTACAAGGACAAGAAGAACGTCCTCAGCGAGCGCCAGGTCGCGAAGAAGCAGCGCCTGATCCGGCACGCCAAGCGGCAGAAATGAGCGCGCTGGCAACGGGCGGCGTCACCCTCGGCCTGCTCGCCGGCGGTCGCGCCACACGGCTGGGCGGAATCGACAAGGCCTGGCTGGTGCGCGACGGCGTGCAGCAGGCCGTGCGCTGGCAACGGCGGTTCATCCGCGAGGTGGATGCGATCCTCGCCAGCAGCAACGCCGGTCCGGAACCCTTTGCGATCCACGGCATGCGCGTGGTCGCCGACCGCGTGCGCGATGGCGGCCCGCTGTCCGGCCTGGATGCACTGGCCGGGGCTTGCGCGACACGCTGGCTGCTGACGCTGCCGGTGGATCTCGTGGGCGTGAACGAATGCCTGTTGCCGAGCCTGTTCGCGGCCGCCGGCGAAAATGGCGCCTTCGCCCGCGACGGCGATGGGCCCCAGCCGCTGGTGGCGCTGTGGCGGGTGGATGCCCTACGCGAGGCTGCGCCCGCCGCACTGGCCCGTGGCGAGCTGGCGGTGCATGGGCTGCAGGCGCGCCTGGGCATGCACGAAGTCCGCTTCGACGGTGTGCGCTTCGGCAACCTCAATACGCCGGACGACCTGCGTACGGCCGGAGTTTCGCTGCCATGAGCCTGCTGCCATGAGCATCTCGTTCGAGGAGGCGCGCACCATCGTCGCGCGGGTCGCCGCGGGACACCGGCTCCCGGCCGAACCGCGACCGTTGGCGCGGGCGCACGGGCACGTGCTTGCCAGGGACCTGGTGGCGCCGATCGCGCTGCCGCCATTCGACAACAGCGCGATGGACGGTTATGCCGTGCGCAGCACCGACCTCGCGGCTTCCGGCGACAGCGTGTTGCAACTCGCCGGCGAGCAGTTCGCCGGCCGCGCGCTCGGACTTGCGCTGGCGGCAGGACAATGCGTGCGCATCACCACCGGGGCGCCGTTGCCGGCGGGTGCCGATGCCATCGCCATCCACGAGCACGCACAGGTGGACGGGGACCGCATCACGATCCCGCAAGGCACGACGCGGCCCGGCCTGCATGTGCGCCGCGCCGGCGAGGATGTCCGCGCGGGCGACCGGGTGCTGCAGTCGGGCTGGACGCTCACGCCGACGCGCATCGCGCTCGCCGCGGCACTGGGCGTCGACCGGCTCGAGGTCGCGCGGCGGCCGACGGTCGCGGTGTTCACCACCGGCGACGAACTGGTCGAGCCGGGCTTGTTGCTGCAAGCCGGCGAGATCTACAACTCCAACCGCGAATTGCTGATGGGCCTGCTGCGCGCCGACGGCATCGAACCGGTGGCCTGGCCGACCCTGCCCGACGATCCCGGCCGGATGACGTCGATGCTGCGCGATGCGGCGGCGAGCTTCGACGTGGTGCTGACCTGCGGTGGCGTGTCCGCGGGCGGGAAGGACCACGTCCCGGCGATCGCGCAGCGCGAGGGCACGCTGCATTTCTGGAAAGTGCGGATGAAGCCGGGAATGCCGCTGCTGTTCGCACGAATGGGGAATGCGCAACTGCTCGGGCTGCCCGGCAATCCGGTGTCGGTGCTGGCGACCTGGCTTACCCTGGGCCGCGGATTGCTGGACGGGATGCAGGGCAGGGTGGAGTCGCGCGGCAGCTGGCACGCATGCATGTCGGCCCCCTTCGCCAAGCGCAATGCGCGCCGCGAGTTCCTGCGCGGGCGGCTGCTGCCCGGCACCGACGGCAGCCTGCAGGTCGAACCGAATCCCGCCGACGGTTCGCACCAGCTCGCTGCGGCCGCGCGGTCGGACGTGCTGATCGTGCTGCCTGAAGGCGAGCGGACCTTCGCCAGAGGCGATCCTGTCGAGGTACTGCCGATTCCCGGATAATGCGGGCATGGACATCCGCGAGGGCATCATCCGCGAGATCGCACCCGCCGAGGCGTTGCGGCGCCTGCAGGCCGGGGCCGTGCTGGTCGACGTGCGCGCCGGTCATGAACGCGTGCTGGGCATGGCGCAGGGTGCACTCGGCGCGGTACGCGAGGAACTGGAAGCGGAGCCTGCGCGCTTCCTTCCCGATACCGGCGCGGAGGTCCTGCTGATCTGCCAGTCCGGCCGGCGCTCGATGCTGGCGGCGCAGGCGCTTCGAGGGCAGGGCTACCGCAACCTCGCCTCGGTCGCCGGCGGCACCAGCGCATGGGAAGCCGCAGGCCTGCCGATGCTGCGGTCGCAGCTCGATCCGGATTTCGAGGATCGCTATTCGCGCCACCTGCGCTTGCCCGAGGTCGGGCTGGAAGGGCAGCAGCGCCTCGCGACCGCGCGCGTGCTGGTGATCGGCGCAGGCGGGCTCGGCTCGCCGGCGGCGTTCTATCTCGCGGCCGCCGGTGTCGGCACCCTGCGCATCGCCGACGACGATGTGGTCGAACGCAGCAATCTGCAGCGGCAGATCCTGCACACCGAGGCGGGGATCGGCAGTACCAAGGTCGCGTCGGCAGCGGCGACGTTGTCCGCGCTCAATCCGCGCACGCGGATCGAGACAGTCGCCGAGCGCGTCACCAGTGCCAACGTCGAACGCCTGCTCGATGGCGCCGACGTGGTCCTGGACGGCGCCGACAACTTCCCGGTGCGCTACCTGCTCAACGATGCCTGCGTGAAGCTCGGCAAGCCGCTGGTGTACGGCGCGGTGCATCGCTTCGAAGGCCAGGTGTCGGTGTTCGACGCCGGCCGCGCGCGCGGGGCACTGCCGTGCTATCGCTGCCTGTTCCCGCAACCGCCCGCCGCCGCCGATGCGCCCAACTGCAGCGAGGCCGGGGTGCTCGGGGTGTTGCCGGGCGTGGTCGGCATGCTGCAGGCGACCGAGGCGATCAAGCTGCTGCTCGGCATCGGCGAGCCGCTGGCGGGACGCCTGCTGCATTTCGACGCGCTGGCGATGCGCTTCCGCGAGACCCGGCTCGACCCGGACCCCGGTTGCGCCGTGTGCACGCCGGGTCGACCTTTCCCCGGATACATTGACTACACGGAGTTCTGTTCCGGCTGAGAAGGGTGCACATGCCGCAGGCAATCGGGGTTCGTCGTCCACTCGCAGCCCTGCTGCTTTCGCTGGTGGTGCTGGCGGGTTGCGACGACGCTGCGGCCGCCTGCGGCCCGGCCGCCGATGCAGCGCAGGCGAGCTATGCGGCGCGGATCGCGGCCGCGGCCTGCCGCGAGAACGCGCTCTGGCATGGCCCCTTCATCGACAGCCATGGCCGCCTCGCCAGCTTCACCGTGTCCGAAGTCGAGACCGCACGCCTGGCCGACGGCGCCACGCCGGCGTGGAAGCGGGTGGCGGACTACTGGCGCGGTGCGGGGTTGATGCCGGCGATGGCAGCGTATCCGGGCGCAGGCGAGTGCGCGGTCGCGACGGCCGGCGGCTATCCCTCGCCGGGATGCCGCGCCTTCGTGGCCGACCGGCCGTGGTCGGCCGCCTTCGTGTCGTGGGTGATGGTGCAGGCGGGCTTGCCGGGCTTCCGTCCGTCGCCGAGCCACCTCGACTACGTGCGCGATGCCTGGCAGCAACCCGGCAACGCTTATGTCTTCGCCGACCCCGACACGACCGTGCCCGCCACCGGGGACCTGTTGTGCTACGTGCGCGGCAATGGACCGGCGCTGGGCAATGCCGGATTGAAGGCCTTCCTGGCATCCAGCGGCAATGCCGGGTTGCCGATGCATTGCGACATCGTCACCGGCACCAGTCCAGGCGGGGACGATCTTTACCTGGTCGGCGGCAACGTGCTGCAGGGCGCGACCCTGCGCGTGCTGCCGCTCAACCGCAAGGGCCTGCTGTGGTCGCTGCCGCGCGGTCCGACCACCGGCTGCGCGCCGGGCAACGAAGGTCCGTGCAGCTTCAACCGGCAGGACTGGGCGGCGCTGTTGAAACTGAAGCCGCAGGCGGAACTCGCGCGCCTGGCGCCGCCGCAATCCGCGCCATCGCCGGTGGTGCCGCAACCGGCGCCCGCCGCCTGCTGCGTCAACTGCGTGGTCGGCTCGGGCGTGCCGCGCTGCCCGGCGAAACCGGCGCCATCCGCCACGCCGCTACCCGGCAGCTGACGCTTCCGTCTTGCGCCGGGGCCTGGACTTGGCCCGCGGATCGATCTGCACGCCGAGTACCGCGCTGCAGTGGATGCAGCTGTAGCTGAGGATGCGCGCCTTGCTCTCGCCGTCGACGACGCCGACCACCTGTTCGACGTTGACGTGCAGCACGCGGTGCCCGCACTTGGGGCATTGGCCCAGGATCGACATGCTCAGTCCCCCTTGCTCCGGTTGAAGGCCGCCAGTTGTTCCGGTGTCGCTTCCCGCTGGTGCAGCGCTTTCCACTGCGCGAACGGCATGCCGTAGATCGCCGCGCGGGCCTCGTCGCGTTCCATCGCGATGCCCAGTTCCGCCGCGCCTTCGCGATACCAGTCGGCCAGGCAGTTGCGGCAGAAGCCGGCCAGGTTCATCAGGTCGATGTTCTGCACGTCGGGGCGCTGCTCGACCAGATGGCGCAGCAGGCGCCGGAAGGCCGCGGCCTCGATGCGGGTGGTCTCGACGTCCGGATCGGTCATGGCGGCGGGGGCCAGCGGTAATCGGCGATAATGCCAGGTCCCGACTGTAGCGCAGGGTCCCGCCGTCCGCATGACCGCTTCCGAGCACCCCGCCCGCATCCTCGACGGCAAGCGCATCGCAGAGGACCTGCTCGATTCGCTCGCGGCCCGGGTCGAGGCCCGGACCGCCGCCGGCAAGCCGCGTCCCGGGTTGGCGGTGGTGCTGGTCGGCAACGACCCGGCCTCCTCGGTCTACGTGCGCAACAAGCGCCGCGCCGCGCAGAAGGTCGGCATTCGCGCCCATGACTTCGACCTGCCGGCGGACACCGGCGAGGCCGAACTGCTGGCGCTGATCGACCGGCTCAATGCCGACCCGGCGATCCACGGCATCCTGGTCCAGCTGCCGCTGCCCGGCATCCCGGACGCCAGCCACCTGATCCACCGCATCGACCCGCGCAAGGACGTCGACGGCTTCCATCCCGAAAACGTCGGTCACCTGGCCCTGCGCCAGTTCGGCCTGCGTCCGTGCACGCCGCGCGGGATTACCACGCTGCTGGCCTGGACCGACCGCCCCGTGCGCGGGCAGAGCGCCACGATAGTGGGAGTCAGCAACCACGTCGGCCGGCCGATGGCGCTGGAACTGCTGATCGCCGGCTGCACCACCACCAGCTGCCACAAGTTCACCCCGCCCGACGTGCTGGAAGCCGCGGTGCGCGGCGCCGACATCCTGGTGGTGGCGGTGGGCAGGCCGCGGCTGATTCCCGGCGAATGGGTCAAGCCCGGCGCGGTGGTCATCGACGTCGGCATCAACCGGCTGGACGATGGCCGCCTGGTCGGCGACGTCGGCTTCGAGGCCGCGGCGCAGCGTGCAAGCTGGATCACCCCGGTGCCCGGCGGGGTGGGGCCGATGACGGTCGCCACCCTGATGCAGAACACCCTGGAAGCCGCCGAGGCCGCCGACGCAGTACAATGACGCGCTTCATCCTCCACGGGACCGGCCATGCTCCGCATCCAGGCTGAAGCGCTCACCTACGACGATGTTTCGCTCGTCCCCGCGCATTCGACCATCCTGCCACGCGACGTCTCGCTGGCGACCCGCTTCACCCGCGGCCTGCGTCTGAACCTGCCGCTGGTCGCCGCGGCCATGGACACCGTCACCGAGGCGCGGCTTGCGATCGCGATGGCCCAGCTCGGCGGCATCGGCATCCTGCACAAGAACATGAGCGTCGAGCGCCAGGCCGCGGAAGTCGGGCGGGTCAAGAGCTTCGAGGCGGGCGTGATCAAGGATCCGTTCACCGTCGGTCCCGAGACCACCATCGGCGAGGTGCTCAAGCTCACCCGTGCACGCAACATCTCCGGCGTGCCGGTGGTCGACGGCGACGGCCACCTGGTCGGCATCGTCACCGGCCGCGACATGCGCTTCGAGAAGAAGCTCGACGATCCGGTGCGCCACATCATGACCAAGCGCGACCGGCTGGTCACGGTGAAGGAGGGCGCGTCCGACGGCGAGGTCATCGACCTGCTGCACCGGCACCGGATCGAGAAGGTGCTGGTGGTCAACGACGGCTTCGAGCTGCGTGGCCTGATCACGGTCAAGGACATCCAGAAGAAGCAGGACAACCCGAACGCCGCCTACGACACGCACGAGCGCCTGCTCGCAGGTGCCGCGGTCGGCGTCGGCGGCGACACCGAGCAGCGGATCGAGGCACTGGTCGCGGCCGGCGTCGACGTGGTCATCGTCGATACCGCGCACGGACATTCGCAGGGCGTGATCGAGCGCGTCGCCTGGGTCAAGAAGCGCTTCCCGCACCTGCAGGTGGTCGGCGGCAACATCGTCACCGGCGATGCCGCGCTGGCGCTGATGGACGCGGGCGCGGATGCGGTCAAGGTGGGCGTCGGTCCGGGTTCGATCTGCACCACCCGGATCGTGGCGGGTGTCGGCGTGCCGCAGGTCACCGCGATCGCGATGGTCGCCGAAGCGCTGCAGGACCGCATCCCGCTGATCGCCGATGGCGGCATCCGCTATTCCGGCGACATCGGCAAGGCGATCGTCGCCGGCGCTTCCACGGTGATGGTCGGCGGCCTGTTCGCCGGTACCGAGGAATCGCCGGGCGAGACCGAGCTGTTCCAGGGACGCAGCTACAAGAATTACCGCGGCATGGGCTCGCTGGCCGCGATGGAGAAGGGCTCGAAGGACCGCTACTTCCAGGACGCCTCCGACGCCGACAAGCTGGTGCCGGAAGGCATCGAGGGCCGGGTGCCGTACCGCGGCCCGCTCGGCGGCGTGGTCCACCAGCTCGCCGGCGGCCTGCGCGCGACCATGGGCTATGTCGGCTGCGCCACGATCGAGGACATGCGAACGAAACCGTCGTTCGTGAAGGTGACGGCGGCGGGCACGCGCGAAAGCCACGTCCACGACGTGCAGATCACCAAGGAACCGCCGAACTACCGCGCCAGCTGAGGCTCCATGACCGACCCGCATCGCGACGACAGCATTCCTTCCGACGGCAGCCTTTCCGGCAGCATCCACTCCGACAGGATCCTGGTCCTCGACTTCGGCGCGCAGTACACGCAGCTGATCGCGCGGCGGATCCGCGAACTCGGCGTCTACTGCGAGATCTGGGCCTGGGACCACGATCCGGCGGAGATCGCGAAGTTCGGCGCCAAGGGCATCATCCTGTCGGGCGGGCCGGAATCGACCACGCTGCCGGGCGCGCCGCGCGCGCCGCACGAGGTATTCGCGTCGGGCGTGCCATTGCTCGGCATCTGCTACGGCCTGCAGACCATGGCCGTGCAGCTTGGCGGGGCCACCGAGGCCGCCGACCAGCGCGAGTTCGGCCACGCCCAGGTGGAACTGGTGGCACAGGACACGCTGCTGGAAGACCTCAAGGACCAACCGGGTTCGCCGCCGCGGCGGCTGGACGTGTGGATGAGCCATGGCGACCACGTGTCGGTCGCACCGCCGGGCTTCACCGTCACCGCGCGTACCGAACGCATCCCGGTGGCAGCGATGGCCAACGAGGACAAGCGCTGGTACGGCGTGCAGTTCCACCCCGAGGTCACCCACACCAAGTCGGGCCAGGCGCTGCTGCGCCGCTTCGTGGTCGACATCTGCGGTTGCGCCACGCTGTGGACGCCCGAGCACATCATCGAGGACCAGGTCGCGCGGGTGCGCGCCAGGGTCGGCAACGACGAGGTGATCCTCGGCCTGTCGGGCGGCGTCGACTCGTCGGTGGTCGCGGCATTGCTGCACAAGGCGATCGGCGACCAGCTGACCTGCGTGTTCGTCGACACCGGCCTGCTGCGATGGCAGGAAGGCGACCAGGTGATGGCGATGTTCGCCGAGCATATGGGCGTCAGGGTCGTCCGGGTCGACGCCGCCGAACGCTACTTCAAGGCGTTGCAGGGCGTCGGCGACCCGGAAGCCAAGCGCAAGGTCATCGGCAACCTGTTCGTCGAGATCTTCGACGAAGAAGCGGGCAGGCTCGCCAATGCCCGCTGGCTGGCACAGGGCACGATCTATCCGGACGTGATCGAGTCGGCCGGCAGCAAGACCGGCAAGGCCCACGTGATCAAGAGCCACCACAACGTCGGTGGCCTGCCCGAGCACATGAAGCTCGGGCTGGTGGAGCCGCTGCGCGAGCTGTTCAAGGATGAGGTGCGGCGGCTGGGCGTGGAGCTGGGCCTGCCGCAGGCGATGGTCTACCGGCACCCGTTCCCGGGCCCCGGCCTGGGCGTGCGCATCCTCGGCGAGGTCAAGCCGGAATACGCCGAGTTGCTGGCGAAGGCCGACCACATCTTCATCGAAGAGCTGCGCGCCGCCGAGCTGTACGACAAGGTCAGCCAGGCGTTCGCGGTGTTCCTGCCGGTCAAGTCGGTCGGCGTGGTCGGCGACGCGCGTGCCTACGAATGGGTCGTGGCGCTGCGCGCGGTCGAGACCATCGACTTCATGACCGCCCAGTGGGCGCACTTGCCCTATGAATTTCTGGGTCGAGTTTCCAATAGAATAATCAATGAATTACGCGGCATTTCTCGCGTAGTCTATGACATCAGCGGCAAGCCGCCCGCCACCATCGAGTGGGAATGAGCGACGACGAGCACTGGATGCAGCGGGCGCTGGGGCTGGCGGAGCGGGCCGAGCGGGAGGACGACGAGATCCCGGTCGGCGCGGTCCTGGTCGGGCCCGACGGGAAGGTCCTGGGCGAGGGCTGGAACCGCAACATCGCCGAGCACGATCCGACCGCGCATGCCGAGATCGTGGCGATGCGCCAGGCGGGCAGGGCGCTGGGCAACCACCGGCTGGTCGGCTGCACCCTCTACGTCACCCTGGAGCCGTGCGCGATGTGCGCGATGGCGATGGTGCACGCGCGCCTGGCGCGGATCGTCTACGCGGCGGCCGATCCCAAGACCGGTGCCGCCGGCAGCGTCTTCGACCTGCTGGCCGATCCGCGCCACAACCATCGAGTCGAAGTGTCGGGCGGGGTGCTCGCGGACGAGGCCGGACAACGGCTGAGCAACTACTTCCGGCGCAAGCGCGGCAAGCCGCCGCTCTGAGCCGGCCCGGGCGCGGCGTATCATGGGCGCATGGCAAGCGAAATACACCGCAACGGAAGCGTCGAGGGACGTCTGGTCTGGATCGACCTGGAGATGACCGGCCTCGATACCAATCGCGATTCGATCCTGGAAATCGCCACCATCGTCACCGACTCCGAGCTCAACCTGCTCGCCGAAGGTCCCGAGCTCGCGATCGCCCACTCGCTGGCGACGCTCGAGTCGATGGACGACTGGAACCGGCGCCAGCACGGCAGGTCCGGCTTGTGGCGGCGGGTGCTGGAGGAGGGTGTGCCGATGGCCGAGGCCGAGGCGCGCACGCTGGCTTTCCTGCGCGAATGGGTGCCGCCGAACTGCTCGCCGATCTGCGGCAACTCGATCTGCCAGGACCGGCGCTTCCTGTACCGGCAGATGCCGACGCTGGAACGCCACTTCCACTACCGCAACCTCGACGTCAGCACGCTCAAGGAGCTGGCGCGGCGCTGGGCACCGCAGGTGCTCTCGGCGGTGCACAAGGAAGCCGCGCACACCGCCATGAGCGACGTCCGCGACTCGATCGCCGAACTGCGCCACTACCGCAAGTTCATGGGCGAACTCGCAGGCCTCTGAAAACGTTCAGCCACAGATTTCACAGATCAAATCTGATCGGGTTCGCATCGACCTGCCGGCCTCGACGCACCTAATCTGTGTTCATCTGTGAAATCTGTGGCTGAAATGCTTTAGCTGTTGGCTTTGGCCTTCGCGAGGGCGAGCCAGGTATCGACGACGGTGTCGGGGTTGAGCGAAACGGATTCGATGCCCTGTTCCATCAGCCACAGCGCGAGGTCCGGGTGGTCGCTCGGGCCCTGGCCGCAGATGCCGATGTACTTGCCCTTGGCGCGTGCGGCGGTGATCGCCATCGACAGCATCTTCTTGACCGCCGGGTCGCGCTCGTCGAACAGGCCGGCGACGATCGCCGAGTCGCGGTCCAGGCCCAGGGTCAGCTGGGTCATGTCGTTGGAGCCGATCGAGAAGCCGTCGAAGATCTCGAGGAACTCGTCGGCCATCAACGCATTGGACGGGATCTCGCACATCATGATGATCTTCAGCGGCTGCCTGCCGTCAGCGTGTTCGCCCTGGACCAGGCCGTTCTCGCGCAGCACCTCGACCACCTTGCGGCCCTCGTCGAGGGTGCGCACGAACGGGATCATCACCCACAGGTTGTCCAGGCCCATCTCTTCGCGCACGCGCTTGACCGCGCGGCATTCGAGCGCGAAGGCGTCCTTGAACGAGGGGTCGACGTAGCGGCTGGCGCCGCGGAAGCCGATCATCGGGTTTTCCTCGTGCGGCTCGTACTTCGAGCCGCCGAGCAGGTTGGCGTATTCGTTGGACTTGAAGTCGGACAGCCGCACGATCACCGGCTTGGGCGCGACCGACGCGGTGATCGTGGCGATGCCTTCGGCGAGGCGGTCGACGTAGAACTCGACCGGGCCGGCGTAACCGGCGATGCGCGCGTCGATCTTCGCCCGGGTCGCGGCGTCCTGGCTGTCGTATTCCAGCAAGGCCCTGGGATGGATCCCGATGTGGCTGGCGATGATCATCTCCAGCCGGGCCAGGCCGATGCCGGCGTTGGGCAGCATGCCGAAGTCGAACGCGCGGTCGGGATTGGCCACGTTCATCATGATCTTGAGCGGCGCCGGCGGCATGTTGCCGAGATCGGTGGTGGTGCGCTCGAAGGGCAGGGTGCCGGCGTAGATGTAACCGGTGTCGCCCTCGGCGCAGCTGATCGTCACCTCGCGGCCATCGGCGATCATGTCCAGCGCGTTGCCGGTGCCGACCACCGCGGGCACGCCCAGCTCGCGGGCGATGATCGCGGCGTGGCAGGTGCGGCCGCCGCGGTTGGTGACGATCGCGGCGGCGCGCTTCATCACCGGCTCCCAGTCGGGGTCGGTCATGTCGGCGACCAGCACGTCGCCGGGCTGCACCCGGTTCATGTCTTCCAGCGAACGCACCACGCGCGCCACGCCGCTGCCGATCTTCTGGCCGATCGCGCGGCCTTCGGCCACGACTTCGCCGCGCCGCGCCAGCGTGTAGCGCTCGATCTGGGTCGCATGCCCGCGCGACTTCACCGTCTCCGGCCGCGCCTGCAGGATGAAGAGCTTGCCGCTGGCGCCGTCCTTGCCCCACTCGATGTCCATCGGGCGGCCATAGTGCTGCTCGATCACCAGCGCCTGCTTCGCAAGCTCGTGCACGTCGGCGTCGCTGATCGAGAACCGGTTGCGCAGTTCCGCCGGCGTTTCCTCGGTGCGCACGCGCTCGCCGGGCGTGGCCGAATAGACCATCCGCAGCTGCTTGGCGCCGAGCGAGCGGCGCAGGATGGCCGACTTGACGCCACCGGCCTCGCCCTTGCGCAGGGTCGGCTTGTAGACATAGAACTCGTCGGGGTTGACCGCACCCTGCACGACCATTTCGCCGAGCCCGTAGCTGGCGGTGATGAACACCACGTCGCGGAAGCCGGACTCGGTATCCAGGGTGAACAGCACGCCGGAAGCGCCGATGTCCGAACGCACCATCAGCTGCACGCCCGCGGACAGGAAGACATCCTCGTGCTTGAAGCCATGGTGCACGCGGTAGGCGATGGCACGGTCGTTGTAGAGACTGGCGAAGACTTCCTTCACCTTGCGCACGACATCGTCGGCACCGGTGACGTTGAGGAAGGTTTCCTGCTGGCCGGCGAACGAAGCGTCCGGCAGGTCCTCGGCGGTGGCCGAGGAACGCACCGCCACGGCAACGTCATGTCCACCGTTGTCCGCACACAGCTTCGCGTAGGCGTCGCGGATGTCCTGGTCGAGCGCGGGCGGAAGCGGCGCATCGATCACCCAGCCGCGGATCTCGGCGCCGGCGCTGGCGAGGGCAGGGACGTCCTCGACGTCGAGCGCAGCCAGGCGGTCGAAGATGCGCTGGTGCAGGGTGTTGTGGGCGATGAAGTCCTTGAACGCATCGGCCGTGGTGGCGAAGCCGCCGGGCACCGAAACGCCGAGGCCGGACAGTTCGCCGATCATCTCCCCGAGCGAGGAGTTCTTGCCGCCCACCTGGGCGAGGTCGGTCAGGCGCAGGTCGTGCAGCCAAAGGACAGTGTCGATCGAAGCGGGGGCGCTCAAGGCGGGGGAACTCCGGGGGGTTTGAGCTATTTTAGCAAGCTGAACTGCCCGTTGAACCGCCCCTGGAGCCTGCATGTCCGATCTGCGCCCGGTCTTCTATGTCTCCGACGGCACCGGCATCACCGCCGAAACCATCGGCCACAGCCTGCTGACCCAGTTCGCCAACATCCGTTTCGTCACCGACCGGCTGCCGTTCGTGGACACCCTGGAAAAGGCCAGGTCCGCCGCCGCGCTGATCCGCCAGGCCGGTCTCGACCACGGTTTCCGCCCGGTGGTGGTGAATTCGTGCGTCGATCCCGCCTTGAATGCCGTGGTCGCCGAAAGCGGCGCATTGATGCTGGACGTGTTCGCGCCCTTCATCGAGCCGCTCGAGCGTGAACTGGGAATGCAGCGCCAGTCGCAGGTCGGCGCCGCCCACGGCATGGTCGATTTCGATGCCTACCACCGCCGCATCAACGCGATGAACTACGCACTCGCGCACGACGACGGCGTGAGCATGGACTACAGCGAAGCCGACCTGATCCTGGTGGGCGTGTCGCGCGCAGGCAAGACCCCGACCTGCGTGTACCTGGCGCTGCACCACGGCGTGCGCGCGGCGAACTACCCGCTGACCGAAGACGACCTGGACTCCGACCGGCTGCCCGCGAAGCTGCGTCCGCACCGGTCCAAGTTGTTCGGCCTCACCATCGACCCCACGCGGCTGCAGCAGATCCGCCAGGAGCGGCGTCCGAACTCGCGTTACGCACAGCTCGATACGTGCAAGCGCGAGGTTGCCGCAGCCGAGGAACTGCTGCGCAACGAGGGTATCCAGATGCTGAGCACCACCCACGCCTCGATCGAGGAGATATCGAGCCGGGTGCTCGAGGTGCTGGGGCTGAACCGCGAAATGTTCTAGCGCAGAACGCCACCGTAGGCCCGTCCTGCGCCGTCGTCAATGCTGCCGCGCGCGGCTTGCGGCGTGTAGGATCGAGGCATGCCACAGGTGCTCGCCCGCGTCGCCCGGATTCCCCGCATCAGCCGTTTCGGTTGGCTGATGGGGCTGTACGCGGAGAACCACGACCTGCTGGTGCGCCTGTTCGAGCCGGGCGACCTCGTGCGCGGAAATTACGTGTCGCGCATCGGCGACGGCCTCGATTTGCGCCTGGACGTGCTCGAACAGCATGCCTACACGACCGAACTGCGCCTGACCTACGCATTGCTCGACCCGGTCACCGGCGAACCGGACCCGTCCGCCCATCTGCGGCTGTACCACGATGCGCGCCAGGTCGAGGCGACCCACTGCTACGTCGGACGCCGCTGGCAGGACGTGCTGGGGATGTTCCCGCCGCCGGCGCGGCTGCTCGACCACCGCCTGCGCATGAATACGTTCCTGGGCAAGTGGCTGCATTACCTGGCCGAGGGCGGGCATGGCGTTGCGACGCTTGAAAAAGCAACGGGCCCGACCTTGGTCGAGCCCGTCGCTGCTTCCTGAGTTGGCGTCCCCACGGGGATTCGAACCCCGGTGTCCACCGTGAAAGGGTGGTGTCCTAGGCCTCTAGACGATGGGGACGTGGAGCGTTTCCTGCGACTACGTGAAGCAGATTGGTGGAGCCAGGCGGGATCGAACCGCCGACCTCCTGCATGCCATGCAGGCGCTCTCCCAGCTGAGCTATGGCCCCACGCGCCGGAAAGCGGGAAAGTTTAGCGGCGCCCTCCGGATAGCGCAAGCGGATCGGCGGGCCCGATCCATCCGGTTCGTTCAGTCCAGCCGGGCGCCGCCCAGGCGCAGTGCGTTGGCCACCACCGAGACCGAACTCAGGCTCATCGCCAGCGCCGCGATCATCGGGCTCAACAGCAGGCCGGTGAACGGATACAGCACGCCCGCTGCGATCGGCACACCGAACGCGTTGTAGAGGAAGGCGAAGCCCAGGTTCTGCTTCATGTTGGCGACCGTCGCTGCGGAGAGTCGGCGCGCCCGCACGATGCCGCGCAGGTCGCCCTTGACCAGCGTCACCTGGGCACTGGACATGGCCACGTCGGTGCCGGTGCCCATGGCGATGCCGATGTCGGCTCCGGCGAGGGCGGGGGCGTCGTTGATCCCGTCGCCCGCCATCGCGACCTTGCGGCCTTCGGCCTTCAGGCGCCGCACCAGTTCGACCTTGTCCTTCGGGCGTACTTCGCCGTGTACTTCGTCGATGCCCAGCTGGCGCGCCACCGCGTTGGCGGTGGCCATGCCATCGCCGCTTGCCATCACGATGCGCAGGCCCGCGGCGTGCAATGCATCGATCGCCTCCGCGGTGGAGGCCTTGATCGGGTCCGCCACGGCAAGCAATCCCGCCGCCACGCCGTCCACCGCCAGGAACATCACGCTGGCCCCTTCGTGGCGCAACTGCTCCGCCTGCACATGCAGGGGGGAAGGGTCCACGCCGAGCTCGCGCATCAACTCGGTGTTGCCGATCGCGAGCCTGCGTCCCGCGACCATGCCGCGGACGCCGATTCCGGTGGCGGACTCGAAACCTTCCGCCGCCGCCAGTCCGAGGCCGCGCCGGCGCGCTTCCGCCACGATCGCCTGTGCGAGCGGATGCTCGCTGGCCTGGTCGAGGCTGGCGGCGAGCCGCAGCACTTCGTCGGCGTCGTGGCTGCCCGCGGCGACCACCTTGCGGAACGCAGGGCGGCCCTCGGTCAGGGTGCCGGTCTTGTCGACGATCAGGGTGTCGATCCTGTGGAAGTTCTCGATCGCCTCGGCATCGCGGAACAGCACGCCCGCATGCGCAGCGCGGCCGGTCGCCACCATCACCGACATCGGGGTGGCCAGGCCGAGCGCGCAGGGGCAGGCGATGATCAGCACCGACACCGCGTTGAGCACGGCGTGGGTCCACGACGGTTCCGGTCCGAACAGGCCCCAGCCGAGCAGGGTCGCCAGTGCCACCGCCAGTACCGCCAGCACGAACCAGAACGAGACCTTGTCGGCCATGCGCTGCATCGGCGCGCGCGAACGTTGCGCCTGCGCCACCAGTTGCACGATCTGCGCCAGCACGGTTGCCGAGCCGACCTGTTCGGCCTGGATGACCAGGCTGCCGGTGCCGTTCATGGTCGCGCCGATCACCTTGGCGCCAGCGGTCTTGGCCACGGGGATCGGCTCGCCGGTGAGCATCGACTCGTCGACATTGGAGCGGCCTTCCAGCACCGTGCCGTCCACCGGGACCTTTTCGCCCGGACGTACGCGCAGGCGGTCGCCAACATGCACGTGGCCGAGTTCGACGTCCTCCTCGCTGCCGTCGTCGCGCAGGCGCCGTGCGGTTTTCGGCGCGAGGCCGAGCAACGCCTTGATCGCGGCCGAAGTCTTCGAGCGCGCGCGCAGTTCCAGCAACTGGCCGAGCAGGGTCAGCGACACGATCACCGCCGCGGCTTCGAAATACACGCCGACCCGGCCGTGCTCGCGGAACGAATCCGGGAACAGGCCCGGCGCCAGCGTGGCGGCCACGCTGTACCCGAACGCGGCGATCACGCCGATGCCGATCAGGGTCCACATGTTCGGGCTGCGGTTGCGCACCGATTGCACGCAACGTTCGAAGAACGGCCAGCCCGCCCACAGCACCACCGGCGCGCTCAGCGCGAACTCGATCCAGGTGCGCATGCCGGTGGGCAGCCATGGCAGGTAGTGGCCGAACATCGCCAGCACCAGCACGATCGCGGTCAACGGCAGCGTCCACCGGAAGCGGCGGCTGAAGTCGCGCAGCTCGGGATTTTCGCCGTCGTCCAGGCTGGGCAGCTCCGGCTCCAGCGCCATGCCGCAGATCGGGCAGTTGCCGGGGTGGTCCTGGCGGATCTCCGGATGCATGGGACAGGTGTAGAGCGTGCCCGCCGGTGCCACGGCCTGCGGGGCCGGCACGGGGGCATGGCAGTGGTGCGCATGGGTATTCACTTCGCGTCCTCGTCGAGCGCATGCAGGATCGGGCACTGCTGCAGCGCTCCGTGGCCGGGGCAGGCATCGACCAGCGTGCGCAGGCCATCGCGGATGCGGGAGAGTTCCTCTATCCTGGCCTCCACGTCGACCAGCTTCGCGGTGGCGGCGGCCTTGAGCCCGCCCATGTCGTCCTCGCGACGACCCGACAGGTCGAGCAGACCCCTGATCTCGTCGAGGGTGAAGCCCAACTCCTTGGCCCGGCGCACGAAACGCAGCCGCGACACATCGCCTTCAGCGTAACTGCGATAGCCGGAGGCGCGGCGCACCGGTTCCGGCAGCAGTCCCTGCCGCTCGTAATAGCGAACGGTGTCGATGGCCACGCCCGCGCGGTGTGCGAACTCGCCGATCTTCATGCTGTCCTCCAAATGCCGTCCTCCAGGTGCCGTCCTTCTCAGAACCAGATGCGTGCGCCGGCCACGATGCGCGTGTCGCGGGCGGCATGGCCGTCGTCCTTGCGGAAATCGGCGGTGCGGCCGAATGCGCGTTCGTGGACCACGCCGACGTAAGGTGCGAAGCGGCGCGTGACTTCGTAGCGCAGGCGCAGGCCGGCTTCCACGGTGGACAGGCCCGAACCGATGCCGCGACGCGGATCGTCGCGACCGTTGACCTCCATTTCGACCAGCGGTTGCAGCACCAGGCGGTTGGTGAGCAGGGTTTCGTACTCGACTTCCACCCGCGCGGCGGACTGGCCTGACTGGCCGAGGTACGCGGTGGCCGCGACTTCGAACTTGTACGGTGCCAACCCGATGACACCGATCGCGACAAAGTCGCGCGAACCGCCCGGCGCGAAGTCATGGCGCACGCCGGCCACCAGGTCCCACCAGCGCGAGACGGGCCGGCCGTACAGCACTTCCAGGTCCGCCGACTCCAGCAGGCCATCGACCTGTTCACCTTCGCTGCGCAGCCACAGGCGATCGGTGTCGGTTCCCACCCATGCCTGGCCTTCCCAGGCCAGGCCGGTGCCCGGGTCGGCGTTCCAGGCTTCCAGCCGGTTGAACTGCACGTAGCGCTGGATCGATTCGCCGTGCACGGCGTGTTGCGCCAGCGCACTTGCGGGCAACAACAGGACGCACAGCGCGATGGCAGGGGAGCGCTTCATGCCACCACCTGCACTTCCCGCATCATCCCGGCTTCCATGTGGTACAGCAGGTGGCAGTGGTAGGCCCAGCTGCCGAGCGCGTCGGCGCGCACGCGATAGCTGCGCTTGCTGCCCGGCGGCATGTCGATGGTGTGCTTGCGCACGTGGAAGTTGCCGCCTTCGTCCTCGAGGTCGCTCCACATGCCGTGCAGGTGGATCGGGTGGGTCATCATGGTGTCGTTGACCAGGACGATGCGCAGCCGCTCGCCGTAATTGAAGCGCAGCGGCTCGGCGTCGGCGAACCTGCGGCCGTCGAACGACCACGCGAAGCGTTCCATGTGGCCGGTCAGGTGCAGTTCGACCTCGCGCCCGGGGTCGCGTCCATCGGGGTCCTCGAACGCGCTCTGCAGCATCGCGTAATTGAGCACCGTGCGGCCGTTGTCGCGCAGGCCGATGCCGGGATCCTCGAGCTTCGGGACAGGGGACATCGTCTGCATGTCGACCAGCGGGTTGCCGGCTTCGCCGGGCGGATGCGATTGCATTCCGCCGTCGCCGTGATCCATGCCGCCATGGTTCATGCCGGCGTGGCCCATCGCCGACATGTCGTGGTCCATGCCGCCGTGACCCATGTCGGCCATCGACAGGATCGGGCGCGGGTCGACCGCCGGCACCGGCGCGCGCAGGCCTTCGCGCACCGCCAGCGTGCCGCTGACGTAACCGGTGCGGCCCATGTCCTGGGCAAAGATGGTGAAGGCATCCTGGCCGGAAGGCTCGACGATGACGTCGAAGGTTTCGGCGGCGGCGATCCGGAATTCGTCGACCGTCACCGGATGCACGTACTGGCCGTCGGCGGCGACCACGGTCATCTTCAGGCCCGGGATGCGCACGTCGAAGTGGGTCATCGACGAGCCGTTGATGACACGCAGGCGGACCTTTTCGCCGGGACGGAACAGCCCGGTCCAGTTGCCCAGAGCAGTGGTGCCGTTGAGCAGGTACGTATAGGTGTTGCCGTTGACGTCGGACAGGTCGGTCGGGGTCATCCGCATCCGGCCCCACATGCCGCGGTCGGCGATGGTCGCGCCGAGGCCATCGCGCCGCGCATCGCGCAGGAAGTCGCCGACCGTGCGCTTGTCGTAGTTGTCGTAGCCCGGCATCTTCTTCAACCGCGCATACAGGGCGGCTGGCGCGAGGTCGGTCCAGTCCGAGAGCAGCACGACGTAATCGCGGTCGTAGGCGAAGGGCTCGGGTGCGAGCGGATCGATGATCAGCGCGCCGTACAGGCCCGCCTGTTCCTGGAAACCCGAGTGGCTGTGGTACCAGTAGGTGCCGGCCTGGCGGACCTGGAAACGGTAGTGGTAAGTCTCGCCGCGGCCGATGCCGTCGAAACTCATCCCGGGCACGCCATCCATGTCGGCCGGCAGCAGGATCCCGTGCCAATGGATCGACGCCTGGTCGCCGTGGATCGAACCGGCGGGCAGGCGGTTGGACGCGAACAGGTCGACCGTGTCGCCTTCGCGCCAGCGCAGCACCGGCGCCGGCAGGCTGCCGTTGACGGTGACCGCGGTGCGCACGCGCCCGGTGAAGTCGACCAGGGTTTCGCCGATGGCGAGGTCGAACCGGGTACCGGCCAGCACGCCGGGCTGGGCGGCCGTCTGCAGCGCCCACAGGTTTTGCGGCCAGGCACCGAGTCCGGCCACGGCTCCGGCACCGGCGAGTCCCTGGACGAAACGGCGGCGCGATGGGGAGGGGAGGCCGGGCGGATGGGGCATGGCAGGTACCGGGGAAGGGATCCAGCAGGGAGTTTGCACCCTGGAGTCGAGTCGAGGGTCAAGACTCTCTGCATGCGGCTATAATGGCCGTGTCACTGGGGAGTAGCCGCTCTTCGCCCCCGAAGAGGCCTGCGTCAACATACTTGGCCCGAAGGCCATGGCGCAGGCGGTCCCGCATCTGGCAAGACCATTGACCACAGCGCCTCCGATGGCCGGGGATGCGCCGTGGTCATGCGTCCCGAACCGGCCGGATGTCATTCATGGAAGCATTCCTCGTCTCGGCCGGCACCGTTGCCCTGGCCGAAATCGGCGACAAGACCCAGCTGCTGGCATTCATCCTGGCGGCCCGCTTCAAGAAGCCCGTTCCGATCGTGCTGGGCATCCTGGTGGCGACCTTGCTCAACCACGCCATGGCCGGCGCGCTCGGCGCATGGCTCATGTCGGTCACCGATCCGATGCTGCTGCGCTGGGGATTGGGCCTGTCGTTCCTGGCGATGGCAGCCTGGACCCTGGTGCCCGACAAGGCCGACGACAGCGCATCGCATCGCATCGGGCGCTTCGGCGTCTTCGGGGTCACGCTGGCGGCTTTCTTCCTGGCGGAAATGGGCGACAAGACCCAACTGGCTACCGTTGCCCTGGCCGCCAGGTACGCCGCGCCGGTCGCCGTGGTCGCGGGGACAACCCTGGGCATGCTGGTGGCGAATGTTCCGGCGGTGTTCCTGGGCGATCGCTTGCTGGCCCGGGTGCCGATGAAACCGGTGCATGGCATCGCCGCTGCATTGTTCGCGTTCCTGGGGATCGCCACCTTGCTGGGTGCCGGGGCCAGCTTCGGCGTGTGACCGCAAGGAGTACCATTTCTTCATGACCCGGCGCGCCAGCCATCGCCTGCGTATTGCCCTGCTGGTCCTGTTCTGCATGCTGTTCCAGCAGGCGGCGCTGGCGGCCTACCTGTGTCCGATCGAGCAGGTGCCGGCCCGGATGTCGGCCATGGAAGGGCATTGCGCCGGGATGGACATGGCGCAGGCCCGGACCAATCCGGCCTTGTGCGACAAGCACTGCCACCCCGACCACCAGATCGTCACGGATGCAGCCGGTCTGTCGGTTCCCGCCTTGGCCATGCCGCCGCCGGCATTCGCGCCGGTGCTGGCGCAGGCGAACTCCCGGGTCGCCTTGCGCGCCGATGTACCGATCGCCAGATCGGATCCGCCACCCCGACTGCGTTACTGCAGTCTCCTGATCTAGCCCCGAAACGACGCTCGCGTTGGCGCCGGTGCATTGCCGTGCGCCCGTCATGCCGTTGTTCCGGAGGCTGTATGCAGTCCCATTTCCGTGGTTCCCACCGCCATGCGTTCGTCGACTGGTGCCTGGTGCTGGCGCTCGCACTGCCGGCCACCGCGCTGGCCAAACCCGGCGTGTCGCTGGAAGAAGCCGTTCGCCTGGCCACCGTGCGCGCACCGCTGCTCGAGGCCCGCCGCGCCGGCGTGACCGCTGCCCAGGAAGACGCGGCACGGGCCGGTGCCTTGCCCGACCCGATGCTCACGGTCGGCATCGACAATCTCCCGGTCACCGGGACCGATGCCTTCGATTCCCAAGCCGACTTCATGACCATGAAGAAGCTTGGTTTGCGGCAGGAGATCCCATCGCGGGCCAAGCGCAAGGCACGTCGCGCCCTGGCCGCGCGCCAGATCGAGACAGCGCAGGCGCAAACGCTGGCGACGCGGCGGGATGTGCAGCGCGCCGCGGCGGAAGCCTGGATCGATCTGTGGACGGCACAGCGCGAGCTGGACGCATTGCAGGCGCTGCGGACGCAGGCGGCATTGGCGGCCACCCTGGCCAAGGCACGGGTCAGCGGCGGCGGATCGGTCGGCGATGCATTGGCGACCCGGGCCGCGACACTGGAACTGGACAACCGGATCGAAGCCGCCCGTGCCACTCGGGCGGAAGCACAAGCCGGCTTGGCGCGCTGGGTGGGCGAGGGCGACCTCGAGGCCAGCGGCACGCCGGACTTCGACGCATTGCCCGCGTCCGAAGCACAACTGCTGGCGGCCCTGGATCGCCTGGCGCCCTTGCTGCCGATCGAGGCCCGGGTGGAGACCGCGGCCAGCGCCGTGGATCTCGCCCGCGCCGAGAAACGGCCGGACTGGAGCGTGGGCGCGGCCTATGGCCAACGCGCCGGCGATCGCAGCGACATGTTGATGCTCGAGGTCGGAATCGGGCTGCCGTTGTTCACCCGCAATCGCCAGGATCGCGGCGTGGCCGCACGTGAGGCGGACTACCAGGCCGCCTTGGCGACCCGCGAGGACCAGCGGCGCCAGCAGGCGGCTGCGATCCACGCCGGCATCGCCCGCTGGGAGGGCCTGCGGCGGCAGATTGCCCTGCACGAGGAGGCGCTGCTCCCGCTGGCTCGCGATCGCAGCGCCACCGCGCTCGCCGCGTATCGCGCCGGCGGACCGCTGCAACCCTGGCTGGACGCGCGCCGCGACGAACTGGCCGTGCACCTGTCGCACGCCATGCATCTGGGTGAACTCGGTCACGCCTGGGCGGCGGTGGCCTTCCTGCTGCCGGAGGACGCGACATGATCCGTTCCAATCGCAATCTCATCGTCGCGGCCACAGTGATTGCCCTCGCGGGTGGCATCGGCATGGGTTACTGGTGGGGTCGGTCGCGCCCGGAACCGACGTCGGCCACGCCAACCGCCGCATCGGCCGAAGGGCGGCAGGTCCTCTACTGGTACGACCCGATGGTCCCCGACCAGCACTTCGACAAGCCCGGCAAATCGCCGTTCATGGACATGGCGTTGGTGCCCAGGTACGCCGATGGGGCCAGCACGGGCGGCATCACGATTGCGCCGGACGTGCGCCAAAGCCTGGGCGTGCGGACCGTCGTGGCGACCCGCGGCCAACTCGATGTTGGCCTCCAGGTGCCGGGCACCTTGAGCTGGAATCTGCGCGAGGAACGTATCGTCAGTGCCCGCGTCGATGCGACGGTGGACCACCTGTACGTCCGGGCGCCGTTCGAGCGGGTGCGCGCCGGCCAACCATTGGCCAGCCTCATCGCGCCGGCCTGGAGCACGGCGCTCGCCGAAGCCGCCGCCGTGGGGCAGGGCGCCTCGGCGCCGGCCCGCGCATTGCGTGGCGCCGCTTCTGCGCGACTGCGGGCGCTCGGCCTGCCGGCGGGGGCCAAGGCCATGAGCGGCGGACGCATCCTGCTGACCGCGCCGGTGACCGGCGTGGTCAGCGAGATCGGCGTGCGCGAAGGCCAGTCGGCCCCGATGGGGACGTTGCTGTTCCGGCTCAATGGCACGGATCGGATCTGGCTCGACGCAGCGGTCCCTCAGGCCGGCGCCGCAGGCATCGGCGCGGGCACGCCCGCGATCGCCCGCGTCGACGCATTCCCGGGGGAGCGTTTCCGCGGCGAGGTGGAAGCATTGCTGCCGCAGATCGACAGTGGCAGTCGCACGCAACGCGCCCGCATCGTGCTCGACAATCCAGCCGGCGCGCTTGCGCCAGGCATGTTCGCGCAAGTGACGCTACAACCCGTCGCCACTGCGGAACATCCGCTGGTGCCGAGCAACGCGCTCATCGGTTCCGGCGCGCAGGCGCGGGTCATCGTCCAGGACGCTGACGGGACGTTCCGGCCGGTGGCGGTGCAGGCTGGGCGCAGCAGCGGCGACCGGACCGAGATCCTGTCGGGCCTTCACGGTGGGGAACGTGTGGTCGCGTCGGGCCAGTTCCTGATCGACTCCGAAGCCAGTCTGTCGGGGGCACTGGAACGGCTCAATGCCGATGGCGTCGAGCCCGGGCATGCGAAAGGACACGCGCCGTGATCGCCGGCGTCATCCGCGGCGCCATCGCCAACCGCGGCTTCGTGCTGATTGCGGCCTTGGCCTTGGCGCTGCTGGGCATCTGGTCGCTGTCGCGCACGCCGCTCGACGCGCTGCCGGACCTGTCCGACACCCAGGTCATCATCCGCACGCCGTGGCCGGGGCAGACGCCGCGCATCGTCGAGGACCAGCTCACCTATCCGCTCACCACGACGATGCTGTCGGTGCCGGGGGTCAAGGCAGTGCGCGGCTTCTCCTTCTTCGGCGATTCGTTCGTCTACGTGCTGTTCGACGACGACACCGACCTGTACTGGGCGCGTTCTCGCGTGCTCGAGTACCTGAGCCAGGCACGCGACCGGCTGCCACCCCAGGTCAGCCCGGCGCTGGGTCCGGATGCCACGGGCCTGGGCTGGATCTATGAGTACGCGCTGGTCGATCGCACAGGGCACCATGACCTGGGCGAGCTGCGGGCGTTGCAGGACTGGTTCCTGCGCTACCAGCTCAAGACGGTGCCCGACGTTGCCGAGGTCGCGACCATCGGCGGCATGGTGCAGGCCTGGCAGATCGTGCCGGACCCGCAGGCATTGGCTGCTCGCGGCATCACCGTCGCGCAGCTGGTCGATGCGATCCGCGACGCCAATGGCGCCAGCGGCGGTTCGGTGATCGAGCAAGGCGAAGCCGAAGTCATGGTGCGCAGCGAGGGCTACCTGCGCACGCGCGCCGACTTCGAACAGATCCCAGTAGCGATTGCCGGTGGCGTTCCGGTGCTGCTCCGGGAGGTCGCCAGCGTGGGGCGCGGACCGACCCTGCGCCGTGGCATCGCCGAACTCGATGGGGAAGGGGAGGTCGCCGGTGGTGTGGTGATCCTGCGCTCGGGCAAGAACGCCCTGGCGGCGATCGCTGCGGTCAAGGCGCGCTTGGCCGAGCTGGCACCCAGTTTGCCGCCGGGGGTCGAAGTCGTACCGGTTTACGACCGCTCCGAACTGATCCATGCCGCGGTCCGCAACCTCGGCGGCAAGCTCCTGGAGGAATTCCTGGTGGTGGCGCTGGTGTGCGCGCTGTTCCTGTGGCATCTGCGCTCGGCGCTGGTCGCGGTGATCAGCCTGCCGCTGGGGGTACTGGCCGCCTTCGTGGTGATGCACCTGCAGGGCATCAGCGCCAACCTGCTGTCGCTGGGCGGGATCGCGATCGCGATCGGCGCGATGGTCGACGCCGCGGTGGTGATGATCGAAAACGCGCACAAGCACCTGGAGCGATTCCACGATGAACATGGACGCGATCCGGACCCCAACGAGCGCTGGCGGTTGATGGCGGAGGCTGCGGCCGAGGTGGGGCCGGCGCTGTTCATCAGCCTGCTGGTGGTGACCCTCTCGTTCGTGCCGGTGTTCGCGCTGCAGGCCCAGGAAGGGCGGCTGTTCGCGCCGCTGGCCTATACCAAGACCTACGCGATGGCCGCGGCGGCAGGTTTGGCGATCACGCTGGTCCCTGTGCTGATGGGATACCTGATCCGCGGGCGGATCCGGCCCGAGCGCGACAACCCGGTCAACCGCGGCCTGATCGCCGCCTACCGCCCGGTGCTGGACGCCGTGCTGCGCCATCCACGGCTGACGCTGGCGCTGGCTGGCGGCGCACTGTTGTTGAGTCTGCTGCCGTTGTTGAGGCTGGGCAGCGAATTCATGCCGCCGCTGGAAGAGGGCACCTTGCTGTACATGCCCACGGCGCTGCCGGGGCTTTCCGCCGGGAAGGCCGCGCAGTTGCTGCAGCAGACCGACCGCATGATCAAGACGGTGCCCGAGGTAGCGCACGTGTTCGGCAAGGCCGGACGTGCGGAAACGGCGACCGACCCTGCACCGCTGGAGATGTTCGAGACGACGGTGACGTTCAAGCCGCGCAGCCAGTGGCGGCCGGGGATGACCCCCGCACGGCTGCGCGAGGAACTCGACCGCGCCGTGCGCGTGCCGGGCCTGACGAACCTGTGGGTGCCGCCGATCCGCAACCGCATCGACATGCTCGCCACCGGCATCAAGAGTCCGATCGGGATCAAGATCTCCGGGCCGGACACGGCCGTGCTGGAGCGCCTGGGCGAGCGCGTCGAAGCGGTCGCCCAGGAAATTCCCGGCGTGAGCTCTGCGCTGGCCGAGCGTCTGGGCGGGGGGCGTTACCTCGATGTGACCGTGAAGCCAGACGCGGCAGCGCGCTATGGCCTGACGCAGGCCGACGTCCAGCGCCTGATCGCCACCGTGGTGGGCGGGGAACCCATCGCCGAAACCATCCAGGGGCGCGAGCGCTATCCGGTGGTGGTGCGCTACCCGCGTACATTGCGCGACTCGCCGGCGGCGCTGGCGCAATTGCCATTGGTCGCACCAGGTGGGGTGCAGCTGACGCTGGGGCAGGTGGCCGATCTCACATTCAGTGCGGGACCACCGATGCTGCGCAGCGACAATGCGCGCCTGAGCACCTACGTCTACGTCGACGTGGCCGGGAGGGATCTTGGCTCAGTGGTCGCGGACCTGCAAAAGGCGGTCGCGCAGCAGCTGACCATGCCCGCCGGTTACGCGGTGGAGTGGTCTGGCCAGTACGAATACCTCGCCCGGGCGACGGCACGCCTGCGCCTGGTGGTGCCCATAGTGCTGGCAATCATCTTCGGGCTGATCTGGCTGGTGTTCCGGCGCGTATCGGAGGCTGCGCTCATCATGCTCAGCGTGCCGTTCGCCCTGATCGGAGGCCTGTGGCTGGTGTGGTTGCTCGGTCATGCCGTGTCGGTGGCGACCTTGATCGGGTTCATCGCGCTCGCCGGCGTGGCGGCCGAATTCGGGATCATCATGCTGCTGTACCTGCGCCACGCCTGGGAGCAGCAGTTGGCGGTGAATCCTGCCTCGGGCGAGATAGAACTCGACGAGGCCATCCGCCACGGCGCGGTGCAGCGCGTGCGCCCGAAGGCGATGACCGTCGCCGTGATCCTGGCCGGTCTGTTCCCGATCCTGATCGGCGGAGGTGCCGGCGCGGAAGTGATGCAGCGCATCGCCGCACCGATGGTCGGCGGCATGATCACCGCACCCTTGTTGTCGATGCTGGTCATTCCGGCCGTCTACCGCTTGCTGTGCAGGCGTGAACTCAAACGTGTTTCAACCCCCTGAGGAGAGACTGATGAAAACGACCCACTTCCTGTTGGCTGGCCTGATGGCGGCCGCCCCCCTGAGTGCATGCTCCGCGCCATCGGACCAGGTCAACCCAACGGCTTCGCCGACGGCAACCCCAACGCCGGCGCCGACGATGGCCAAGCACGCGTCGGCGACTGGAACCATTGAAGCGATCGATCCAGCGGCCAGGACGATCACGATCGCGCACGGTCCCGTGCCGGAACTGGCGTGGCCGGCGATGACGATGACGTTCCAGGCGCCAGACGTCGCCCTGGCAGATTTCAAACCAGGGGATCAGGTCGCTTTTGAGCTGTCTGCTTCAGGCATGACGGCAACGGTGACCGCGCTCAAGGGCCAGTGATTCACGCCCAGACCAATGGGGCCGACGACAGCCAACTTCGGGGTGTGACAGGACAGTGGCATGCCTCTGCCTGATTCTGTGCTTTACATAATAGGCATTATGCGAAGTAATATGGATGGGTTCAGGGATCCTGTTCCGCTCCGGCAATGCCCGCCTCCGCCGCCATCATGTAATGGAACAGCGGCAACCCGGCGGCGGCCACGGTGGCGATCAGGCCTTGCGCCTGGTCGCGACTGGCAATGAACACGACTTCCATCGGGAGTTCGCCCGCCAACTCGTAGAAATGCGCTTCGTGCAGCCGATGGTGACGGCCGAAGCCGGCCACGGCGCGGAATGCGGAACCTCCCGGGAGGCCCTGGGCCGACGCCTCGCGCAGCAGCCATTGGTAGACCGGCTGCCCGGCGTGGCGCTGGCTCTCGACCACGAAGAACTTCAGGTAGACGCAATCCTTCATGACGAGCCCCTCAGCAGCCGCAGCGTGGCGAAGCCCAGTCCGGTAGCCGCCAGCGAACCGGCCAGGTGCAGGCCGATGTGCGCCGCCGCCCAACCGTACTGCTGCCGTACCAACAGGCCGAAGGCCTCGGCGGAGAATGTCGAAAACGTGGTCAGCCCACCGAGGAAGCCGGTAATGACCAGCAGCCGCACTTCGGCAGAGATGCCGGGGTTGAGCGTGAACCAGCCCAGCGCCAGTCCGACCAGGTAACCGCCGATCAGGTTGGCCGCCAGGGTGCCTGGCGGCAGTTGCGGCAGCAGCGCGTTCAAGCCGTGGCCCAATCCCCAGCGCAGCCAGGCGCCGAGCGCCGCGCCGACGCCGACCGCCACGAATCCCCCCCAGTTCATCCCCGTGCCCATGCGGCGATGATCACACCGTGCCGCCGCCGTCGCCACCCGCCCTTGCCCGCTCGCGCGCCGCGCGCAACGCATCGAGCTTTTCCTTGAGCTTGAGCTCGAGGCCGCGTGCCACCGGTTCGTAGTACACGTGTTCTCCCATCGCATCCGGGAAGCCGGTCTGGCCCAGCGCAATGCCGCCTTCGGCATCGTGATCGTACCGGTAACCCTTGCCGTGGCCGAGTTGCTTCATCAACTTCGTCGGCGCGTTGCGAAGATGCATCGGTACCGCCTGGGTGCCATGCGCCTCCACGTCGCGGCGCGCGGCATTGAACGCCATGTAGGCCGCATTGGACTTCGCGGTGCTGGCCAGGTAGATCACCACCTGCGCCAGCGCGAGGTCGCCCTCGGGGCTGCCGAGCCGGTCGTAGGCGTCCCAGGCTTCGGTCGCCATCTGCAGCGCGCGCGGATCGGCCAGGCCGATGTCCTCGACCGCCATCCGGGTCAATCGACGCGCGAGGTAGACGGGGTCCACGCCGCCATCCAGCATGCGCGCGAACCAGTACAGCGCGGCATCCGGATTGGAGCTGCGGATCGACTTGTGCAGCGCCGAGATCTGGTCGTAGAACTGCTCGCCGCCCTTGTCGAAGCGGCGGGTGCGATCGGCCAGCACCTGCGCCAGGGTGGCATCGGTGATGGTGCCGCCCTCCTCCACCAGCTCCGCCGCGATCTCGAGCAGCGTCAACGCACGCCGCACGTCGCCGTCGGCGGCCTGCGCGATCAATGCGAGCTGCTCGTCGCCGACGTGTACGCCCTGATCGCCCAGGCCGCGTTCGGCGTCGCCGAGCGCCTGCCTGAGCGCCTCCACGATGTCTTCGCCCGACAGCGCCTCCATCACGTGCACGCGGCAGCGCGACAGCAGCGCGGAATTGAGCTCGAACGAGGGGTTCTCGGTGGTGGCGCCGACGAACAGGATGCTGCCGCGCTCGATATGCGGCAGGAACGCGTCCTGCTGGGCCTTGTTGAAGCGGTGCACCTCGTCGACGAACAGCACCGTGCGCCGGCCCTGGTCGAAGCGCGCGCCGGCCTCGGCCAGCACCTGGCGCACTTCCGGCAACCCGGACAGCACCGCGGAGATCGCGCGGAATTCCGCGTCGGAATATTTCGCCAGCAGCAGCGCCAGGGTGGTCTTGCCGCAACCCGGCGGTCCCCACAGGATCATCGAATGCACGCGACCGGACTCGATCGCACGGCGCAGGGCCGAACCCGGCGCGAGCAACCGGTGCTGACCGACCATCTCGTCCAGCGTGCGCGGGCGCATGCGCTCGGCCAGCGGCTTCAGCGCTTCGTTGTCGACGCTCAACAGGTCGGTCATGCCGCCAAAGATACCGCGTCGGCCGCCGCTAGCCACCGTCCCCGAGGTCGTAGTCCAGGCGCAACCATTGCCCGTTGCGCGGATCGTAGAGCGCCCGGACCGTCGCATCCGCCTTGCCTTCCGCACCGAAGTCGGCCTGGCCGTCGGCGAGCAGCGCCAGGTAGTCACCCGCCTTCCGCACCTGCACGCGGTCGAACACGAGTTCCGCAGGCTGGCTGGCGAATTCCTCGTGCAGCTTGCGCGACGCCTCGACCTTGAGGTCCTCCGCCAGGCTGGCATCCACCAGGTTGACCGGCCGATCCGGCGCAGCGAGTTCCAGCGACGTCGCCATGGCAGTGGCGCTTTCCATGTCGTACAACGCCGTGACCTGGAACGGTATCCAGCGGCCGGAGCCATCCATCTGCACCCGGCCATGCCCGCTCACTCCACGCTGCGCCGGTCCGGCATCGTCGTCGATCGTCGATGACGCCATCCGGACGCGGATATCGCGCATCGGAAATTCCGCGCGCACCGCGGCGAGCATCGCCGCATCCACTTCGGCACGGGAAGGCGCCTGCGCTGCGATGGCAGCAGCCGTTGCATTCGCGGCCTCGCCGCCGGGCAGCAGTCCGGTGGAAATCAACGCAGCAATGAAGAGCAGATGGCGCATGGCGACAATCTGCCGCCACCGTCGTGCACGATCCGTGAGCCCGGCTCGCGCGCTGCTCCAGCTTGTTTCACCCCTCGATCACGTCCACGCCCTTGGGCGGCTGGAAGCGGAAGGTGGATTTCGGGAACGCAGGATTGCGTTGCCAGGCGCCGAAGTCGATCACGCTCTTCTGCCCGAGCGCGTCGATGAACTGCATCTTCTCCAGGCCGCCGTCGCCGAAGCCCAGTCGCGCGGACTCGAAGCCGGCGCCCTCCTGGCTGCGCGGCTCGAGCGTGAGCCATTCCAGGCCGTCGGCCTTGCCCGCATCGGCCACCACGTAATCGCGGTCGAGCCGCGCCGGATCGATCAGCGCAGCGAGCGGACTGCCCTGCTCCGCCGCACCCTGGACGCGGCGCGTGGCCTGTTGCAGGTCGGGGTCGTAGACCCACACCCGGCTGCCGTCGGCGACGATCAGCTGCACGTACGGCTTCCGGTATTCCCAGCGGAACAGCCGCGGCGCGGACAGCGCCACCTCGCCGCTCGAAGTCTCCTTGAGCTTGCCGTTGGGATCGAACACCTGCTGGGTGAACGGCGCCTGCAGGCCCTTGAGGTTCTTCGTGAATGCGCCCAGGTCGTCGCGCGCGCCGGCAACGGCGGCCGACGCGAACAGGACGGTCGCGAACAGTGCGCCGGCGGCGACGGTGATGCGGGTAAACAGGTTCATCGGAAAGCTCCGGAATCGGCTGTGGCAAGTCTGCCGCGCCCTACCTGAACGGGCGGTGCAAATTCCCTAGTTGGCCGGTGGCGGCGGCGCAAGCACGCTGCGGTCGCCGTTGTGCTCCGGTGGCGTGACCACGCCGGCGGCTTCCATCGCCTCGACCAGCCGCGCGGCGCGGTTGTAGCCGATCTTCAGCCGCCGTTGCACGCCGGAGATCGAGGCGCGCCGGGTCTCGGTGACGATCCGGACGGCCTCGTCGTACAGCGGATCCGACTCGTCCCCTGCCCCGCCACCGCTTTCCGGGAGGCCGGTGGCGCCGACCACGGTGCCGTCGCCCAGCGACTGCACTTCCTCCAGCACGCCGTCCATGTAACTCGGGCCGTCGCTGCTTTGCTTGAGGTGCTCGACCACGCGGTGCACTTCGTCGTCGCTGACGAACGCGCCATGGATGCGCTCGGGCATCGCCGTGCCCGGCGGCAGGTACAGCATGTCGCCATGGCCCAGCAGCGTCTCCGCGCCGCTCTGGTCGAGGATCGTGCGCGAGTCGATCTTGCTCGACACCTGGAATGCGATGCGGGTCGGGATGTTCGCCTTGATCAGGCCGGTGATGACATCCACCGACGGGCGCTGGGTGGCGAGGATCAGGTGGATGCCGGCGGCGCGCGATTTCTGCGCCAGCCGCGCGATCAATTCCTCGACCTTCTTGCCGACGATCATCATCATGTCGGCGAATTCGTCGATGAAGATGACGATGAACGGCAGCGGCTCGAGCGGACGCGGCGCCTCGTTGAGCTCGGCGTTCGGCTTGAACAGCGGATCCATCATCGGCTGGCCGCTGTCGATCGCGTCCCTGACCTTCTTGTTGAAGCCGCCGAGGTTGCGCACGCCCACCGACGACATCAGCTTGTAGCGCCGCTCCATCTCGGCCACGCACCAGCGCAGGCCGTTGGCGGCTTCCTTCATGTCGGTGACGACGGGTGCCAGCAGGTGCGGGATGCCCTGGTAGACGCTGAGTTCCAGCATCTTCGGGTCGATCATCAGCATCCGCACGTCCTGCGGGCTGGCCTTGTACAGCAGCGACAGCACCATCGCGTTGACCGCGACCGACTTGCCGGAACCGGTGGTGCCGGCCACCAGCAGGTGCGGCATGCGCGACAGGTCGGCCACGGTCGGACGGCCGGCGATGTCCTTGCCCAGCGCCAGGGTCAGCGGGCTGCCGGACTTGTCGTACTCGCGCGAGCGCAGCAGCTCGCTGAGATAGATCATCTCGCGGTGCGAGTTGGGGATCTCCAGGCCGACCACCGACTTGCCCGGGATCACGTCGACCACGCGCACCGCCTTCACCGACAGGCCGCGGGCGATGTCCTTGTCCAGCGAGGAGATCTGGCTGACCTTGACCCCGGGCGCCGGCTCGATCTCGAAGCGGGTGATCACGGGCCCCGGATAGGCGCCCACCACCTGCGCGTCGATGCGGAAGTCCTTGAGCTTGAACTCGATCTGCCGCGACAGTGTCTCCAGGGTCTGCTCGTCGTAACCCTTGGCCTGCGGCTTGGGATCGTCGAGCAACGCCAGCGGCGGAATACCCGAACCGTCGCCGACATGGAACAGCGGGATCTGCTGCTCGCGCTTGGCGCGGTCGCTCTTCTCGACCTGTGGCGGCGCCGGCGGCTCGATCTTCACCGGCGCGCGCCTAGCGCGCAGTTCGGTGTCGTAGCGGCGCACTTCCTCGCGTTCCTCGCGCAGGTCGCGGGTCTGCTGCCACTTGTCGGCTTCGCGGCTGGACACGCGCGCGAATTTCGCGAGCAGGCCCGGGATCGCCAGCGTCCAGCGTCCCAGCCGGTCCATCACCGCCAGCCAGGACAGGCCGGTGGCCAGCGTGATCGACACCAGCAGCAGCGCCAGCAGGAACAGGTTGCCGCCCATCGGGCCGAAGCCGGCGTACAAGGACCTTCCGACCAGCTTGCCGAGGATGCCGCCGCTGCCCGCGGGGAAGTCGGGCACCGCCCCCACCCGCAGGTACAGCAGGCCGGTGGCCGAGACCAGGAAGCCGACGATGCCGACCAGCCGCAACGCCGGGCCGAGTTCGTCCTCGCCGTCCAGGCCGAACAGCGCGATCCACGCGACCAGGCCCAGCATCAGCGGCAACACGAAGGCGACGTAGCCGGTCAGGGTCAGCAGCACGTCGGCGACCCAGGCACCGACCTGGCCACCGACGTTGTGCAGCGGTGCGGTGAGGCTGCCCGAATGCGACCAGCCCGGGTCCTGCGGCGAATAGGTGACCAGGCTGGCCAGCAGGTACAGCAGCAGCGGCGTGACCAGGATCAGCGCGATGTCGCGCCACAGCCGCTGGCGGCCGGGCGACGGCGCCCGGCGCTTCGCGTCCGAAGCAGCGGCTTTCCTGCGACTGGCTGCTGCCTGCGCCACCGTGATGTGCTGCCTCAGCTCGTCCCCGTTAGCGTTTGAATATACACGCTATTTGACCCAGGGGAATCAGAGCTTCATGCCCTGCAGCGCCGGGTGTACCAGCTTGCCGCCCTCGACGTTGATGCCGCGCACCAGCGCCGGGTTGTCGCGCCAATTGCCGCCGGAGGCCAGCTTGTTGACCCACGGCAGGATCGCCGCGCAGATCGCCTGCGACGAGGTCTGCGGCACCGCACCGGGCATGTTGGTGACGCAGAAGTGGGTCACGCCCTCCTCCACGTAGGTCGGCGCCTTCCAGGTGGTCGGGCGCGAGGTCTCGAAGCAACCGCCCTGGTCGATCGCGATGTCGACCAGCACGCTGCCGGCCTCCATGCCCATGAGCATCTCGCGGGTCAGCACGTGCGGCGCCTTGGCACCGGTGACCAGCACCGCGCCGACCACCAGGTCGGCGGCGGCGACTTCGCGCGCGACCACGTCGTGGTAGGGGTACAGCGCGGTGACGTTGTTGCCCAACCGCATCATCTCGTCCATGCGATCGGTGCGCATCTCGAACACCGTCACGTTCGCGCCCGAGGCGGCAGCCAGCGCGGCGGCCGCACCGCCGGCCTTGCCCGCGCCGAACACCACCACCTTGCCGCGTTCGGTCGACGGCAAGCCGCCAAGCAGCTTGCCCTTGCCGCCTTGCGGCTGGTGCAGCAGCGTGGTCCCGATCTGGGTGGCGATGCGGCCGGCGATGATCGACATCGGCGCCAGCAGCGGCAAGTCGCCGTTGGGCAGCTCGACGGTCTCGAAGGCGATGCCGGTCAGGCCGATGTCGAGCAACTGCTTCGTCAGCACCGGCTCCGCGGCCAGGTGCAGGTAGCAGAACAGCAGGTGGTCCTTGCGCAGGTGCTGCAGGTCGCCGGCGATCGGCTCCTTGACCTTGACGATCAGTTCGCCCTTTTCGTACAGCGCGGCGGCGTCCGGCGCGATCTTCACTCCGAGCCGGGTGTACTGCTCGTCGGAAAAGCCGCTCTTGAGGCCGGCACCCTGCTCCAGCCAGACCTCGTGGCCGCGCTTGGCCAGGTCGCCGGCAGCGGCGGGGACGAGCGCGACGCGCCCTTCGAGAGTCTTGGTTTCCTTGGGGACGCCGATCCGCATGTTCGTATTGCCTCGGGAATAGTGGGTTCTGTTCGCGCGCCTTGTGTTGCCCTGCGCGCGCCGCCACTCTATGCAGCGGACGAAACGATTATACCCGGACCCATGACCCCAGCTCCCAAGCATTGCAGCCTGTTGATCCTCGGTTCCGGCCCCGCCGGCTGGACCGCCGCCGTCTACGCCGCGCGCGCCAACCTCAAGCCGGTGGTCGTCACCGGCCTGCAGATGGGCGGCCAGCTGATGACCACCACCGAAGTCGACAACTGGCCGGGCGATGCACACGGACTGATGGGTCCGGACCTGATGACACGCATGCAGGCGCACGCCGAGCGCTTCGAGACCGAAACGATCTTCGACCACATCCACACCGCGGACCTTTCGCAGCGGCCGTTCCGGCTCAAGGGCGACAGCGGCGAGTACACCGCAGACGCGCTGATCATCGCCACCGGCGCCACCGCCAAGTACCTGGGCCTGCCGTCGGAGGAGAAGTTCAAGGGCCGCGGCGTGTCCGCCTGCGCCACCTGCGACGGCTTCTTCTTCAAGGACCAGGACGTGGCGGTGATCGGCGGCGGCAACACCGCTGTCGAAGAGGCGCTGTACTTGTCCAACATCGCGCGCAAGGTCTACCTGGTGCACCGCCGCGACACCTTGCGTGCGGAAAAGATCATGCAGGACAAGCTGCAGGCCAGGATCCAGGCCGGCAAGATCGAGCCGGTGTGGCACCACGTGGTCGACGAAGTGCTGGGCGACGACGCCGGCGTGACCGGGCTGCGGGTGAAGTCCGCGCTCGACGGTTCCACCCGCGAACTGGCCATCCACGGCCTGTTCGTGGCGATCGGCCACACCCCCAACACCTCGTTGTTCGAGGGCCAGCTGGCGATGCACAACGGCTACCTCGAGATCAAGTCGGGGCTGGCCGGCGGCGCCACCGAGACTTCGGTCAAGGGCGTATTCGCGGCCGGCGACGTCGCCGACCAGCACTATCGCCAGGCCATCACCTCTGCCGGCTTCGGCTGCATGGCGGCGCTGGACGCCGAACGCTTCCTCGACAAGCACGACTGATGGCGACGGCGCGCATCCACGGCGCGCTGTCCGACATCCCCGCCGCGCAATGGGATGCCCTGCACGACGGGCGCAACCCGTTCGTCGCGCACGCCTTCCTTGCCGGACTGGAGTCGCACGGCGTGGCATGCGCGCGGCACGGGTGGGCTCCGCGCCACCTTGCGTTGTGGGAAGGCGAGGAACTGGTGGCGGCGGCGCCGGCTTACCTCAAGGACAATTCGCACGGCGAGTTCGTGTTCGACCATGCCTGGGCGCACGCGTATGCGCACCATGGACTTGAATATTTTCCGAAGTGGCTGTGCGCAGTGCCCTACAGCCCGGTGACCGGACCAAGATTGCTGGCGCGCGGCGAGGCCGGGCGCACGGCGTTGCTGCAGGCCATGGTCGCGATCGCCGGCGAAGCCGGACTGTCCTCGGCGCATGTCAACTTCCACGGCGAGGCCGAGGACGCGGCATTCGGAGACGCCTGGCTGCCGCGCATCGACGTCCAGTACCACTGGCGCAACGACGCCGGCTGGCGCGACTTCGACGGCTTCCTCGCCGCGATGGACCACAAGCACCGCAAGAACATCCGCCAGGAGCGTGCGAAGGTCGCGCGCACCGGGATCGGCTTCCGAGTGGTGCATGGCGACGAGGCCAGCGACCAGGATCTCGCGGCCATGCACGACTTCTACCTGCACACCTTCGCCGAATACGGCAACCGGCCGACGCTGACGCTGGACTTCCTGCGCCATCTGGCCGCCACGATGCCGCGGCAGCTGGTGGTGTTCCTGGCGATGCGCGACGGGACGCCGATCGCCGGCGCGCTGTGCCTGCGCGGCGGCGACACGCTGTACGGCCGTTACTGGGGCTCCACGCTCGACGTGCCGATCCCTGGACTGCATTTCGAGACCTGCTATTACCAGGGCATCGATTACTGCCTGCGCGAAGGCCTGTCGCGGTTCGAGCCGGGCGCGCAGGGCGAGCACAAGCTGGCGCGCGGATTCCTGCCGGCGTTCGTGCGCAGTCGCCACTGGATCGCCGATCCGGCTTTCGCCGCCGCGCTGGCGCCCTGGTGCGTCGAGGAGTCCGAGGCCGTGCGGCGCTACGCCGCCACGCTCGCCGCCCATTCTCCGTTCCGCCACGGCTCTTCGTAGGAGCGGCGTAAGCCGCGAGCTTTTCGGCCGGGTGACTACGCCTGAGTCGCGGCCAGGCACCGCCCCCGACCCTGGCGCCGGCGGCTCCCTCCCGAAGCGTCGGGCGGAACCAGCTCACGACCTCTCAACATCAAGGTAGTCGCAGATCACTCTCGAATGCGGCATGGCGGACACCATGTGGCGTTCGAGCGGGTGCCGGCAGCGCTTACTCAACCGGGAGGTCGGGAGCTGGTTCCTGCCGGCGCCTGCTGCAAGGCAAGGGCGGCCGATGGGTCAGGGGGCGAAGCGTCGTGCATGCCGCTTGCGGCGTGCGCGGCGCTTTGCCCCGACTCACATCGTTGATTCCCCCGTTCCAGCAGAGGGAAAGCGGTCGCGGCTGACGCCGCTCCTACAATGGCGGGATGACGCTGCCCTGGCTTCCGGATGATCCGTTGGCGCCGTTTCCCCCGGCGCGGCAGGCGCTGCGCTCGCCGGAAGGATTGCTTGCCGCGGGTGGGGACCTCTGCCCCGCCCGCCTGCTCAACGCCTATGCGCACGGCATCTTTCCCTGGTATTCCGAAGGCCAGCCGATCCTGTGGTGGTCGCCGGATCCGCGCATGCTGTTCCGCAGCGACGGCGTGCACCTGTCGCGCCGCTTCCGCCGCAGCCTGCGCGGGTTGCCGTGGCAGTTGCGCGCGGATACCGCCTTCACCGAGGTGATCGCCGCCTGCGCAGGCATTTCCAGGACGGACCAACGCGGCACCTGGATCACCGCCGACATGCAGGCCGCCTACGCGGAGCTGCACCGGCTCGGCCACGCCCATTCCGTCGAGGTATTCGACGACGGAGATGCCCTTGTCGGCGGGCTCTACGGCGTGGCGGTGGGACGCATGTTCTTCGCCGAAAGCATGTTCAGCGCGCGCAGCGGCGGCTCCAAGGCGGCGTTGGCGGGACTGGCGCGTCGCCTGCACGAGTGGGACCGGCCGCTGTTCGACGCCCAGCTCGAGAATCCGCACCTGCGTTCGCTCGGTGCGGAAGCCTGGCCGCGGGCGCGTTTCCTCGCCGAAGTGGAGCGACTGGTGGCCCTGCCCGCGCCGCCCGGCACCTGGACGCAACGCTTCGGGACGCTGGCGGCCGCCTCCCTGGCCGACTGATCGTTCACCTGCCCTTTTGCGTGGCCATGCGGCGCGTGTCAGAATGTTGGACTTTCGGGCCCTGGAACGGGGCCCTGCAACAGGAAGCACATGTCGAAAGACGACGTCATCGAATTCGAAGGCACGGTCTCCGAAACCCTCCCGAACACCATGTTCCGGGTGAAGCTGGAGAACGGGCATGAAATCATTGCCCACATTTCGGGCCGGATGCGCAAGAACTACATCCGCATCCTCACCGGCGACAAGGTCAAGGTGGAAATGACGCCTTACGACCTGACCAAGGGCCGGATCACCTATCGCATGAAATAACTGCGATAACTAATTGAAAAGGCGGCCATTGGCCGCCTTTTTTATTGTCTGATCGCGGCCCGGCGCTACACGACGGCCGGCAGCAGCTTCTCCGGTTCCGGTTGGGCATCGACCACCAGCTCGCCATCCCTGACGTCGATGCTGACCCGGCCGCCGCCGAGCAGCTTGCCGAACAGCAGCTCGTCGGCCAGCGGGCGCTTGACCTTGTCCTGGATCACCCGCGCCATCGGCCGCGCGCCCATCAGCGGATCGAAGCCGTGCTGCGCCAGCCACTCGCGCGCCGCCGGCGTCGCCGCCAGGACCACGTTCTTTTCGTGCAGCTGGGCTTCCAGCTCGATCAGGAACTTGTCGACCACGCGCAGGACGTGCTCCATGCCCAGGGCCTGGAACTGCACCACCGCGTCCAGCCGGTTGCGGAATTCCGGGCTGAAGCCGCGCCGGATCACTTCCATCGCGTCGGTGCTGTGGTCCTGGGTGGTGAAGCCGATCGAGCGCCGCGCGGCCTGGGCCGCACCCGCGTTCGTGGTCATCACCAGGATCACGTTCTTGAAGTTCGCCTCGCGCCCGTTGGTGTCGGTGAGCACGCCGCGGTCCATGACCTGCAGCAGGATGTTGAAGATGTCCGGGTGCGCCTTCTCGACCTCGTCCAGCAGCAGCACGCAGTGCGGGGTCTTGACCACCTTCTCGGTCAGCAGGCCGCCCTGGTCGAAACCGACGTAGCCCGGGGGCGCGCCGATCAGGCGCGAGACCGAGTGCGGCTCCATGTATTCGCTCATGTCGAAGCGCACCAGCTCGATCCCCAGCTGCAGTGCAAGCTGCCGGGTGACCTCGGTCTTGCCGACGCCGGTCGGGCCGGCGAACAGGAAGTTGCCGATCGGTTTCTCGGGATTGCCCAGGCCGGAGCGCGCCAGCTTGATCGCGCTGGTCAGGGTCTCGATCGCCGCGTCCTGGCCGAAGATCACCATCTTCAGGTTGCGCTCCAGGTGCGCCAGCACGTCCTTGTCCGAGGCGCTGACCTGCTTGGTCGGGATCCGCGCCATCTTGGCGACGATGGTCTCGATCTCCTCGACGTCGATCAGCTGCTTGCGCACGTTCTCCGGCAGCAACCGCTGGCGTGCGCCGGCCTCGTCGATCACGTCGATCGCCTTGTCCGGCAGCAGCCGGTCGCCGATGTGCTTGACCGACAGGTCGACCGCAGCCTTGATCGCATCGTCCGCGTAGCTGACGCCGTGGTGCGCCTCGTACCTGGGCTTGAGCCCCTGCAGGATCTCCACCGCTTCGCCCACCGTCGGTTCGACGATGTCGATCTTCTGGAAGCGCCGCGCGAGCGCGCGGTCCTTCTCGAAGATGCCGCGGTATTCCTGGAACGTGGTCGAACCGATGCAGCGCAGCTCGCCCGACGCCAGCACCGGCTTGATCAGGTTGGATGCATCCATGGTGCCGCCGGAGGCGGACCCGGCGCCGATGATGGTGTGGATCTCGTCGATGAACAGGATCGCGCCCGGCACCTTCTTCAGCGCCGCGAGCACGCCCTTCAGGCGCTTCTCGAAGTCGCCCCGGTACTTGGTGCCGGCCACCAGCGCACCCAGGTCGAGCGCGTAGATCACGGCGTCGGCGAGCACTTCCGGGACTTCGCCGTCGACGATGCGCTTGGCCAGGCCCTCGGCCAGCGCGGTCTTGCCCACGCCGGCCTCGCCGACGTAGAGCGGATTGTTCTTGCGCCGGCGGCACAGCACCTGGATGGTGCGCTCGACTTCCTCGGCGCGACCGACCAGGGGATCGATCTTGCCTTCGCGCGCCAGCGCGTTGAGGTCGCTGGCGAACTCGGTCAGGACGTCGCCCTTGGCCTCGCCACCTTCGCTGCCTTCGGCCTGCGCGCCTTCCTCGTGCCCCCTCGGCTCCTCGCCGCCCTGCTTGGCGATGCCGTGCGACAGGTAGTTGACGGCGTCGAGCCGGGTCACGTCCTGCTGGTTGAGGAAGTAGACCGCATGCGAGTCCTTCTCGCCGAAGATCGCCACCAGCACGTTGGCGCCGGTGACCTCCTTCTTGCCCGAGGACTGGACGTGGTAGACGGCGCGCTGCAGCACCCGCTGGAAGCCGAGCGTGGGCTGGGTGTCGCGGCCGTCCTCGAGGTCGAGCTTGACCACCGATTTCTCGATCGCCTGCTCCAGCTCGGCGCGCAGCCGCAGGAAATCGGCGCCGCTGGCCTTGAGCACGGTCTCGGCGGAGGGGTTGTCGAGGAGGGCAAGCAGCAGGTGCTCGACCGTCATGTACTCGTGGCGCGCCTCGCGGGCGCGCTTGTAGCACTGGCCGATGCTGTACTCGAGGTCCTTGCTGAACATGGGGCGGAAGCCTCCGGGGCATATCCGTGAGCGGGGGCGGACCGGGTTCGGTCCCTGCTGCCTATGTGGGGCGCCGGCCTGGCCTCCTCAAGGCCCTTCTACGCCTTCTCCATCGTGCAGAGCAACGGATGCTGGTTGAGCCTTGAGTATTCGTTCACTTGCGCCACCTTGGATTCGGCCACTTCCCGGGTGAAGACACCGCACACGCCGCGGCCGCGGGTGTGGACGTGGAGCATCACCTGGGTGGCCTTCTCGATGTTCATGGCGAAAAAACGCACCAGCACCTCGACCACGAAGTCCATCGGCGTGTAGTCGTCGTTCAGCAGCAGCACCGAGTACAGCGGCGGACGCGCCACCTCGGGCTTGCTGGTCTCGACCAGTACGCCATGGTCGCGCTCGTTGTCCGGTTTGTTGGGCATGCTCCGATTATAGAATGGGCGGCATGACCTATCGCGAAGGACGCTTCTGGCAACCTGACGTGACCGTGGCCACCGTGGTGGTGCGCGACGGGCGCCTGCTGTGCGTGGAAGAACATTCCAATGGAGGCGGGGCAAACGGCCGTGGCCTGGTGCTCAACCAGCCGGCCGGGCACCTGGAGCCCGACGAGAGCCTGCCGGACGCCGCGCTGCGCGAGACCCTGGAGGAGACCGGCTGGGACGTGCGCCTGACCGCCTTCATCGGCGCCTATCAGTGGAAGGCACCGATACATGCCGGCGAGAGCGATCCGCGCCACTACCTGCGCTTCGCCTTCCTGGCCGAACCGGTGCGCCACCACCCCGGGCGCGAACTGGACACCGGCATCGTGCGCGCGCTTTGGATGACGCCCGCGGAACTGCTCCAGGCGCGCGAGCGCCATCGCAGTCCGCTGGTCTGGCAGGTGGTGGCCGACGCCCTCGCCGGGCGCCGGCAACCCCTGTCCGTGCTGCAGCAGATGGCATGAACGCAGGCACTTCCCGGGCCCTGACCGTGGTCGGCATGTCCGGCGGGGTCGACTCCTCGGTCGCCGCCCTGTTGCTGCAACGCGCCGGCGACAGCATCGCCGGCATGTTCATGGACAACTGGGCCGACGACGGCAGCGGCGACTGCCGTTCCGCCGACGACCGCCGCGATGCCGTCGCGGTCTGCGGCCGGCTGGGCATCCCCCTGCACTTCCGCGACTTCTCCCGCGAGTACCGGGAAGGCGTGTTCGAACATTTCATCGCCGAATACGCCGCCGGGCGCACCCCGAATCCGGACGTGCTGTGCAACCGCGAGATCAAGTTCCGGCATTTCCTGGATGCCGCGCGCGACCTCGGCGCCGGATGCATCGCCACCGGCCACTACGCCCGGGTCGCGCACGAGGGCGGGCGCTGGCAACTGCTGCGCGCACTGGACCGCGACAAGGACCAGAGCTATTTCCTGCACCTGCTCGGCCAGCCGCAGCTGGCAAGCACGCGCTTCCCGCTCGGCGGACTGCGCAAGGACGAGGTGCGACGACTGGCCGCCGAAGCCGGCCTGCCGACCGCGGCGAAGAAGGACTCCACCGGCATCTGCTTCATCGGCGAGCGCGATTTCCGCGAGTTCCTGTCGCGCTACATCCCGGCCCGGCCGGGCGAGATCCGCGACCCGCAGGGGCGCGTGCTCGGCGAGCATCCGGGGGTGTTCCATTTCACCCTGGGCCAGCGCGGTGGACTGCAACTGGGCGGCGTGCGCGGGCGCGGACCCGCGCCGTGGTACGTGGTCGGCAAGGACGTGGCCGCGAACGTGCTGTACGTCGACCAGGGCCACGACAGCCCCTGGCTGCAGTCGCGGGCGCTGTGCAGCGAGGCTGCGCACTGGATCGAAGGCGCGCCGCCCGCGCCGCGCTTCGCGTGCAACGCGCAGGTGCGCTACCGGCAAGCGGACGAACCCTGCGAAGTCGAGGTACTGGACGACGGCACCCTGCGCGTGCGCTTCGCCCGCGACCAGCGCGCGGTGACGCCGGGCCAGTCGCTGGTGCTGTACCTCGGCGAGCGCTGCCTCGGCGGCGCGGCGATCGCCACCACCGATGCACCGTTGCAACAGGAATGCGCCGCATGACCCCAGACCCGATGACCGACCGCATGCTTGCCCTCGCCGGCCTGGCCCAGGCCCTGGCGCAGGTACGGCGGATCGCCGACACCGGCCAGGCCGACGCCGCGGTGCTCGCCACCGCGCTCGACAGCGTGTTCCGGATCGATGCCGCCTCCCCTGCCGCGGTCTACGGCGACGTGGTCGCGCTGCGTCCCGGCCTGCTGCTGCTGCGGCGTTACTTCCGCAACGAATCCGACGACGCGCTGTTGCCGCGCCTGGGCCTGGCCGTGTTGCAGCTCGAGCGCCGCTTCGTCCGCGACCCGGCCGCCGGGCGCGTGCACGACGGCATCGTCGCGCTCGCTGGCGACGCCGCGCGCCAGGGCAGCACCCACCCCGACGTGCTGGCGGCGCTGGGCACGCTGTATGCCGACACCGTCAGCCGCCTGCGGCCACGGGTGATGGTCCAGGGCAACCCGCACTACCTCGGGCAGGCTGCGGTGGTCGCCGAGATCCGTGCAGTGCTGCTGGCCTCGCTGCGCTCGGCCGTGCTCTGGCGTCAGCTGGGCGGCAGTTTCTGGGACTTCTTGCTGCGCCGGCGGCAGATGCTGGAAGCGATCGAGGGCGCGCTGGGCTAAGCCCGCGCAACACTGCGTCGCACCCGGCATCCTGCGGCGGAGCGCGGTTTCCGGCATAATTGAAGGGCTAAGCAGGGCGTGTTTTTTCCGCCTCCCCCCACCTGCCAGGAGCCCTTCGCATGGCCGATTCCTTCGCCACCCGCGCCCGCCTTGACGTCAACGGCAAGTCCTACGCCTATTCCAGCCTGTCCAAGCTCGGTGAGCGCTTCGACCTGTCGAAGCTGCCGTATTCGATGAAGATCCTGCTGGAAAACCTGCTGCGCCACGAGGATGGCGTGACCGTGCTGCCCGCGCATATCGAGGCAGTGGCCAAGTGGGACCCGAAGGACGAGCCGGAGACCGAGATCGCCTTCATGCCGGCGCGGGTGCTGTTGCAGGACTTCACCGGCGTGCCCTGCGTGGTCGACCTGGCGGCGATGCGCGACGCGGTGGCCCGGCTCGGCGGCAAGCCCAGCCAGATCAACCCGTTGATTCCGTCCGAGCTGGTGATCGACCACTCGGTGCAGGTGGACGTGTTCGGCCGCGCCGACGCGCTCGACCTCAACGGCCAGATCGAATTCCAGCGCAACCAGGAGCGTTACAGCTTCCTGCGCTGGGGGCAGACGGCGCTGGAGGACTTCAAGGTGGTGCCGCCCAACACCGGCATCGTCCACCAGGTGAACCTGGAACACCTCGCCCGCGTGGTGATGGAGCGCGAAGTCGACGGCGAGCTGCTCGCCTTCCCCGACACCGTGTTCGGTACCGACTCGCACACCACCATGATCAACGGCCTCGGCGTGCTCGGTTGGGGCGTCGGCGGGATCGAGGCCGAGGCCGCGATGCTCGGCCAGCCCTCCTCGATGCTGATCCCCCAGGTCGTGGGTTTCCGCCTCACCGGCAAGCTGCCCGAAGGCGCCACCGGCACCGACCTTGTACTGACCGTCACCCAGATGCTGCGTGCGCTGGGCGTGGTCGGCAAGTTCGTCGAGTTCTACGGCGACGGCCTGCAGCACCTGCCGCTGGCCGACCGCGCCACCATCGCCAACATGTCGCCCGAATACGGCGCCACCTGCGGCATCTTCCCGATCGACGCCGAGGCGGTGCGCTACCTGCGCCTGTCCGGCCGCAGCGAGGCGCAGATCGCGCTGGTCGAGGCCTACGCCAGGGCACAGGGCCTGTGGCACACGCCGGATTCGCCTCACGCGCACTACAGCGCCACGCTCGAGCTCGACCTCGCCGAGGTCAAGCCGTCGCTGGCCGGCCCCAAGCGCCCGCAGGACCGTGTGTTGCTGGAAAAGCTCGGCGACAACTTCCGCACCAACCTCGAAGGCCTGATCGCCAATCGCGTGCCGAAGAACGGCGACATCAAGCGCATGGACGAAGAAGGCGGCAGCCAGCCGCAGGCGCAGCGCCTGGCCGCCAAGCCGACCTCGAAGATCCGCATCCACGACCAGGAACACGAACTCACCGACGGTTCGGTGGTGATCGCCGCGATCACGTCCTGCACCAACACCTCCAACCCGGCGGTGATGCTGGGTGCCGGCCTGCTGGCGCGCAATGCCGCCGCCAAGGGGCTGAAGGCGGCGCCCTGGGTCAAGACCTCGCTCGGCCCGGGCTCGCTGGTGGTCACCGACTACCTGCAGAAGGCCGGCGTGCTCGCCGACCTGGAGAAGCTCGGCTTCTTCGTGGTCGGCTACGGCTGCACCACCTGCATCGGCAACTCCGGCCCGCTGCCGCAAGCCGTCTCCCAGGGCATCGCCGAGCACGACCTGGCGGTCGCCGCCGTGCTGTCGGGCAACCGCAACTTCGAAGGCCGCATCCACGCCGAAGTGAAGATGAACTACCTGGCCTCGCCGCCGCTGGTGGTCGCGTTCGCGATCGCCGGCACGGTGGACATCGACATGACCACCCAGCCGCTGGGCAAGGGCAGCGACGGCCAGGACGTGTACCTGCGCGACATCTGGCCGAGCAACAAGGACATCGGCGACCTGATCGCGTCCACCGTCGGCCCCGAGATGTTCGCGAAGAACTACGCCGACGTGTTCAAGGGCGACGCGCGCTGGGCGGAGATCGACTCGCCCGTGGGCGAGAGCTACGCCTGGAACGCGGATTCGACCTACATCAAGAACCCGCCCTACTTCGACGGCATGACCATGCAGGTCGGCTCGATCGACGACCTTCGCGGCGCGCGCGTGCTCGGCCTGTTCGGCGACTCGATCACCACCGACCACATTTCGCCGGCCGGCAACATCAAGAAGGACTCGCCCGCGGGCCGCTTCCTGCAGTCGCGCGGCGTGCAGCCGGCCGACTTCAACAGCTACGGCAGCCGCCGCGGCAACGACGACGTGATGGTGCGCGGCACCTTCGCCAACATCCGCATCAAGAACCTGATGCTGGGCGGCGAGGAAGGCGGCAACACCCTGTTCCACGGCACCGGCGCGGACAGCGGCAGGAAGCTGTCGATCTACGACGCCGCCATGCAGTACAAGGCGCAGGGCACCCCGCTGGTGGTGTTCGCCGGCAAGGAATACGGCACCGGCTCCTCGCGCGACTGGGCGGCCAAGGGCACGATCCTGCTGGGCGTCAAGGCGGTCGTGGCCGAGAGCTTCGAACGCATCCACCGCTCCAACCTGGTCGGCATGGGCGTGCTGCCGCTGCAGTTCAAGGAAGGCGAGAACGCGCGCGTGCTGGGGCTGGACGGCAGCGAGACGATCGATGTCGTCGGCCTGGACGACGGCGCGGCGAAGACCGCCACCGTCGTCGCCCGCAAGGCCGACGGCAGCGAGAAGCGCTTCGAGGTCCGGGTGCTGCTGCTGACACCGAAGGAAGTCGAGTACTTCCGCAACGGCGGCATCCTGCACTACGTGCTGCGCCAGCTCGCCGCGAAGAAGGCCGCGTAACCCGTAGAGCGGAGCCATGCCCGGCTGGGCGGAGCATGGCTCCGCTCTACAGCCGCGGTGTCCAGGTGGCGCTGGTAAGGCGCCACTCGCCGTCTTCCAGGCGCCAGCCGGTCTCGACCTCGTACAGCCTCGCGGCATCCGGCAACAGGCGGCCGGAGCCGCCGGTCAGCGCGGCGGCGAAGCGCACGCTGGCGTGCCCCGGCTGCATCCGCACGTCGAGCGGGCCGACGATCGCCACCCCGACCCGGCGATGGCGCAGGAAAGCGACGCGTGCCATCCCCAGGGCGCCATCGCGATCGAGCCCCCGCGAGCCGACGAAGTCGTCGGCCAGCAGCGTCCGGATGCCGCCGGCATCGCGCGCTTCCACTGCATGCTGCAGGTCGGCCATCGCCGTTCGCAGGCGCTGTTCCGGCGTGTCGCCGGCGCAGGCCGCCAGCCCGCAGGCCAGCAGCACGGCGAACGCCATGTTGCGATGCGATCCTGCTCGCCTTGCCAGTCCCATGGGCCTATGCTCCAATCGAGTCGATAACGTACGCCAGCGCATTCTGCCGGTGGATCCGGCCAGGGAGTAATCGCGATGAGTTCCGAGCGGCCTTGGCTGGCCCAATACCCGGCCGGCGTGCCGGCCGAGATCAACCCCGACGAGTATCCGTCGGTCGTCGCCGTGCTCGACAGTGCCATCGCCCGCTTCCGCGACCGCCCGGCCTTCAGCAGCTTCGGCAAGGTCCTCACCTACGCCGACATCGACCGCCTCAGCGCCCGGTTCGCCGCCTACCTGCTCGGCGATCTCGGGCTCAAGCGCGGCGACCGCGTCGCGATCATGATGCCGAACTGCCTGCAGTATCCGATCGCGAGCTTCGGCATCCTGCGCGCGGGCCTGACGGTGGTGAACGTCAACCCGCTGTATACCCCGCGCGAGCTCAAGCACCAGCTGGTGGATTCCGGTGCGAGCGTGATAGTGGTGGTCGACAACTTCGGCCACACCGTGCAGCAGGTGATCGCGCAGACCCAGGTGCGGCAGGCGATCACCACCGGACTGGGCGACATGGTCGGCGGCGCCAAGGGCGCGATCATGAACTTCGTGCTCAAGCACGTGAAGAAGATGGTGCCGCGCTACGAGCTGCCCGGCGCGATCCGCTTCCACGAGGCGTTGATGCTGGGCCAGCTGCAGAAGCCGGTGGCGCCGGTGATCGATTCCGGCGACATCGCCTTCCTGCAGTACACCGGCGGCACCACCGGGGTGGCCAGGGGCGCGATGCTGACCCATCGCAACCTGGTCGCCAACATGGAACAGGCGGCGGCCTGGGTCGGCACCAACCTGCGGCCCGGCGAGGAAGTCATCATCACCGCGCTGCCGCTGTACCACATCTTCTCGCTGACCGCGAACGGCCTGGTGTTCACCAAGTTCGGCGGCCTCAACCACCTGATCACCAACCCGCGCGACATGCCCGGCTTCGTCAAGGAGCTGTCGAAGACGAAGTTCACGGCGATCACCGGCGTCAACACCTTGTTCAACGGCCTGCTCAACACGCCCGGGTTCGGGAATGTCGATTTCTCGCACCTGCGCCTGACCCTCGGCGGCGGCATGGCGGTGCAGCGTGCAGTGGCCGAGCGCTGGAAGAAGGCCACCGGCTGCACCCTGGTCGAGGCCTACGGCCTCACCGAAACATCGCCCGCGGCATGCATCAACCCGATGGACCTGGCCGAGTACAACGGCTCGATCGGCCTGCCGATCCCGTCCACCGACGCCTGCCTCAAGGACGAGGAGGGCCGCAAGCTGGCCCCCGGGGAAGTCGGCGAGCTGTGCCTCAAGGGCCCGCAGGTGATGAAGGGTTACTGGAACCGGCCCGAGGAGACCGCGGCCGCGATCGATGCCGAAGGCTGGTTGCACACCGGCGACATGGCGCGGATGGACGACAAGGGCTTCTTCTACATCGTCGACCGCAAGAAGGACATGATCCTGGTCTCCGGCTTCAACGTGTATCCCAACGAGATCGAAGACGTGCTGGCCGGCATGCCCGGAGTGCTGGAAGTCGCGGCGGTCGGCGTGCCCGACGAGAAATCCGGCGAAGCGGTCAAGGTCGTGATCGTGAAGAAGGATCCGGCGCTCACCGCCGAGGCGGTCAAGGCCTACGCGCGCGAGTACCTCACCGGGTACAAGCGCCCGCACGTGGTCGAGTTCCGCAAGGAACTGCCCAAGACCAACGTCGGCAAGATCCTGCGGCGCGAGTTGCGCGACCAGGCGCCGCCTGCCCGTCCCTGAGGCCTGGCAGGCGCCGGAGCGCCGAGAAAACGCTTGCAGTTTGCCCGCCGGGGGCGCATTAAGGGCGCCAACCGGGCATTCCTTCGTCTACCGCGGCAACCAGCCGCGCAGCCCGAGCGGCTGGTTGCCACCCTCGACACACACCAAAGGGGAACAACGTGAACAACGTAGAAAAGCTGAAGGTCGCCTCGCGTTACGGCACCTTGCGCACCACCGAGAATCCGGAACGGCAGGTGTACTGGTGCCACATGCATGCCGACCTGGCGCAGACGCCGGGGCGCGCCTGCTTCAAGCCTGCCCTGGTGGGCGAGATCCTCACCTACCAGCAGGCGCTGGCCGACAAGCTGCGCAAGGACCAGGACTCGGGCGACGGTGCCATCCCGCACGTGGTGCTCGCCTCCGACTCGGACGTGTTCAACCTGGGCGGCGACCTGGAGCTGTTCTGCCGCGCCATCCGCAACGGCGACCGCGCCACCCTGCTCGCCTATGCCCGCCAGTGCGTGCGTGGCGTGCATGCGTTCCACGTCGGCCTGGGTGCGGGCGCGCACAGCATCGCGCTGGTCCAGGGCGATGCGCTCGGCGGTGGCTTCGAAGCGGCGTTGAGCTGCCACACCATCGTCGCCGAGGAAGGCGTGATGATGGGCCTGCCCGAGGTGCTGTTCGACCTGTTCCCGGGCATGGGCGCGTATTCCTTCCTGTGCAAGCGGATCGCGCCGCACCAGGCCGAGAAGCTGATGCTCGAGGGCAACGTGTATTCCAGCAACGAACTGCACGCCATGGGCCTGGTCGACGTGCTGGTACCTCGCGGCGAGGGCGAGCGCGCGGTCGAACAGGTGATCCGCGCCAACCAGCGCATCCCGCATGCGCGCGCCGCCATGCATCGCGTCCGTTCGATGTCGCAGCCGGTGACGCTCGAGGAACTGATGACCATCACCGAGGTGTGGGTGGACACCGCGCTGCAGCTGGGCGAACGCTCGATGCGGACGATGGAACGGCTGGTGCGCGCGCAGTACCGCCGGCACGGCGACGCGGGCATGGCGACCGGCTGACCGGGGACGCGGAACCGGCCCCTTCCCTGCCCAATCGGGGAAGGACCACCCTCAGCGGGGGCCGTCCTGGTCCTGGCCGGAGGAGGACTGCGCCTGCGTGGACGTCCGTTGCATGACCACGTCCCGTCCCTGCGCAAGCTGTCCCTGCAGGACATTGAGGCGCTGGCGCCATTCGCGCATCAGTTGCCAGTCGGCCAGGCGCATCACCTGGTCGGTGGAAGCGACCAGCATCACCAGGCCGAGATTGCCGGCCACGCCCTTCAGCGCGTGCGTCTGGTCCCGGACCAGCGGCCAGTTGCCGGCTTCGGCATGGCTGCGGAAGGCCTCCAGGCATCGCTGCGCGTCGCTGAGGCATTCGCGCACGAAGTCGGCCTCGAACGCCGGGCCCAGGCCCAGCGCGCGCAACTCGTCGATCACCCGCGGATCGTGGATCGCCTCGCCCGCCGGCGGCGCGCGCAGGTCCGCCCGCTGCACCACCTGCGGCGCGTCGACGCGCTTGCCCATGGCGATGTCGGCGAGGGTGTCGAGCAGGCGCGATGCGACCACCGGCTTGGCCAGGAACGCGCGTGCGCCCGCCCGCTCGCACTGCTGGATCGATTCCGGGGTCACGTCCGCGCTGAGGATCACCACCGGCGTGCGCACCGGCGCGCCGGCCTGCATCACCCGCAGCTGGCGCAGCATGTCCAGGCCGCTGATGGCCGGCATGTGCAGGTCGGCGATCACCACGTCGTAGCCGGACAGCTCCATCGCGGCAAGCACCGCCTCGCCGTCCTCGACCGCAGTGACCTTGTGGCCGGCCTTCTGCAGCATGCCCTGCAGCACCATGCGGTTGGCCGCGTGGTCGTCCGCGATCAGCAACCGCATCGGCTCCACCCGAGCGCGGTGGCGCAGGAACGGGTCGGAGAAGGCGATGACGTTCTCCACCGCCCCGTCTCCGGCCGCGACCGCGGGCGGCACCGTGAACGGCAACTCGATCCAGAATTCGCTGCCGCCGTGTTCGACGCTCTCGAATCCGATGCTGCCGCCCATCGCCTCGGTCAGGCCCTTGGCGATGGTCGTGCCCAGGCCGCTGCCGCCGTGCCGGCGCGCCATGCTCGCATCGGCCTGCTCGAACGCCTCGAACAGCCGTTCCCGGGTCGCCGTGGCGATGCCGATGCCCGAGTCGCTGACCCGGAAGCGGACCCGCACCGAACGCGGACCCTCGCGGCAGGAAGACACCGTCAGCCGGACGTAGCCTTGCTCGGTGAACTTGATGGCGTTGCCCAGCAGGTTGATCAGCACCTGCCGCAGGTGCCCCGGGTCGCCGCTCACCGTCACCGGCAGTTCCGGCGCGACCCTGATGCCGTAGTCCAGCTGCTTGGCGCGTGCCAGCGGCTGCACGATCAGGCCGATGTTGTCCAGCAGCTCGCGGATCGAGAAGTCCTCGCTGCGCAGCTTGAGCTTGCCGGCTTCGATCGCCGAGATGTCGAGTACGTCCTCGACCAGCGACAGCAGCGACCGGCTCGACGCCTGGATCGTGCGCACGTACTCGCGCTGTTCGGCATCCATGCGGGTGGTGGCGAGCAGTTCGCAGGTGCCGGCGAGCCCGTTGAGCGGAGTACGGAACTCGTGGCTCATGTTGGCAAGGAAGCGGCTCTTGGCCTCGTTCGCGCGGCGTGCCTCGTCGATCGCCCGGGTCAGCGCCTTCAGCAGCGAACCGAAGTACAGCGGCACCGCCACCAGCCCGGCCAGCAAGCCCCACGACAGGTAGGGATTCTCCAGCCAGTAGGGGGTGAGCCGGATCACCGCCAGGAACGATACGGTCGCCAGCGCGGTCGCGTAGTGCAGGTAGCGGGGGCCATAGCGCAGGCCGTTGCCGATGGTCACCCAGAGATAGACGCCGTACAGCGGCGAGGCGGCCTCCCCTTCCAGGTACATCACCGCCGCCATCGCGGTGTAGTCGGCCAACATGCCGACCCAGCGGCGTGGAGGCGACGGTGCCGGCCGGAACAGGATCGCCACCAGCAGGCTGAACGAGAGTCCGAGTTCGCCCAGCAGGATCAGCCAGGTGAGGAACAGCGCCGTGCCGCCGCCGGCCTCGTTGACCTGCCAGCCCAGGTAGGCGCTGAACAGCGAGGTGATGGCGATCCGCACCAGCACCTGCGCGTGCTCGCTGTCGGCACGGTTTTGCAGGCGCTGCCTCATCCGGGCGAAGAGGGCGGCAGGCAGCGCGTTCATCCGGTCATTCCAGCCCTGGCTTGGCCCGGGCGGAAGAATAGCGCCTGCAGATGTCCTGGAGGCGGTCCTGGTTGCACAGCAGCGCCTCGACGCAGCGCGGGTCGAACAGCTTGCCGGACTGGTCGCGCAGCCAGTCCAGGGCCTCGTCGAGCGTCCAGGCCGGCTTGTAGGGCCGGGTCGACAGCAGGGCGTCGAGCACGTCGGCGGCCGCGACGATCCGGGCCTCGATCGGGATTTCCTCGCCGGCCAGGCCGTCGGGATAGCCGCTGCCGTCGTAGCGCTCGTGGTGGCGCAGGGCGATGGTGGCGCCCATCTGGATGAAGCGGTTCTGGCTGCCGCCCAGCAACTCGTGGCCGATCAGGGGATGGCGGCGCATCACCCGCGTCTCCGCCTCGTCCAGCGGACCCGGCTTGAGCAGCACCGCGTCGGGGATCGCGATCTTGCCGATGTCGTGCAGCGGCGCCGCCATCTCGATCATCCGCGCCTCGTCCTCGGATATCCCGAGTTCCTCGGCGATGAGCCCTGCGAAGTGCGACATCCGCTCCAGATAGGCGCTGGTGCCGACATCGCGGTACTCGATCGCACGCGCCAGCCGCGACAGGGTCTCGCGTTCGCGCTCCTCGACCTCGTGCATGCTCGACAGCAGGCGTTGCTCCAGCGACAGCGCCCGTTGCTTGACCGACTCCGATTGCTGGCGCAGCTGCAGCAGGTTGCGGCAGCGCGCGCGCAGCTCGCGCGGACGGATCGGCTTGACCAGGAAATCGATGACACCGGCGTCCAGCGCGGCCTGCCGCACCGGCTCGTCGCCGACCACCGTGACCAGCACGATCGGCACGTCGCGGTGGACCAGCGGCGTGCGGAACCGGCGCGCGAACTCCAGGCCGTCCAGCCCCGGCATGCGGTAGTCCAGCAGCAGCAGGTCCGGGCGGTTGCTGTCGCACCAGTCCAGGGCCTCGAGCGGATCACCGAAATCCCTGACATCGAGCTCGGGGCCGATGTCCTCCAGGATATGGCGGAGCATGGTCCGGGCAGAAGTCTGGTCATCGACGATGACGATGTTCAAGACGTCGTTCCCCATGAAGGATGCCTGTCGTCCCTGTCTGGCCCGGCCAACATACTCGCCGCGTCCACCGCTCCGCGGCAAGTGCCCGCGGGGCCGCCTGGGGTCAAGTCCCCTGCTCCGGGCGCATGTACGGGAACAGCAGCACGTCGCGGATCGAGGCCGAATCCGTGACCAGCATCACCAGCCGATCGATGCCGACTCCCAGGCCGCCGGTAGGCGGCAGGCCGACTTCCAGCGCGCGGATGTAGTCGGCGTCGTAATGCATCGCCTCGTCGTCGCCGCCGGCCTTGGCCTCGACCTGGGCGCGGAAGCGCGCGGCCTGGTCCTCGGGATCGTTGAGCTCGGAGAAGCCGTTCGCCAGTTCCTTGCCGCCGATGAACAGCTCGAAGCGGTCGGTGATGCCCGGCTCGGTGTCGGATTCGCGCGCCAGCGGCGAAACCTCCACCGGGTAATGGGTGATGAAGGTCGGCTGGATGAGCCCGGTCTCGACCGTCTTCTCGAAGATCTCCAGCAGCAGCTTGCCCCAGCCGTAGCCGGGCTTCACGCGCACGCCGAGGCGCGCGCAGTGCGCAGCCAGCGCGTCGCGGTCGCGGCAGTCGGCGACCGAAACCTCCGGATTGAGTTCGCGCACGGCCTCCTCCAGCTTCCAGCGCCGGAAGCGCGGGCCGAGGTCGATCGCGTCGCCTTCCCAATGCAGCGCCGCGGTGCCGGCGACCTCGACCGCGACGTCGCGGATCATCGCCTCGGTCAGGTCCATGATCTCGTCGTAGGTGGCATAGGCCTCGTACAGCTCGAGCATGGTGAACTCGGGGTTGTGCCGGGTGCTGACGCCTTCGTTGCGGAAGTTGCGGTTGATCTCGTACACGCGCTCGAAGCCGCCGACCACCAGGCGCTTGAGATAGAGCTCGGGCGCGACCCGCAGGAACAGGTCCAGGTCGAGCGCGTTGTGGTGGGTGGTGAACGGCTTGGCGGTGGCGCCGCCGGCGAGGTAATGCATCATCGGCGTCTCGACCTCGAGGAAGCGCCGGGCGTCGAGCCAGCGCCGCAGCGCGGCGACCAGTTTCGAGCGCTTGACGAAGACTTCGCGCGCTTCCGGAGTCACGATCAGGTCGACGTAGCGCTGGCGATAGCGTTGTTCGACATCGCTCAGGCCGTGCCACTTGTCCGGCAGCGGCCGCAGCGACTTCACCAGCAGCCGCAGCGTGTCCGCCTTGATCGACAGCTCGCCGGTCTTCGTGCGCATCAGGGTACCGGTGGTCGCCACGATGTCGCCGACGTCCCAGCCCTTGAACGCCTCGTAGGCGTCGCCCAGGGTGGCCGATTGCAGGAACAGCTGGATCCGCCCGGTCACGTCCTGGACCTGTGCGAACGCCGCCTTGCCCATCACCCGCTTGGCCAATAGCCGTCCGGCGAGCGCGACCCGCCTGCCCTGGCCTTCCAGCACCTCGCCGCTCCAGCGTCCGGCGTCGGCGTAGTCCGCCTGCAGGTCGCCGGCATGGTCGGCGCGGCGGAAGTCGTTCGGGAACGCGATGCCCTGCGCGCGCAGCGCCGTGAGCTTGGCGCGGCGTTCGGCGACCAGGTGGTTCTCGTCGATGGGCTGGCGTTCGTCGGTCATCGTCGGATCACATTGTGGAGGATGTCACGCATCGCTGCGCTTGGCGCCGGCTTCGAGGCCGGACTTCAGGCTGGCCTCGACGAACTCGTCGAGGTCGCCGTCAAGCACCTTCTGGGTGTCGCTGCGCTCGATGCCGGTGCGCAGGTCCTTGATCCGCGACTGGTCGAGCACGTAGTTGCGGATCTGGCTGCCCCAGCCGATGTCGGACTTGGTCGCTTCCAGCGCATCGCGCTCGACGTTGCGCTTCTGCACTTCCAGCTCGTACAGCTTGGCCGCCAGCATCTTCATCGCGGTGTCGCGGTTCTGGTGCTGGCTGCGGCCGGTCTGGCAGGCCACGACCGTGTTGGTCGGGATGTGGGTGATGCGGACCGCGGATTCGGTCTTGTTGACGTGCTGTCCGCCGGCGCCGGAGGAGCGATAGACGTCGGTGCGCAGGTCCGCCGGGTTGATCTCGATGTCGATGTCGTCGTCGACTTCCGGCGACACGAACACCGAGGTGAACGAGGTATGGCGACGGTTGTCGGAATCGAACGGCGACTTGCGCACCAGCCGGTGCACGCCGATCTCGGTCTTCAGCCAGCCGTAGGCGTAATCGCCCTCGACCCGGAAGGTCGCCGACTTGATCCCGGCGACGTCGCCGCCGCTGACTTCCATCAACTCGGTCTTCCAGCCGCGCGACTCGGCCCAGCGCAGGTACATGCGCAGCAGCATCTCGGCCCAGTCCTGCGCTTCGGTGCCGCCGGCGCCGGCCTGGATGTCGACGAAGGCGGCATTGGCGTCCATCTTCCCGGAGAACATGCGCTGGAACTCGAGCTGGTCGACGCCGCGCGCGTAACGCTCGACATCGGCGACGATCGCATTGGCAGTCTCCTGGTCGTCTTCGGCCTCGACCAGGTCCAGCAGCTCGTCGGCGCCGGCCAGGCCTTCGCCGAGCTCGCGGATGCCGGTGACGTTCTTGTCCAGCAGGGAACGTTCGCGGCCGAGCGCTTGCGCGCGTGAGGAATCGTTCCAGATGTCCGGGTTCTCGAGTTCGCGGTTGACTTCCTCGAGCCGCTCTACCTTGGCGTCGTAGTCAAAGATACCCCCTCAGCGCATCCAGCCGGCCACGAAGGTCGGCGATGCGCTGGCGGACGGGATTGAGTTCGATCATCTGCCGTGGAATGGTGGCGAAAGGCCGTCAATTCTAGCAGGCGGCCCGCCCGCGCAAGGCATCGCGATGGCGCCGGCTGCAGGGCAGCACGCCGCCGTCCTTGAGGTGTACGCGGGCATCGCCGGTGTCCAGCGGCTCGATCGACGCGACCTGGTCGAGGTTGACGATGTAGCTGCGGTGGATCCGGGCGAATCGCGCCGGGTCCAGGCTGGCCTCGATCCCGGCGATGGTGCTGCGCAGCGGGTAGTCGTGGCCGCGCACCCGCAGGTTGACGTAGTTGCCGGAAGCCTGAAGCCATTCGATGTCGTTGGCGGCAACGAGGAACTCGCGTCCGAGCTTGCGCACCAGGAAACGCTCGGGCCGGTCCACGGGTTCCACCGGCGGCCCCTCTTCCGGCGCGTCGAGCAGGCTGGCCTCGCCCTGCATCCGGCGCAGCAACAGACGGTAGGCCTCGAAGACGAGCACCATGAGGGCGTAGGCGCGGACGTCCTTGAGGTATTCGTAGTAGAGCCCTTGCGGCCAGGGGCCGAAGTCGTAGGTGGCGCCCTGAGTGCGGTAGACCAGCACCCGGATCCCGACCATCGCGGACACGTGGATCAACGACACCACGACGCTGGCCAGCAGGTGCTGCGGCAGCCGGCGGCGCCAATTGTCCCAATGGGTGGGGAAGCGGCGCGTCCCCCAGGCGATCAGCGGCAGCAGCAGCACCCAGACCAGCGCGCTCGACCATTCCCAGACAGCCGGCTCCCATGCCTGGAACCGGTCCAGCCCGGAGCGCTGCAGGTCCATCCATGTGGTCACGCTGTTGCCTGCAGCGTTGGCGGCGACGAAGACGAAGCAGAAGCCGACCTCGACCCATCGCCGCCACGGCCGGTAGCGCTGGTAGGCGTCGGTCGGGCGTGCGGTCCGGGCTGCGTTCATCCGGGGATTCTAGGTCGATGCGTCCCCGCTTCGTCACTTCTTCCCGCGATACGTCCCCGGCGGCCGGCATCCGGGCACTTCGCGCTGGCGGCCGCGGCGGGCGCCGGGCGAGGCTGGCGCTCCCGCCATCGAGGAAGCCGCCATGCAACGCCGTTACGATCTCGACTGGGTCCGCGTCTGCGCCTTCGGGCTGCTGGTGGTGTTCCACGTCGGCATGTATTACGTGAGTTGGGACTGGCACGTGAAGAGCCCGCACGCGGACCCGGCACTGGAACCCTTCATGATGCTGAGCATCCCGTGGCGGCTGTCGCTGCTGTTCCTGGTGTCCGGCGCGGCCACGGCGTTCCTGCTCGACAAGGACCAGCCAGGCTTCCTGCGCCGACGCTCATGGCGGCTGCTGCTGCCGCTGGCGGTGGGCATGTTCTTGATCGTGCCGCCGCAGACCTACTTCGAGATCGTCGAGAAAGCCGGCTTCGCCGGCGGCTACCTCGACTTCTACCGCATCTACCTGTCCGGCGACGTCTGCCGCGGCGACGAATGCATCATCACCCCGACCTGGAACCACCTTTGGTTCGTCGCCTACCTCTGGGTCTATACGGTGGCGCTGTATTCGCTGGCCAGCCTGGCGCCGCGCTGGCTGCAGCACGCCCGCGAGCGCCTGCCGCGCCTGCTGTCGGGCGCCGGGGTGATCGTCTGGCCGGCGCTGTTCCTGGCACTGGTGCGGATGGCGCTGGTCGGGCGCTTCCCGCAGACGCATGCCCTGGTCGACGACGCCTACAACCACGCCCAGTACTTCCCGGTCTTCCTGCTGGGCTTCCTGGTCGCGCGCGCCGAAGGCACCTGGGCCGCGATCGAGCACCGGCGCTGGACGGCGCTGGCGGTGTGGGCCTGCACCTGGCTCGCCATCGTGTCCTACTTCGGCCATTACGCGGACATCGAACCGCCGCAGTGGCTGCGCCTGGCGATGCGCGCGGCCTGGGGCCTGAACCAGTGGTGCGCGATCGTCGCCGTGCTCGGCTTCGCGCGCCGGCTGGCGCCCGGGGACAGCCCGCTGCTGCGCTATCTCACTGCCGCGGTGTTCCCCGTCTACATCCTGCACCAGACCCTGATCGTGCTGGTCTCGCGGCTGCTGCTGCCGCTGGCGCTGTCGCCCTGGCTGGAAGCCCCGCTGCTGGTGCTGTCGACGTTCGCGCTGTCGTTCGCCGGCTACGAGGCCGTCCGCAGGGTCGCCGTGCTGCGGCCGCTGTTCGGTCTCAAGCGGGCGCCGCCGTCGCGGCGGCCGGCTCGCGATGCAGCACAACCAGCTGGATAGCATCGCCGCCGCGATAACCGTCGGGCTCGAGCCGGAAGGCGATCCGCACCCGCGCCGGGGGCGGTTCGCCTTCCCATCCGCCGAACTCGATCGCATCGAGGCGGCCGTGCGGATGCGCCAGTTCGAGTTTGAGGTGACGCTCGCCGACGACGCGCCAGCGCAGCACCTCGAACTCGCCGTCGAACACGGGCTCGGGGTAGCCCTGCCCCCAGGGCCCGCCGTCGCGCAGCAGGCGCGCGTGGACGATGTCGAACTCGTGCGCCTGCAGTTCGCCGTCGCTGGTGACCTCGGCGCCCAGCATGGCAGGATCGAGCAGGCGCGCCGCCTGTTGTTGCAATGCATGTTCGAAGCGCGGCAGCGAAGCCAACGGCAGGGTCAGGCCCGCGGCCATCGCATGCCCGCCGAAGCGTTCGACGAGGCCAGGATGCGCGGCGTCGACCGCGGCCAGCAGGTCGCGGATGTGCAGCCCGGGAATCGAGCGCGCCGAACCGCGCAACTGCCCGCTCCCGGGTTCGACCGGCGCGAACGCGAAGACCGGCCGGTGCAGGCGCTCCTTGATCCGCGACGCCACCAGCCCGACCACGCCCGCATGCCATTGCGGATCGAACAGGCACGGCACCGACGGCAGCTCGCCGTCCAGCGACAGCCGCGACACCGCAGCCTCCGCTTCGGCGACCATCTGCTGCTGCACGCCCTGGCGCTCGGCGTTGATGGCGTGCAGCGCGGCGGCCAGCGTGCGCGCATGCGAAGGGTCGTCGCTGAGCAGGCATTCGATGCCGACGGCCATGTCGTCGAGCCGGCCGGCCGCGTTGATCCGCGGCGCCAGTCCGAAGCCGATGTCGCTGGCAGTCAGCGCGCGCTCGTCGCGGCCGGCCACCTCGACCAGCGCACGCAGTCCGGCGCAGCCATGCCCTGCCCGCAACCGGCGCAACCCGGCCGCGACCAACGCGCGGTTGTTCGCATCCAGCGGCACCAGGTCGGCGATCGTGCCGACCGCGACCAGGTCCAGCAGGATGGAGAGGTTCGCGACCATCGCGTGAGGGGCACCTGCCGCACGCAAACTCCCACGCAACGCTAACAGCAGGTAGAACATCACCCCGACCCCGGCCAGCGCCTTGCTCGGGAAACCGTCGCCGGGCTGGTTGGGATTCACGATGGCGTCGGCCGGCGGCAGGGTCGCGCCCGGCAGGTGGTGGTCGGTCACCAGCACCTGCCAGCCGCGCGCCTTCGCCGCGGCGATCCCGGCATGGCAGGCGATGCCGTGGTCGACCGTGACCAGCAGGTCCGGCTGCAGCCCGGCGAGGTCCGCGACCAGTCCGGGCGACAGCCCATAGCCGTGCACCTGGCGGTTGGGCACCGCATGCGACACGTGGCGTGCGCCGAGCATGCGCAGCCCGCGCACGCCGGTCGCGCAGGCGGTGGCGCCGTCGCAGTCGAAGTCGCCGACCACGACGATGTGGCGATTGCCATCGATGGCGGCGGCGAGCAATTCCACCGCCGCATCCAGACCCAGCAGCGCGTCGGGCGGAAGCAGGTTCGCGAGTCGCGGTTGCGCCTCGTCGAGGCCGCGGGCACCGCGTGCGGCGTGCAATCGCTGCAGCAGCGACGGCATGGCGCCCCAGTCGCCGCCTTCCACTGCGACCTGTGCCCGGCGACGCAGCGTGCGCTCGATACTCACGCCTCCGTATCGTCGCGGGGCACTGCGGCCAGGCGCGCCAGTGGACGTCGCCAGAAACGCCAGCGCTGTGCCGGCGCCAGCAGGTAACCGGCGCCGTCGGCGAAGTCCAGGCGCAATTGCCGCAGCCCGCCCCGCCGCAACGCAGCCAGCGCAGGTTGCAGCCAGTCGCGATCGAGGGCTGCCGCGTCGCGGGCTTCGCGCAGGTCGAACAGGCCATCGCCGGCGGCCGGCTCGAAGCAGCGGCGGCCAGGCGCCGGCGCCAACCCCGCGTTCGCGGCCAGGGCACGCAGCAGGACATCGTCGGACGCGACCTGCGCATGCGTGGTCGACACATGGTCCGGCAGCATCCCGCCGCCCCAGAACCACAACGCATTCACCGGCGGCCTGCCCGCCGCGGCGCGGCGCGCGTTCCAGGGATGGTTGTGCAGCACCACCTGCGCCTCGTTGAACAGTGAGCGCCAACGCCGCAATCCGGCATCGGCGTCGCCGCCGGTGCCGATCAGGGCGTCGAACAGGTCCGCGCCCAGCGCTTCGTCCGGGCCCGGAAATGATGGCGGCCTCGTGCCCGCGGGCATGCGCAGGTACCAGCGCGACGGCGTCGGCGCATCGATCGGGAACCCGGCATCGCCGAACAGCGTGCGCAGCGACGGCAGCAGTGCATCGGCATCCTCGCGCGACAGCCGCAGGCCATCGCCGCAGGCGTACAGGCGCGCGCCGTTGATGTCCGGACGCACCCAGGCCGGGTCCGCGCGCAGCCACTGCGCCGAGGCGGCATCGTTGGCGTCCTGGCTGCGGGTCAGTGCGGCGACCGGCCAGCCGCGCGGCAGCAGTTCGAAATGGCGCAGCAGTTGCGCACGCTCGCCGCCCTCGTCGTCCGTGCCGGCATCGGCACGTCCCAACGCAAGCGCCAATGCCGCCGGCAACGGCTGCCCGGCGAGCCGCAGGCGCGCGGGCAACAGCAGGGTCGCCGTGGCCATGCGTCGCGCCGTCAGCCCTGGTAGCTGACCGAGACGATCTCGTATTCGCGCTGGCCCGCAGGCGCGTCGATGGTGACCTCGTCGCCCTCGAACTTGCCGATCAGTGCGCGCGCCACCGGCGAGGAGATCGCGATCATGCCCTGCTTGATGTCGGCCTCGAGGTCGCCGACGATCTGGTAGGTCTTCTCTTCGCCGGTCTCGGCATCGGCCAGCACCACGGTGGCGCCGAACACCACCTTCGAGCCGGCGTTGAGGGTGCTGATGTCGATCAACTGGGCGTTCGACAACTCCGATTCCAGCTGCTTGATCCGGCCCTCGATGAAGCCCTGCTGCTCGCGCGCGGCGTGGTACTCGGCGTTCTCCTTGAGGTCGCCGTGCGCGCGCGCCTCTGCGATCGCCTGGATCACCGCCGGCCGCTTGGCCGACTTGAGTTCCTCGAGCTCGGCGCGCAGCCGCTGCGCGCCCTTGGTGGTCAGGGGTGCCCGCATTGTCGTATGTCCTCAGCCGCGCATTTCGGCGTGCAATTCCTGCAGCGACCATACCGGTCCGCTGTCGCGGAAGTCCAGGGAGTGCAACAGCGCCTTGGCGCCGGCAACGGTGGTCGAATAGGTCACCCTCGCCTGCAGCGCTTCGCGCCGGATCGAGTACGAGTCGGCGATCGCCTGCCGGCCCTCGGTGGTGTTGACGATGTACGCGATCTCGCCGTTCTTGATCAGGTCGACGATGTGCGGCCGGCCCTCGATCACCTTGTTCACCACCTCGCACTCCAGCCCGTTGCCGCGCAGGAACGCGGCGGTGCCGCGGGTGGCGACCAGGGTGTTGCCGCGGCGGATCAGGTCCTGGGCGACCGCAAGCACCCGCTGCTTGTCCGGGTCGCGCACCGAGATGAACACCTTGCCCGCGACCGGGGCACGGATGTTGGCGGCTTCCTCTGCACGCGCGAACGCGGCGCCGAAGCTGCGGCCCACCCCCATCACTTCGCCGGTCGAACGCATCTCCGGTCCGAGGATCGGGTCCACGCCCTGGAACTTGGCGAACGGGAAGATCGCTTCCTTGACGCTGAAGTAGTCCGGGATCACCTCGACGGTGGCGCCCTGCTCGGCCAGGGTCCTGCCGGCCATGCAACGCGCCGCGATCCTCGCCAGCGGCACGCCGGTGGCCTTGGACACGAACGGCACCGTGCGCGAGGCGCGCGGGTTGACCTCGAGCAGGAAGATCGTGGCTTCGCCATCTTCGTCGTGCTGGACCGCGAACTGGGTGTTCATCAGCCCGACCACGTGGAGCGCGCGCGCCAGCGCCACCACCTGCTCGCGCAGGCGGTCCTGCACCGACATCGGCAGCGAGTACGGCGGCAGCGAACACGACGAATCGCCCGAGTGCACGCCGGCTTCCTCGATGTGCTCCATCACGCCGCCGATCAGGACGTTGCCGTCCTTGTCGGCGATGACGTCGACGTCGACCTCGACCGCATGGTCGAGGAAGCGGTCCAGCAGCACCGGCGAATCGTTGGAGACCTTGACCGCGTCGCGGATGTAGCGCGACAGGTCGGCGTCCGAATGCACGACTTCCATCGCACGGCCGCCGAGCACGTAGCTCGGGCGCACCACCAGCGGGTAGCCGATCTCGCGCGCCAGCACCAGCGCCTCGTCGGGGTTGCGCGCCGTGCGGTTGGGCGGCTGCCGGAGGCCGAGCCGCTCGACCAGCTTCTGGAAGCGCTCGCGGTCCTCCGCCAGGTCGATGCTGTCGGGGCTGGTGCCGATGATCGGCACCCCGTTATCCTGCAGCGCCTGCGCCAGCTTCAGCGGGGTCTGGCCGCCGTACTGGACGATCACCCCGACCGGCTTCTCGAGTTCGACGATCTCGAGCACGTCCTCGAGCGTCAGCGATTCGAAGTACAGGCGGTCGGACGTGTCGTAGTCGGTGGACACCGTTTCCGGGTTGCAGTTGACCATGATGGTTTCATAGCCGTCCTCGCGCAGCGCGAGCGCGGCGTGCACGCAGCAGTAGTCGAACTCGATGCCCTGGCCGATGCGGTTGGGTCCGCCGCCGAGCACCATGATCTTGCGCCGGTCGCTCGGCTGCGCCTCGCACTCGTCCTCGTAGGTCGAGTACAGGTAGGCCGTGGTGGTGGCGAACTCGGCCGCGCAGGAGTCGACCCGCTTGTAGACCGGACGCACGCCGAACGCCTTGCGCAGCGCACGCACCGCCGACTCGCCGGTGCCGACCAGCGTGGCCAGGCGCGCATCGGAGAAGCCCTTGCGCTTGAGCGCGCGCAGCCGGCGCGCGTCGAGTGCGTCGATGCCGGCAGCCGCGACCTCGGCCTCGATCGCCACCAGTTCCTCGATCTGGTCGAGGAACCACGGGTCGACGAACGACAGCGCGTGCACGGCCTCCACCCCCATCCCGGCGCGGAAGGCGTCGGCCAGGTAGAAGATGCGTTCGGGGCCGGCTTCCTTGACCTCGCGGCGCAAGTTCGCCAGGCCCGCTTCGTCGCCCAGGTCGAGTCCGGTCGGGTCGAGCCCGGCCTTGCCGATCTCGAGCCCGCGCAATGCCTTCTGCAGCGATTCCTGGAACGTGCGGCCGATCGCCATCACTTCGCCGACCGACTTCATCTGCGTGGTCAGGCGCGCGTCGGCGGCCGGGAACTTCTCGAACGCGAAGCGCGGGATCTTGGTGACGACGTAGTCGATGCTCGGCTCGAACGAGGCCGGGGTCAGGCCGCCGGTGATCTCGTTCTTGAGCTCGTCGAGGGTGTAGCCGACCGCGAGCTTGGCCGCGACCTTGGCGATCGGGAAGCCGGTCGCCTTGGAGGCCAGCGCCGACGAGCGCGACACCCGCGGATTCATCTCGATCACCACCACCCGGCCGGTCTCGGCATTGACGCCGAACTGCACGTTGGAACCGCCGGTGTCCACGCCGATCTTGCGCAGCACCGCGATCGAGGCGTCGCGCAGGCGCTGGTATTCCTTGTCGGTCAGCGTCTGCGCCGGCGCGACCGTGATCGAGTCGCCGGTATGCACGCCCATCGGGTCGAGGTTCTCGATCGAGCACACGATGATGCAGTTGTCCGCGGTGTCGCGGACCACCTCCATCTCGAATTCCTTCCAGCCCAGCACCGACTCCTCGACCAGGATCTCGTGCACCGGCGAGAGTTCGAGCCCGCGCCTGGCGATCTCCTCGAACTCTTCCTTGTTGTAGGCGATGCCGCCGCCGCTGCCGCCCAGGGTGAACGACGGGCGGATGATGGTCGGATAGCCGACCCGGGTCTGGATGTCGACCGCCTGCTCGAACGAGCGCGCGACTTCGGCCTTCGGACACTCCAGTCCGATCTCGCCCATCGCCACCCGGAACAGCTCGCGGTCCTCGGCCATGCGGATGGCGTCGCGCGAGGCGCCGATCAGTTCGACGCCGTACTGCTCGAGCACGCCGTTGTCGGCGAGGTCGAGCGCGCAGTTGAGCGCGGTCTGCCCGCCCATGGTCGGCAGCAGCGCGTCGGGCTTCTCCTTGGCGATGATCTTCTCGACCGACTGCCAGTTGATCGGCTCGATGTAGACCGCGTCGGCCATCGCCGGGTCGGTCATGATCGTGGCCGGGTTGCTGTTGACCAGCACCACCCGGTAGCCCTCGTCGCGCAGCGCCTTGCACGCCTGCGCGCCGGAGTAGTCGAACTCGCAGGCCTGGCCGATCACGATCGGGCCGGCGCCGATGATCAGCACGGTCTTGATGTCGGTGCGCTTCGGCATGTCAGTGCGCCCCTGCGCGATTGTCGTCCATCGACGCGATGAACCGGTCGAACAGATAAGCAAGGTCGTGCGGGCCCGGGCTCGCCTCGGGATGGCCCTGGAACGAGAACGCCGGCGCGTCGGTCAGTGCGATGCCCTGGTTGGAGCCGTCGAACAGCGAGCGATGGGTGACCCGCACGTTGCCGGGCAACGTCGACTCGTCGACCGCGAAGCCGTGGTTCTGGCTGGTGATCAGCACCCGGCCGGTGTCGACGTCGATCACCGGGTGGTTGGCACCGTGGTGGCCGAACTTCATCTTCACCGTGTCGGCGCCGAGCGCGAGGCCGAGCAGCTGGTGGCCGAGGCAGATGCCGTAGAGCGGCAGCTTTCGCGAGACGAACTCGCGGGTCGCGGCGATCGCGTAGTCGCAGGGTTGCGGATCGCCCGGGCCGTTGGACAGGAACACGCCGTCCGGATCGAGCGCGAACACTTCCGATGCCGGCGTCTGCGCCGGCACCACGGTGAGGTCGCAGCCGCGCTCGGCCAGCATGCGCAGGATGTTGAGCTTGATGCCGAAGTCGTAGGCGACCACGTGGAAACGGCCGCCGCCGCTGGCGAAGGCATTGCGGTCCAGGTCGAGCTGCCCCGCATTCCAGCGGTAGCGCTCGCGCACGCTGACTTCCTTCGCCAGGTCCATGCCCTTGAGCCCGGGGAACTTGCGGGCGGCCTCGATCGCCGCATCGACGTCGATCTTTTTCCCGGAAGCCGCGTCGCCGGCCACCAGCGCGCCGTTCTGGGCGCCGCGGTCGCGCAGCAGGCGGGTCAGCTTGCGGGTGTCGATGCCGCTGATCGCGACCACGCCGCGGTCGCGCAGCCATTGCGGCAACGCGACCTCGCTGCGCCAGCTCGAGGGCCGGCGCGGCACGTCGCGCACGATCAGGCCGGCCGCCCAGGCCTGGCGCGACTCGTCGTCGGCGGCGTTGCAGCCGGTATTGCCGATGTGCGGATAGGTGAGTGTCACCAGCTGGCGCGCGTAGGAGGGATCGGTGACGATCTCCTGGTAGCCGGTCATGGCGGTGTTGAACACCACTTCGCCGACGGCGAGGCCGGGCGCGCCTACGGAATCGCCCTCGAACACGGTGCCGTCTTCGAGTACGAGGATTGCGGGCTGGGTCACGGGGGATTCGCCTACGTCAGGTTGCAGAAAACCGCCAGCACGGTGCAGGACCGTCCGGAGGTAAGTGGAATCAGGCGAGCGGGAATGATACCGGCGCGAGCGCCCCGGCGCCAGCACTTCAGTCCAGCAGGTCGGTCAGCCGGTACTGTCCGGGGCTGCGCCCCGACAGGCGCGCAGCCGCGTGCAGCGCGCCGCGGGCGAAGATGTCACGGTGGCCGGCACGGTGCACCAGCTCCAGCCGTTCGCCCATGCCGGTGAACTGCACCGCGTGCTCGCCGACGATGTCGCCGGCGCGCAGCGAAGCGTAGCGCGGGGTGGCACCCCCCTGCCCGGCCGCCATGCCGAGCGACAGCGCGGTACCGGAAGGCGCGTCCAGCTTGCCGGCGTGGTGCGCCTCGACGATGTCGCAGTCCCAGCCAGGCAAGGCCCGAGCTGCGCGCTCGACCAGGTCGGCGAGCACCGCCACGCCGAGGCTGAAGTTGGATGCCCACGCCACCGGGATCGCGGCCGAGGCCGCCTCCAGCGCGTCCCGTTGCGCCTGGTCGAGCCCCGTGGTGCCGGAGACCAGCGCGGCCTTGCGTGCGACGCACAGCGCCAGCAGCGGGTCGAAGGCTTCGGGCAGGCTGAAGTCGATCGCGACGTCGAACGCGGGGACGCCAGGCAACTCGCTCGCGGCGAACTGCGGCACACCGTCGACCACCCGCTGCGCCGGCTTGCGCGAGACCGCGCCGACGACCGTGCAGTCATCGGGCTCCAGCGCGCACAGGCGCAGCAGTGCCTGGCCCATGCGGCCGGAGGCGCCGTGGATCAGGAGGCGTAGTGGCTTGTCCATGGGCCGAGGATAGCCGAGCGCGGCTCGGCTCTACAGCTCAGGACACCATCCGGTCCCAGAAGCCCTTCACACCGTCCAGGAAGGTGCTGGCCTTGGGCGAATGCTTGCGTGCGCCGTCACCGACGAAGGTGGCCTCGAACTTCTCGAGCAGTTCGCGCTGTTCGGGGGTGAGATTGATCGGCGTCTCGACCACGGCCTTGCAGTACAGGTCGCCGGGCCTGCGGCTGCGCACCGACTTGACGCCCTTGTCGCGCAGCCGGAACAGCTTGCCGGTCTGGGTCTCGGCCGGGATCCGCAACTCCACATCGCCCTCCAGCGTGGGCACGCGGATACTATCGCCCAGCGCCGCCTGCGAGATCCGGATCGGCACGTCGCAATGCAGGTCGTCGCCGTCGCGCACGAAGATGTCGTGCGGGCGCACCCGTACCTCGACGTAAAGGTCGCCGGGCGGCGTGCCCGCGGGACCGGCCTCGCCTTCGCCCGCCAGGCGGATGCGGTCGCCGTTGTCGACCCCCGCCGGAATCTTCACCGACAGCACCTTCTCTTCCTCCACCCGGCCGTTGCCGTGGCATTCGGTGCAGGGGTCGGCGATGGTCTGGCCGCGGCCGCCGCAATGCGGGCACGGCTGCTGCATGGTGAAGATGCCGCGCTGCATCCGCACCTGGCCACGGCCCTGGCAGGTGCCGCAGGTCTCGAGCCTGCCGTCCGCCGAGCCGGTGCCCTTGCACGGCTCGCAGGCCGCGAGCGTGGGCACCTCGATCCGCTTCTCGATGCCGGCCACCGCCTCCTCGAGGTCGAGCTCCATCACGTAGCCGATGTCGGCGCCGCGGCGCGGGCCGCGGCCGGGACCACCGCCACCGAAGATGTTGCCGAAAATGTCGCCGAAAATGTCGCCCATGTCGGCGTAGCCGGCCCCGGGCCCGCCACCGCCACCGCCCATGCCGTGCTCGAACGCTGCGTGGCCGTGGGCGTCGTACATCCGGCGCTTGCCGGCGTCGGACAGCACCTCATAGGCTTCCTTGCAGTCCTTGAACGCTTCCAGCGCCGACGCGTCCCCGGGATTGCGGTCCGGGTGGTGCTTCATCGCGCAGCGCCGGTACGCCTTCTTCAACTCTTCGTCGGAGGCGTTGCGGGCGACGCCCAGGACTTCGTAGTAATCGCGTTTGGACATTGGTCAACAGTCAAGTCGGCCGCTGCGCGGCCTGGGAAGTCGGCGGCTTCGCCGCCTGTGAACAGGGAATGCGGGCTTGCTGGGCCTTGATCAAGGCACCCAGCGATACCTGAAGACTCTCGATCTCCGCCAGGATTCCAATGTCTTCGTAGAACCCCAGGTTGCGGGCAATGCGCGCCTGGGTATCGAGTTCGGAAAGCGACCCTCGAGACATCATCAGGAAACGCACGAAATCCCTGCGGGTTCCTCTGGCTGCCCCTTCGGCAATGTTTGACGGGACACTCACCGCCGCTCTCCTGATCTGCGCTGTCAACCCGAACCGCTCGTCAGCCGGAAATCGCGCGGTTAGTCCGTACAGTTTGCCTACGAGAGTCATGGCATCCCGCCAGACCCGCAACTCATGGTGCGGTCGCATCCCTGCTCCCCTTTGCAGCGGGCCGGGCAAAGCCCGGTCCGCCACTTTCCCATTTACCGCTTACCGCTTTACCGTTTACCGCTGTCGTCGTCCTTGACCTCGGTGAACTCGGCATCCACGACGTCCTCGCTGCGCGGCGCGCCGTCGCCGGCGGCACCGGATTCCGGGGCACCCTGCTGCGCTGCGGCGGCCGCGGCGAACAGGGCCTGGCCGACTTCCTCCAGGGTCTTGGACTTGGCTTCGATCTGGCCCTTGTCGTCGCCCTTCATCGCGGTTTCGACATCGGCGATCGCGGCTTCGGCGCGGCCGATCAAGTCGCCGCCGACCTTGTCGCCGTTGTCCTTGATCGCGCTGCGGGTGGCATGGATCAATGCGTCGGCCTGGTTGCGCGCCTGCACCAGCTCGTGGAACTTCTTGTCTTCCTCGCGGTTGGCCTCGGCGTCCTGGACCATGCGCTGGATCTCTTCGTCCGAAAGACCCGAGCCAGCCTTGATCTCGACCTTCTGTTCCTTGCCGGTCTTCTTGTCCTTGGCCGACACGTGCAGGATGCCGTTGGCGTCGATGTCGAACGACACCTCCACCTGCGGCATGCCGCGCGGCGACGGCTCGATCCCGGACAGGTCGAACTTGGCCAGCGACTTGTTGTAGCGGGCCTGCTCGCGCTCGCCCTGCAGCACGTGCACGGTGACCGCGGACTGGTTGTCCTCGGCGGTGCTGAAGGTCTGCGCGGCCTTGGTCGGGATGGTGGTGTTCTTCTCGATGATCTTGGTGAACACGCCGCCCAGGGTCTCGATGCCCAGGCTCAGCGGGGTCACGTCGAGCAGCAGCACGTCCTTGACGTCGCCCTGCAGCACGCCGCCCTGGATCGCGGCGCCGACCGCCACGGCCTCGTCGGGGTTGACGTCCTTGCGCGGCTCCTTGCCGAAGAACTCGGTCACCGCCTGCTGCACGCGCGGCATGCGGGTCTGGCCGCCGACCAGGATCACCTCGTTGATGTCGCTGGCGCGCAGGCCGGCGTCGTTGAGCGCGATCCGGCACGGCTCGATGGTCTTCTTGACCAGGTCGTCGACCAGCGCTTCGAGCTTGGCCCGGGTCAGCTTGATGTTGAGGTGCTTCGGGCCGGAGGCGTCGGCGGTGACGTACGGCAGGTTGACCTCGGTCTGCTGCGAGGTCGACAGCTCGATCTTGGCGCGCTCGGCCGCGTCCTTCAGGCGCTGCAGCGCGAGCGGATCCTTGCGCAGGTCGATGCCCTGGTCCTTGTTGAACTCGTCGACCAGGTAGTCGATGACGCGCTTGTCGAAGTCCTCGCCGCCGAGGAAGGTGTCGCCGTTGGTCGACAGCACTTCCACCTGCATCTCGCCGTCGACCGACGCGATCTCGATGATCGACACGTCGAAGGTGCCGCCGCCGAGGTCGTACACGGCCACCTTGCGGTCGCCGCCCTTCTTGTCCATGCCGTAGGCCAGCGCGGCCGCGGTCGGCTCGTTGATGATGCGCTTGACGTCGAGGCCGGCGATGCGGCCGGCGTCCTTGGTCGCCTGGCGCTGGCTGTCGTTGAAGTAGGCCGGCACCGTGATCACGGCCTCGGTCACCGTTTCGCCCAGGTAGGCCTCGGCGGTCTTCTTCATCTTCTCCAGCACCTTGGCCGAGACTTCCTGCGGCGCCAGCTTCTTGCCGTCCACCAGCGACACCCACGCGTCGCCGTTGTCGTGCTGGATGATCGCGTACGACACCAGGCCGAGGTCCTTCTGCACCTCGGCGTCGGTGAACTTGCGGCCGATCAGGCGCTTGACCGCGTAGAAGGTGTTCTTCGGGTTGGTGACCGCCTGGCGCTTGGCCGAGGCGCCGACCAGGACTTCGCCGTCCTTGGTCCAGGCCACGATCGATGGCGTGGTGCGGTCGCCTTCGCTGTTCTCGATGACGCGCGCCTTGCCGCCGTCCATGATCGCCACGCACGAATTGGTCGTGCCGAGGTCGATGCCGATGATCTTGCCCATGGTGATGTTCCCTCTCGAAATCGTCTGTCTGGTGGCGCGGGGCGCCGATGGAATGGATTTGGGGACTGTTGCAGGAGGTTCAAGCGTCCGGATCGCGGCTCACGCCGCTCCCGCGGCGGCGCCTATTCGGCGACCACGACCAGAGCGGGGCGCAGCAGGCGGTCGTTCAGCACGTAGCCCTTCTGGAACAACTGGGCCACCGTCCCTGGCGCAACGCCCTCCGAGGGCACCATGCTCATGGCCTGGTGGCGCTCCGGGTCGAAGGACTCCCCGGGTGCCGGCGCGACCTCGCTGAGGCCGTTGCTGGCGGCGATGCGGTGCAGCTGGCGCAGGGTCAGCTCCAGCCCGGCCCGCAGCGGGTCGGACTCGGCCGCGGCCGACAGCCCCGCCTCCATGCTGTCGAACAGCGGCAGCAGCTCGGCCAGCAGGCGCTCGTTGGCGAACCGGCGCGCGCCCTCCAGCTCGCGCGCCATGCGCTTGCGCTGGTTGTCGAGGTCGGCACGCTCGCGCAGCGAATCCGCACGCAGCTGCTCGGTTTCGGCGCGCAGCTGCTCCAGCTCGGCGGCCAGCGGGTTCTCGGTGGTGTCTTCGCGCCCACCCGTGGGGTCGGCGTCCGGCATCGGGGTCGTGGTCATGCTCCGGCATCCTTCGCGGCAATGGCCGCACCGCAAGCCGGTATTGGGGTCGCCTGGCCCCGGTTCAAGCCTTCAGGGCTTCAGGTCTTCAGGGCCGCGCCGAGGACGTCGGCCGCGGCCTGCACCATCGGGATCACCCGGTCGTAGGCCATGCGCGAGGGACCGATCACGCCCAGCACCCCCAGGGTGCGGTCGCCTGCGGTATACGGCGCGGTCACCAGCGACATGCCTTCCAGCGGCGCCAGCCCGGTTTCCTCGCCGATGAAGATGCGCACCCCCGGCGCCCGGATCGTGCGTTCGAGCAACTGCAGGATCTCGCGCTTGCGGGCGAAGGCTTCGAACAGCTCGCGCAGGCGCTCCAGGTCGGACAGCTCCTGCACCCCCATCAGCCGGGTCTGGCCGGCCAGCACCATGCCTTCGCTGAGCAGGTCCTCGTCCGCCTCGTCCGGTGCCAGCGCCTGCTCGGCCAGCTCCACGCTGTGCGCCAGCAGGACCTCCATTTCGCTGCGCGCGGCCCGTAGCTCGCGCAGCAGCGCCGTGCGGATCTCGGCCACCGGGCGGCCCGCGAAGTGCCGGTTGAGGTAGTTGCCCACGCGCTCCAGTTCGCCGGCGTCGTAGGGCCGGCGGGCCTGGATGATCCGGTTCTGCACGTCGTTGTCGGCGAACACCAGGATCGCCAGCACGCGGCCGGCGTCCAGCGGCACGAAGTCGATGTGGCGGAAGGCGAACTGCTCCCGCTTCGGCACGCTGACCACGCCGACGAAATGGCTCATCGCCGACAGCAGCTCGGAAGCGCTGCCGAGCAGGGACTGGGTGCCGGAGCCGGCGGGCAGCTCCTGCCGCAGCCGTGCCATCTCGCCGTCGGGCAAGGGCCGCAGTTGCAGCAGCGAGTCGACGAACACGCGGTAGCCCTGCGCGGTCGGTATCCGGCCGGACGAGGCGTGGGCCGAACTGAGCAGGCCGATCTGCTCGAGGTCGCCGAGGATGTTGCGGATGGTGGCCGGGCTCACGTCCAGCCCGGCGTGCCGGGCCAGCGTCTGCGAGCCGACCGGCGCGCCGTCGCGGATGTGGCGCGAGATCAGGGTCCGCAACAATTGCCGCGCGCGCGGATCCAGGGGTTCGTCGATGCTCGGTGCGCGGGCCATGCCCCGGGTATAAGCCCGCGGGCCTCCGCTGCGCAAGCCGGTACCCGCGAATGGCGGTCGCCGGCCGGGACGACGCAGCGGATGCGACCGCAATCTCTTACGCTATCGCGATGCTGACCCGCCTCGCGATCAGGGACTTCGCCGTCGTCGCCGCCGCCGAACTCGAGTTCGGGCCCGGCCTGACCGTCATTTCCGGCGAAACCGGCGCCGGCAAGTCGCTGCTGGTGGATGCGCTCGGCTTCCTGTCCGGGCTGCGCGCGGACAGCGGCATGGTCCGCCACGGCGCCGAGCGCGCCGAGCTGGTCGCCGACTTCGACCTCGGCGATTCGCCAGCGGCCCTGGCGTGGCTGCGCGAGGCCGAGTTCGACGAAGGCGCCGACTGCCAGCTGCGACGCACCCTGCGCGCCGACGGTGGCTCGCGCGCCTGGATCAACGGGCGGCCGGCGACCCTGGCACAGCTTGGCGCGCTGGCCGAAACCCTGGTCGAGATCCATGGCCAGCACGAGCACCAGGCGCTGCTCTCGCGCGCCAGCCAGCTGGCCCTGCTCGATGCGTACGGCGGGTTGCAGCCGCAGGTCGTGGCCGTGCGCTCGGCCGCGCAGGCGTGGGCCGCGCTGGTGCGCGAGCGCGACGGGCTGTCGCGCCAGGGCGATGTCAGCGAACGCATCGGCTGGCTCGAGCACCAGCTCGGCGAGCTGCAGCGCGAGTCGCTCGAGCCGGACTCGATCGCCGAGCTCGCCGGTTCCCATCGCCGCCACGCCCATGCCGCCGCGCTGATCACAGCCTGCGAGGATGCCGTCGCGCGCCTGGGCAGCGACGACGCCGGCGCGCCGGTGCGCACGCTGCAGCAGGTGCGTGCCGAACTCGCCCGCCAGGTCGAACACGAGCCGCGCCTGGGCGAGGTCGACACCATGCTCGATTCCGCCGCGATCCAGATGGACGAGGCGCTGGCGCTGCTCGAATCGATCCGTTCAGACCTCGACATGGACCCGGCCGCCTTCGATGAACTCGACCGCCGCCTGGCCCGGTTGCACGAGTTGTCGCGCAAGCACCGGGTGGCGCCCGAGGGCCTGGCCGCACAGCGCGACGCCCTCGCCCGCGAGCTGGAAGCCCTGCGTGGCGCCGGCGTGCGCCTGCGGGTGCTCGAATCGGAAATCGATGCCGCGGCGGATGCCTGGCACGCGGCCGCGGCGATACTCGGCGCCGCCCGCGCGGACGCCGCGCGGCGCCTGTCGGCGACCACCACCGCGCTGATCGCCGAACTCGGCATGGGCGGCGGCCGCTTCGAGGTGGCGCTGGAACCCGCGGCCGATACCCGTCCCGATCCGCAGGGATCGGAGCGCGCGGAATTCCTGGTCGCCGCCAATGCCGGGCAGCCGCCACGGCCGCTGCGCAAGGTCGCCTCGGGCGGCGAGCTGTCGCGGATCTCGCTGGCGATCGAAGTCGCCGCGCTCGGCCTCGACGCGATCCCGACGATGGTGTTCGACGAAGTCGACTCCGGCATCGGCGGCGCCGTCGCCCAGATCGTCGGCGAGAAGCTGCGCGCGCTCGGTGCCAGCCGCCAGGTGCTGTGCGTCACCCATCTGCCGCAGGTCGCGGCGCAGGGCCACGCCCACTACCGGGTCAGCAAGGCCGAGCAGTCGGGCATGACCCAGAGCGCGGTGCAGGTACTGGACGACGCCGCGCGCGAAGGCGAGCTGGCGCGGATGCTGGGCGGCGTGGAAGTCGGCAAGGAGGCGCGTGCCGCCGCCCGCCGCCTGCTCAAGGACGCCGGATAGGTTCAGCGCCTCTTCGTCACGTACAGCACCAGCGCATGGTCTTCGATCACGTAGCCGTGCTCGGCCGCGATCCTGTGCTGCAGCTGCTCGATCTCGTCGCTGTGGAACTCGATCACCTTGCCGTTCTCGACGTCCACCATGTGGTCGTGGTGCTCGCCGCGGTCGAGCTCGTAGACCGCATGGCCGCCCTCGAAGTTGTGCTTCAGCACCAGCCCGGCGGCCTCGAACTGGGTGAGCACGCGGTAAACCGTGGCCAGCCCGATCTCGTCGCCCTGGTCCAGCAGGTGGCGATAGATGTCCTCGGCAGTCATGTGCCGGGGCTTCAGCTGCTCCAGCAGTGCCAGGATCCGCATGCGCGGATGCGTCACCTTCAGCCCTGCGTTGCGCAGGTCCTGCGATTCGATCATGGGTCCGGCTCCTCGGTCGGGCTTCCGTGTATTATCGGCCTGTTTTCACCCCCTGCGAACCCGCATGCGCCACTCTCTCCTGATCGCTGCCGCCCTGGCCTTCACCGTTGCCGGCTGCGGCATCGTGTACAAGCAGCCGATCTACCAGGGCAACCTGCTGGACAAGGCCGCGGTGGACCAGTTGCAGGCCGGCATGAGCATGCAGCAGGTCCAGGTGCTGCTGGGCACGCCGTCCATCGCCGACCCGTTCCATCACGACCGCTGGGACTACACCGCCAGCGAGCGCACCGACCGCGTCGGTCACGTCGAGATCAAGAACCTGACCGTCTGGTTCCAGGATGGGGTGGTCAGCAAGTGGGAAGGCGACTACTTCCCCGAACAGGACGATGCGCTGGCCAAGCGCATGGTGCGTTTCGGCAATCTCGCCAAGGAAAAGAAGAAGTAGCTCAGCGCCTGGCGCGCCGGCGGCGCGCTTCCTTCGGATCGGTCTGCAACGGCTGAAGCAGTTCCAGCCGGTCGCCATCGCGCAACACGTCCGCGGGTTTCACGCAATCGCCGAACACCGCATGACCGTTGACGCCGTCGAGCGCCAGTCCGCACGCCGCCAGTGCGTCCGACACGGTCGCGCCGGCCGGCAATTCCAGCATCACCGATGCATGCCGGCGCGGCCATGCGCGCACCACCTCGACCCGGATCGTCGCCGCGGTCACTTGACCCGCTCGCCGTCGGCCACCCGCACGAAGTCGTCGACCATGCGATCGGCCAATCCCTGGAAACCCAGTGCCATCGCCGGCCCCAGCAGCCGGCTGAGCGGTTCGAACTCCAGCGTCAACGTCACCTTGCATGCGGATTCGTCGAGCGCGTGGAATTCCCAGCGGCCGTCGAGCTTGCGGAACGGACCGTCGCGCAAGGCCATGTCGATGCGATGCGGCGGCGCCAGGATGTTCTCGGTGGTGAACCAGGTGCGCAGCGCACCCAGTCCGAGGTCGAGCCGGGCCAGCACCCGGCCTTCGCCCTGCTCCAGCACCTGCGCGGCATTGCACCAGGCGAAGCGGCGCGGATAGGCGGCGATGTCGTCGACCAGCGCGAACATGCGGGCGGCTGAATGCCCGACGAGGGCGCTGCGCTGGATTCTCGGCATGGGTGCTGTCTGGTGCCCGGGTGGCGGCGTTTTCGGGGACAATGGCCGCGATGAACAGGAAGTCCGGCAAGGATAAGGCAAACGGCGGCGGCACCATCGCGCTGAACAAGCGCGCGCGCCACGAATACCATATCGAGGACCGCTTCGAGGCCGGGCTGGCGCTGCAGGGCTGGGAGTTGAAATCGATCCGCGCCGGCCGCGCCAACATCACCGAGGCCTACGCCGTGGTCCGCGACGGCGAGCTGTTCCTGTTCGGCGCCCAGGTCACGCCGTTGATCTCGGCCTCCACCCACGTGATCGCCGACGACCGTCGCACCCGCAAGCTGCTGCTGCACCGGCGCGAGATCGACATGCTGGTCGGCCGCGTGCAGCGCGACGGTTACACCCTGGTGCCGATGGCGCTGTACTGGAAAGGCAACAAGGTCAAGGCCGAACTCGCGCTCGCCAAGGGCAAGCAGACCCACGACAAGCGCGAGGCCAGCAAGCAACGCGACTGGAACCTCGAGAAGCAGCGCGTGCTGCGCCGGCACAACAAGGACGCGTAGGCCGTCGGCGCTATCCTTCCGCGCCCTGCTCCGGCAGGGTGAACGCGAAGGTCGCGCCCTGCCCCAACGCGCCGTCCGCGCGGATCGTCCCCCCGTGGCGCTCGACGATGCGCCGGACCGAGGCCAGGCCCACGCCGTCGCCGGCGAACTGTTCCTGGCTATGCAGGCGCTGGAACGGGCGGAACAGCTTGTCCGCATATTCCGGCGGGAACCCGGCGCCGTTGTCGCGCACGAAGAACGCACCGCCGGCGTCGCGCCCGACTTCGATCCGTGCCGCATCGCAGTCGCGGGTGAACTTCCAGGCGTTGCCCAGCAGGTTCTGCAGCAGGTTGCGCACCAGGCTGGGATCGCCGGTCGCATGCAGGCCGGGCTGGACTTCGACGTCCACCCGGCGGTCCGGCTCGTTGGCGCGCAATTCGGCGACGATCTCCGATGCCATGCGCGTGAGATCCAGTGCCGCGGGCTTGATTCCGCTGCGCCCCAGCCGCGCCATCTTCAACAGCGATTCGATCAGCGAACCCATGCGCGCCGCGGCATTGCGGACCCGCGCCAGGTACTCGCGTCCCTCCTCCCCGACCGAATCGCCATAGTGCTCGTCCAGCAACCGGCTGAAGCCGTCGATCGCGCGCAGCGGCGCGCGCAGGTCGTGGGATACGCTGTAGGCGAACGACTCCAGGTCCTGGTTGGCGATGGTCAACTCGCGCGTACGCGCGGTGACCCGCGCCTCCAGGGTGCGGTTGAGCGCGAGCACCTGGGCCTGGGCGCGCAGGCGGTCGGTGACGTCCTCGACCTGGACCAGGCGCACGATGTCCTGCCCGATCTCGCCGGGTATCGGTGCGAAGGTCATCTGCACCTGGCGCAGGCCGCCGCCCTCGCTGAGCAGGCTGCGGGTGCTCCGGTACACGCCTTCGCCCATCAGCGCCTGCTGTCCGCGGCGCAATGCGTCCTCGCCGGTGTAATCGATGAAATGCCGGTCGAAGACGCTGCCGAGATACTTCTCGCGCGGCTGGCCCAGGATCCGCGCCAGCGCCGGATTGCCGTCGACGATGCGCCCCTGGTGGTCGAGCATCGCGGTGCCGATCGCGGAGTACTCCATCGCGCTGCGGAAGCGCAGCTCGCTGCGGCGGTAGGACTCGGTCATGCGCGCGGCGAGCCGCTCCGCGCGCGATTGCGTGCGCGCCAGCACCAGGGCGATGCCGAACAGCAGCAGCGAGGCCAGCACGCCGACCGCCAGGGTGGTGCGCAGGTTGCCCATGCGCGCGGCGAGCGCGGCCTGCGGCTCGGAGGCGAATTCCAGCCGCCAACGGCGCCCGTACGCGTCCAGCGTGGTCGTGGCGCGGAACGCCGGCGCCTGCGACCCGCTGCCTTGCGGATCCGCATACAGCAACTGCGGGGTCGCGTCGGTGATGTCGACGATCTCCAGGCGCACGCGATTGGGCATCTTGCGCAGGGTGGTGTCGACGAAGTCGCGCGCCCGGAACGAGGTGTTCACCCATCCCTGCATCGATTCACGCCGCGCCGCGATGCTTGCCGGGCGGTCTCCCGCGCGGTAGACCGGCAGGAACAGCAGCAGGCCTGCGTCCTCGCGCGTACCACCGGCATCCTGGACCAGGCGCACCCCACCGCTCATCACCGGCTGGCCGCTGTCGCGTGCGGCGTCCATCGCTGCGCGCCGCACCGGGTCGGCATACATGTCGTAGCCGATCGCGGCCAGGTTCTCCGGGGTCCTGGGCTCGAGGTAGAGCACCGCGCCGTAGCGCTCGCGGATACCGTGCGGCCAGACGCTGAACAGGCCTTCGCCGCTGTCGCGCAGCATCCGCTGCAGGTCCGACAGTTGCTGCGAGGTCGCGTAAGTGATGAAGCCGAGCCCGATGAGGTCCGGGTAGCGCGTGCGCAGGCTCAGGCCTTCCACGTAGTTCTGCCACTGGCGCCTGCTCGGTCGCGCCACCGAGGCGAACAGCGACACCCCGCCGCGGGATACCAGTTCGTAGTTCCCGAGCCGCCGCACCAGCAGCGCCGAGGCCTCGTCGGCACGCGCCGAGAACTCCGCGCGCGCCGCTTCCATCTCGCGCGCGTGCGCGCTGCGCCAGTACAGGTAGACCAGCAAGAGCGAAGCCGCCAGCACCAGCAGGGCCAGCGCATGCCCGGCGGCGGCGCTCAGGGGGACGGGCGTGCGGACGGCCTTGGCCGGGGCGGATGGTTGCATTGGCGCAAGCATAGCCGCAGCGGGCCGGCCCGCTGCGTGAACCGCCGCTGCATCGCTACCCCGGGTGCCTTGCGGGTTTCCGCCCCGCCCCTATACTGCCCCTGTCGGCGAGATCGACAATTCCCGGGGGTGCACTGGCTTCGACGGGGGTCGCGAAATCGCCTGGCGCATGCCGAGGGGGTAGCTTTCCTCGTTAATCCAGCTGCAAAAACCCAGACGCCAACGACGACGTCTACGCTCTCGCCGCTTAAGGCGTAAGCCCCGAACCCACTTGTGCCCTTGCTCG
>JAKFCN010000046.1:0-45383 GCA_036676625.1 Lysobacter sp. | reverse complement strand
TGCACCGGCTTGAGGCCGTCGCCGAGGAAGGGCAGGGCGCGGTCGAGCACCACGTACATCGAGTAGTCGAGGTAGGCGCGCTCGGCGTACTCGCGCAGGGGGATCTGCTCGAAGCCGTGGAAGGCAGGTCGGACGATGTCGTTCATCCGCCGATTTTAGGCGCTCCTACCCCGGGATGTATGCCCAGTGCCAGGGCTCGTAGGCGATGCCGTGCGGGTTGCCGCGCGGATAGCTCATCGCGAAGCCGTGGCCGGCGGCGTTGGCCTGCAGCCAGGCGAAGGCGGTGGTCGACTCGAACGACTCCTCGGCGGGGGGCTCGCCGGGCGCGCCGATGTCGAGCGCGGTGCCGCCATGGTGCTCGCTGTAGCCGGGCGCGGCGTTGACGTTCAGGATCTCGTCGACCGACAGGCCGCGCGCGAGCTTGCGTTCGAAAATGCCGAGCTGGTAGTCGTGGCTGCGGTAACCCGAGATCGCCTCCAGCATCACGCCCTCGCGCAGCGCACCCGACTGCATCGCGTTCCAGGCGCGCGCCGCGTCCGCGCGTAGCCACAGCGGCCGCCGGTAGCGGTCGAAGCCAGCCAGCGCCAGCCACGCGGGTTCCGGCACGAGCTGCAACCCGCTGCGGCCGGCGTAACCCTCGTCAAGCCCAAGTCGATCGAGCCGGTCCTGCAGGTGCGCCAGCGGCAGGGTAGGGACCGCGTCGATTCCGGACCGCCGATGGACGCCGGTGTCGGCGATGGCCGCCATCGCGTCGGCGAGGCCTGGCTCGATGGCGAACTCGGGTCGCAGCGGCTCCAGTTTGCCCGCACGCTCCACCGCGAGATACGCGCCGTCGCGCTTGCGCCGGAGCACGTGCCAGGCACCGGCAAGCCGCCGTGCGTCGTGGTTGCCGCGCGCGCGCAGCAACCCGCCGGGCCAGGCTTCGACCCGTTCGGTATTGAGCAGGATCGCTCCGGCGCGCATGCCCCCAGATTAGCGGCCGTGCCCCCCGGACGCTACGGGCGGGCGCTTGCGCCGGCCCCGACGATGGGCCTTACTGGCGCCGGGGCTCCGCGATCGCGGAGGTGGCAACTTCGGGCAAGGGGAAGGGAATGTCGATCGCCGAATACGTTTCCGTGTTCGTGGCCATCATCCTCGGCCTGGCGGTCGCGGATCTCGCGACCAGCTTCCACCGGCTCATGCGTGCCCGCGACAGGGTGGAGTGGGACTGGATCAGCCTTGCCCTTGCATTGGTGATGCTGCTGGAAACGGTCCTGTTCTGGTGGGGCTCGTTCTACTGGTACCGCGCACAGGGCGAGGTGAGCATCGGCATGTTCCTGCCCGATCTCGTCCTGTTCCTGCTGCTGTTCCTCGCCGTCGCGGCCGTCCTGCCGGATGAAGTGCCGGCGGAAGGGCTGGCGCTGCGCCGGCACTATTTCGCGACGGCGCCGTATTTCTGGACGCTGCTCGTCCTCATCGCGCTCGCCACCATGTTCGACCTGGAGCGTCGCCACGCGGGCGATCCGTTGCTCGTCATCCTCGCGCGGCAGTGGCCGAACATCGTCCTGGCGATCGCCATGGTCCCGCTCGTCTTCTCGAAGCGCCCATGGCTGCACATGGGGTTCGTCGCGTTGCTCGTTCCCTACACATTGTGGACGGTGTACCCGTACGTCCTCCACTGATCGTGAGCCGGGAGGGCGTCGCCGCCCCGCGTCAGTGCGCGCCGATCCAGGCGGCGACGTCGGCGATGAGTGTCTCGTCGACATGCCCCGGCTTCGCATAGTCAGCCAGGTTGCCGTCGCCTTCGCCGGCGATGCCGAGATGGTTGAGCGCCGGATACAGTTTGAACTCGACCTGCGGATTGTCGTGGAAGCCGCCCCGCCAGCGCTGCCAGTCGGCGTCGACCACCTGGATGTCGCGCGCGCCCTGCAGCACCAGCATCGGCAGCGCGACGGACTTGGCCTCGGCTACCGGGTCGACCGCATCGGTGCTGCGCCAGTAGCCGGCCGGCTGTTGCATCGGCGAATCCGCCGCCGGCACCTCGCCGCCGGCGCGCACCCGCCGTACTTGCTGCTGCAGTTGCGCCAGCGCGGCGGCTTCCTCGTCGCTGGTGTGGCCGTCGTCGAGCACCGCGAGCCGGCGCTTCTGCTCGACGAGGATGTCCAGCAGCTTGCGCGACGGCGCGGCAAGCAACACCAGTCCCGCCACCGGCGCGCCTGCCTGCGCCGCATGCGCGGCGATCCGTGGCGCCATCATCGCGCCCTGGCTGTGGCCGAGCACGAACACGCGCCCGGCATCGACCTGCGGCACCGCGCGCAACGCCTGCAGCGCGAGTACGGCGTCGTCGGTGGTCTCGTTGTCGATGGTGACGTTGCCGTCGGCATAGTCCTGTGGCCGCGCCTTGCTGCGCTTCTCGTAGCGCAGGACGGCAACGCCCTGTGCAGCGAGCCCACGGGCGATGTCGAGGAAGGGACGGTTCGGGCCGATGCTCTCGTCGCGGTCGTGCGGGCCCGAACCATGCACCAGCACGACAGCGGGGAAGGGACCGGCGCCATCCGGCAAGGCCAGCGTGGCCGGCAGTGCGCCATCGCCTTCGCCAACCATGAGTCCGCGTTCGCTGAAGCCCGCGTCGGCGGCGGGCGCGGCGGCGGCCGGCGGCGGCGCCGGTTGGATCACGAAACCGGACACCTTGCCCTGCGTGTTGACCGCCACCTTTGCGATCAGCTCGGCGCCAGCGTGGTGCAACGGGATCGACACGAGGGTGGTATCGCTGCCACGTTCGATTTGCGGCTCGCCACGGCCGTTGGCGACGCCGGCCTGTGCGGGGATCGACTCCCATGCGGCCTGCAGGCGCTCGGCCGGCACTGCCGCCGCCATTTCCGCCGTGAACCGCGCCTCGGCCGCGGCGTAATCGCGCGCATCGATCGCATCGAGCAGCGCGGTGGCGATCGCCGCGGGGTCGACCGCTTCCTGCGCCTGCGCAAGGCCGGGAAACGCCAGCGTGGCCGCGAGTGCCATGGCCATCAGCCAGTCCTTGCATGCATTCATGGCATTTCCTTCTTCAGGTACAGGTGCACCGGGCTGAGCTGGTGCGATTGGGTGGCGCAGACGAGTTCCCATCCTTGCATCCCGAGCTGGTTGAGCTTCTCCTGGGCGGCTTCCCGGACCGAGCCGAAGAAGCGCGGTTTCACCAACACCACCTGGTAGGTCCATCGATTACTGGCCATCGCCTTCCTCCGTTCCGTTTGCCGGCGACTTCAGCCGCCCGGACTTGCGCAATGCGTCGCGCAGCAGGTATTCGATCTGGGCGTTGAGGCTGCGCAACTCGTCGTCGGCCCAGCGCTGCGCCGCCGCCAGGACCTCGGCATTGATGCGCAGCGGATAGGCCTTCTTTTCCGCCATTTCAGTACAGCGTCCCTGCATTCACGATCGGCTGGGTCGAGCGGTCGCCGCACAGCACTACCAGCAGGTTGCCGACCATCGCCGCCTTGCGCTCCTCGTCCAGCTGCACCACGCCGTTCTTCTGCAGTTCGTTGAGCGCCATCTCGACCATGCCGACCGCGCCGGCGACGATCCGCGTGCGCGCGGCGATAATCGCGTTGGCCTGCTGCCGCTGCAGCATGGCCTGGGCGATTTCCGGGGCATAAGCCAGGTGGCTGATGCGTGCGTCGATCACCTGCACGCCGGCGTCGGCCAGGCGCTCGGAGAGCTCGTCGCGCAGGTGCTTGCTGATCTCGGTGGCGTGGCTGCGCAGCGCCACCTGGCCGTCCTCGTGCTGGTCGTACGGATAGCTGGTGGCCATCGTGCGCAGCGCGGATTCGGACTGGATGTGGACGAAGCTCTCGTAGTCGTCGACGTTGTAGACCGCCTCGGCGGAGTCGACCACCTGCCACACGATCACCGCGGCGATCTCGATCGGGCTGCCGTCCAGCTCGTTAACCTTGAGCTTGCCGCTTTCGAAGTTGCGCACGCGCTGGCTGACCTTGCGCTTGCCGAAGAACGGGTTGTTCCAGCGCAGCCCGTTGTCCTTGACCGTGCCGACGTACTTGCCGAACAGGCTCAGCACCGCCGCCTGGTTGGGCTCGACCATGTACAGGCCGATCAGCACGAAGATGCCGAGCGCGGCGACCACGATGGCGGCGATCGGCCCGGCGGGCACGCCTGCCCGGATCCCGGCGAAGAACAGCCAGGCGCACAGCAGCTCGACGACGATGACGCCCAGCAGCACCGGGATGCCCGGCAGCGAGCGGATGGGGTTCTCTTTCATGACGCTGGTCCCTGATGGCGGCCGAATGGCCGTGAAATATTGATATCAAATTGATATCTAATTTGCAAATACTCCGTTACGGGTTCAGGTACAGAAGAGGCGCCGGGCTCAGCTCCCCGGTGGCATACATCGCCCGGCTGTCGGCGCTCCAGCCCAGGGCCTCGGCCTGCGGCAGCCAGGGCAGGGGGTGGACGTCAGGCGGCCGCGCCAGCGCCCGGGCCCAGCCTTCGCGGCCACGGCGGCGGTAGATCAGCACGTCGCGATAGGTGAGCACGGCCATGGCGTGACGGTCGCGGGCGATGTCGGCGGCGGTGACCTGGCTGCGGATCCGGGCCAGCGCCGGATTGACGCGGACCTCGTCGGCGTCGCCCTGCGGCACGCCGGCCAGGGTCCCGAGCCTGCGCGCCACCAGGGTGCCACCGGTGCGCGGCCGCAGCGGCAGCGCGAACAGCTCCGGTGGCTCGCGCTTCTTCGACACCAGCAGGATCTGGCCGCTGGCGGGGTCGACCGCGACCGCTTCGCAGTCGCGGGCGCCGTCCGGCCACCGGAACACGATCGACCACGCCGGTTCCACGGCAGCGTCGACGAGCTGCGACGGCTCCGGGATCACGTGCAGCTGCAGGGTCTTGCGCAGCCCGCCGTTGTCGCCGGTGTCGGCGATCAACAGGTAGGGGTGGCCATCGAGGTCGAAGGCCGCGATGTCTTCCCAGTCGGTGTTGGCGATCCCGGCGATGCGCAGGGTGGCGAGCTTGCTGCCGCGGCTGCTGACGGCATACAGCCGGGCGTCGCTGCCACCGTCGTTGAGCATCCACAGCGTGTCGGGATGGCGGCGCGAGGCCGCCAGGCCGCTGACCTCGTCGAGTTGCGCGTCGAGCATCAGCCCGGACAGCTGGGTGAACGGCGGTGGCGCGTTGCAGCCGGCGGCCAGCGCCGCCAGCGCACCCGCAAGCACGAACCGCAGGATCATCGGCAGGATCGGTCGCACAGCCATCGGCAGAGCATCGCACGGGATGTAGGAGCGGCGTGAGCCGCGATCTAGAATGGTCGCCCTTCCGCCGGTCCCCGCCCATGCCCACCATCGGCACGCCCCTCACGCCCCACGCCACCCGCGTGCTGCTGCTCGGCTCCGGCGAGCTCGGCAAGGAGGTCGCGATCGAGCTGCAGCGCTTCGGCGTCGAAGTCATCGCGGTCGACCGCTACGCCGATGCGCCGGCGATGCAGGTCGCGCACCGCAGCCACGTCATCGACATGCTCGACGGCGCCGCGGTGCGCGCGGTGATCGAGCGCGAGCGCCCGCACCTGGTGGTGCCGGAGATCGAGGCGATCCACACCGAAACCCTGGTGCAACTGGAGCGCGAATGGAACGCCGCGGCGGGCGAGGGCGGGCCCGCGTCGCGCGTGATCCCGACCGCACGTGCCGCGCGCCTGACCATGGACCGCGAAGGCATCCGCCGGCTGGCCGCGGAAGAGTTGCGCGTGCCCGTGTCGCCCTACCGTTTCGTCGACACCCTCGAGGATTACCGCGCCGCGATCGCAGCGCTCGGCCTGCCATGCGTGGTCAAGCCGGTGATGTCGTCCTCGGGCCACGGCCAGAGTACCGTGCGCAGGCAGGACGAAGCCGACGCCGCGTGGGAATACGCGCAGACCGGCGGCCGCGCCGGCGCGGGACGCGTGATCGTCGAGGGTTTCGTCGATTTCGATTACGAGATCACCCTGCTGACCGTGCGCCATGCCGGCGGCACCAGTTTCTGCGAACCGATCGGCCACCTGCAGCGCGACGGCGACTACCGCGAAAGCTGGCAGCCGCAGCCGATGTCCGATCACGCGCTGGCCACGGCGCAGGGCATCGCGCGCGAGGTGTCCGATGCGCTCGGCGGCTGGGGCGTGATGGGCATGGAATTCTTCATCAAGGACGACCGGGTGTGGTTTTCGGAAGTGTCGCCGCGGCCGCACGACACCGGCCTGGTGACCCTGGTGTCGCAGGACCTGTCGGAATTCGCGCTGCATGCGCGCGCGATCCTGGGCCTGCCGATCCCGGTGATCCGCCAGCTCGGCCCGTCGGCCTCGTGCGCGGTGCTCGCGGAAGGCCATGGCGTCCCGGTATTCGGCGATGTCGGCGCCGCGTTGCGCCATCCGGATACCGCACTGCGGCTGTTCGGCAAGCCGCGCGTGGCCGGCCATCGCCGGGTCGGCGTGACCCTGGCGCGCGGGGTCGACAGCGACGACGCCCGCCGCATCGCGCGCGAGGCCGCGGCGGCGCTGATCGTCGATCTGGCATGACCCGTCAGGCAAGATCGGGCACACTGGCACCATGAACGAAACCAGTGGCTACGCAGTGTTCTTCTTCCCGCAGGCGCTCGAAGCGCTGGGCGACGCGATCAAGCCCTATCTGCAGGACAGCCCCGCCGGTGCGCACGTGCTGTGCCGCGAGATCGATACCGGCGGTGCGCTGATCGAGATGTCGCTCGAAGGCATCACCAGCGAAGGCACGGCGGTGCAGCTGGAACTGATGGTGCCCGGCTCGATGGTGCGCATGATCGTGTCCAGCCAGAGCGACGGCAGCTTCGGATTCGGTCCGCGGCTGCGGGTGCAACCGGCAGCCATCCCCGCAGAAGAAGACACCGGCAAGCCCGGGTAGACGGCCCTACCGCAGCACCTTCCACTCGCGTCCGTCGAAGCCTTCCAGCGGCCGGAACCTGCGCTTGTAGTCCATCTTGGCGTGGCCGCCGATCCAGTAGCCGAGGTAGAGGTGGCTGCGCCCGTCGCGCCGCGCCCACTCCAGCTGCTTCAGGATCGCCAGCGTGCCGAGCGAACGCGCAGCTTCGTCCGGGTCGTAGAAGGTGTACACCGCGGACAGGCCCTGTTCGCCGGCCAGGTCGGTGACCGCCACCGCGAGCAGCCGGTGGCTGCCGCGCTCGCGCAGTTCCAGGAACCGGCCCTGCGACCACGACCCGACCAGGAACTGGTCGAACTCCAGCGCGCCGTGGTCGTCCATGCCGCCGCCGCGATGGCGCGTGCGCAGGTAGCGCCGGTACAACGCCAGTTGCTCGTCGCTGCGTTGCGCCGGCAGGATCCGCATGTCGACGTCGGCGTTGCGCGCCAGGCAGCGGCGCTGGCTGCGGTCGGGATTGAAATCCGCGACCGGGATGCGCACCGCGACGCAGGCGTGGCAGCCGCGGCAGTGCGGCCGGTAGACGATGTCGCCGGAGCGGCGGAAGCCCGAACGCAATGCGAGCGGATACAGCTGCGGCAGGCGCTCGTCGCGCGGGTCCAGTACCAGGTCGCGGGCGGTGCGCTCCGGCCAGTAACCGCAGGGATGCTCGCCGGTATGGAATACCCGCAGGCCGGTTCCCCGGGAATCCTCGTCCTCGCGCGAAGGCGTGCTGCCCATGCACGCAGCATAGCGCCGCCTACAGCAGCTCGATCACGCGCCAGCCCCTGGCGCCGTGATTCACCTCGTAGGTCTCGCCGATCGGCGCCGCACCGGCGCTGGCCGCGCGCGTCAGGGTGATGCTGCCGGCGCCGGACGGGGAGTGCACCCGGTAATCGACGATCGCCAGCCGCGGCAGGTCCGAGGCCGGGCACTGCGACAACGCGATCACCTGCCCGGGCGTCGGCGGCAGCGCCGCCAGCAGCGCGGGCGACGGATCGTGTCCATCGACCGACAGGCACAGCGCCTGCCCGGCGCGGGCCGGCAATTCGCCGGCAAGCACCGCCACCGCGAGCGCATCCGGCGTCGGCGACACCCCCGCCGGCAGCGCCGCCACGGCGGGTGTCGTCGCCGTGGGTGCCGGCGACGGCCCGAGTTGCGAGAAGAACGCCAGCCCGATCACCATCGCGATCACCAGCAGCAAGCCCATCTTCAGCCGGAATGCGCGCTTGCGGCCGGGGTCGTCGACGGCGAGCGGTTCCTCGGTCCGGAACGCAGGCAGGCGGTAGCCGGTGTCGCTGCGGGTGCTGTCGAGCAGGCCCAGCGCACGCAGCATTTCGCGGGCGCGCGGCTGGTCCTCCGACCGCACTACCCACACCGCCGGCACCGGCCCTTCGCGGGCGTTGTCGCGGTAGCTGAAGTTGCCGCGCAGGCCGCCCCTGTACGAACGGCCGTGGGTGACGCGCACCTCGATGCCGGCCTCGCGCAGCATCTGCGCCACGCGTTCGACGTTTTCCATGCGGGGACTGCTGAAGACCTGGCGCATGCCGGCACCTACGCCTTCGGCACGTGCGCCGCGGCGGCGACGTCGTCGACCACGCGGATCAGGCCTTCCTGCGCGGTACTGGCGACCAGCCGGCCGGTACGGTCGTAGACCAGGCCGCGGGCGAGGCCGCGGCCGCCCTGCGCGCTGGGGCTGTCGATCGAGTACAGCAGCCATTCGTCGGCGCGGAACGGACGATGGAACCACATCGCATGGTCGAGCGAGGCCATCTGCACGTTCGGCTGGTAGTAGCTGATCCCGTGCGGGAAGGTGGCGGTGCCGAGCAGGTGGAAGTCGCTGGCGTAGGCGAGCAGCGCGCGGTGCAGCTCAGGCGCGTCGCCGACCTTCTCCGACAGCCGGAACCACACCTGCTGGAACGGCGGCCGCTTGGGCGGATTCAATTCGTCGCGCGGATAGACGTGGCGGAACTCGAACGGCCCCATCCGCGACAGCCAGCGCTGGACCTTGCTCGGCAGTTTCTCGAATACTTCCGGCGCCAGCGCGGGCGTCGGTTCGATGTCCTCGGGCTTGGGCACCTCGGGCATCGACAGCTGGTGCTCGCCGCCTTCCTCGTGCTCGTGGAACGAGGCGGCGCAGAAGAAGATCACCTGGCCGTGCTGGATCGCGGTGACCCGTCGCACCGAGAAGCTGCCGCCGTCGCGGGTGCGGTCGACGTGGTAGACGATGGGGTGCTCGATGTCGCCGGCGCGCAGGAAGTAGGCGTGCAGCGAGTGCGCGTCGCGCGGCGCGGTCATGGTCGCCTGCGCCGCCGACAATGCCTGCCCGAGCACCTGGCCACCGAACACGTACTTGGTGCCGATGTCGCGGCTCTCGCCGCGGAACAGGTTGTCCTCCAACCGTTCCAGCGCCAGCAGTTCGATCAGTTCGGAGACGGGTGCGGCGGAGGCGGCTGCAGTCATCCGGGGATTATACGGGCCAGCGTGATCGCCCCCAGCACGCGGTCCCATGGGAAATTCGGCCCCGGATCGCGCTTGCGGCGCACGCGTTGCGCCGGATCGTCGCCGGCCGCCACCTCCGCGCGGTCCAGGTCCTCGTGCCCGGCGACCTCGCGCAGCGAAGGCAGCTCCGCCTGCAGCCGCCGCAGCAGTGCAACCAGGGCCTCGACCTGGGCGTCCGGATAGGCCTCGTCCATCGCCTGGTGGCCGGCATCCAGCCAGCGCGGCCAGCGCCCGCTGTTGACCAGCTCGATCCCGACCGCGCGCTCGTTGTAGCCGCGTACGTGGTGGGCGATGCGCGCCGCATCGACCCAGCGCTGGATGCTGCCGTCGCGGTCGATGTAGTAGTGGCCGCTGTTGCCGGTGCCCGACTGCGGATACAGGATGCGCTCGCCGTATTCGCGCGCGGTCGCCAGGTCGGGCAGCTCGGTGCAGTGGAGCACCGCCAGCTCCACCTGCGCGAGCGGCCGCGCCTGCAGCCGCGCCACGTAGGGCAGGGGCGCGTCGATCACTTCGATTGCGGGCGCGGTCGGCATCGCGCGGATGCTAGCATCGCCGCCATGCGCGGCCACTGCATCCTCTCCCACGGTTTCGAAAGCGGCCCCGACGCCACCAAGGTCACTGCGCTGGCCGAGGTCGCCGAACGCGGCGGCTGGAGCCACGAACGCCCCGACTACACCGACCTGGACGCGCGCCGCGAGGTGAGCGAGCTGGGCGACGTGCCGGCGCGCCTGCAGCGCCTGCTCGGCCTGGCGCGCACCGCCGCGGCGCGCGGGCCGGTGCTGCTGGCAGGTTCCAGCCTCGGCGCCTGGATCTCCGCGCGTGCCTCGCTCGAAGTGCCGGTCGCCGGCCTGTTCCTGCTGGCGCCGCCGATCGACATGCACCCGGCGCACCCGCTGGACGCCGCCGCGGTGCCGACCGCCATCGTCCACGGCTGGGGCGACGAATTGATCCCTGCCGCCGACGTGGTCGCCTGGGCCCGGCCACGGCGTGCACGCCTGCTGTTGCTGGACGACGGCCATCGCCTCTCGGCGCACGTGCGCGAGAGCGCCGACGCCTTCGCCGCGTTGCTGGCGACGCTGCGCTGACACCATCGACATGAAATTCTTCGCAAGCTGCGGCAAGGGCCTGGAATACCTGCTGGCCGACGAGCTGCTGGCGCTGGGTTGCGCGCGCGCGACGGCGACCGTCGCCGGCGTCAATGCCGAAGGTTCGCTGGCCGACGCGCAACGCGCGGTGATGTGGTCGCGCCTGGCCAGCCGGGTGCTGTGGCCGCTGGCCGAGTTCGAGTGCGCCGACGAGCATGCGCTGTACGCGGGCGCCGCGGCATTGCCGTGGCAGCAGCACCTGGTGCCCGCAATGACCATCGCGGTCGACGCGCACGTGTCCGGCGACGGCATCACCCATGCGCGCTACGCCGCGCAACGGCTCAAGGACGCCGTGGTCGACGTGCTGCGCGCGAACACCGGCGCGCGCCCCGATGTCGATGTCGAGGCGCCCGACCTGCGCCTGAACCTGGTGGTGCGCAAGGGCCGCGCAATCGTCTCGGTCGACCTCGGCGGCGGCCCGATGCATCGCCGCGGCTGGCGCAGCACCCAGGGCGAGGCGCCACTGAAGGAAAACCTCGCGGCAGCGGTGCTGATGCGCGGCGGTTGGCCGCGCCTGCACGCCGAGGGTGGCGCATTGCTCGACCCGATGTGCGGCGGCGGCACCCTGTTGATCGAGGGCGCCCTGATGGCGGCGGACGTCGCCCCCGGCCTGCTGCGCCATGGCGCAATCGCACCCAGCCGCTGGCTGGGTTTCGACCCCGATGCATGGCAGGGGCTGCGCACCGGAGCGCTCGCGCGCGAGGCCGCCGGCCGTGCCGCGCTGCGCCCGGTGTGCTTCGGCAGCGACCTCGACCCGCATGCGATCCGCGCGGCGCAACAGAACGCCGCGCTGGCCGGCGTGGCCGACGCGATCGTGTTCGAGCTGCGCGAGCTGCGCGAGCTGCCGCCGCAAGCGGCCCCCCGCGGCCTGGTCGTATGCAATCCGCCGTACGACGCCCGGCTGGCCGCGGATCCGGCGCTGTACCGCGCGCTGGGCGATGCGCTGAAGCGGTCCACGCCCGGCTGGCGCGCCAGCCTGCTGTGCGGCGATGCCGAGCTCGCGCGGGCCACCGGCCTGCGCGCGGCGAAGAAATACCAGCTGTTCAACGGCGCGCTGGAGTGCACCCTGATCGTGGTCGATCCGGTCGTGCCCGCCGCGCGCGCGAATGACGGCGCGGAGCAGGCATTGTCCGAAGGCGCGCAGATGGTCGCCAACCGCCTGCGCCGCAACCTGCGCACGCTCAAGGCCTGGCGCGAGCGCGACGATGTCGGCTGCTTCCGCGCCTACGATGCCGATCTCCCCGAGTACGCCGCCGCGATCGACGTCTACGTCGAAGCCGACGATCCGTCGCAGCGCTGGCTGCACGTGCAGGAGTACGCCGCGCCCGCCGAGATCCCGGAGGCGACCGCCCGCCGCCGCCTCAACGACCTGCTGGCCGCGGCGCGCGAAGTGTTCGAGCTGCCGCGCGACCGGATCGCGCTCAAGACCCGCAGCATCGGCAAGGGCGGCAGCAAGTACGCGCAGGGTTTCGAGCGTCGCGGCGAGCTGCGGGTGGTGCGCGAGGGCGATGCGCGCCTGCGGGTGAACCTGTTCGACTACCTCGACACCGGCCTGTTCCTCGACCACCGCCCGATGCGCCTGCGGATCGCCGAGGAGGCGAGCGACACCCGCTTCCTCAACCTGTTCGGCTACTCCGGCGCGGCCACCGTGCACGCGGCCCTGGGCGGCGCGCGCACCACCACCACGGTCGACCTGTCGGCGACCTACCTGCAGTGGTGCGCGGACAACCTGCAGGAGAACGACCTCGGCGGCCAGAAACACCGGCTGGTGCAGGCCGATGCCTTGCAGTGGCTGCAGGCCGACCAGGGCCAGTACGACCTGGTGTTCTGCGATCCGCCGACCTTCTCCAACTCCAAGCGGGCAGGCGACTTCGACATCCAGGCCAGCCACGTGCGCCTGCTGCAGGCCGCGATGGCCCGCCTCGCGCCCGGCGGCGTCCTCTATTTCTCCAACAATTTCCGCCGTTTCCGCCTCGACGCCGACGCGATCGCCGCCTTCGCCCGTTGCGAAGACATCAGCCCCACGACCATCCCGCCCGACTTCGTCCGCAACCCCCGCATCCACCGCACCTGGCGCCTCACCTCCTTGTAGAGCGGCAATTCTCTCCGTGAGGGGACGCCGCGAGCACGGGCCTGCCAGTCGGGACACGCCGTGAATACATCCCTGTAGGCTCGGCGCCGGCATCCATGCCGGCGACGGTCCCGCCTGCCAGACCCGCACTCGCGACGCCTACCGCAAGCGAAACTCTCCGCTTCTTGCGTCCGAAGAGCTGCCACCTCACATGCCGAGGCCGCCGTGAGGCCGTGCCCTGCAAGACGGGGCCTTCTGCGGCATGGATGCCGCAGCAGAGCCTACAAGGATGTATTTACGGCGTGCTCCGGCTTGCAGGGCACGGCCTCGCGGTGGCCCCCCGTTAAGTCGTGGATTCGGCCCGCTTCACCGTTTCTGGAACGCTGTGTGCGGCAGCATCGCCTTGGGATGAAGCCCGCAAGGGGCCATCCTTGCAGGCAGATACGCCGGAGTCCCGCCATGAATACCCAGACCACCCACGCCACCGCCCACGTCACCCGCAAGCTGCGCGGCACGCCCGCCTCCGACGGCGCCGGCGTCAAGCTGACGCGCGTCATCGGCAGCCCGCCGCTCGACATGCTCGATCCGTTCCTGCTGCTGGACGAGTTCGGCACCGATCGCGCCGAGGATTACCTCGCCGGGTTCCCGGACCATCCGCACCGCGGCTTCGAGACCGTCACCTACATGCTCGACGGGCGCATGCGCCACAAGGACAACCACGGCAACGAAGGCTTGCTGGTGCCCGGCAGCGTGCAGTGGATGACCGCCGGCCGCGGCCTGGTGCATTCGGAGATGCCCGAGCAGCAGGAAGGCCGCATGCGCGGTTTCCAGTTGTGGGTGAACCTGCCCGCCAGCGCCAAGATGACCGCGCCGCGCTACCAGGAATTCGCGCCCGACCGCATCCCCGTGGTGCAGCCGGCGGCGGGCGTCGCGGTCAAGGTGATCGCAGGTACCGTCGCCGATGCCGCCGGCACGCCCGTGCGCGGCCCGATCGAACAGCCCGCCACCGAGCCGCTGTACCTGGACATCGCCCTGGAGGCCGATGCGCAATGGGAGTACCCGCTGCCCGCCGGCCACAATGCCTTCGCCTACGTGTTCGAGGGCGCGGCGACGCTGGGCGAGGGCGACGATGCGCGCGCGCTGGAGACCCACGAACTCGGCGTGCTTGGCGGCGGCGACGTGCTGCCGTTGCATGCCGGTGCGCAGGGCGCGCGCCTGATCCTGGTCGCCGGGCGCCCGCTGCGCGAACCGGTGGCGCGCTACGGCCCGTTCGTGATGAACACCCGCGAGCAGGTCATGCAGGCGTTCGTCGACTTCCAGGAAGGGCGCTTCTGACGGCGCGTTCCTGGCGGCGCGCCACTAGCGGAAGTGGAGCTGCGCGACCAGCCGGTACCCGGTCGCCAATCCCTCGGCGGAGCCGGACTGCAGCCAGATGTGCGCGTAACGGCCGTCCGCCAACTGCAGCAGCGTTTCGCGCGACTGCACGCCGGGATTGGTCGCGACCTCGGCGCGATACCAGGTCACCTCATGGCCGTCCACCTGGCCCGATTCCTCGCGGTTGCGCGAACTCGGCTGGAAGTTCGGCTCCGGACTGATGTAGAGGCCGAAGACCTCGCTGCCGTCGCTGCGCAGCGCGCGGCAGAAATCGGCGTCGCCCATGGCGCGCGACTCCCATGCCAGGCCCGCGTCGGCGGGCAGTTGCGGGCAGTGGCCGGGCGTCGATGCGTCCTGGGCTGCGGCCGTGCACGCAGGCAGCAGTCCCGCGAAAAGCAGGCTTGCGATGGTCCTGTTCATGTCTTCCTCCCCCGAGAGTCGAACATCGCAGGTCGGAAAATAACGCCGTCGCGCGGCAACGGCAAATCCCGGTGCCGCCGAGCGTGGCCCGGTTCTACGTGGGCAGGGGAATGAACTCGTCGTCGCCGGGGACCTTGCCGAAGCGGCCCTCGAGCCAGTCCAGCTTGGCCTGCTCGATCCGCTCCTTCGATGAGGACACGAAGTTCCACCACAGGTGGCGCGGCGCATCCAGCGGCTCGCCACCCAGCAGCATCGCCTTCACCGGGGTCAGCGCGCGCAGCACCGGACGGGTGCCGGCGTCGAGCAGCACCAGGTGCTGCTGCGGGATGTCGGCGCCATCGATCTGCGCGCTGCCTTCGAGCAGGTAGAGCGCGCGTTGCGGGTGCGAGGGCTCGATCGCCAGTTCGGCGTCGGGCGCCAGGTCGATCGCCACGTTCAGGGTATCGGCGAACACCCGCACCGGCGCTTCCATGCCGAAGCCGCGTCCCGCGATCACCCGCAGCAGCGCGCCTGCGCGCTGCTCGTGCGGCAGGGTCGCGGCGGCATGGTGGTGGAATTCCGGCGCGGTTTCCTCGTGCGTGCGCGGCAGCGCCACCCAGGTCTGCATGCCGTGCAGCGGATGCTGGCCTTCGCGCAGTTGCAGCGGTGTGCGCTCCGAATGCGCGATGCCGCGCCCGGCGGTCATCCAGTTGACGTCGCCCGGGTTGATGTCCTGCAGGCTGCCCAGGGTGTCGCGGTGGGTGATCGTGCCGGCCCACAGGAAGGTGACGGTGGCCAGGCCGATGTGCGGGTGCGGGCGCACGTCGATGCCGCGCCCGGGCTCGAACACCGCCGGCCCCATGTGGTCGACGAACACGAACGGCCCGACGCTGCGTGCCTGCAACGAAGGCACGGCGCGGCGTACCTGGAAACCGCCGAGGTCGTGCACGCGTGGCGCGATGATGGTGGTCATGGGGGGCCGGCCCGCGAGGCGAGGCTGTCGGCGAGCCGGGTCGGCAAGGGCAGGCGATCGCCGTCGACGTAGCGCATCACCATCTGCGCCGCCGCGGTCATCGATACCCGGTGCCCGGGCGAGACCACCAGCGGCAGGCCGCCGACCTGGCTGCGCAGCAGCCAGCCGATCTGCTCGCCGTGGTCGCGCAGCGGCGTGTGCGCGCCGCGGATCTCGTGCAGGGCGGCGGCGGTGCCGACCAGCACCTCGTTGGACACGCCGATGCTCGGCAGGTCCGCGGCCACGCCGAAATGCGCGGCGATGCCGAACCGGCGCGGATGGGCGATGCCGTGGCCGTCGACGAATGCCAGGTCCGGCCGCTGCGGCAGTTGCCCCAATACCTCGAACAGCGCCGGCAGCCCGAGGAAACCCAGCAGGTCGGGCGCATAGGGCAGGCTCGCCGGCACCCGCGCGACCCGGCGGTCGAGCACTTCCAGGGTGTCGGCATCCAGCAGCACCGCGGCGGCGCGGACGATCATGCTGTCACCCGCCGCGTGGTCGTCCTCGAAGCCGACGTCGAAGCCGGCGACCGTGCGCAGCGGCGTCGCGAAGTCGTCGCGCTTCGTCACCCGCCGCGACAGTTCGACCTGCTGCTCGAGCGCAGCGGCAATGCTGCCGTCCCAGTCCGGCAACGCCGGGTTGGGCCAGCGCCTGAGGGGGGCGGTGGTCATCGTGCCAATGATACGCCGCGGTTACGGCGAAAGCGTCGCGAGCAGGGCGCGCGCGGCCTGCAGGCGGCTGGCCGCGTCGGGCAGGTCGAGCTTCAGCCGCAGCTTGTCGGGACCGTCCATCGCGTAGTGCCGCGGCTGCTTCTGGATCAGCTGGATCACGGTCATCGGGTCGACGTGCGGCTTGCTCTCGAACTGGACCCGCCCGCCGGCCGGGCCGAGGTCCAGCTTGCGGATGCCGAGACGGGTGGCGTCGTGCTTCAGCCCGGCGACCGCGAACAGGTGCTTCGCCGGATCCGGCAGCAGCCCGAAGCGGTCGATCATCTCCACCTGCAGTTCGCGCAACGCCTCCGCGTCGCGTGCGGAGCTGATCCGCTTGTACAGGGTCAGGCGCGCATGCACGTCGGGCAGGTAGTCGTCGGGGATCAGCGCCGGCACGTGCAGCTCGACCTCGGCGCCGTGCACGGCCGTGCCGTCGACGTCGGGCAGCTCGCCGCGCTTGATGCTGCGCACTGCGCGCTCCAGCAACTCGGTGTAGAGGCTGAAGCCGACCTCGGCCATCTGCCCGCTCTGGTCCTCGCCCAGCAGCTCGCCGGCGCCGCGGATCTCGAGGTCGTGGGTGGCCAGGGTGAAGCCGGCCCCGAGTTCGTCCATCGAGGCGATCGCTTCCAGCCGCTTGCGCGCGTCGCTGCTGATGCTGCGCTTGTCCGGCACCACCAGGTAGGCATAGGCGCGATGGTGCGAGCGGCCGACCCGGCCGCGCAGCTGGTGCATCTGCGCAAGCCCGAGCTTGTCGGCGCGGTTCATGACGATGGTGTTGGCGTTGGGGATGTCGATGCCGGATTCGATGATGGTCGTGCACAGCAGCACGTTGGTGCGCTGCTTGTGGAAGTCGAGCATCACCCGTTCCAGCTCGCGTTCCGGCATCTGCCCGTGGGCGACGCCGATCCGCGCTTCCGGTACCAGTTCCTGCAGCTCGCGCTGCATGCGGCCGATCGACTCGACGTCGTTGTGCAGGAAGTACACCTGGCCGCCGCGCGCCAGCTCGCGCTGGTGCGCCTCGCGCAACTGCGCGCCGTCCCACGGCACCACGAAGGTCTGCACCGCCATCCGGTGCGCCGGCGGAGTGGCGATGATCGACAGGTCGCGCAGCCCGGCCATCGCCATGTTGAGCGTGCGCGGAATCGGGGTCGCGGTCAGCGTGAGCAGGTGCACGTTGGCGCGCAGCGCCTTCAGCGCTTCCTTCTGGCGCACGCCGAAGCGCTGTTCCTCGTCGACGATCACCAGCCCCAGGTCCTTGAAGCGCACGTCCTTCTGCAGCAGCCGGTGGGTGCCGACGATGACGTCGATCTTCCCTTCGGCGAGCTTCTCCAGCTCGGCCTTGATCTCCTTGGTGCTCTTGAAGCGCGACAGCACCTCCACCCGCAACGGCCAGTCGGCGAAGCGGTCGCGGAAATTGCGGTAGTGCTGTTCGGCCAGCAGCGTGGTCGGTACCAGCACCGCGACCTGCCGGCCCGCGGCCGCGGCCACGAACGCGGCGCGCACCGCGACCTCGGTCTTGCCGAAGCCGACGTCGCCGCACACCACCCGGTCCATCGGCTGGCTGTTGCCGAGGTCGCGGATCACCGCCTCGATCGCGGCGTGCTGGTCGGGCGTTTCCTCGAACGGGAAGCCGGCCGCGAACGGCTCGTACATCGCGCGGTCCACCGGCAGCGCCAGCCCGGCGCGCGCCTGGCGCCTGGCCTGGATCTCCAGCAGTTCGGCGGCGACATCGCGCACCTTCTCGGCGGCCTTGCGCTTGGCCCTGGTCCACTGCTCGCCGCCGAGCGAATGCAGCGGCGCGGTTTCCGGCGAGGCGCCGGAGTAGCGGTTGATCAGGTGCAGTTGCGCGACCGGCACGTACAGGCGGTCGCCCTTGGCGTATTCGATCTCGAGGTATTCGGCGGGCGTGCCGCCGGCCTCCAGCGTCACCAGTCCGCGATAACGGCCGACGCCGTGGTCCTCGTGCACGATCGGCGCGCCTTCGGACAGTTCGCCGAGGTCGCGGATGATCGCTTCCGGCTCGCGCCCGGCGCGCTTGCGCCGCCGCGGCTGCGCCGCACGCTCGGGGAACAGCTGGCGTTCGGTGAGGACCGCGAAGGTCGGGTCGTCGATGGCGAAGCCGTTGTCGAGCGGGGCGACGGCAACGGCGAAGGAGCGGGAACGGGGAACAGGGAACGGGGAACGGAGAAAAGCACCAAAGTCCGGGAGCGCGTCGGGTGCGAGGCCTGCGGACTGCAGCACTTCCAGCAGGGCTTCGCGGCGGCCGGGGGAGTCGGCGGCGACCAGGACCTTGCCGGGATAGCTGCCGAGGAACGACTTCAAGGCTGCGGCGGGCTCGGCGTCCTTGGCCGCGATCGGCAGGTCCGGCGCGGTATGCGCATGCAGCGGCTCGGCCTCGGCATGGCGCGCATGCTGCGCGCCGCAGACCTCGATCCGCACGCCGGCGTTCAGCCGTTCGCGCAGGGCCTGGGGCGTCAGGTAGAGCTCGCCGGGCGGCAGCAGCGGACGTTCGATGTCGTGCCGGCGCTGTTCGTAGCGTTCGCCGATCTGCGCGTGGAACTGTTCCGCCGCATCGGCCGCGCCGTCGCCGAGCACCGCCAGCATGCCGTCGCCGAGGTAATCGAACAGGGTCGCGGTGGTGTCGAAGAACAGCGGCAGGTAGTACTCCACGCCGGCCGGCGCGACACCGGCCTTCAGGTCCTGGAATAGGCCGCTGCGGCGGGTGTCGATGTCGAAGCGCTCGCGCAGCACGGCCATCGCGCGCTGGGTCGCGGCCTCGTCCAGCGGCACTTCGCGGCCCGGCAGCAGCCGTACCGCGTCGACCTTGTCGAGCGATCGCTGGGTTTCCGGATCGAACGCGCGGATCGAATCGATCGCGTCGTCGAACAGTTCCACCCGGTACGGTTCGTCCGCGCCCATCGGGTAGACGTCGAGCAGGCCGCCGCGCACCGCGAAATCGCCGGGATCCAGCACCTGCGGCACGTTGCGGTAACCGGCGGACTCCAGCCGGCGCTTTTCCGCATCCAGGTCCAGGCGCTGGCCCACGCGCACGTCGAAAGTGTTGCCGACGACGTAACGCAGCGGCGGCAGCCGCTGCAGCAGGGTCTGCACCGGCACGATCACCACGCCGCGCTTCAGGGCGGGCAGCCGGTGCAGCGCGGCCAGGCGCTGGCTGACGATCTCCGGGTGCGGACTGAACTGATCGTAGGGCAGCGTTTCCCAATCCGGGAACGGAACCACCGGAAGCGATGCGCCGTCGCCGAGCAGCGTGCGCAGGTCGGATTCGAGCTGGTGCGCAGCCTGGTTGTCGCGCGCGATCGCCAGCAGCGGGCCGGCATGCGCTTCGGCCGCGCGCGCGATCGCCCACGCCAGTGCCGAAGCGGATCCCGGCGCGCGCCAGTACGCGCGCTGCTGGCCGGCCCTGGGCAGCGGCGGAACGGGGAAGGGAACGGTCATGAACCGCTTATTTTAGATCAAGCACCACGCGCACGTAGCCGGAAGTCGTGGAAAGCTCGGTGCGGAAGCCCAGCGACTGCGCCAGCGCCAGCATCGGCTGGTTGTCCTGGTCGATGTCGCCGTACAGGCAATCGAGTTTCTTGCCGCGCGCCCAGCGCACCAGCCGCCGCATCAGGTGCCTGCCCAGGCCCATGCCGGCGAGGAAACGCCCGACCAGGATCGCGAATTCGCCCTGGCGGCTGTCGTCGACCACGGCTGCCCTCGCGATCGCGCCGACCAGCGCTTCGCCCACCGGCAACGGCTCGCTGGCGACGATCACGAACTCGCGGCGCGGATCCGGATGCGTCAGGCGCTCCGCCGCCTCCAGCGAAAGGCCATCCTCCGTGAGCGCAAGCTCGCGCACGAAGCGCTGCTGCAGCGAATCCGGTTCCAGCAGCGCGAAACCGGCGCGCAGCGGGCCCGCGTCATCGGGACGGATCGGACGGATGAGCAGTTCGCGTCCATCCGCGATGCGGATCATTTCGTGCCAGGGGGGAAGGCGGTTGCGGGCTGCCATGCAGGGATGCTCGCATGGTGCAGGTGAAGCCGGGCTCTACATCCTCTTCACAACGAGCCCCAGCCCGGTCGCGGCGCGAAGCGTTCGCCGTGGCGCGCGCGCAGGTCCTGCAGCTTCGCCAGCAACACCTGCACGCCGGTCTCGCGCACGTACTGGATCGGGCCGCCGCGGAACGGCGCGAATCCGGTGCCGAAGATCACGCCCGCATCGAGCAGGTCGGCATCGTCGACCACGCCATCGTGCAGGGCGGCCACCGCTTCGTTCAGCAACGGCAGGATCAAACGATCCTCGAGGTCGGCGGGGGCCACGTAATCCTTCGGCAATTGCGGCTTCACCGGCTTGCCGTCGACCCACTTGTACAGGCCCTGGCCGTCCTTCTTGCCGCGCCTGCCGGCGTCCGGCGGCGCCGACAGCGCGGCCGGGACTTCCAGCCCGAGGAACGGCGCCAGTTCCTTCGCCACGCCGGCGGCGACGTCGAGGCCGACGGTGTCGATCAGTTCGATCGGGCCCATCGGCATGCCGAACTTCTTCGCCGCCCTGTCGATCGCCGCACCGGGGATGCCCTCGGCGAACGCCGTCGCGGCCTCGAGCATGTACGGGAACAACACCCGGTTGACCAGGAATCCCGGCGTGCCCGCCACCGGCACCGGCAGCTTGTCCAGCGCCTTGCAGAACGCGGCCAGCCGCTGTTGGGTCTCCGCCGCCATCGCATCGTGGCGGATGATCTCCACCAGCGGCATCAGCGCGACCGGGTTGAAGTAGTGCAGGCCGGCGAACTGCGCCGGGCGCTGGATGTGACCGCGCAAATCGGTGAGCGGGATCGACGAGGTGTTGGTCGTCAGCAGCGCGCCCGGTTTCATCCGCGGTTCGACCGCGGCGTACAGTTCGCGCTTGGCCTCGGCCTGCTCGATGATCGCCTCGATCACCAGGTCGGCATCGGCGGCGCCGTCGCCGGCGAGGTCGCCCTGCAACCGCGCCGCGACCGCCGGCCGCTTGGCCTCGTCCTTCACCTTCTTCGCGAACAGCGCCTGCGCGCGCTGCAGTGCGCCGTCGATGAAGCGCTGTTCGCGGTCCGACAGTGTCACCTCGAAACCCTTCCAGGCCGACCACGCGGCGATGTCGCCGCCCATCACGCCGGCGCCGACGACATGCACGCGGGTAATGCCGGAGTCCTTCCCGCCCTGGCCCTTCAGCCGTTCCTGCAGGAAGAACACCCGGATCAGGTTGCGCGCGGTCGACGTGCCGGCCAGCGTCACTACCGCCTTGCGCTCGGCGCCGAGCAAGGCCTGGATGCCGCCGCCGCTGCGGCGCCAGGTCTCGATCAGGGCATACGGCGCGGGGTAGTGCGCCTTCGGCGCCTTGCCCGCGACCTGCTTCACCAGCATCGGTGCGAGCAGCTGCCGTGCCGGCCAGGTATTGCTGACCCAGCCCAGCAGGCGCTGCCTGAACGGCCGCGCCGCACCCTTGAGCGCCACCACCGCGGCCGCATCCACCAGTGCGGACGGCTCGACCACCCGGTCCACCAGCCCGATCGCGTGCGCGTTCTTCGCCGACAGCGCACGCCCGGTCAACATCATGTCCATCGCCGCCGGTGCGCCGACCAGCCGCGGCAGGCGCACGCTGCCGCCCCAGCCCGGATAGATGCCCAGCTTCACTTCCGGCAGGCCGATCCGGGTGGATCCGTCGTTCGAGGCCACCCGGTAGCGGCATGCAAGCGCCAGCTCGGTGCCGCCGCCCATGCAGTAGCCGTGGATCGCGGCCACCGTGGGGCAGGGCAGCTCGGCGAGTTTCTGCAGCGCCTGCTGGCCGCGGAACAGCGCGTCCTTGACCGTGCCGCGCGCATCGAATTCCTGGAATTCCTTCACGTCCGCGCCGGCCACGAAGCCGGACGCCTTGCCCGAGCGGAACACCACGCCGCGCGGCGGATCGATCGCCAGCCGCTCCAGCAGGTCGCCCAGCTCGATCAGCATGTCCTGCGACAGCGCGTTCACCGCCTGGCCTTCGCGGTCGATGGTCACCAGCACCACGCCGTCGGCGCGCGCCTCCACCTGCCAGTGGCGGAAGCGCAGCCCGGCGAAGCCTGCGATCATGGGCATGGTGGGTCGTCCGGTGCGGTCTGGGAGCCCAGTATCATCCCGGTCGCATTTGATTGCCGTCAATGCCGCCCCAATAACGTCCCCCAAGGGGGAACTTTTCCCACCACGACGGGGTCCCATGGCCGAGGTTGAGTTGTCCCAGCAGTTGGACCACGAGCTGGTGGCGCGCTTCCAGCGCGGTGAAAGCGCGGCATTCGACCTGCTGGTGCGCAAGTACCAGCACCGGATCGTCGCGCTGATCTCGCGTTACGTCTCCGACTGGAGCGAGTGCCAGGACGTGGCCCAGGAGACTTTCCTGCGCGCATACCGCGCGCTGGGCAGCTTCCGCGGGGACGCGCAGTTCTATACCTGGTTGCACAGGATCGCCGTGAACACTGCCAAGAACCACCTGGTCGCCAGCCGCCGCCGCCCGCCCACCGGCGACATCGACGTCGCCGATGCCGAACAGTTCGATTCCGGCATCCGCCTGCGCGACAACGACACCCCCGAGCGGGAACTGATGCGCCAGCAGATGGAACAAACGGTGATGCGCGCGGTCGAAGCCTTGCCGGAGGAGCTGCGCGTGGCGATCACGCTGCGCGAGGTCGACGGCCTGAGCTACGAGGAGATCGCAAAACAGATGGATTGTCCGATCGGTACGGTGCGTTCGCGCATCTTCCGCGCCCGCGAGGCGATCGACCTGGAGCTGCGGCCCCTCATGGATACCGAAGACCGTTCGGAGCGAGCGACACGATGACTTCCGGCAAACCCACCCACGACAAGGTCCTCGACCACACCCGGCTGCAGCTGTCGGCGTTGTTCGACGGCGAGCTGGCGCTGGACGAGGCGCGCTTCCTGGAGCGCCGGCTGCAGCACGACGAGGAACTCGCCGGCTGCGTCTCGCGCTGGCAGATGGCGGGCGACATCCTGCGTGGCCAGGCCACGGCCGCCGCGCCGGCAGGATTCGCCGGACGGGTCGCCACCGCGCTCGCCGACGAGGCGGTACGCAAGCCCCAGGCAACCAGCCACCGATCGCGCTGGGGCTGGGGTTCCGGCGCCGCGCTGGCGGCTTCGGTGGCGGTGTTCGCGCTGTTCGTGGCCCGGCAGCCGCCCGAGGCGTTGCCGGCCGATACCGCGGCCCAGGTCGAGATCGCGAGCGCCGCGCCCGTGCGCCAGGCACCGGTGAGCCCGCAGGCGCCGGATGCCGCCGCGCAGCTTGCCGTCGCGACGGTGGCGGTGGCCGAAGTCCCGCGTCGCACCGCTGCGCGCCGCGCCTCCACGCGCAGCCAGGCGCAGCGTGCCGCGGTCACCCGCGCATCGCGCACACTCGAAGACGCCGCGCAGCCTCGATTGGCCGTGGCCTCCGCGGCACCGGTGCCGGCGCCTGCCATCGAAACCGTCAATCCGTTCGCGCCGGAGGCGACCCCGGCCACGCCGCGCCCGTGGCCGCGCGCGCTGCTGCCGAACGCGGGCGCCGCCTTCAATGTCGGCTACGGCACCCTGCAGCCTGCCGCGGTCGAACCCGCGCATCCGTTCCGGCCGCGCCCGGCAGCGCTGCAGCAGGAAGCCCTGCCGTCCAAGGGCCTGCCGTCCACAAGCCTGCCGTCCTCAAGCATTCCCTCTCCAAGGTAATCCGCCGATGAACAATCCGCTCCGCGCGCATCCATTGCGCATGGGCGTGGGCGCGCTGGCGCTGGTCGCCGTCGTTTCCGCTGCCGTCACCACCGCAGTGGTGCTGCCGCAGGCCACCGCGCAGTCGGTGACCGCCGCCGCGCCCGCACCGCAGCTCGTGCAGGGCCTGCCGGACTTCACCCGCCTGGTGGCCCAGGTCGGGCCGGCGGTGGTCAATATCGAGGCCGTCACCGACGGCAGCAGCCGCGAAGTCGCTGATCGGAGCGGCGGCCTGCCCGACGAAGACCAGATCCCGGAGATCTTCCGCCGCTTTTTCGGTCCGGACATGCCGGGCGTGCCGTTCCGGGGGATGCCGGATCCGCGCGAGCGCCGCGGCACCTCGCTGGGCAGCGGTTTCATCGTCTCGGCCGACGGCTACGTGCTGACCAACCACCACGTGGTCGATGGCGCCGACAAGGTCACGGTGAAGCTGTCCGATACCCGCGAATTCCAGGCCAAGGTCGTCGGCAGCGACGAGAAGTCCGACATCGCCCTGCTCAAGATCGACGCCAGCGGGCTGCCGGTGCTGCGCCTGGGCGACTCGAAGGCATTGCAACCGGGGCAATGGGTGGTCGCGATCGGCTCGCCGTTCGGCCTCGACCATTCGGTCACCGCCGGCATCGTCAGCGCGGTCGGCCGCGCCGCCGGTGCGGAACAGCAATACGTGCCCTTCATCCAGACCGACGTCGCCATCAACCGCGGCAACTCCGGCGGCCCGTTGCTCAACACCCGTGGCGAAGTGGTCGGGATCAACTCGCAGATCTTCAGCAATTCCGGCGGCTACATGGGCGTCAGCTTCGCCATCCCGATCGACCTGGCGATGAACGCGGTCAAGCAGATCAAGGCCACCGGCAAGGTCCAGTACGGGATGATCGGCGTCGGCCTGCAGGCGATGACCAGCGATTTCGCCAGGGCCATGGGCCTGCCCGACAGCCGCGGCGCGCTGGTGCGCGACGTCACCGCCGGCGCTCCCGGCGCCAGGGCGGGGTTGCAGCCCGGCGACGTGATCCGCAGCGTCGATGGCCGCGCGATCGCGCAGTCCAGCGACCTGCCGCCGATCATCGGCGCGATGGCGCCCGGCACCCGGGTGACCCTCGGCGTGCTGCGCGAGGGCAAGCTGCGCGACATGGACGTGGTGCTCGCGCCGCTGGACGACAGCCTGCTGGCGGGCAACCGGGACGACGCTTCCACTGCGCCCGGCGCGGCCCCGGCGACGCCGGCCTACAAGCCCGCCAATCCGCTCGGCCTGGTCGGCGAGGCGCTGGACGCGGGCGAACGCCGCGAGCTCGGGCTGGAGGCCGGGCAGGGCGTCGGCCTCGCCCGGGTCGAGGGCGACGCTGCGCGCCGTGCGGGCCTGCGCCCGGGTGACGTGGTGCTGCGGGTCGGTCGCACTGCGGTCGCCACCCCGGCCGAGCTCGACCGCGCGCTGCGCGACGTCAAGCCGGGAGAAACCGTGATGCTGCTGCTGAACCGCGGCGGCAACGTCCAGTTCGTGGCGGTGTCCCCGGGCAAGGCGGCACCAGATAAGGATTGATCCTCGCATGCGATAATGCCGTGTTTGGCCCGACCCTCGGGCGCCAGCCCCCCCGGACCAATGCGGAACATTCGCAACTTTTCGATCATCGCCCACGTCGACCACGGCAAGTCGACGCTGGCCGACCGCATCATCCAGCTGTGCGGCGGCCTGACCGCGCGCGAGATGGAATCGCAGGTGCTCGACACCAATCCGATCGAGCGCGAGCGCGGCATCACCATCAAGGCGCAGTCGGTGTCGCTGCCCTACACGGCCAGGGATGGGCAGGTGTACCAGCTCAACTTCATCGACACCCCCGGACACGTCGACTTCAGCTACGAAGTCAGCCGCTCGCTGGCCGCCTGCGAAGGCGCGCTGCTGGTGGTCGACGCCGCGCAGGGCGTCGAGGCGCAGTCGGTCGCCAACTGCTACACCGCGGTCGAGCAGGGCCTGGAAGTGGTGCCGGTGCTCAACAAGATCGACCTGCCCACCGCCGACATCGAGAAGGTCAAGGCCGAGATCGAGGCGGTGATCGGCATCGATGCCGAGGACGCCGTCGCGATCAGCGCGAAAACAGGGTTCAACGTCGATGCCGTGCTCGAAGCGATCATCGCCCGCATCCCGCCGCCGAAGCCGCGCGACACCGATCGGCTGCAGGCCCTGATCATCGATTCCTGGTTCGACAACTACCTCGGCGTGGTCAGCCTGGTGCGGATCATGCAGGGCGAGATCCGCAAGGGCGACAAGCTGCTGGTGATGTCGACCGGCCGCGCCCACGAGGTCGAGAACGTCGGCGTGTTCACCCCCAAGCGCAAGGTGATGGACAAGCTGGCGGGCGGAGAGGTGGGCTGGATCACCGCCAGCATCAAGGACGTGCACGGGGCGCCGGTCGGCGACACCCTGACCCTGGCCAGCAAGCCCGCACCGCACCCGCTGCCCGGCTTCCAGGAGATGCAGCCGCGCGTGTTCGCCGGCCTGTTCCCGGTCGATGCCGACGACTACCCGGACCTGCGCGAAGCGCTCGAGAAGCTGCGCCTCAACGACGCCGCGATGCGTTTCGAACCGGAGAGTTCCGAGGCGATGGGCTTCGGCTTCCGCTGCGGCTTCCTCGGCATGCTGCACATGGAGATCGTGCAGGAGCGGCTCGAGCGCGAGTACGACCTCAACCTGATCAGCACCGCGCCGACCGTCATCTACGAAGTGCTGAAGACCGACGGCACGATCCTGCCGCTGGACAACCCGGCCAAGCTGCCGCAGGCCAACCTGGTCGAGGAGATCCGCGAGCCGATCATCCGCGCCAACATCCTCACCCCGCCGGATTACGTCGGCAACGTCATCACCCTGTGCGAGGAAAAGCGCGGCAGCCAGATCGGCATCCAGTACCTGGGCAGCCAGGTCCAGATCAGCTACGAGTTGCCGATGGCCGAAGTCGTGCTGGACTTCTTCGACCGCCTGAAGTCGGTGTCGCGCGGCTACGCTTCGCTGGATTACCACTTCCTGCGCTTCGAGGCCGGCCCGTTCGTGCGCGTGGACACGCTGATCAACGGCGACCGCGTCGACGCCCTGTCGCTGGTCGTGCACCGCGCCCACGCCGACCGCCGCGGCCGCGACCTGGTCGAGAAGATGCGCGAACTGATCCCGCGGCAGATGTTCGACGTCGCCATCCAGGCCGCGATCGGCTCGCAGGTCATTGCCCGCTCCACGGTCAAGGCGCTGCGCAAGAACGTGCTGGCCAAGTGCTACGGTGGCGACGCCAGCCGCAAGAAGAAGCTGCTGGAGAAACAGAAGGAAGGCAAGAAGCGGATGAAACAGGTCGGCCGCGTCGAGATCCCGCAGGAAGCCTTCCTCGCCGTCCTCACGACAAGCAAGGATTCCTGATGCGCTGGTTCGAAATCGCCCTCGTCGGGCTCACCCTGTTCACCGGCCTGGTCTGGTTGCTCGACAAGCTCTGGTTGCGCAAGCGTCGCGAGCAGCGCGCCGGCCTGCTGGACGTGCACGAGCCGATCGTCATCGACTACTCGCGCGCGTTCTTCCCGGTACTGGCCGCGGTGCTGTGCCTGCGCAGCTTCGTCGCCGAACCGTTCCGGATCCCGTCCAGCTCGATGATGCCGACCCTGCTGGTCGGCGACTTCATCCTGGTCAACAAGTTCGCCTACGGCCTGCGGCTGCCGATCAACAACCACAAGGTGGTGTCGATCGGCGAACCCGAGCGCGGCGACGTGGTGGTGTTCCATCCGCCGCAATACCCGGACCAGGACTGGATCAAGCGCGTGGTCGGCCTGCCCGGCGACACCGTGGGCTATCGCAACGACACCGTGTACCTGAACGGGCAGCCGCTGTCCTACCGCTCGCTGGGCCGCTATGTCGGCAAGGGCCGCGGTGCCGAGGCCACCGGCGCGCGCCTGCTGGTCGAACAGCTGCCCGGGCGCCCGCACCAGTTGCTGGAACGCGACGACCAGCCGTTCTTCGTCCAGGGCGAGGGCGAATGGACCGTGCCGCCGGGCTACTATTTCGTCATGGGCGACAATCGTGATAATAGCGAGGACAGCCGTTTCTGGCCGGAAGACATGCATTTCCTGCCCGAGGCCAACCTGCGCGGCAAGGCCTTCCTGGTCTGGATGCACTGGGACGGCAGCGCCGGCGGCGTCGACTTCGGCCGGCTCGGCAAGAAGATCCAGTAAAGGGGAGAGACCATGAAACGCACGCAAGGCGGCATGACCCTGATCGGCTTCATCATCGTCCTCGGCGTCATAGGCCTGTTCGCCTACGTCGGCATGAAACTGATCCCGATGTATTCCGAGTACTACGCGGTCAAGCAGGCGCTCAAGGGCCTGCAGCAGGAACCGGGCATCGCCAACCGCGACCCGGCCAAGATCCAGGACCTGTTCTTCCGCCGCCTGTACATCAGCTACGCGGAGAACGTGAAGCCGGCCAACGTCAGGATCGAGCGCACCGACGGCGGCTGGCTGATGAGCGTGGATTACGAGGTGCGCAAGCCGTTGCTGGCCAACCTCGACGTGGTGGGCAAGTTCTCGACCTCCGAGGCGCTCACCAACAAGGGCGTGGATTGACCCCTGGCCGCAGCCATGCCGGCAACCACAAGGCCGGCGACGCGTTCGGCAACCACCGCTTCGCCGACCCGGCGCTGCTGCGGCAGGCGTTCAGCCATCGCAGCGCCGGCAGCCCGCACAACGAGCGCCTCGAGTTCCTCGGCGACGCGCTGCTCAACCTGATCGTCGCCGAACAGCTGTACCTGCGCTGGCCCAAGGCCGATGAAGGCGCGATGACCCGCGCCCGCGCCGAGCTGGTGCGCGAATCCACCCTGGCGACCATCGCGCGCAGCCTGGACGTGGGCGAGCGGTTGACGCTCGGCCCCGGCGAGATGAAGTCCGGCGGCCACCGCCGCGATTCGATCCTCGCCGACGCGGTGGAGGCGGTGATCGCGGCCTGCTACCTCGACGCCGGCTTCGATGCCTGCCGCGACATGCTGCTGCCCTGGTTCGAGCCGCTGCTCGAGGCATTGCCGCCGCTGCACCAGGTCGGCAAGGACGCCAAGACCCGGCTGCAGGAGTGGCTGCAGGCGCGGCAGCTGCCGCGACCGGTGTACGAGTTGCTCGGCGAGAGCGGCGACGAGCACGACAAGACCTTCCGCGTCGGCTGCGTGCTGGAACAACCACCACTCTCCGGCGAAGGCACCGGCACCTCGCGCCGTGCCGCCGAGCAGCGCGCCGCCGAACACATCCTCGCCCAGCTTCCGTAGCGAGCCGCCGGCGTGAGCCGGGTTCGGACGCTTGAGTCGTGACCAGGCATCGCCGCCGCAGGGGGAAAAGGGTCCCGCCTGCTCAATGGCTTCGGCGCCAGTGCGTGACTTGCGTTGTTGGTGGACGAGCCGATCGGGATGAAGGGCTTCGGGACTGGCGTCGCGAAACCTTCTCCGAGTTGCTGCCATTCCTGCCGATGGAGATTTTTCCCCCTGCGGCGGCGATGCCTGGCCCCTGACCCTGGCGCCGGCGGCTCCCTCCCGAAGCGTCGGCCGGAACCAGCTCACGACCTCGAGGAGTCGCGGTGGTCCTAAGCCAACGCTCGAATGCAGCATGGTGTTCACCATGTGGCGTTCGAGCGTGTTCCGACAGCTCTTACTTGGCTGCGAGGTCGGGAGCTGGTTCCTGCCGGCGCCTGCGGCAAGGCAAGGGCCAGTGATGGGTCAGGGGGCGAAGCGTTGCGTATGGAGCCTGCGGAATACGCGGCGCTTTGCCCCGACTCACATCGTTGCCACCCCTTGCACGGCCTCCTGCGGGGCAGCCCCGTACAATGCTCCCATGACCACCGACTCCCCCCACCACGCCGGCCACGTCGCCGTCATCGGCCGCCCCAACGTCGGCAAGTCGACCCTGGTCAACGCCCTGGTCGGCGCCAAGGTCAGCATCGTCTCCAACCGGCCGCAGACCACCCGCCATCGCCTGCTCGGCATCGCCACCTTTCCGAACGGGCAATTGCTGCTGGTCGACACGCCCGGCATCCACCGCGACCAGGGCAAGACTTCGGCGTCGGCGATGCACCGCTGGATGAACCGCGCCGCGCGCGGCGCGCTGGAAGGCGTCGATGCCGCCGTGCTGGTGATCGAGGCCGGCCGCTGGGACGACGAGGACGCGCTGGCCTACGACGCGTTGCGCGAAGCCGGCGTGCCGGTGGTGCTCGCAGTCAACCAGGTCGACAAGATCAAGGACAAGGCCGCGCTGCTGCCGTTCCTGGCCAAGGCCAACGAAGGCCGCGAATTCGCCGCGGTGCATCCGGTGTCGGCGCTCAAGCGCCAGGGGCTGGAGCCGCTGGTCGACACGCTGCTGGCGTTGCTCCCCGAGCAGCCGCCGCTGTACGGCGAGGACGAGATCACCGACAAGAGCCAGCGCTTCCTCGCCGGCGAACTGGTGCGCGAGCAACTGATGCGCCAGCTCGGGGCCGAGCTGCCGTATGCGACCACGGTCGAGATCGAAAGCTTTACCGAGGAGCCCGCGCGCCACGGCACGCTGTTGCGCATCGGCGCGGTGATCTGGGTCGAGCGCGACGGCCAGAAGGCGATCGTGATCGGCAAGGGCGGCGTGCGCCTGCGCGAGATCGGCAGCCGCGCGCGCGAAGGCATGGAACGCCTGTTCGGCACCAAGGTGTTCCTCGAGACCTGGGTGCGCGTGCGCGCCGGCTGGTCCGACGACGAAGCCGCCCTGCGCACCCTCGGCTACCACGAGTAGGGCCGGGCCATGCTCGGCTGACCGTCGTGCGCATCACCAACGAACCCGTCTTCGTCCTCCACACCCGCCTCTGGCGCGAAACCAGCCTGCTGGTCGAAGCGCTGAGCGCCAGTTACGGCCGCATGGGATTGCTTGCGCGCGGCGTGCAGGGACCCAAGCGCCAGGTGTTGCGCGCCGCGCTGCAACCGCTGCAGTACATCCGCATCGATGCCGTGCAGCGCGGCGAACTCGCGCAGCTGCGCGCCGCCGAGGCGCTCGACGCTGCGCCAATGCCCGGAGGCGAAGCCACGCTCGCGGTCTTCTACGTCAACGAGCTGGTGCTGCGGCTGGCGTTGCGCGGCGATCCGCAACCCGAGCTGTTCGATGCCTACGGACGCATGCGCGCGCGCCTGGCCGGCGCCGACCCGCTGGCCTGGACCCTGCGCCGGTTCGAGCGCGACCTGCTGGATGCGATCGGCTTCGGCATGGACTTCGTCAGCGATGGCGACGGTGCCGCGATCGATCCGGCGGCGCGTTACCGGCTCGATCCCGAGCACGGCCCGCGGCGCCTGCTCAGGGACCGCGGCCACGACGATCGCAGCGCCGCCGCCACCGGTCGCGCGCTGCTGGCGCTGGCCGCGGACGCCGACGCGCCCGGTGCCGAAGATCTGGCGAGCCTGCGCCGCGCCCTGCGCCCGGTGCTGCTGCACCACCTCGGCGGCCGCGCGCTGAAGTCCTGGGACCTGATCGGCGACCTCGCCCGCGTGGCACCTACGCCAGCAGCGAATCGACGGCCCGGATGAAGCCCTGCAACGCGCCCGCGGATGCCGGCTCGCGTTGCAACGCGCAGACCGCCGCTTCCAGCCGCACCGCACCGACGAAACCGCAACTGGCGCGCAACCGGTGCAGCACCGCGGCGGCGGATTCACGATCGCCGCTGGCCAACGCCGCGACGATGGCGTCGCGTTGCCCGGGGAGCTCGCCCAGGAACAGCATGCGCAGCGCGCCGACGTGCCCGCCGTCGTTGTGCAGCGCGGCCATCGCCACCGTGTCGTCCCAGTGCGACCGTGGCTCGGCGATCCCGGCCGCGTGCCGAAGCACGCGCCGCACCGCGGCCCGCAGCCCGCGCGCGGCGATCGGCTTGCGCAGCACTTCGGCGAAGCCCGACGCGTGCAGCGCCTTTGCGGCTTCGGCATCGTCCGCCGCGGTATGCGCGATCGCCGGCACCCATGGTGCCCGCGTGCGCAGCCGCGCGAGCAGGGCGGCGCCGTCGGCATCCGGCAGGTGCGCATCGACCAGCCACAGGTCGTGGCCGATGCCGCCTTCCGCACGGCGCAGGGCTTCCGCGGCGCTCGCAGCCGCATCCACGCCGGCGGGCAGCGCCGCCAGCGCGAACGCCAGGAAGCTGCGGCTGACCGGGTCGTCTTCCACCAGCAGGATGCGCGGTTCGCGCGATTTCATCGTCCGGCCATCCGTGGTCGGTATGCTCTCGTCCATGCTGCGGCCGATGCTAATCCTGTTGCTGGTGCCGGCCTGCCTGGGTGCTACCGACGCTCACGCGGCGGATCCGCCGCGCGTCGCCCAGGCCCGCATCGCGCGCATCACCACCGCGGTCGCCACCCTGCACGACGTGCGCGTGCGCCTGGCCTGGGTGCCCGGCGCGGACCAGGGCGAACTGTCGTTGCAGGCCGGCCGGGTGGAAGCGCCCGACCTGGGTTACCGCTACCGCGACCTGCGCTGGCAATGCCCGCTGCAGCGCGGCGACAACGGCACCTGGCGCTGCGATGGCCCGCTGCGCAGCGGCGACGGCGAGCCGCTGCGGCTGGCAGTGGCGCTGGACGATGCAAGCACCGACGCCTCGCTGTCGCGAGGCCGCGCCGCGTTGCGCCTGCAGCGCCGCGCCGCCACGCCGGACGACACCCGGATCGACCTCGCCCGGGTACCGCTGGCGTGGGCCCGGGCGTTGCTGGCGCAAGCCTGGCCCGAGGCCAAGCTGCAAGGCGGGACCCTCGATGGCGGGTTGAAGGTACATGCGCCGACCGCGCAGCCACTGCAGGTCGCCGGCACGCTTGCGGTTTCCGGCGCCGGCTTCGACACGCCCGATGCCAGCATCGCCGCGCAAGGTCTCGGCGGCCGCTTCGCGATCGACTATCGCACCACGCCGGAACTCTCCACGCTCGCATTGGACGGCAACCTGCAGGGCGGCGAGTTCCTCGCCGGCAATGCCTATGTCTCGTTGCCCGCGACGCCGGTGCAGCTCCGCCTGCAAGGCCGCAAGGCGGGCGAGGGCGGCTGGGAGTTCCCCGCGTTCGCATGGCGCGACGGCGATGCGCTGGTGGCCGACGGCAGCGCCGCGTTCGATGCCGATGCCGACTTGCGCGCGCTCGACGTGCGCCTGCACAGCAACGACATCGCGCCGCTGCGCGACCGCTACCTGTCCGGCTGGCTCGGCCTCGCCAGCCTGTCCGACCTCGAGATGCGCGGCGCGCTCGACCTGCAGCTGCGGATCGCCGACGGCCGCCTGCAACAGGCCGGCGCCGACCTGCACGACATCACCCTCGCCGACGGCAAGGGCCGCTTCCGCTTCGAAGGGCTGGAGGGCGCACCGCGCTTTTCCTCCGGCGAACCGGTGCAGAGCACGCTGCGCTGGCGCGGCGGCCAGTTGTACGGGCTGGACTTCGCCGCCGCGACCGTGCCGCTGCGAAGCGGCAATGGCGAGCTGCGCCTGCGCGAGGCGGTCGAAGTACAGGCCTTGGGCGGCAGCCTGCGCTTCGAGGACCTGGTGCTGCGGCCACCGGCGGCTGGCGAGGGCATGCGCATGCGGTTCGGGCTGGCACTGGACAGGCTCGACATCGGCAGGCTCGCGCAATCGCTCGGCTGGCCGGCGTTCCGGGGCCAGCTCAGCGGCCGCATTCCCACCGCGCGCTACCAGGACGAGCGGCTCGACTTCGACGGCGGCCTCACCATGCAGGTGTTCGGCGGCACCGTGCAGGTGTCGGCGCTGTCGCTGGAACGCCCGTTCGGGGTCGCACCGTCGCTCAGCGCCGACCTGGCGCTCGACGACATCGACATGCTCGCGCTCACCGGCGTGTTCGATTTCGGCAGCATCAGCGGCAAGCTCGACGGCCGCATCGGGGGCCTGCGGCTGGTCGACTGGGGCGCGACCGCGTTCGACGCCGAACTGCACACCGACCTGGACGCCGCACGCCGCGAACGCGTGCGCCAGCGCATCAGCCAGCGCGCGGTGCAGAACATCTCCAGCGTCGGCGACGCTTCCTTCGTGGGCAGCCTGCAGGGCCGGCTGATCGGCCTGTTCGACGACTTCGGCTACCGCCGCATCGGCATCTCCTGCCGGCTGGCGAACGAGGTCTGCGAGATGGGCGGCCTGCATGCTGCTCCCGCGGCCGGCCCCGGTCCAGACAACGCCCGTTCAGAGCCTGGCTTTACCATCGTCGAAGGTGCCGGCCTGCCGCGCCTGACCGTGGTCGGCTACAACCGCCTGGTCGACTGGCCCACCTTGCTGGAACGCCTCGCGGCGGCCAGCAAGGGCGAGGTCAAGCCGGTCGTGCAATGAGTCGTGTCATGATCTTCCGCATGCTGCCGTCGAGGAGACGAGGATGAATCGCTGGATCGGAATGCCCTTCGCCGCGGTGGTGCTCACCGCCTGCGTGACCATCAACGTCTACTTCCCCGCCGCCGAAGCCAAGGAAGCCGCCAGGGAGTTCGTCGAGAAAGTGATCGGCGACGAAGCGCCGCCTGCGCCGAAGCAGGACGGCAACGACGGCGGCGGCATGGCGGATGCCACGCCCGCGCGGCGCTTCGACCCGCTGATGCTGATCGGCATCGCGCCGGCCTACGCCCAGGGCGCGCCTGACATCACCATCAGGACCCCCGCGATCCAGGCGATCCAGGCACGGATGGAAGCGCGCTTCGACGCGAGCCTGCGCGCAGGCTTCGATTCCGGCGCGCTCGGCTTCACCAGCGACGGCCTGGTCGTGCTCCGCGACGCCGGCAAGCTCGCGCTCAAGGATCGCGTCGCGATCAACCAGGCGGTCGCCGACGACAACCGCGACCGCAAGGCCGTGTACCGCGAAGTCGCGGTCGCCAACGGCCATCCCGAATGGGAGTCGCAGATCCGCAGCGTGTTCGCCCGCCAGTGGATCGCCAGCGCCCGCAGCGGCTGGTGGTACCAGGACGGCGGCGCCTGGCGCCAGAAGTAGGGTGAATCCAGCGGCTTCGCCGCTTGCAAATGGTCAAGCCGGCCGCTGCGCGGCCTGTAAAGGGTGCCCGTTCGCAACCCGTTACACTTGACCGTTTACAGGCGGCGAAGCCGCCGACTTCACAGCCCGCGCAGCGGGCGGATTCCACCTGATGGCCCGCATCGACCAGACCCCCTTCGAGCTCGAGATCCTCGACCTCAGCCATGACGGCCGCGGCGTCGCCCGCCGGCCGGAGGGTCATGCCAGTCCCGGCAAGGCCGTGTTCGTCGCCGGCGCGCTGCCCGGCGAGCGCGTGCGCGTGCAGCAGACCGCCCGCCAGCGCAGCTTCGACGAAGCGAAGACCCTCGAAGTCCTGCTCGCCTCGCCCGACCGGGTCGAGCCGCGCTGTCCGCATTTCGGCACCTGCGGCGGCTGCGCCCTGCAGCACCTGGCCGAGGACAGGCAGATCCACGCCAAGCAACGGGTGCTGCTGGAGAACCTGGAACGCATCGGCCACGTCACCCCGGGGCGCGTGCTGCCGCCGCTGGTCGACGCCGCCTGGGGCTACCGCCGCAAGGGCCGCTTCTCGGTGCGCCGGGTCGAGAAGAAGGACAAGACCCTGGTCGGCTTTCGCGAACAGGACCCGCGCTTCGTCGCCGACCTCTCGGTGTGCCACACGGTGATCCCGCAGATCGGCTTCAGGGTCGATGCGCTGGCGACGCTGGTCGACGGCCTCGACGCCCGCCGCGACATCCCGCAGATCGAGTTCATCGCCGGCGATCCGGCGCCGGACTTCAGCGGCGTCGCGCTGGTATTCCGCCACCTGCAGCCGCTGGGCGAGGTCGATCGCGCCGCACTGGTCGGATTCGCGCAGCAGCACGGGTTCGCGATCTTCCTGCAACCAGGCGGCATCGACTCGGTGCATCCGCTGTGGCCGGCCGAACCGAAGCTCGCATTCCGCTTGCCCGCGTGGGACGTGGAGCTGCAGTTCCGTCCGCTCGACTTCATCCAGGTCAACGCAGGTCTCAACCAGAAGATGATCGCACTGGCGATCGAACTGCTCGAGCCGCAATCGGGCGATCGCGTCCTCGACCTGTTCTGCGGTCTCGGCAACTTCACCCTGCCGCTGGCGCGCACGGTGCGCGAAGCGGTGGGCGTGGAAGGCGATTCCGGCCTGGTGCAGCGCGCGCGCGACAACGCCGCGCACAACGGCCTGGCCAATGCCCGGTTCCATGCCGCCGACCTCGCCCAGGACCTGCGCAGCCACACCTGGATGCGCGAAGGCTTCGATCGCGTCCTGCTCGACCCGCCGCGCTCCGGCGCCGACGTGGTGCTGAAGCAGTTGCCGCTGAAGGGCCTGCAGCGCATCGTCTACGTCAGCTGCCACCCCGGCTCGCTGGCGCGCGACGCCGGTTACCTGGTCAAGGAGCGCGGCTGGAAGTTGCAGGCCGCCGGCGTCATGGACATGTTCCCGCACACCGCCCACGTAGAATCCATCGCCCTCTTCACCCCCTGACCCTTTTCCCTCCTCGTGGGAGCGGCGCAAGCCGCGATAAGGACAATTCGAATGCTCGTAATCGGCGTCCAAGGACACCAACTCACCCCCCGGGAGCGCGACTGGCTGCAGCACGACGCCTGCGCCGGCGTGATCCTGTTCGCCCGCAACTTCGCCTCGAAGGCGCAGGTGGCGGAACTGTCGCAGGCGATCCGCGAAGCCGCGCCGCGGCCGCAGCTCGTCTGCGTCGACCAGGAAGGCGGCCGCGTGCAGCGCTTCCGCGACGGCTACAGCGCGCTGCCGTCGCTGGAAGGCTTCGGCCGCGCGTATGCATCCGATCCCGCCGCCGCGCTCGAACTCGCGCGCCAGCACGCCTGGCTGATGGCCAGCGAAGTGCGCGCCAGCGGCGTCGACCTCAGCTTCGCGCCGGTGGTCGACCTCGGCCGCGGCAACCGCGCCATCGGCGACCGCGCGTTCTCCGCCGATCCGGAAGTGGTCGCCGAGTTCACCCGCGCCTACGTGCGCGGCATGCACGATGCCGGCATGGCGGCCACCCTCAAGCACTTCCCCGGCCACGGTTCGGTGCTGGAAGACACGCATGTCGACGACGCCGTGGACGACCGTCCGCTCGACGAGATCCGCAAGCTCGACCTGGTTCCCTTCGCCGCCGGCATCGATGCCAGGGCCGACGCGGTGATGATGGCGCACGTGGTCTACCCGCAGGTCGATCCCGATCCGGCCGGTTATTCGAAGCGCTGGATCGGCGACATCCTGCGTCGCGAGATGGGGTTCCGCGGGGTGGTCTTTTCCGACGACATCGGCATGGCCGCCGCATTCTCCGCCGGCGGGATCCAGGCGCGCATCGACGCGCACCTGGATGCCGGTTGCGACGTGGTGCTGGTCTGTCATCCGGAACTCGTGCCCGAATCGCTGGCCGCCGTGCAGGGCAGGGCGTTGAACACCGCCGCGCTGATCGGCCTGATCGGCCGCGGTCCGATGGGCTGGGACGGCCTGCTTGCCGACGCCCGCTACGGCGCCACCCGTTCGCGCCTCGAAGGAGGCTTGGCATGAACGACGCCACCGTGCCCGATCTCGCCACCGCGCTGGCCACCGCCGAGGTCGTCCACGACCGCGCCACGATCGAGGCCGCCATCGCGGACATGGCCGCGCGCGTCGTCGCGGATTACGCCGACGGTACCCGTCCCGTGTTCCTCACCGTGATGCACGGCGCCCTGCCGTTCGCCGCGCAGCTTGCACTGGAAATCGGCGCGCTCGGTCTCGACCTGGAATTCGATTACCTGCACGCCACCCGGTACCGCGGCGCCATCTCCGGCGGCGAGCTGGCGTGGAAGCACCGCCCCGCCACCCCGCTGCGCGGTCGCCGCGTGCTGCTGGTCGACGACATCGTCGACGAAGGCCACACCCTCGCCGGCGTGCGCACCTGGTGCGACGCCCAGGGCGCGCGCGACGTGCGCATCGCCGCGATGGTGGTCAAGCGCCACGACCGCTGCGTCGCCGGCCTGTGCGCCGACTACGCCGGCCTCGACGTGCCCGACCGCTACGTGTTCGGCTACGGCATGGACTACCACGAGCAGGGCCGCAACCTGCCCGCCATCTACGCACTGCCATGACCCGCGCCCCGGAAGGCAACCTCGACCTCGCCATCATCGGCGGCACCGGCGTCTATGCGCTGGCCGAGCTTGCCGACGTCGAGACGGCGGAGCCACTGACCCGCTACGGCGCGCCCTCCGGCCCGATCCGCATCGGCACCCTGGGCGGGCGCCGGGTCGGCTTCCTCGCCCGCCACGGCGAAGGCCACGGCGTGCCGCCGCACCGCATCAACTACCGCGCCAACCTCGCCGCGCTGCAGCAGGCCGGCGCGCGCCGGGTGCTCGCTCTCAACACCGTCGGCGGCATCGCCGCGCAGTACGGCCCGGGCGTGCTCGGCTGCCCCGACCAGCTGATCGACTACACCTGGGGCCGCATCGCCACCCTGTGCGAGGAGCCGGGCAGCGAGGTGCTGCACGTGGACTTCGGCGATCCCTACACACCCGCGCTGCGCGTCGAGCTGCTGGCGGCCGCGCAACGCGCCGGCGTGGCCCTGGTCGACGGCGGCTGCTACGGCGCCACCCAGGGCCCGCGGCTGGAGACCAGGGCCGAGATCGCACGCATGCGCCGGGACGGCTGCGACCTGGTCGGCATGACCGGCATGCCGGAGGCCGGGCTCGCGCGCGAGCTCGGGCTGGACTACGCCTGCCTCGCCATCGTCGCCAACTGGGCGGCCGGCGCCGGCCCCGACCCGGACGAGACGATCACCCTCGACGAAGTGCTCGCAAATGTGACGGCCGCCACGGGTAGCGTCTCGCGCATCCTCGGTGCCCTGCTGGCGGGATGATTGCCAGCCGCCCGGCGGCTTTTGCATACTCGGCGCCGTGCGCCCGGTCGCCCCACGCGCCAGCGCACGCTCACCATCCAGACGAGGTCAGCAGCGCTATGCAGTACGGCACCGTGAAATGGTTCAACGACGCCAAGGGTTTCGGCTTCATCGCCCCCGAGGACGGCAGCGCCGATGTGTTCGTGCACTATTCGGCCATCGCTTCCAAGGGCTTCCGCAGCCTGCAGGAAGGCCAGCGTGTCAGCTACGAGGTCACGCAGGGTCCCAAGGGCGCGCAAGCCGCCGGCGTAGAGCCCGTCGCCTGAGCGGGCATCGATGACGATTGCGAGGCCCCGCACCGCGGGGCCTTTTTTATGGCGGGTGCACAATCGGGGCCACCGTCCAGGGAGCCAGCGATGCCCCACAACCAGCCCCCCGAGTTCGCCCCGCGCGACCTGTGGCAGGACGACGTCGCCCTGCGCGACGCAGTCGCGCGCGAAGGTGCCGATGCCTTCGCTCCGCGCATCGCCGGCTACGGCGCGCTGGCCGGCGATAGCCTGTACCGTCTCGCCTTCGACGCCCACCGCGACCGCCCGCGGCTGCGCCGGTTCGACCGTTCCGGCGAGCGCATCGACCGGGTCGAGTTCCACCCCGCCTACCACGCGGTGATGCAGGCGGCGATCGAGCACGGCGTCGCCGGCCTGTCCTGGCACCAGCCGCAGCCGGGCGCCCACGTCGCCCGCGCCGCGCTCAGCTACCTGCACTACCAGGCCGAGCCCGGCAGCAGCTGCCCGCTGACCATGACCCACGCCGCGGTCCCGGTGCTGCGCCGCGAACCCGCGTTGCGCGAATGGGCCGACAAGGCTGCCGCCCCGCACTACGACCCGCGCGAACTGCCGATCGCCGCCAAGGCCGGCGTCACCCTCGGCATGGGCATGACCGAGAAGCAGGGCGGCAGCGACGTGCGCAGCAACATCACCATCGCCACGCCGCTGGCGGGGCAGGATGCGGGCGCGGCTTACGCGCTGAAAGGCCACAAGTGGTTCTTCTCGGCGCCGATGTCGGACGGCTTCCTGGTGCTGGCGCAGGCGCCCGGTGGTCTCACCTGCTTCCTGATGCCGCGCATGCGCGACGACGGCAGCCGCAACGCCTTCCGCCTGCTGCGGCTCAAGGACAAGCTCGGCGACTGGTCGAACGCTTCCTCCGAGGTCGAGTTCGACGACGCCCTGGCCTGGCGCGTCGGCGACGAAGGCCGCGGCATCCCCACCATCCTCGGGATGGTGATGCTCACCCGGCTGGACTGCATGCTCGGCTCGTCGGGGCTGATGCGCATGGCGCTTGCGCAGGCGCTGCACTACTGCCGCCACCGCGTCGCCTTCGGCAAGCGCCTGGTCGAGCAGCCGCTGATGCGCAACGTGCTGGCCGACCTCGCGCTCGAGGCCGAGGCCGCGCTGGCGCTGTCGATGCGGGTGGCGCGCGCGGTCGACGCCGATGGAAATCGGGGCGAAGCCGCGTTCGCGCGCATCGCCACCGCCATCGGCAAGTACTGGATCTGCAAGCGCGCCCCGGCGTTCGTCAACGAAGCCCAGGAATGCCTCGGCGGCAACGGCTACATCGAGGAGTCGGTGCTGCCGCGGCTGTACCGCCAGGCGCCGCTCAACTCGATCTGGGAAGGCAGCGGCAACATCCAGTGCCTGGACGTGCTGCGGGCCCTGGCGCGCGAGCCCGAGGCCGTTGCGGCAGTGCTGCAGGAACTCGAGGCTGCCGCGGGGAAGCATCCGGGCTTCGATCGCGCCTTCGCGGATGCGCGCAAGGCCATCGGCGCGCCGCCCGGCGAAGCCGGAGCGCGGCGCCTGGTCGAGCGCCTCGCGCTGTTGCTGCAGGGCGCCGTGCTGCTGCGCGCGGGCAGCCCGATGGCCGCGGCGTTCTGCGACAGCCGTCTTGGCGACGGGCAAGCGCGCGGCCTCGCCTACGGCACTTTGTCCACCGGGCTGGCGCTGGAGCCGCTGATCGCGCGGGTATTGCCCTGAGGCTCAGGCGGAACGGCCGAGGATCTTCTTCAGCACCACCGCATCGTTGTGCAATTCGTCCCTGGCCGAATAGACCAGGGTGACATGCCCCTGGCGGGACAGCTTCCGGAGTTCCGCCAATGCCGGGCTGCCCTTGAGCTCGGCGCGATACTTCTCCTGGAACCCGGGCCACTTTTCCGGATCGTGCCCGAACCACTTGCGCAGTTCCGTGGATGGCGCCACGTCCTTCAGCCAGAGATCGATCCCGGCCTTGGCCTTCGTGACCCCGCGCGGCCACAACCGGTCGATCAGGATCCGCGTTCCGTCGGATGCCGCCGGTGGTTCATAGGCCCGCTTCAGCGAAATGGTCATGGCTTGGCCTGGCGAGCATAGCTCACCGTCAGGATTTCCCACACGTGGCCCTCCGGTTCGTTCCAGTAGAGGATGCTGCCGCCATGTTGCGTATTGACCTGCATGTCCACCGGGCCGTGCGGCGTGCTGCGGTAACTGATCCCGGCCGCCTTGATCCGGTCGAGGATGGCATCGAATGCGTCGGGCCCGACACGAAACGCGAAGTGGCCGATCGGAAACGGCCCGTCCGCCTCGTCGAAGTCGAGCGTCAGTCCCTCGTCGACGTAGACGGGAGAGAACGGACCGACGCCACTCTCCGTCGACCACGGGACGCCCAGGAGTCCGGCAAGAAGCTTCGCCGAACCGGCCCTGTCGTGGGATGGAACGATGAGGTGATCGAGATGTATCGCCATCGGAATCCTCCCGGCGCGAAACGGCTTCGGCGTGTCATGCCTCGCCCGTGCTGCAGCACGAGCTGCCCTGCTGCATTGGCGGACACTTCATGGTGCCGTATGAACAGTAAACGCAGCAATCGCCCGGCAGCGGCTCGAGAAGTTCGTGGCAGGCGTCGCATTCGTAAAACCACTGGCACGCATCGGTCGGCATTGTCTCGGCTTTTGAAAAGCCGCAATGGGGGCAGGTCATGGTGGATTGCAGCACTAGGTCCGGCATTGCAGCCTCCAAGGCGAGCCCCGCATAGAACCGATGGATGCTCCAATCGTACTGCCAGAATGCGAACAGGGCGGGGAAGCGCATGGTCCGGTCCGACATCACTGTCCGGCGGGCGGTTCCCAGAGCTCGACCTTGTTGCCTTCGGGGTCGATGACCCAGCCGAATTTGCCTTGCTCCGACTCTTCCGTGCTGTCCATTACGCTGCAGCCTTCGCTCCTGAGCGCGACGAGAAGCGCGTGCAGGTCGTCGACCCGGAAATTGACCATGAAACTGGCGGTTCCAGGCTCCAGGTAGGTCGTGTCGCTCTTGAACGCGCTCCAGATGGTCATGCCTTTCTCGCTTCCGGGACCGCCCCAGTTGAAAATGGCACCGCCCCAGTCGGTCACGTCCAGTCCAAGGTGATCCCGGTACCAGGCGCCGAGAACTCCCGGATCATTCGACTTGAAGAAAATTCCGCCGATTCCCGTTACGCGCTTCATGTCTTTCCTCCCGTGGGCCCGCTCATGGCAAATCCGCGACCCGGACCACGGGCACCCCCGACCGGACGCCTCCCGGTAAAGATCGTTGCAATAGCAAGTAGCCAAGGCAAGCAGCAGGAACTCGCCTCGCTCACTGTGAGAAGCGGGATGGTCATGCCGGGGCGGGCGGCTTGTATCCCGCTAGGGCAGCGCCGCGCCTGGCGACAGTGCTTGTGCTTGCCACTTCCGCCATGTTCTCCGCTCCCCAGGTGCACAGCGGGACGAGCGCGTCGGCCAGGCTGCGTCCGAGCGGGGTCAGCGCGTAGTCCACGCGCGGCGGCACCTCCTTGTAGTCGGTCCGCGCCAGCACGTGGTGGGCTTCCAGATCCTTCAGTTGCTGGATCAGCACCTTGTCGCTGACACCCCCGATCACGCGCTTGAGTTCGCCGTAGCGCTTCGTGCCGTCGCGCAGGAAAAACAGGATCAGCGGTTTCCACTTGCCCGAAATGATGTGGAGCGTGGCGTCGAGCCCGCAGGAAAAACCGGTACCGCAGATTTGAGGGAGCGTCGTCATGTTGATACTTACCAAAAGGTGCATACTTGTTATAAGGTAACCAAGAGCGGATATTCGTGCAACCCCCACGAAGGATCCGTGACATGACCAGGCTGAATGGAAGGACCGCCGTGATCACCGGCGGCGCTACCGGCATCGGCCTGGCAACTCTGACGCGCCACGTCGCGCCATTCCAAGGAGAACACCCATGAGCTACGCAATCATCGGCTTAGGCGAGATCGGCCACGCGCTTGCCCAGGCGTTTGCCCGCAAGGGCATCGAAGTATCCGTTGCCACCACGCGCGACCCGGAAAGCTTTGCAGCCGATGCGGCCGCGATCGGACCCGGGATCGTTCCCACGACACTGGCGGAAGCCGTCAAGGCGGACGTCATCTTTCTGGCTGTCCGTTTCGAATCGCACCCGGACGTCGCGAAGGCGCTGCCCACCTGGGAGGGAAAGACCATCGTCGATGTGACCAATACCTACGGCGTGTCCCCCGAGGAACTGGGAGGACCGTCTTCTTCCAGGGTCGTCGCGCAGGCCTTCACTGGTGCAAGACTGGTCAGGGGCTTCAACCATCTGGTCGCTGCCGTCCTTGAACGGGATCCGGCCGTACATGGTGGCAGGAGAGTCGTGTTCCTGGCGAGCGACGATGACGGCGCCGCAGCGGAGATTGGTGCGCTTGCGGAAAATCTCGGTTTCGCGCCGATCCAGCTCGGCGGGCTTTCCGAAGGTGGACTGCTTGTGCAGACGCGCGGGAAAAGCTGGGGTCGGCTGATCTTCAAGGATCTGGTCAAGTTCGATTGATGACCACGGCAACCATGGTTCTTGAGAGGCCTGTTAGCCGCACTACACGAGAGGCCTATTCAAGGCTGGCCGTGCCATTGATACCGATGCTGCTTGCCCATTGCGAGTCAGGGAGAATGGATGAGTAGTTCAGCGCGTAAACGAAGATTGCAAGCGACAACATGGCAATGTCCAGTGTTCGGCGACGGCTAAGGCACAGCACTGTCAGGGGCGCGTAATAGAGTATCTGCCACGCAAAAAACCAGAAGTCGTCCGGTTGCGGAAGCTCCTGGAAAAGAGCGCCGCCCACAAGTACCAGGTTCACCAGCAATATGCCGGAGACGATGTATCGTTTGTATGCCCAATAGTGCTCGTCAAGGGTGCGCACAACGCTTGAACGCGGGAATGTGAGTGCGGCGCATAGATAATATGTGATGGCGATAACGAGCGCCACGAACACGGTGCTCCACTGTATTGCGATGACGTCGCGGGCTGACCAAATCCAGAGCCAGAAGCTGGTGATGTCCAGTAAGACGAAGCAAGCGAGAAGTGGCGTAAGGAGTCCGAGTGGGCGCGTCTTGCGGCTCTCGATTGCGTCCGCGAACTTGCTCGCCACCTCCGTCACCGTGAGGCCGAGCAGCAACCCGAAGAAGGAAAAAAAGTACTCGAAGTCGCTCAACGGGATCTCCTTGTGCGGCCCAACGCCTGAACTGATCCGCACCGCGAAGCGGCGCCGGCTTGAATGAATTGTCAGCCTTCTGCCGCCTTACGCTCAACTAGCTCGATCTTGTTGCCATCAACGACCCAGACGGTTCCATTTGGTGGGGTGGCGACGTAAATAGGCTTCTTGGCCCAGAGACTCCAGAACACATGTGCTTCCGTGGGAATCGAGTCCAGCAAGTGGGTAATCATGAGACCGACCGCCCTCGGGCCAGTTTGCAAGGCAATACAGGTGCGAGTGAACCCACGCTGCGAGACTATGTTGGAGCCACTAACGTCTATGCGATACGTGCCGCCTATTGGGACGACATTGTTCTTGGTTGTTCCGGGGATTAGGTAAACCACCCAGCTTGCATTAGAGGAGGGCAGCACCACGGAGTTGTAGTTCTCAGAGCAGGGTTGGAATTTGGATGCCAGGGCGACTGCGCGAGCAGCAGCAGCGCCCGCCTCATAGGGAGTAAGCGCGACTGGTGCTTCCAGTGCCGTTACGGGGCTGGCAACTCCGCCCTTTGAAACGGCAACCCGATACAGTGCGGCAGGCGTTTGATCAATGAAGGTGACAACAATCTGGTCCGGCTGCTCTTCCGTGATCCATCCATTAATGCGCTTGTCCTTCTTGAACCGACGAAGCTTAAAGACTGCGTCGGTCGCCACAGCAGCAGCCTGATCGTGCCGGTAGATGGCCAGACCGGTAGTTTCGGCTGCCCTTAATGCGGCAGCTTCTTGATCTGGAGGTAGCTCCTCGAGCAACGGCTCATCAGCAGAAGCCGTAAGGCTGCAGAAGGCGAGAGCGATGGCGAAGATGTATCGAATCATGTGGAATCTCGATAAGAGAGCTAACGCTCGAATGAACTTTTAGGGCTCATTGCGTGATGGGTGAAGTAGAACGCAAGTCCGCCGAGCGCGCCAAGACTAGCGGCTGATGACGCCAGTCGAAGGTAGATGAGCCAGCCGGAATTGTTGTATGGGAAGAAAAGGACGGATGTGGGAAACAGGCCCACGCAAGCTCCGGCTAGCAACATGGGAAAGGGACGGAATGCACGCTTGTGCACCAGAGCTAATGCGGTTGGCAAGCCCAAGACGGTGGCATGACAGAACGCAAAAATGAACGCCATGAAGAAGGCAGCAAAGGCCTCCCTTATTGGCCTGTACGAAGCATCGGC